>CANKHA010000004.1 GCA_947481685.1 Bradyrhizobiaceae bacterium
CTTCAATGGCTGGACGTGGGCGCGGCAAAGGCGGCGAAAGCCGCCAAATGAGCGAAAGCTCCCGCGTGCCCGGAAGCACGGCTCCGAAGCGCAAAGTCGCCGCAGTGGAGCGCCGAAGGGCGCGGCATCTGCGCAACAAGTGACGCAGACTTGGTTGCGTGAGATGTCCA
Source organism: Bradyrhizobiaceae bacterium (assembly GCA_947481685.1). GTDB lineage: Bacteria > Pseudomonadota > Alphaproteobacteria > Rhizobiales > Xanthobacteraceae > CANKHA01. The sequence continues at coordinate 171 of CANKHA010000004.1, forward strand.
CGATGCGCAAGGCAGGCCTCGCACGCCTGTCCTGTGCAGCGTGATTGTTCGATGCGCCGTTCGGCGCTCCACTCCCTCGGTCGGGGAGAGAAAAGCGGCAGGCACCGGAGCCTGACAAAACCCGGTCGATCACGCTTGGCTGTTTGATATCGTGAGGCGCCTGCAACAATTCCACCTCATCCTGAGGAGCCTGAGCGTAGCGAGGGCGTCTCGAAGGATCGGCAGCGGCCTCACCGATCCCGGGTTTACCCGGTGATCGGCACTATTAAGTGCGCAGGTCGGCTATAGCCGACTTGCGATGGTTCGAGATGCGTTGCTTCGCAACGCTCCTCACCATGAGGAGATAATCTGTGGCTGTTTGAAAATTTGAATCGCTGAAAGGCGAGGGCAGCGCCCTGGCACAAACAAAAACCCCGCCTTGCGGCGGGGTTGAAGTTGGTGAGCCCGTGTCAGGGGGCTCGGGGGTCAACCGTGTCAGGCGGCTGAAATCTTGGCTTCCTCTTCGCTGGGCTCGCGCAGCACGTAGCCGCGGCCCCAGACAGTCTCGATGTAATTCTTGCCGCTCGACGCATTCGCCAGCTTCTTGCGCAGCTTGCAGATGAAGACGTCGATGATCTTCAGCTCCGGCTCGTCCATGCCGCCGTAGAGATGATTCAGGAACATCTCCTTGGTGAGCGTCGTGCCCTTGCGCAGCGAAAGCAGCTCGAGCATCTGATATTCCTTGCCGGTCAGATGCACGCGGGCGCTGTTCACTTCCACAGTCTTGGTGTCGAGGTTGACCACGAGGTCGCCGGTCTGGATGACCGACTGGGCGTGACCCTTGGACCGGCGCACGATCGCGTGGATGCGCGCCACCAGTTCGTCCTTGTGGAAAGGCTTGGTCATATAGTCGTCGGCGCCGAAGCCGAGACCCCTGACCTTGTCCTCGATCCCGGCCAGGCCGGAGAGGATCAAAATGGGTGTTTTGACCTTCGAGACGCGCAAGGAGCGCAATACCTCGAAGCCCGACATGTCCGGCAGGTTCAAGTCCAGCAGGATGATGTCGTAGTCGTAGAGTTTTCCGAGATCGACGCCTTCTTCCCCCAGATCGGTGGTGTAGACGTTGAAACTCTCGGATTTCAGCATCAGCTCAATAGATTGAGCGGTGGCGCTGTCGTCCTCAATTAGCAATACGCGCATGCCCGTCCCCTTCCTCGCCGTTCTGGCTCAGGTCGGCACGCCGCAGTGGCGGCCCGTTGAAACAAACTGATTCGTAACGCTAACGACATATGGTTAACAAAACCTGGTTCCTGTATGCAAGTACCCACTGGGCAAAATCGCGCAAATCGCCCTAAGATATTGTTCAAGAGTGGTTTTTTGGCCGTAACGTCGTTCATGTGTTACTTTAAGAGTTAAGCTCAAGCGACTCTTAAGACTCACCCCTTGTTAGTGATTGGGGCGGCAGTTGCCTCAAGTCCGAAAGAACGGTGACGCAATGATTAACGACGCGGGTAAACAGGGAGTTAATGCACCCCCCTCGGTCTTTTACTTTTCGAAAGGTTTAGAGGCGTGAAAGCCCTTGCCGAACAGATCATTGAGCTCGATGGCGTCGAGATCTACGGCCGCGTCGTCGGCGTTAAAGGATTAATGGTCGAGGTCGCCGGGCCGATCCACGCCATGAGCGTGGGCGCGCGCATCATCATCGAAGGCGGCGCGGGCAAGAACATCCCCTGCGAGGTTGTCGGCTTCTCCGGAGCGAATGCGCTGCTGATGCCGTTCGCTGCGCTCGAAGGCGTGCGGCGCGGTTGCCGCGCCATCGTCACTTCAGTCGCCGCATCGGTGCGGCCGACCGAAGGCTGGCTCGGCCGCGTGGTCAATGCGATGGGCGAACCGATCGACGGCAAGGGGCCGTTGCCCGGCGGGCATTCTCCTTATCCGTTCCGCAATGCGCCGCCGCCCGCGCACAAGCGCCAGCGCGTGGGCGCTCCGCTCGATCTCGGCGTGCGCGCACTCAATACATTCGCCACCTGCTGCCGCGGCCAGCGCATGGGCATCTTCGCCGGCTCCGGCGTCGGCAAATCGGTTTTGCTCATCCATGATGGCGCGCAACGTGGCGGCCGATGTTTCCGTCATTGGTCTTGTCGGCGAACGTGGCCGCGAGGTGCAGGAATTCCTGCAGGACGACCTTGGTCCGGAGGGCCTCGCGCGTTCGGTGGTGGTGGTCTCGACCTCGGACGAACCTGCCTTGATGCGGCGCCAGGCGGCTTATCTCACGCTCTCGATCGCCGAATACTTCCGCGATGAAGGCAAGGACGTGCTGGTGCTGATGGATTCCGTGACGCGCTTTGCCATGGCGCAGCGCGAGATCGGGCTCACCGCCGGCGAGCCGCCGACCGCCAAAGGCTATACGCCCACGGTCTTCACCGAATTGCCGCGGCTGCTGGAGCGGGCAGGGCCGGGCGTCGATGCCGGCACCATCACCGGACTCTTTACAGTGCTGGTCGATGGCGGTGACCTTAATGAGCCGATCGCCGACGCCGTGCGCGGCATCCTCGACGGGCACATTGTTATGGAGCGCTCTATCGCCGAGCGCGGGCGCTACCCGGCCATCAACATCTTGAAGTCGGTGTCGCGCACCATGCCGCGGGCCGCCGATCAGGCTTATTTGCCGGTCATCACCCAGGCCCGGCAGGTGATGGCGACCTACGCCGATATGGAAGAATTGATCCGGCTCGGCGCCTATCGCCCGGGCTCCAGCGCCGAAGTCGATGAGGCCATCGCCTTGCATAAGCCCCTGGAGGCGTTTTTGAGCCAGGCCAAGGAAGAAGCGACCCGATTAAGTGAAGGTTATGAACGGCTCGAGCAAATCCTTGGGGCTTTGGAAACAAAAAACTAACGTTATCGGGCCACACTCCCCCTGTTTTGGAGAGCTCTCGGGGGGCTGGCTTGTATATGCCGGTCTGCCGCGTTCGCGACTTCGGGGGAGTAAGAGTCGATGAAGTCCCGTGATACGCTGATCCGCCTGAAGAAATTTCAGGTCGATGAAAAACGTCGCAAAGTCGCGCAGATCGAAAGCATGATCGCCGACTTTGACCGCATGGCCGGCGACCTTGAGCGCGAAATCCGCGTGGAGCAGGAACGCGCCGGCATCTCGGACCCCGGACATTTCGCTTATCCCACCTATGCCAAGGCGGCGATTCAGCGGCGCGAGAACATCAAGCGCTCCGCCGACGATCTGAAGATTCAGCTCGACGCCGCCAAGGATGCCCTTGCCGACGCCTTTGAGGAATTGAAGAAGGTCGAATTACTCGACGAGCGCGACCAGCTTCGGGAACGTGCCGCCGAGGACGCGCAGGAGCGTGCCGAGATGGACAGCATCGGCCTGATGCGCAGCCGGACCGCCGCTCCTCTGCTCTAACAAAACCGTCACAAATCTGGTAATCTCCCGCATGAAGGCGGCGGCGAGGGGCCGCGCGCCGGCATGCGTCTATGGCTGATTCCCACAGAACCCTGTTGCAGTTCGACCGCCGCTCCCTGTTGAAGGGGATTGCCGGCTGCGTATTGGCGCCCGCGGTGCTGCGGCCCGGCCCCGCGCGGGCGCAATATCGAAAATTCCCTTTCTCCCTCGGCATCGCTTCCGGCGATCCCGCGCCGGATGGCTTTGTAATCTGGACGCGGCTCGCGCCGGAGCCACTGGCCGCAGACGGCGGGATGGGCAGCGACGCCGCCGAAGTGACGTGGGAAGTTGCCGCCGACCAAAACATGCTGCGGGTTATCCGTTCCGGCACCGCGACCGCGCGCGTAGAATCCGCGCATTCCGTTCACGTCGAAATCGGGGGACTCGAGCCCGGCAAGGATTATTTCTACCGCTTCCGCACCGGCACCGCGGACAGCGTCGTGGGAAGAAGCCGAACGTTACCCGCGCCCGAGGCCGCGGTATCCGAATTGCGGTTTGCATCTGCCGGATGCCAGCGCTGGCAGGACGGCTACTACACCGCGTGGCGCCGGATCGCCGAAGAGCAGTTCGATTTCGTCTTTCACTACGGCGATTACATCTACGAGGGCGCGACGACCAAGCCGGAGCGGCAGGGTCGCGGACTGCTGCGCGCCATGCCGGGTGATTTCGGCGAATGCGTCACGCTCGCCGATTATCGTCTGCGCTACAGCCTCTACAAAACCGACAGGGATTTGCAGGCCGCGCATGCATCCTGCGCGTTCCTCCCAAGCTTCGACGACCATGAAGTGGCGGGCGACTGGAGCGCGGACGCGCAGGTCAGGCAGAGTCTGAAAACGCCCTTCCTGCCGCGAAGGGCGGCGGCATTTCAGGCGTGGTATGAACACATGCCGTTGCGCGCCGCGAACATGCCGCGCGGGCCGGATATTCTGGCCTATCGTTCTTTCAAGTTCGGCAACCTGGCCGAAGTGGCCGTGCTGGATACGCGGCAGTATCGCTCGTACCCGGTCTGCAAGCATTTCGACAATTGCGCCGCGTCGCATGCTCCCGACCAAACAATGATGGGTCCGGCGCAGGAGCAGTGGCTGACGGATACTTTCGGCACATCGCAAAGGACCTGGCAGGTGCTGGCCCAGCAAGTGAATTTTGCGCAGCTCGATTGGCGCTCGTTCCCGAATCATCACGGTCGCGGACCGGAGTTGCGCATGGATTCGTGGGACGGCGCCAGCGCAGGGCGCGAGCGCGTATTGCAAATTTTGCGTCAGACGCAGTCGCGAAATCCGGTTGTTCTCACCGGCGACCTGCATCGCGCGATCGCCCTTGAAATCTCGTCGGATCCCAAAGATCCATCGGGCCCGTGCATGGCGGTTGAATTTCTCGCCACGTCGATATCCTCCGGCGGCAACGGTCGGCTGGTGACAAAAAACGCCGACGCCATCGCGCGCGACAATCCGCACATCAAATGGCTGAGCTCCGAGCGTGGCTATACCCGTCATGTCGTGAAGCCGAAGACCTGGCAGGCGGATTATCGCGCGGTGGCGAGCATCACCAAACGCGATGCGCCTGTCGTTACCAGGCAGTCCCTGGTGGTGGAAGCGGGCAAGCCCGGCCTCGTACGCGCCTAGTTAAAAAAATCGCGCGCGAAGGGAAGAGGTATCCAAACTTTCGGCCTCAACGAAATCGTCGAGAATCTGGTAATCTCCCGCATGAAGGCGGCGGCAAGGAGCCGGGCGCCAGCATGCGTCCATGGCTGATCCCCGCAAAACCCTTGTGCAGTTTGACCGGCGCTCCCTGTTGAAGGGCATGGCCGGCTGCGTGCTGGCGCCTGCGGTGCTGCGGGCGGGCCCGGCGCGGGCGCAATATCGAAAGTTTCCGTTCTCCCTCGGCATCTCCTCCGGCGATCCCGCGCCGGATGGCTTTGTGATCTGGACGCGGCTTGCGCCGGAGCCTCTGGCTGAAGACGGCGGGATGGGCAGCGATGCTGCCGAAGTGACGTGGCAAGTTGCCGCCGATCAAAACATGCAGCGCGTTGTTCGATCGGGGACTGCGACCGCGCACGCTGAGTCCGCGCATTCCATTCACGTGGAAGTCGGCGGGCTCGAACCTGGCAGGGATTATTTCTACCGCTTTCGCACCAGCACTGCGGACAGTGCCATCGGCCGAAGCCGGACGTTACCCATGCCGGGCGCCCCATTATCCGAAATCCGGTTTGCCTCCGCCGGATGCCAGCGCTGGCAGGATGGCTATTACACCGTATGGCGCAGGATTGCCGAAGAGCAGTTCGACTTCGTCTTTCACTACGGCGATTACATCTATGAAGACCCCACGTTCAAGGCAGAACGGCGCGGCGATTTCCTGCAGCGGTCCATGCCGGCGGATTTCGGGGAGTGCGTCTCACTCGCCGATTACCGTCTTCGCTACAGCCTCTACAAAACAGACCGGGATCTGCAGGCCGCACACGCATCGTGCGGTTTCCTCTCAAGCTTCGACGATCATGAAGTCGCGAACGACTGGAGCGCAGATGTGCAGGCGAACGCCTGGCTCGATACGCCCTTCCTGCCGCGGAAGGCGGCGGCGTTTCAAGCCTGGTACGAGCACATGCCCGTGCGCGCTTCGGTTAAGCCGCGTGGACCCGATATCCTGGCTTATCGCTCCTTCAAATTCGGGAACCTGGCCGAAGTCGCGGTGCTGGACACCAGGCAATATCGTTCCCACCCGGCGTGCAAATCTTTCGAAAACTGCGAGCAGGCTCGGGCTCCCGAGCGCACGATGCTTGGTCTTGCGCAAGAGCAATGGCTCACGGACACGCTTGGAGCGTCGCAGGGAACGTGGCAGGTGCTGGCGCAGCAAATAAACTTCGCGCAGCTCGATTGGCGGTCATTTCCAAACCGTAACCAGCGTGATCTTCAGTTGCGGATGGACTCCTGGGATGGCGCGCCCGCGGGACGCAATCGCGTGCTGGACATTCTGCGAAAGACCAGCGCGCAAAATCCCATTGTTCTTTCCGGCGATGTGCATCGCGCCATAGCTTTTGAAATCTCGTCGGATCCCAACGACCTTTTGGGTACGCCGATGGCCGTCGAATTCCTCTCCACCTCGATTTCCTCCGGAGGCAATGGAAGCCTGGTGTCAAGAAACGGCGATGCCATTGTGCGGGACAATCCGCACATCAAATGGCTGAGCTCCGAACGCGGCTATACCCGTCATCTTGTAAAGCCGAAGACCTGGCACGCGGATTATCGCGCGGTGGCAAGCATCACCAAACGCGATGCGCCTATCGTAACCAGGCAGTCCTTTGTGGTGGAAGCTGGCAAGTCCGGCCTGGTGCGCGCGTAAAAAAAATCGCGCGTTAGAAAGCGCGCGAAGGGGAGGTATCCAACTTCAAAACTAGCGGACGGTCGAAGAACTCTGTTCGCCAACTACCATCGGCTTGCCGGCGCGTATGATCGGGATCATCTCCTGATTGCGCGCTGTCAGAACGCCTGGCTCTGTCGTGGTGTTGCGGGCCGCAATGCCAACGCCAGCAACTACAGTCGCACAAACAAGAGCAACGACCACGATCTTGAGATGGGTCAGCCGATCCGCGCCGTAAATGGAATGGTTCATGGGGTCCTCCCCGGTCACTCAGGCAACAGTTGCCGTTGCCGCTCTTTCGAAGCGCCTGCACATCCGGTTACGTCAGTAGACGCACAGATAACTCGGGGCAGACGGGGAAGGTCCAGGCTCACGGAGAGGTGATTGGACGTGGAAACATCTTGAAACTGCAGGAATTAGATATTTCCGACCGTCTTCAGCCGGGCCCGGGGATGGATTTCGCTCTGCGACATCACTGCGGTCTGTGAACGGAAACGCTCGACGATGCTGCGGACGAAAGGCCGGATCGCAGCCGACGTCACAAGAACGGGCGACTCGCCCAGGCGGGCTGCGTCTTCGAAACGCTCCCGCACCAGGGTAATGAATTCCGTGAGCTTCGACGGCTGCATGGCGAGGCTGCGTTCGTCGCCCTGGCCGATGATGGATTCCGCAAAGGTTTGTTCCCATTTCGTGGTCAGCGCGACCAGCGGGAGATAACCCGACGACGAGGAATATTGCGCGCAGAGCTGGCGGGCGAGCCGGGTGCGGACATGTTCGGCCAACACGTTCGGATTGCGAGTGAAGGCAAGGCCGTCGGCGATGCCTTCCAGGATGGTGGAGAGGTCGCGGACCGACACGCGCTCCGCCAGCAACAATTGCAGCACACGCTGGATACCGGACATGCTGATCTGCGCTGGCGCGACGTCCTTGACCAGCTCTGCCATTTCCTTCGGCAGATCTTTGATCAGCTTTTGCACTTCCGAGTAGGACAGCAGCTCCGAGACGTTGTTCTTGAGCAATTCGGTGAGATGCGTGGAAAGCACGGTAGCGGCATCGACCACGGTCAGGCTCTTGAGCGAGGCTTCTTCCTTCAGCGATGCATCCACCCATGTTGCAGGCAACCCGAACGTCGGCTCGGTGGTGTGAACGCCCGGGAATTCGACCTGGGCGCCGGATGGATCCATGATCATGAATTGGCCCGGCCAGATGCGGCCTGAGCCCGCTTCTACTTCCTTGATCTTGATGATGTAGCTGTTGGCCTCGAGCTGCACGTTGTCGAGGATGCGCACCGCCGGCATCACGAAGCCCATTTCGACCGCGAGTGAACGGCGCAGCGCTTTAATCTGCTCGGTGAGGCGATCGGTGCCATCGGGTGAGTTGACCAGCGGCAGCAGCGCATAGCCGAGCTCGATCTTGAGATCGTCGATCTTAAGCGACGCCGAAATCGGTTCTTCGGTCTGCGCGACGGGTGTGTCGGTTTGCGCCTTGAGGGCGTCAACGGCGAGTTGCTTGACCTGGCGCCTGCCGAACATCACCGCGAGCGCGCCGGCGCCGGCGCCGGTGCCGAGCACGAGGAAGGGCAGCATCGGAATGCCGGGGAGCAGCGACAGCAACACCATCACGCCGCCGGACATGCCGAGCGCTTTCGGATAACCCGAGAGCTGCCGGATCAATGCCTGGTCGGCGGCGCCGGAAATGCCGGCCTTGGAAACCAGCAGGCCGGCGGCTGTCGAAACGATCAGCGCCGGCACCTGGGTGACGAGGCCGTCACCAACCGTTAGCAGTGTGTAAGTTCGCGCGGCTTCGATGAACGGCATGCCCTGCTGGGCAATGCCGATGATCATCCCGCCGATGACGTTGATGAACACCACCAGCAAACCGGCGATGGCATCGCCGCGCACGAATTTTGAGGCGCCGTCCATGGCGCCGAAGAAGCCGCCTTCGTCTTCGAGGGTTTTGCGGCGCTTGCGTGCCTCCACTTCGTCGATCATGCCGGCGGACAGGTCGGCGTCGATCGCCATTTGCTTGCCGGGCATAGCGTCGAGATGGAAGCGAGCCGCGACCTCGGCGATGCGGCCGGAGCCCTTGGTGATAACCACGAAATTGACGATCACCAGGATCGTGAAAACGATGATCCCGATGACGAAGTTGCCGTTCATCACGAAGTTGCCGAAGGCCTCAATGACGTGACCGGCGGCGGACGTACCTTCGTGGCCGTGGGCGAGAATCAACCGCGTGGAGGCGAGGTTGAGCGCCAGCCGGAGCATGGTCGCGATCAGCAGCACGGTGGGGAACGATGAAAATTCGAGCGGCGTGTGAATGAACAAAGCCGTCATCAAAATCAGCACCGAGATGATGATCGAAATGGCCAGAAACAGATCGAGCAGCATCGGCGGCAGCGGCAGGATCAGCACGACAAGAATAGTCAAAACGCCGACGGCGAGCGCTATGTCGCCACGCTTGAGCATTGCGCCCATGGCGCCGAAGCTGGGAAGTCCGAAGGGATTACCGCCGTCCTGGGAAGCGCCTTCGTGGCCAGGAATGCCGGACGCGCCTCCGCGCGGCCGGTCGCGCGTACCAGCCGGGTGCCGCGGTGCGGTTATGCCGCCCGGACGAATAGAAGGAAGTGTGGCCCCGTCCAAAGTGATCCCCGACTCGCCGGTACGCGAGTGCTCCTCTGGGCAATATTTGCCCAGTATATGGTTAGCGGGAGGTTAACGCCGGTAAGGGACGACCGATTACCGGCGTTGCGAGGAATGCATGGGCTGATTCAACGCCGCATCGCAGTCATCAGCGGCGGTACCAGACTTCCGTTCCAAGCTGGCGGCCAGTGGCGTAGATCCAGACGCCTTTCCATGCCCGCCTTCCTCGTTGTAAAGGGCCAGGCCGGTCTGGTCGCCCGCACGATAAGATACTGCGATGAAATCCCCGGTGCCGATGCCGGTGCCGACGAAACGCGTGTTTCCGACAATCCAGACCACGCGATAGGTTTCGCCTGTGCGTTCAACCGTCACGGTTCCTTTGTACGGGGAGCCGCCTCCCGGATTGGCGCCTTCGACGCGGTAAGAACCCACAGGATCGGCTAAGGCAGTGACAAGGCTCAGCAAGAGCGCGGCAGCGGCAATCGATACGCGGATGTATCTCCCCCAATGGCCTGCGGCGCCTAAGCACCGCAAGATGTGGGAAGTTTAAGTTGTCAAAATGAGCGCGACAATCCGTTTCAGGGCGCCAGCGGAGGAAACCGGTGGGCTCCGGACTCAGTGAGGAGCAACTCTTCAACGTCGGTGATCATGGTGAGATCGAGTTCGCCATAGAGATGTGGGAATAGCGCGCCGCCGCGTGCCGGTTCCCATTTCAAGGCCGCGCCGAGGGCCGCCGCGTCAACGCGCACCAACAGCAGGTCGCGTTCTCCTGCGAAATGTTTGGCGGCGGTCTCTGCCACCTGCAAGGCCGTGGAAAAATGGATGAAGCCATCCTTCACATCGACCGGCGAGCCGCGGAACTTGCCCGTGCGCTCGGCGTCCCGCCACAGCGCGGCGGGCACGATCTTGTAGAGCGTCGGCATTGGGCTTGTCTGCTGTTGCGCTTAAGCAGCGCCGCGCATTTCGCCACCATTGCCCGGCGGCGGGACTGGTGTGCCGCCGGCAACATATTCGTTGAGCTTGTTGCGCAGCGTGCGGATCGAGATGCCGAGGATATTGGCCGCGTGCGTGCGGTTGCCGAGGCAATGCCGCAGCGTTTCCAGGATCAGGTCGCGCTCGACCTCTGCCACCGTGCGGCCGACCAGGTTGCGCGTGACCGAGTCCGATTCGACATCGGCGAGGGGGATGCCCTCCGGGAAAGGCTGCTGCATCGCGCCGCCTTTCTCCAGGTCGGGAAGCGGAACGGGGGCGTCAGTGGTGCTCATGATGCAGGCCTTCCAGTGTTATGAGAAACGTCTGTTCGCGCGGCGACGTAGCGGTCAACTGCTTCGGCAATGGCGGCTGCGACGCTTGCGGCGTCGCGACTGACGCCACCGTCAGCCCATTCGATGCGGCAATCGCCGGCGGTAATATCAGGTTCGGCCAGCACGACGAGGCGGCCTTCAAAACCGCTCGCGCGCTGAATTTCCTCCAGCCGGTCGCGGGTAGCGGCGTAAAGCGCGTCGTTGACCCGCACCACTACGTGGGGCGCCGAGACAATCTGGCGGAAGCAATCGCTGGCAAGCGCCGAGATTTCCGCAAGCGGTTCCTGCGCGATCAGGGCAGGCGCGAGCTTGCGGCCGACCGCGACCGCGACCTGTACCGCTTCGGCTTCCAGCTTGGCTTCCACCGCATGCAGGGCTTCGTTGAGATTTGCGAAGGTCGATGCCAGACGTTCCAAAGCCATGGCGGTCAACCGGTTCGAATCCGTCAGGGCCTGTGCTTCCGCAACAGCCATGCCGTTGCGATAGCCGGCGGCTTCCGCTTCTGACACTTTGGCCTGAAGCTCGGTCACCAAAATTCCGGGCCTGGCTTCCGAGCCACCGCCGAAATCGAGATCGAAGAGATATTTTGCGGCGGCGGCCATTAGTAAATCAGCTCCTCGTCACCGCGACTCTTGGAGATCATGATCTCGCCCTTGGCAGCGAGATCCTTGGCGAGATTGACCAGCACAGCTTGCGCTTCATCGACATCGCGCAGCCGTACAGGTCCAAGCGCCGACATGTCGTCGACCAGCATCTTGGCGGCGCGCGTGGACATGTTGCTGAGGAAGAACTGCCGCACGGTTTCGGAAGCGCCCTTCAGCGCGACGCCGAGCTTGTCCTTGTCGATATGGCGCATCAGGGTCTGCGCGGAGCCGGCATCGAGCTTGATCAGGTCGTCGAAGGTGAACATCAGCGCCTTGATGCGCTCGGCAGCTTCGCGATTGTCTTCTTCCAGGGAAGTCAGGAAGCGCGTTTCGGTCTGGCGGTCGAAGTTGTTGAAGATTTCCGCCATCACCTCATGGGCGTCACGACGGCGGGTCTGCGAGATGCTGGACATGAATTCGGTGCGCAGCGTCTGCTCGACGCGCTCGATCACTTCTTTCTGCACCGATTCCATCCGCAACATGCGGTTGACGACGTCGAGCGACAGCTCTTCCGGAAGAATGGAGAGCACGCGCGCGGCATGTTCCGGCTTCAGCTTGGACAGTACGACCGCGATGGTCTGCGGATATTCGTTCTTCAGGTAGTTGGCGAGTACCTCTTCCTGTACGTTGGAGAGCTTCTCCCACATGTTGCGGCCGGCGGGACCGCGAATTTCATCCATGATGCTGCCGACGCGTTCTGGCGGCAGGTATTGCTGCAGCAACCGCTCGGTCGAGTCGTAGTTGCCCATGAGGGCGCCGGAGGCCGACATGCGGGACACGAATTCCAGCAGCAGGCTTTCGACCGCGGATGCTTCTATGGTGCCGATGGTGGACATGACGATCGAAAGCTCGCGCAGTTCGTCGTCGTCGAGCATGTTCGAGATCTTGCCACCGTATTGTTCGCCGAGCGCCAGCATCAGTACCGCTGCGCGTTCCGGCCCGGTGAGCTGGCGCGCGGCAGCGGTCGCCTGCGCCTGCGCCTGACGGGTGGCGAGCGTCGCCACCAGAGTGGCGATGTCTTCGTTCTGCGATCTTGCTGCTACGGCCATGGTTTAATAATCACGCTGCGCTGTCATGCAGCCATTGACGGATGATGGAGACGGTTTCGTTCGGATTCTTGTCGGAAAGTTCACCGACCTTCTGTACCGATTGCGCGTGCACCTGACCCTGCACCTGCGCGATGTCGATCATCTTCGCGGTGTGGCTCGGGACGCCTTTCAGATTTTCGGTATCGACCTGGGCGATCGCTGCTTTGATTTCGGGTGTGAGCGGGTTGCCCGCGGCGGCTGCGCCGGCGACCGCAGCGGCCAGCAAGGCTGCGTTGGGTGACGGCAAGGATGCTTGTTGCTCGGCGGAGAGCACGCGGCGCACGAGCGGACGCACCACCATCAGGAGCACGCCCAGTCCCAGCAGCCCCATCACCAGAAGCTCGATGCCGCGCAGCATGTCTTCCTTGGTGAACTGGAACATCGACATCCAGCCTGCCGGCTCCGGTATGGCGCCGGACGGCGTTTCTGCGAAGCGCAGGTTAACGACCTCGACCTGGTCGCCACGCTTCTGGTCGAAGCCGATGGCGGAGCGCACCAGCGATGCAATGCGATCGATTTCTTCTTTTTCGCGCGGCTTGTAGGCGATGTCGCCTTTGTCGTTCTTTTCGTAGACGCCATCGACCAGGACGGCGACCGAGATGCGGTTGACCCTGCCGGATTCGATGACTTCGGTTTTCGTGGTGCGGGAAATCTCGTAGTTGACGATTTCCTCGGTTTTCTTGTTCTGGTCGCTCGGACTGCTTCCGCCGGCGTCTGCGCTACGCTGGGCGCCCGGCAATTCATTGCCGACAGTGACCTGTCCATCCTTGCCGTTGCTGGTGGACGAGCTTTCTTCCCGTGTCTGGCTGGAACGGACCACGCGCCCTTCCGGGTCGTAACGATCCGAAGTCTGGGTAATTCGGTTGAGATCGAAATCTGCAGTAAGCTGCACGCGGGCCCGGCCGGGGCCGACCACCGATGTCACGATTGCTTCCACCTGATCGCGGATGCGGCGTTCGTAACCGGTCTTGCGCTCGTCGGCGCCGATGCCGCCACCGTCGTCGTTTGCGGCGCCGTCGGCCAGCAGACGGCCTGCCTCATCGACGATCGAGACGCGTTCCGGCTTCAGGCCGTTCACAGCGGAAGCGATCAGGTGGCGGATCGCGCGCACCTGCTGGGCTTCCAGCATGCCCCGGACCTTGAGGACGATGGATGCGGTCGGCTCGGCTTTTTCGCGCGAAAACAACGGGCGTTCCGGCAATACGAGATGAACGCGCGCGGCCTGGACGCGATCGATGGCCCGGATGGTGCGTGACAGCTCGCCTTCGAGGGCGCGCAAGTGGTTGATGTTCTGGACGAAGCTGGTCGCGCCGAGCGCGTCGCTCTTGTCGAAGATCTCATAGCCGATCCCGCCGCCTTTCGGCAGGCCGGACTCCGCGAGCTTCATGCGCAGCCTCGGCACCAGGTCCTTCGGCACCATGACGACCGCGCCGTCGTTCTTCATCTCGTAGGGAATGCCCTGGCGTTCCAGGTCCTTGATGATCGCGGAGGAGTCTTCGAAGCTGAGATCGGTGAAGAGGGGAGTGAGCTGCGGGGCAGTGACCCGAAGGATAAGGAAGGCAAAGAAGCCAACCATGGCAATCGTGACCGCGCCCATGGCCGCGATCCGCGGTGCACCGAGCGACCGGATAAACTCGCTGAAGCCTTGCACGGGAATTCCTGCCCTCGGAATCGGCAGCGCGAATTGCGCTACCCGGCAAGAATTGCCCAGTTCATGGTTACCAGCCGGTTAACACCTCTGTAAAAATTCGAAATGCAAAACGCGTTCGGCGCCCGGGCAGTGAGCCCGGACGCGCGACAGCGTCAGCAATTTTGACGAAAGTTTAAGGGCGATACTGCTGGATGCGCGTCGTGCGCAGCCCGGCCAGACCGTGCTGGTCGATGGAGTATTGCCAGTAAAGGAATTCTTCGACCGTCAGCGTGTAGCGGCCACATGCTTCCTCAAGAGAAAGCAATCCGCCACGTACGGCGGCGACCACCTCCGCCTTGCGGCGGATGACCCAGCGCTTCGTCCCCGGTGCAGGAAGATCTGCGATCGTCAGGGGACTGCCATCGGGCCCGATGACGTACTTCACCCTCGGGCGATGGGTTTCTGTCATTGGTTTTACTCACAAACTCGACTAACTACAGTGGCCGATTTGTAATGCCCCCGTCTTAAAAATTGCCTAAGCAACAAGCGTCAATTGACAAATAATGGCCACTTTGTCCGCGAGCCCGGTTTTGCCCGTAATTGCTGGGCTTTTTGACTGTGAGGCCGCTGAGCCGCAGGCGGCAAAAATTTACACTTTGGCTACGATTGGAACAGGCTGCTCATCAACGACGTAGCAGTGGATGTCGCGGTCGACGCCGGATCTGTCGCCCGCACGACCCGCTTGACCTGATCGATCGTGAATTTGAGCTCGCCGATAGAGAGCACCGGCGGCGTTTCGGAGACGTCTGCCGAATCGATAATGCCCTGCACGTCGGTGGTGATCGCCACGTTCTGGCCGCTCGCATCCTTGGCGGTGATCGTCATCGTATAGTCGCCTGCCGGCCAACGCTGGCCGTTGGTGCCGCGTCCATCCCAGACAAAATCTTGCCGGCCGGTATTGATGCTGTAGTTGCTGGAAAACGCGGTCTGCCCGGTGGAATCCTTGATGGTGACGGTCGCGCTGGCGGGCTTCGGTGAGCTGAAAGTCCAGGTCGTGGTGCCCGTGCTGCTGAGATGCGTTGTCGCGCCGCTGATGACCACGGTCTTGCCGACGAACTCAAGAGCGGCGGACGATTGCGTGCTCTTCTGCAGCGCCACGAGGGTTTGAAGCTGGTCGTTGGAGCGGAGTTGCTGCTCGACCCCCGCGAACTGCACCAGTTGCTGCGTGAACTGGTTGGTGTCCAGCGGATCCAGCGGATTCTGGTTTTTCAGCTGCGTGGTCAGCAGTTGCAGGAACTGCGTGAAGTTGCTGGCGATGCCGGGATTGGTCGACGTCGAGCTGGTACCGGTGGCGGTTGTCCCGACGCCTGTGGTGGCTGAGATCATGGGCTGGTTCCTATACCCGGATATCGACGCCGCTGCCGAGACCGGCAAGGCGTCCGTAAGAACGTTGAGTCTCTACCTGCGCCAGCGTGTCGTCCGGCAGGACGATGCGCGCGACGGCCGGCATATTCTGGTTTTGCTCGCGCTGGGCGAAGGATTGATCGCGCAACGAGAATTGCATGCCGCCGTCGAATGTCTTGAGGCCCGCCTGCTGCAACGCGCGTTCCAGCTGCGGTGCGTCGCGGCGCAGAAGATCCAGCGTTTCCGAGCGTTCCACGCGCACATGCGAGGTGACTTTGCCGTCGCCGTCGATATGCAGGCGGACGTCGATGCGTCCGAGCTCCGGCGGATCGAGACGGATTTCAAAATGATTTTTGCCGGCCTGCGCATGCGCGGCGATTTCCACCGGGAGGCCTGCGACGGGAACACCATCTTTAGCGGTTACCTGATGCGCCGTTTGCGCGACGGCGGGATTGGCGATGTTGGTCGCCGCAGGAGCGGGCAGGGCGTTGGTATTGGTTGCTGCGTCGGCAGCCGCCTGCGCTACGGGCGCCTTTGGCGCGTCGTCGTTTGTTTCAACCTTGCCTTGCGCTGGATTCGCAATCGCGTCGGCGGAATGGTTGGGTTTGGCGGCCGGAGCTGAGTCAGTCGTGGCTTCGGCAACCGCGCCATCCGACGATTTGGTTTTAGCCTCGTCGCTATCGGATTTGGTTTCGGCCTTCACACCGGCAGCGATGTCGGCCTTGGGTGTGGTTTTCCTTGATACGGGCCTGGGGGCCGCGGTGTCGCCTTCCTTCGCGGCTGGCGCGGCGACCTTGGCGGCGACGGCTGCGGCAAAATCAGGAACGTCCGCATCGACAGGAGCAGTGGCGGCGGTCTGTGCGGTCTGTTCGGTCGCGGCGACAACTGCATCCGTTGCCTCGGGCGCGTCAGGTGCGTCAGTCAGAGCAGGCATTGCGACGGGAACTGGAACGGGTACGGCAACGGCATCGGTCTGAGCCTGCTGCGGAACGGCAACCGCATCGGCGGCGTCGGACGTATCGGTTTGCGCCGATCCATCGGTTTCCGGCTTGGTTTCCTGGGGCGCACTGGCGTCGGTCGTCTCAGCCAGCGCTACAGGTTGCGCGGGTTTTTCGCCGGAAGGCTGCGGGACGGCAGCCACGATGGCGAGGGCCAGTTCGGCCTCAGCCTGACCGGCATCCTTGGCTTTCGGCACCTGGGGATCGATTTCCGGCGTCGTGGTCTTTGCGACCACAACCGGGGTTTCCGGCGTGCTGACGTCCGCGGCGGCAGGCTTCGGGGCTGCCAGATCGGGCGTCTCGTCCCCGGAAGCCTCGCAATTATTGAGCAATTCGGAGAACGGGCTGGACGCTTGATCCGCGCCGGCATGGGGCCGCCCGCTCGTAATGGGGGCATGGGCGGGAGCGCGGACACCGGTTTCTGACACAGCAGCAGGCAAAGGAACCTCCGAACGCAAATATCTGCAGCGGAAGGTGCAATCGCCGGGCCATCGGCAGGATTATAATAAAATAAGTTAAATCAATATCTTAAATGGGGTGACAGAGCTGATTTCCCCTTCCGGTTCGGCACGGGATGCAGGGTCACGGCAATTCCTGCCGGGCGCGGGAAATTCCCTGTTTTTCCGGGGCTTGGCGCGATTGCGCGGGTGCCTTCCCTCCCTATAGTAAGAGGGATGCACAACAGCCTGGACATTGAGGGGCGGCCGGAAGACACCCGCGTGGTCGTTGCCATGTCGGGGGGTGTCGATTCCTCGGTCGTGGCGGCCTTGCTGAAGTCCGAAGGCTACGATGTCGTCGGCGTCACCCTGCAGCTTTACGATCATGGCGCTGCGACCCACCGCAAGGGCGCCTGCTGCGCCGGGCAGGATATCCACGATGCCCGCCAGGTCGCGGAACGCATCGGCATTCCGCATTACGTTCTCGATTACGAGAGCCGCTTCAAGGCGGCGGTGATCGATCGCTTCGCGGAAAGCTATGTCGCGGGTGAAACGCCGGTGCCGTGCGTTGCCTGCAACCAGTCCATCAAGTTCAAGGATCTGCTCACCACCGCGCAAGAGCTGGGCGCGCGCGTGATGGCGACCGGCCACTATGTCGCATCGCGCGCTCTTTCCGGTGGCGGGCGTGGACTTTACCGTGCGCGCGATACCGATCGCGACCAGAGCTATTTCCTGTTTGGCACCACAGACGAGCAACTCGACGTGCTGCGCTTTCCCCTCGGTGACATGACCAAGCCGCAGACGCGCGAACTCGCGCGCCGCTTCGGATTGTCGGTGGCGGAGAAGCACGACAGCCAGGACATCTGCTTCGTGCCGAGTGGCAAATACAGCGACGTGATCGAGCGCCTGCGGCCCGGCGCCGCGGAACCGGGCGAGATCGTCGATGTGCAGGGCAATGTGCTCGGCACGCACGCGGGCATTATCCATTTCACCGTCGGGCAGCGCCGCGGGCTTGGCATCGCTTCGGGCGCGCCGCTCTACGTCGTGCGGCTGGATGCCGTCACGCGGCGCGTTGTTGTCGGGCCGCGCGAAGAGCTGCGCACGGCGCGGATGGTGTTGCGCGACGTGAACTGGCTCGGCGAAAGCAGTCTTGAGCATGTGTTGGCGGACGAGCGGCTTGAGCTTTTCGTCAAGGTGCGTTCGACGCGGGAACCGCGGCCGGCCTGGTTGCGGGCTTCAGCAGGTGGCGTGGAGATCGAGCTTGTCGATGGCGAGGATGGGGTATCGCCCGGGCAGGCTTGCGTCTTCTACGACGGCGCCGACGGACAATCGCGTGTTCTCGGTGGAGGCTTTATCAAAAGCGCAACCGCAGCCAGCGTGGCCATGCCATTGTCGGAACCTGTTCCGGCGGCGGCGCGTTAATCGAAGCCGCATTGAATCATTGAAGAGATTACCTGCGGAAAAAGGGCGATGGGGAAGGAACTCAACCAGGCGACGATCGACAAAGCCTATGCGCGCTGGGCGCCGGTCTATGATGTTGTCTTCGGCCCTGTGTTCGATCGCGGACGAAACACCGCGATTGTGGCCGCGGAGCGTATTGGCGGACGGATTCTGGAAGTCGGCGTAGGCACCGGCATTTCGTTGCCGGAATATTCCCGCACCAACACCATCGTCGGCATCGATATTTCCGAGCCAATGCTGCGCAAGGCGCGCCAGCGCGTCGCCGAGCACAAGCTCCACAATGTTGAAGGGCTGTCCGTGATGGACGCGGCGAACCTGGCTTTGCCCGATGCGTCCTTCGACGTCGTCGTCGCGCAATATGTCATCACCACCGTGCCGAACCCAGAAGCGACGCTCGACGAGTTCGCGCGCGTGGTTAAGCCGGGCGGTGAGATCATCCTGGTCAACCACATCGGTGCGGAGACCGGCATGCGCCGCAAATTCGAGCAAGGCTTCGCGCCGCTTGCGCGCAAGCTTGGCTGGCAACCGGAATTCCGTTTCGGCAGGCTCGCGAACTGGGCAGAGCGCCACGGCGACATCAGCATCCTCGAGCATCGTCCGGTGCCGCCACTCGGGCACTTCTCGTTGATCCGCTTCAAGCGGGACGGTGGCGCGGCCAGTCGTATGCGGGGCGTGGTAGCGGGGACTGGAGTTGAACCAGCGACCTACGGATTATGATTCCGCCGCTCTAACCAACTGAGCTACCCCGCCGCCGTGGGCGAGATATAGGAAGCCTTGGCAAAAGCTGTCAAGGCGAGGCGGGTTCCGCATGACGGTTATGTCGCTATCCCGCCCATGCACGCAGAAACACAGCCATTTTCGCGCCGTATTCTCTCCATGTGAGACGATATCTGTCCCGGAAGGTCCCCTGAAAAGCAAAGCGCCCGAACGGTTGGGTCCGGGCGTTGCTTTCTCAACGGTCCAACCTTGGGGCGGACTTACTTGATGAGGTCGCCGACCTTATTGACGATCGGCTTTGGCGTGGCGTAGATCTTCCTGATCAAGGCCTCGAGGTGCGCGCCATCCTCCGGTTCCAGTTCGAGCTTCCGCTCCTTGGTTTCGGCGATGAATTCGGGATCCTTCATCGTGGCCGCGAAAGCGTCGCGCAGCATCTTCAGCACTTCGGGCTTCAGATCGGGCGGAGCCACGAAGGGGCGGCCGATGCCCTGGCCGGCATACAGGAACTCGATCGCCTTTTTGGTGTCGTCATCCTTGGCCAGCGTCAGGATCGAAGGCACTTCCTTGATATCCTGATTCACCTCAGCGCCGCCCTGGAAGAGGAGGGTGACCGTCTTCTTGTCGATCCAGTCGGGACGCTTGCCGTGAACGCTGTCGAGGCTTTCGCAGATGCCTTCGACTTCGCCGCGCTCCATCGCAAGGAACACGTCGGATGACGACGGGTAGCCGCCGATGATCTTGAACTTCATGCCGAGCAGCGCGTTGAGCGCGCGCGGATAAGCGTAGGTGCCGGTGCCGGGGCCGGTATCGCCGACGATGAGCTCGGTCTTCAACAAATCTTCGGCCTTCTGCACCTTTGCACTCTTGAAGGCGATGCAAACGTTGGTCTCGGTTGTGGGCGTGCCGAGCCAGGTGATCTTGGTCGCATCGAAGCGAGCGCCTGCCTGACCGGTCAGCGGGCCGAGCGCCGCATCGCGTGCGATGATGCCCATCACGGTGCCGTCTTTTGGCGCTGCGCTGTAAATGTGGGCGGCTGCGGTGAAGCTGCCGGCGCCTGGCATGTTCTGCGGGATGACAGTCGGGGTGCCCGGCAGATGCTTGCCGATATGGCGCGCAACGGTGCGTCCCCACAGGTCGTAACCACCACCTGGGCCAAAGCCGATGACCATGGTGACGGTCTTGCCGGCCAAATTCGGCGCCTGAGCGGATGCGGCGAGGGTTCCACCCGCAAGCAACGCCGTGGCGAGAGCAAACAAACGCACTGTCGATTTCATTTCCATAAGCAATTTCCTCCACGCTTCCGAGCGCCACTTGAAACCATGGCTGTCCCGGAAAGCCTGAGGCTTATTAGCAAATCGCGCTGACGTTGAACATGACCCTTCGGTAACGCCGCGGTGAGGGGCCCGCGCTAATTGTCTCAGGGTTAAGCTAGGGGCTGGCCTTGATACCGATGATCTGCGCGACTGCCGCAACCTTGGCGCGCTGGTCCTCGATGGCTGCGGCATATTCAGCGGGCGTCGTCACATTAAGGACCTGACCGGTCGCCGCCAGTCTTTCGGCCAGCGTGGGATCAATCACTGCCCGAATGTCGCCGGAGATACGTTCGCGCAACGCAATGGGCATGGTTTTTGGTCCGTACAGGCCGACAAGGCCCTCGAGTTCGAGCACGGGATAGCCGGCTTCCACCACAGTCGGCACATCCGGCATGCTGGGAATCCGGTTACGGCTGGTAACGGCGAGCAACTTCGCTTTGCCGGCCTGGACTTGCGGTTGCACCATCGACAACGAGAGCATGGCCACCTGAATGCGTCCTTCGCCGAGGTCGCTCAGGCTCAGGTTGATGTCGCGGTACGGAACGCGCGCCATTTCCAGGTTGGCGTTTTTCAGAAAAGCCGACGTGATGAAGTCAGTGATTCCCGGAACGGCAGCCGCATTGAGCTTGCCCGGTTGTGCGCGCGCCAGCGAAACCAGCTCCGCCAGCGTGTTGACCTTGAGCGATTCCGGAACGGCGACGGTAACGACGATATTCGACACGCCTGCAACCGGAACGATGTCGTCGCGATTGTAGGGCAGCTTGTCGTGGAGATACGGGTGCGCGGTAAACGTGCCCATGCCCGCGTAGAGCAGCGTGTGATCGTCATTGGCTTGAAGAAAAGCGGTGATCGCGACAAAGCCGTCTCCGCCCGGGCGGTTCTCGATCACCACCGGCTGACCCCAGCGTTTCTGCAACCGCTCGCCAATAAGTCTTGCTGAAATGTCGGTCGCGCTTCCCGGGCCGAGCGGCACGATGAAACGCACGGCGCGCTGAGGCCAAGCCTGCTGCGCCGAAGCCTGCTGCGCCGATGCCTGCTGTGCCTGTGTCGTGGTCGTAAGCAGCAGAGCGACCAGAAGGCTGCCTGCAAGCATGCGGATGGCTTTTGCGAGTGGCATCGAGATGACAAAAACCTTGTTCGTTTTTTATCTAATCCCGCGCAGCGTCGCGGTCGGGCTTTCGCCGAAATAGTCTTTGTAGTCCCGGGCGAACTGGCTCTTGTTGTCGTAGCCAACGGCGGTAGCAACATCGCCGACACGTCCGCCGCCGACCTGTGCTTCGAGCAGGCGGCGACGGGCGCGCAACAGCCGCACCCCTTTCAGATATTTTCGCGGGCTCGCCCCGCGATGCTGCTTGAAGCCGTAATAGAGCGTGCGGGAGCTGACCCCGGTAGCGGTCGCCAGATCCTCGATGTCGATCGGCTTCATATAGTTGTCGGAAACGAACTGCTCGGCGCGGCGCACATAGTAGGGCGCAACCTGCGAGCGGTCGGAAATGGCGCGGCCGTCCTGCTTGCGCAGGCTGCGCAGCAGAAGAAGCGACAGCAGGCGTTCCGCGTGCATTGCGGCGGCGGCATCCGACAGCGTGGAATGATCGCTGTTGAGATCGTGAATGATGGTCTCGATGAAGCGTGCGAGGGCAAGCGATTGGTCGAGATGGATCACGGTGAGCGGCTGTTCGCCCAGCGTATCCCTGGAGGATTTGAAAGCTGCGAGATTCACCACATCCCGCCCGATCCGGAGATTGAGCAGGTCGCATTGGCCTTCCCACCGGCGCCGCAACACGCCGGGCGTGCTGACTGCGAGCGCATCGCCGGGCTTTACCTTCACCCAGGTGTCGCCGCCCTGGCTTGCTTCGAACTCGCCGCGCAACGGGATGTGCAGCACGACGTGATGATCAGGCGTGCGGAATGTCGCCGTCTCGCATTTCGCTTCGCAATTCCAGCTGAGGAAGCGCAGATCGATACGGCCGACGCGCGCATGCGCCTCGCCATAGCCAACGAAGCGTCCGGAATCGGTGACCGAGAAGGAACTGCGGCCGGCGGAGAAATCCAGGATGCGCTGCCGGGTGGAAAGAATGTCTGCCGCGGCGAAATGCTCGCAGCGGTTCATCAAATCGGAGCAGCTTTTGGCCCACTCCGAGACGGACAGCGCACTGGGACTGATAGCGTCACTCATTATGGAGGGTATTATAGAGCCGGGCCCGCTAATTTGCACCCCGGTGCAAGCTTTTGCGCTCCCTGTATAGGTATTGCACACGCTGTGTGGACAAGGGCTGGGCCTGTGGCGTCAATAACGCCGCCGCCTGCGGCGCCATTTTCCAAGCCGGGAGCCACTTTCCGCATGTTAACGACGGACCAAAGCAAAACCCTGATTCACATCAGCGGCATGGACATCGAACTGGAGCGGCGCGGCAAGGGCCAGCCGCTTCTTCTGCTCTATGGCGAGGAAGGGCTGGAACCCGAGGCTCCCTTTATCGATGAACTGGCCAAGGACTTTGAGGTCTTTATCCCGTCGCCTCCGGGTTTCGGAAACTCCGAGCGGCCGGACTGGCTCAGGAGCCTCGACGACATCGCCTACATCTATCTCGACCTGATCGAGAAGCTCGCACTCAAGAATGTGCCGGTTGTCGGTTTCTCGCTTGGCGGCTGGCTGGCCGCGGAGATCGCGACCAAGGACGACTCCTTCATTTCCAAGCTGGTGCTGGTCGATGCTTACGGCATCAAGGTCGGTGGCCCGTACGATCGCGACATCGCGGATTTCTGGTGTCTGCATCCTTCCGAGGTTCTGAAGCTGAAGTGGCACGATACAGAAAAGGGCAAGCGCGACTTCCCGTCCATGCCGGAAGAGAAGCTCACCATCGTCGCGCGCAACGTCGAGTCTCTTGCGCGCTTCTGCTGGGAGCCCTTCATGCACAATCCGATGCTCAAGGGCCGCCTGCATCGCATCAAGGTGCCGACCCGCGTGATCTGGGGCGAGCAGGACGGCATCGTGAAGCCGGCTTACGGCAAGGCTTATGCCGACGCGATTCCGGGCGCGATGTTCCAGTCAATTCCCAACGCGGGGCATTTCCCGCAGCTTGAACAGCCCGAAGCATTCATGACGGCGCTGCGCGAATTCCTGCGCTAGCAGCAACGCACTCAGAGGAAGGACGAACCATGAAGGCCTGGCACTTCACCGAGATGCCCTATCCGCATCTTCCGCCGATGGAAGAATTGCCGTCGATGCGGGTGACGATCCCGAGCAAGCTTTACGATCCGAAGATCGGTGCGGACCTCTACAACCGCTATCTCGACGAGCATCTGCTGGCCGATGAGCTCGGCCTCAACATCATGCTCAACGAGCATCACCAGACCACGACCTGCCTCGACGCGGCAGCGCCGCTGATGGCCGCCATCCTGGCGCGGCAGACGAAGAATGCGCGCATCTGCATCCTGGGCAATCCGATCGCCAACCGTGGCGACCCTATCCGCATTGCCGAAGAGATGGCGGTCATCGACAACATCTCGCGCGGCCGGCTCGACGTCGGCATTGTACGCGGCGTGCCGTATGAAATTTTCGCCGCCAATACCAATCCGACCCATACGCTGGAGCGGCTTTGGGAAGGCGTCGATCTGATTCAGAAGGCGTGGACCACCCACGACGGTCCGTTCAACTTCGAGGGCCGTTTCACGCATCGGCGCATGGTCAATGTCTGGCCGCGGCCCTATCAGTCGCCGCATCCGATGATCTGGATCACCGGGTCGAGCGACTACGACAACATCAGGAAAGTCGCCTCGCGCGGCTTCGTCTTCGCGACCTTCCTGCAGCCGCACGACAAGGTGAAACTGATGTTCGATGCCTACCGTTCGACCATGGCCGATCACGGTCTGCCGGGCGGTGGCGGGGTGGCCTTCATGCCGCTGGTCTATACCGCGGAGACCGAAGAAGAAGCAGAGAAGGGCGCGACGCAACTTCTCTGGTACATGAACACGAAGACGCCGCCGCAATTCCGCAACCCGCCGGGCTATGTCGGTGTCGATGTCAACGTGAAGGCGCTGCAGGGCGCTTATACCGGCCGGACCGATGCGGTGCGCGCCAAGGGCATGGACTATCTGCGCGAGCAGGGCGTGCTGATGTACGGCAATCCCGACTCGGTCGCAAAGCAGGTGAAGCGCTACTACGACCTCGTCGGCGGCTTCGATCATCTCCTGATGATGCAGCAGGCAGGCCACCTCGATCACAAGAGCGTGGTCTCCAGCATGACGCTGTTCGCCAAGGAGGTTTACCCGCAGATCAAGGATCTTCCGGGTACGAAAATGCCGAAGGTCAAGGCCGTCGCCTGATGCGGGAAGGCAAATACATCTCCGTCGATGGCATCCGCACGCATTATTTTGAGGCGGGCGAGAGTCATCGTGGCAAGAAACCCAGCATCCTGCTGTTGCATTCGGCTGAATACGGCGGTGCTTCCGAGTTTTCCTGGGAGTTCAACCTCCCGGAGTTGGGCAAGCACTATCATGTGCTTGCCCCGGATCATCTCGGCTTCGGGCTGACCGACAAGATTTTCGACTTCAACGGCCAGTTCGATCGCCGCGTCACCCATATCCGCCGCTTCATCGAAGAGATGGGCGTGGGTCCCGTGCATGTGATGGGCTCATCGATGTCGGGCGGACTGACGATGACAGTGGCTGCACGCAAGCAGCCGGACTGGCCGATGCTCAGCCTTGTCTGTTGCTCGGGTGGCGGGGACGCACCGAACAATGATCAGCGCAAGATCATCAACACCTATGACGGCACCCGCGAGCATATGCGGCGCATCATCCAGGTGATGTATATCGATCCGAAATGGGCGGCAGACGAGGCCTATCTCGACCGCCGCTGGGAGATGGCGCTGGTGCCCGGCGCATGGGAGGCCACGTCCGCCGCGCGCTTCAAGGCGCCGTTCCGCGAGGGCAGCGTCAAACGCGAGCGCGACAATATCGATTACGGCAATATCAAAGTGCCGGCGCTGGTGATGGCGGGCAAGCTCGATTGCCTGCGCGAGCCGGGATATACTGACGCTTTCGTGCCGAAAATTCCGCGCGCGTCATTGCATCTGTTCCAACGCGCCGGCCATATGGGCAATATCGAATGTGCCGGTGAGTTCAACGCGCGCGTGCTCTCGTTTCTTGCCGAGACTTCGGCATGAGCGAGAACGACCTCCAGAATGCTTTCCGCATGGCCATGCGGCGGGTCGCCGCCACCGTTGCGATTGTTTCCGCAAATAAAGGCCCCGAGCGTCACGGCACCACGGCCACGTCAGTGACGTCCATCAGCATGGACCCGCCGTCGGTGCTGGTCTGTTTCAACCAGAACAGCCGGCTGCATGGTTTTCTGCGCGAACAGGATCGCTTCTGCGTCAATGTTCTGCACACGACCAATATCGACGTCGCCAGGATGTTCAGCAGCAGCGCGAGCTCAACAGAGCGGTTCACGTCCGGTAACTGGCACATGGATGACGAAGGACTGCCTTATCTTGCCGATGCGCAGGCCAACCTGTTCTGCCGCAAGGAGCATGAGGTGACCTACGGCTCCCACACCATCTTCATTGGCCGGGTGATACAGGCGCTGACGCGGGACGATATCTCGCCGCTGCTTTATAGCGATGGCCATTACAGTTCCGTCGCGGACTAGTTTTACTTAGTTTCCAGATGGGCGTTCATCGATGGAACCGGGCGCAGTCCAGTCTGTTGTCCCGGCATGACGATCTCGCACGCCATTCGAATGCTCTCGTTGACGGTGGTTGCCGTCGCGTCGCTGATTGCGCCGGCGATGGCGCAAGACAAGCCGCCGGGTTCGCCAGGAACTGCGCCGTGCTCGCCTTTATCTCCTTCAGGCTCGCCGGGCACCACGACATCCGGCTCGGGTGAACCCCATGCCCAAGCAGCGCCTCCTGAAAATCTGAGCAACCGGCTGGCACAGTCCAACGGCGTTCTATGCCCGCCGCCTGCTGTCGATCCTGAGATAAGATTGCCGACACCGGATGCAGGCACAACGCCCATCATTCCGCCACCCGGCACGCCTGGTGGCGATCAGTCGATCCGTCCCAAGTAAGTGTCAGGAACCGCGACCCGATGTGAAGAAGGCCTTCACGTCGGTGGTGAAGTTTTTGCGCGCTTCATTTGCCACGTAGAACATGTGTCCGCCGGGATAGGTCTTCAGTTGCGCACGGTCCGGTTGAGGAAATGGCGGAAGGTGATCGAGCACATACCTCGCCACCATGTAAGGCGTGATCAAATCGGCATATCCATGCGCGATCATCAGGCGGAACGACGGATTGTAGGATAGGAGCACGCGTAAATCTTCACTGACGCTCGGTTCGCTTCCACTCTCTCGCCAATTTCAGTAGCCGCTGCCGGCGAGCAGTACATAAGTCATGTCGGTATTAAAGCCGAGTTCATCGCGGGCATAACCGGCAAAGGCACCGGAGTATGCGCGGGTGAAGCCGTCCAGAACAGGATCCGGCGCAGTTTGACCGCGGGTATCCGGAAAGGGATCGGTCAGAAAGTATGTGCCGTCATATCTGCTTGCCACCATGCCGTCGGCGGAGCGCAGATTTTTCTGGGAAAAATCCCGAAGGAAGCCACGAGATTTGGCGACATCCTCTTCGGGTATTCCCGTCATTTTCGCGACCTTGGCATAGAAGTTTCGCGCGGCATCGCCTTGCGGTGGCGGCCCAGCCAGTGTGGTCAGATATTCCGTTAATGCGAAGCGTTCGGATTCCGCAAGCGCTTCCCTGGTCATGGATTTTGTGCGGTCAAGCTCCGATGCGGCAAGCGAAGGCAGAAGGAGCGCCGCGCCGAGCGCAAAGCGATCTCCTCCGAATGTGAAGGCGCCTTCCAGCATCGGGGACACCATGAGGATGCCTGAGACCGCGATGCCTTGGTCCTGCAACAGGGCCCGCGCCACTTTGGCAGCGCGAAAACCACCGTAGCTTTCGCCGAGCAGATATTTAGGCGAAGCGCTCCGGCCATTCTTGCTGACGTAGAGCGCTATGACCTTGGCGAAGAAATCCACGTCGCGCTTGACGCCGCGGAAGGCTTCGTTGCCGTCGGATTTCGCCGCGCGGCTCCAGCCTGTCCCGACGGGATCGATCATCACGAGATCGGTGAATTCGAGCCAGGTCTCGGGATTGGTGCGAAGCTGTGCCGTTGCTGCATCTTTGCCGTCGCCGAATTGCAGAATTTTTGGGCCGACCAGTCCGATATGCAAATATGCTGAGGCAGCTCCCGGCCCGCCGTTGAAGCCAAACGTCACCGGGCGCGGCGTGTCGCTCTTTGCGACATAGGCGGTGTAGAACACCGCAGCGGTTTGCTGGCCAGACTGGTCGTAGAGAGCAAGCGTTCCGGCGGTGGCGGTGTAGTCGAGGCGTTTGCCGCTCGCCAGATCGATGCTGTGCTCGGTCTTGGCATCCGCCGGAAGGAGTCGTAGCAAGCCGGAGGCTTCAGGTTTAGTTTCTTGTTTCGGGGCTGGTTGTTGCTGGGTTGGCGGGGGATTGTTGTTCGATCGCTGCTGTTTCTGCGCTAACGTCGCCGTCGGAAGTGACAATGCAAGCGTTAGTATCAAAAAACGACCGGCGAAGTATTTTACACGCGTCATAGTTTGGCTCGCTCCGGTGTGTCGCCGCCCATCTAATGTCGGATCCAGGACTTTGGCTTTACCCGCTGTTGAATGTAACCGGCCGCACGCTTGCAACGATTTCACCTCTGAGCCTATGCTATTTTGCTGGGGAGGTTCGCGTCCATTGCAGCCTCAATAACGGAAATTTCATTGAGGTTTCAGGCTGGGGCGGCCAAGACAGGTGTCCGTCGCGGGCCTTGTAGATTGCGCTTTCGATAGTCATTTCTACCCTTCTCGCAGGCGGAATTATCCGGAACTGCGGTGGCTTTTAAGGGTTAAGCCCTTGCCCATGCGTTTCTTTCCCCGTCTGCGAGTAACCTATGCCGCCTGTTGCCCTGGTGCCTGTTTTTGGTCGTAGTCCTGAGATGAATCCCATCGCAGCGGAATCACGAGTGGTGAATGGCGATTTGCGCGACCGATGGTCGCGTGACTATCGCACCGTGCGGTCGGAAACCGAGAAGCGCGCGGCTGCACTTTCGGCTGAAGATCAGGTTGTGCAGTCGATGCCCGACGCCAGCCCGACCAAATGGCATCGCGCGCACACCACATGGTTCTTCGAACAGTTTTTGTTGCAGCAGCACAACCCGCGCTATCAGCAGTTCGATGAACGCTTCGGTTATCTCTACAATTCCTATTACGTCTCAGTCGGACCGCGCCACGCCCGGCCACAGCGCGGGCTGTTAACGCGGCCAAGCCTGAATGAGGTTGCGGCTTATCGCGCGCATGTCGATGCCGCTGTCGCGCACCTGATCGAAAGCGGCGACGCAGCAACGTTGGCGAGCATCATCCCCATCGTTGAGATGGGGATGCACCATGAGCAGCAGCATCAGGAACTGATGCTCACCGACATCCTGCATGCCTTCGCGCAGAATCCGACCCATCCGGCATATGACGAGACATGGCGGATGCCGCGCTGCCAGCCTAACTCCGATGGCCTTGCCGCCATCGCGAGCGGCATTCACACCATCGGCCATGATGACGAAGGATTTTTCTTCGATAACGAAGGTCCGCTGCATCAGGTTTTTCTCCGGCCCGCCCGCATCGCCCTTAATCTGGTGACGAACGCCGAATGGATCGCGTTCATTGAAGGTGGCGGATACACCACACCGACGCTCTGGCTGTCCGACGGTTGGGCAACAGCTGAAGCCGAAGGCTGGGACGCGCCGGGTTATTGGCAGAAGTCAGGCGGGCAATGGTTCATGATGACGCTTGGCGGCTTGCGTGCGGTCGATCCGTCGGCGCCGGTCTGTCATGTTAGCTACTATGAAGCTGACGCGTTTGCGCGCTGGCACGGCAAGCGTCTTCCCACCGAAGCCGAATGGGAAGTTGCGGCGCGCAGCGGTGCTCTGGCTGACGCCTTGGGCGTCGTGTGGCAATGGACGCAGAGTCCCTACACGCCTTATCCCGGCTATCGTCCGATGGAAGGTGCGCTCGGTGAATACAACGGCAAGTTCATGGTCAATCAGATCGTGCTGCGCGGGAGCTCGCTGGCGACGCCGGATGGGCATGCGCGTTTGAGCTATCGTAATTTCTTTCCGCCTTCGGCGCGCTGGCAATTCAGCGGGCTGCGCCTGGCGGACGACGGCAATTGACGCCGTTTCCTGAATCATAAACGAGATTGGTGCTTCATGGTCGCTTTGAAGAAGACAGTGCAGAATTTCGACGTCGCCGATCCCGCGACATCCTTCGCCATGGACGTCTTGAAGGGCCTGAAGTCGACTCCGAAGAGCATTTCGCCGAAATACTTTTACGATGCAGCCGGCTCGGAACTGTTCGAGCAGATCACCGATCTGCCGGAATATTATCCGACGCGCACCGAATTGCGCATTCTGGAGGATAACGCCACCGCGATTTCCGCTCTCATTCCGGCCGGTTCAGCGCTCGTTGAGTTCGGCAGCGGCTCGAGCCGCAAAACACGCATTGTCCTCGCGGCCGCGCCTCAGCTTGCAGCTTATGTCCCGGTCGATATCAGCGGCGAAATGCTGGAGCAGGAAGCGGTCGCGCTGCGCAGGGAATTTCCGCATCTCAGCGTTCTGCCGGTCGCGGCGGATTTCACCCAGCCTTTCGATCTTCCGCCTGCAGTTCCTCCGGTGCGTGTCGGTTTCTTCCCGGGTTCGACCATCGGCAACTTTGAGCCGCATGAAGCGGCTACATTTTTGCGAAGCGCCGCGAAAATTCTGGGCCCGGGCGCGATGCTGATCGTTGGCACCGACCTGCAGAAGGACAGCCGCATCCTGAATGCCGCTTACAACGACGCGGCAGGTGTCACGCGCGCTTTCAACCTCAACCTTCTGAAACGCATCAACCGCGAACTCAACGGTACATTCGATCTGGACACTTTCGAGCATCACGCCTTTTACAATCGCGAGCGTCATCGCATTGAAATGCATCTCGCTAGCAACAAGCGCCAGAAAGTCCGGGTCGCAGGCGAATCCATCGAGTTCCGCGCCGGTGAAACAATCCATACCGAGAGCAGCTACAAATATTCGGCCAATTCCTTTGGTGCTTTGGCGAAAGGCACCGGCTGGACGCCGGTCACATCCTGGAGCGATCCAAACCGCTATTTCTGCGTCCACGCACTGGCTCTAAAGTAACCACTATCTAGCGCGGCAATGCCCGACTAAAGACCCAGCCAAGCCCCTTGGATGCCCTGCAAGGTTCGTTATAGTGCGCGCCGCATGCGGTTTTCAGCCGCAGTCAAATGCAAATCCAGAAGTTGGGGGAAACATGAAAATCGTTGGTTTCAGGTCGGATGACGGACGCAGCCTTGGCGTAGTGGAAGGCGATCAGGTCATCGACTTGCGTGCGGTAGATCCGAAAGCCCCACGGGATCTGGGCAAGTGGCTGCGCTCCAGCAAGGGCGATCTGAAGCCGCTGGCCGATCTCGCCAAGCGCGCCCCGGCTTCCGCGCGGCGGCCGCTTCAGGGTCTGCATTATACGCTCCCCGTGGCCAAGCCCGGCAAGGTCGTCTGTCTCGGGCTGAATTATCTCGAGCACGTCAAGGAAGGTTTCCAAAAGGACAACATTCCGAAATTTCCGACCATCTTCATGCGTTGCAACACCTCGCTGGTTGCGCACGAGCAGCCGATTTTGCGTCCGCCGATGACTGACACCCTGGATTATGAAGCCGAGTTGGTTCTCATTGTCGGCACACGGGCGAAGAACCTGACCATGGCCAATGCCTATTCCTGCATCGCCGGCTGGTCCTGCTTCAACGACGGTTCGGTGCGCGAATTCCAGCGCCGTACCAGCCAGTGGGACATGGGCAAGAACTTCGACGCCACCGGCGGCTTCGGCCCCTGGATGATCACCGCGGATGAAGTGCCGGAAGGCGGCAAGGGCCTGAAGATCGAAAGCCGTCTGAACGGCAAGGTCATGCAGTCCGATAACACCAGCAACATGATGTTTCCGGTTGCCGAGACGTTGGTCGATCTCACCGCATGCATGACGCTGGAGCCCGGCGACATTGTGGTCACCGGTACGCCGTCAGGCGTCGGTTTCGCGCGCAAGCCGCCGGTCTTTATGAACCAGGGCGATGTTTGCGAAGTCGAGATCGAAGGCGTTGGTTTGCTACGCAATCCGATCAAGAACTCGTAAGCGAAGGCCGTAAACGGCATGGCCGGGACACTGAACGTTCTGAGCATTTGCGGGAGTCTGCGGAAAGGCTCCTTCAATGCCATCGTGGAACGTTCGCTGCCCGGCCTCGCACCGGAAGGAATGAGCGTCACCAAGGCCGCTCCCTTCCGCAACTTTCCCCTCTACGATTTCGATATCCAGCATGAGCATGGCATTCCCGGGGATGTTGTTGCGATGGGCAAGGCGATCCTCGCCGCCGATGGCGTCATCATCGTCAGCCCGGAGTACAATTTCACGCTTCCTGCGGGCTTGAAGAATGCGATCGACTGGCTGTCGCGCATGAAGGAGCCGTCGCCTTTCAACGGCAAACCGTTTGCAATCCAGTCCGCTGCAACCGGTTCGCTCGGCGGCTCGCGGATGCAATATCATCTGCGTCAGGTGCTCGGCGGGCTCGGCGCGTTCGTTCTGGCCGGGCCGGAAATCTTTATCGGTCAGGCCAAGACAAAGGTGAATGAGGAAACGCGCGAACTCACCGATGAGACCACCCGCGAGTTTATCCGAAAACAGCTTGTGGCCTTTGCCGCGCTCATCGAGCGGGTTCGGCCTCAGCGCTAACGCAGGAAGCAACATGCCTGGTGACAGACCGCGAAGGCCGACCGATCCGCGCGCAGCCGCTGAAGCCGCATTCAAGGCCGCGACCGTCAAGCCGCTGGAAATGCCGGTGGCAAAGCCCGCGGTGCCGAATGCCAGGGAACTGGTATCGCTTCGCATCGACCGCGACGTGCTCGATCATTTCCAGGAAGACGGACCTGGTTGGCAGGACCGGATCAACGATGTCTTGCGCAAGGCCGCCGGCAAGTAACGCGACTTTGTTTGCAATTCGTTTACCATAACAAACTGGTTTGGTTTACCGGGTGTGAACGCCCTCCGATGTAAAAAGGCGGATGCAGTCAGCGTCCAGTCGCGTACATCATCCCGCATTGCCCGAATCGAAGCCGTCCGTATCAGCGGATATGCGCGACATGCTGTCCGCGCTTGCGAGGCTCGAAAGGCATTCCGCCGAATTCGCATGCGAGGTCGATACGGTCGATCCCCTGGAGTGGGATCGTATCGCAAGCGAATTTGACGATCCGCAGCTCGACCAAACGACCAGCTATTCCGCGTGGTGGTGGGGTAACCGCGTCAGCCATCTGTTGCTGCGTCAGCACGGGAAACCGGTTGCCGGCGCGTGCATCGCCATAGCGACATTGCCGGGTTTTGCCCGAGGGCTGGCTGTTCTGCGCTTTGGTCCGTTCTGGCATCGGCGTGGCGAGACGGCCGATCTCACGATCTATCGCGCGGCGCTCGGCGCCATCGTGCAGGAATACAGCCTGCGGAAGGGGCACTATCTGACGATCATTCCGCATCCGCAGCTGGGGTTCTGTCTGCAGGAGACGCGGGCGCTCACGGAATTCGGTTTTCGAAACTCCCGCCAGGCCGGTGCGTACGATTATTGCGCGCGGGCTTCGGCACGAATCATGGGCCGTGCCATTTACGCTATGCGCTCGTTGCAGCGCACCATACGGCGCTGGAGCCTGGGCGCTTAACGCCAGTCTATCGCAAGTTTTTCAGCCTTATCTCGCAAACGCAGGCCATTGTGACGGCAGCCTGGCTTTGCGCTGGGCGCCCATCTTGGTTAACGTGCGCGCCATGTGGGGAAGATCGAAGACAACGGCCGCGGTGCCGGCGGCGGACTCGACGCCGGGCCTCAAGGCTGCGGTGCGCGAGGCGCGCATCGAGGTGGCCGAACGCACCAGCGTGGTCGTCGATCTGCGCGATGCTGAAGTTGCGCGTCTTGAAATTCTCAACGAAGCGCTCGATCCGGTGTTCGCGGAGTTGCCGTCCAACATCGACCTGTTCGACCGCGGTATCAGCCGGGGCGACACCCCACGGCTTTGGCTCGATGCGGTGGCGCATGTGATGATGGGCCGCAACAAGCGTGTCTATCGCCTGGTGCAGGATACGAGCTACGGCCGGCGTGTGCTCGAAGAATCCGGTGAAATCGAGCCGATCAAGACGGCAGTGACCAAATACATCGCGCGGCGTCTTGTGGAACGCGAGCGTTCGCTCGCGGGACAAACCACGCAAGTCGGTCTGGAAGGCTGGCGCGATCTCAAGGGAGAGCACCGTCGCAGACGCTGGAAAGTCGCCAAGGCATTTATCCTTGGCCTGATCCTCGGAGCGCTCGCGCTGCTCACCTTTGCCTGGATGATCGCGCCCGATATCTACTAGGCGATTTTTTCGCGCGCGCGTTCGATGAAGTCTTCCCCGTCGGCACGGAGCGAACGAAGGATGGCAGTGCATTGCCATGCTCCCGGCGCGCCATCGATCTCATAGATGTTATAGCCCGCTGCATCATGCCGGTCGTGCGGCGGCGATGACGCTGACGGCACGCCAAATGCCGGAATGCGACCGTGAGGGCCATCGAGCCACATCAATGAGTGCACATGATTGTGGCCGTGCAGCACCAGGTCGGCGCCGTGCTCGGCAAGCACCGCGCGGAATTCGCTGGCATCGGTCAGGCGGCGGAAACGCCGGCCCGGACTGCTCTTCGGTGGATGGTGGATCAGCACGACCCGGAACAGCCCTTCGTCCTTGAGGCCTGCAAGCATCTTCGCAAAACGCGCGATCTGCTCGCGGCCCAATTCCCCGGTTGCCATGAAGGGGAGAGTCGGCACGGCGGTCGATAGCCCGATCAAGGCCACGGGGCCGCGGCGGCGCACGAAAGGATAGGTAATCTCCTGGCCGACCAGCACCTGCACGGCATCGTTGGTCATGAACTCACCCCAGTGCTTGCCGGAATGCTCGGCAGTCGCGCCGACGTAAGCGTCGTGATTACCGGGGATGACTGTAATGTCGCGGGGCGGGCCAAGGGTTTCCAGCCAGGCGCGCGCTGGCTCGAATTCCTTTTCAAGCGAAATCACGATCAGGTCGCCGGTGATGGCGAGATGGTCGGGCGCGAACGACCGCATGTCGAGGATGAGCTTCGCAAGCACATCTTCGCGGTGCAGGGCGCGGCGCTTGCGGTGCCAGTTGAAGAAGCCCAGTGCGCGTTTGCCGGCGAGTTCGCTCCAGCGCGGCCTTGGTAGAGATCCCAGATGCGGATCGGAAATATGCGCAAGGCGAAACATTACGTCAGGCGCTTCCTATCAGGATGCCGGCGAGGAAAACCAGCGTACCGCCAACCACGATCTGGAATGCGGCCGACAGGAACGGCGTGTCCATGTAGCGGTAGCGGATATAGGAGATGGCGACCAGTTCGATGGCGACTACGATGACGGCAAGGGCGGTCGCCGCCCAGAAATCCGGGATGAGATAGGGCAGGGTATGTCCGACGCCGCCGACGGTGGTCATGATGCCCGTGACTGTACCACGCACCCAGGGCGTGCCGCGCCCGGTGAGCGAACCGTCGTCCGAGGCGGCTTCTGCAAATCCCATGGAAATGCCGGCGCCGACAGACGCGGCCATACCCACGAGGAACGTCTCCCAAGTGTTGTGCGTGGCGAAGGCTGCGGCAAACAAGGGTGCGAGCGTCGAAACCGAGCCGTCCATCAGGCCGACAAGTCCCGGCTGCACATATTGCAGCAAGAACATGCGCCGCGCGGTTTCGTCTTCCTTCTCGCGCGCGCTTTTGGTGAGGATCTTCTCGCCAAGTTGCTGCGCAATACCCTCGTGCTCGTCTTCCGCTTCCGCAAGGTCGTCCAGTAACTTCCGGATGGTGGCGTCGCGGGTGGTCTCAGCCGCCTTGCGGTAGAAACGGCTGGCCTCGTATTCCATGCCCTCCGCGTATTTCCGCACTTCCTCCAGGTTCAGCGGCCCCATCAGCCAGATCGCCTGCTTCTGAATGAAGCCCTTCACGTCCTGGCGGCGGATCAGGGGGAGGTAGTCGCCGAATTTCTCGCGATAAAGGTCGAACAGCATGGTGCGGTGGGTGACTTCCTCGCCGGCCATCTCCTCGAAGACCTTGGCGGAGGACGGAAATTGCGCCCGGAGGCCTTCCGCGAAGCTGCGGTAAATGCGGCTGTCTTCCTCTTCATTGGTAATGGCCAGAGCCAAAATTTCCTGTTCGGACAGGTCTGCAAATCGCTTCACGGAGAGAGCCCCTTTATAAGCAGGGACAATGGTTTCCCCACACATTTGAATTATTCTAAACTATAGGTAGACCGGATGGAAAAGGCCAGACCGCCGCAAAAATCATCCCGCCTGTGGGAATCCCTGATCAGCCCTGTGCTGCGTCTCTATTGGCGCTTTGCGCGGGGTATGACGCTCGGCGTACGGGGGCTGGTGGTCGATGGCGCGGGCCGGATTCTGCTGGTCCAGCACACCTATGTGCGCGGCTGGCACCTGCCCGGTGGTGGGGTCGAAGCGGGCGAGACCATGCTCCAGGCTCTCAGCCGGGAATTGGTTGAGGAAGGCAATATCCGCCTTACCGGCATGCCGCGACTGCACGGCATGTATTTCAATGGCCGCGTTTCCCGGCGTGACCATGTTGCCCTCTACCTTGTGCAGGATTTCGAGCAGACCGGGCCGTTTCAGCCGACGCATGAAATTGCGCACGCTTCTTTCTTTGCAGTGGAAGCGATGCCCAATGACACCACTGCGGCGACTCGCGCCCGCATTGCCGAAGTGCTGGGCGGCGCGCCGGCCAGCGAACAATGGTAACGAACAATTCCGCCGTCGATGGACCGGACGCCCAGCAAATGCTAATCGCCAAGGTAGTGCATGATCCCGAAAAGTGGGAACCGGTTTTCGGATAGGATCATGCACCACACTAAATGGGGTTCGCGCGAATCGCAGATAAGTCTGCGCAATCTGCGCAAGCTTGATTGCTTACGCAAAACCGGTACCCACTTTTGCTGATCGCGCGATTGGGCAGGGAATGACAGATCTCTCTTTGACCATTCTGCAGGAGACCGCCGACGACGCCGTGGCGATTGAGCGGTTGCACGAGCGTACCTTCGGTCCCGGCCGTTATGCGCGCACGGCCTTCCGCATTCGTGAGGGCATCGGCCACAGCCTCGATCTGTCGTTCACCGCCCGCATCGGCACGCTGCTCGCGGGCTCGGTAAGGCTTTCGCCTATCCGGATCGGAGAGACGCCGGCGCTGCTGCTGGGACCGCTGACGGTGGAGCCGCCGTTCCGTGAACGCGGGATTGGGCTTCGCCTGATGCAGCGTGCGCTCCAGGAGGCCAAAGACACAGGTCACAAACTGGTCGTGCTGGTCGGAGACGAGTCTTACTACAAGCGCTGCGGCTTCAAGCGCATTCCCAAAGGCACAGCGTCCATGCCGGGGCCGGTGGATCCGCAGCGTCTGCTGGTGGCGGAATTGATCGACGACGCTTTCGCGGGAGTCAGCGGGCCGATCAAACCGGAATGGATAGAGGCTTAGGCCTACCGGCCTTCGCGCGCCCAGGTGAGCGCCAGGCTTCCGATCAGCAATAGCAATCCGATGAAGCCGGCGAACACCGGCAATACGCCGATGCCGCGCACGACGCTGGCGTTGCGCAACTTCAATCCGATCCAGTCATCGCCCTGAAAGGTGTTGGCCGACCGCACGGGAAGGATGCGTGGCAGGGTGACCCCGGTGGTGTCGGTCAGACGGCGCGAGTCACCGCCGGTTGCGGAGGTGAGCGGTGCAAGAACCTCCGTGGTCGATGTTACTTCCGAGAATTCAAGCGGATTGGCAGGGCCGATATTGACCAGGGTTGTCAGTTTTCCGTCGGTCGCGCGCCACAGTCCCAGTTCGCTCACCGGCATTTCCCCACGCCACAGACCGGGTTGCGCCGCATTCAGCGCCACTGTTGTCGTGCTACCCGAGGGTGAAGTCACGGTGACGTTCGCGATCGCATCCGCCATCGACTGACGCTCGATGGAAAGCTCGCGGCCATTGGCGGAAAGCCGCAAGGCTTCCTCCTCCAGATCAGGCTGCTTCATCAACCAGTGCGAAAGCCGCCGCAGCAGGTCGAGATGCGGACCGCCGCCCTCATAACCGCGTGCCCAAAGCCAGATGTGATCGGACAACAGCAGGGCGACGCGGCCTTCACCTTCGCGCGCCAGCACGAGCAGCGGCTTGTCGCCGGGAGCCTGCATCACGGTTGCCCCATCGGTCACTTTCGAATCCACCACGCGGAACCATCGGCTCCATTGCGGCGGATCAGACGCGGCGCCTTCAAGATCGCGGGTCACGGGATGGCGTTTGCCGATGGCGCTGAGCTGCGCACGGAACGGTGTCTCGGTCACCTGGCCGCTTGGCTCCGCGGGCAGGATCGATTCCAGCGGCGTGCGCCACAGGCTTGTGGGGCTGGCATAGTCAGGGCCGGCGGCGATCAGCACCGCTCCGCCTTTGCGGACGTAGCGCGCGAT
Organism: Bradyrhizobiaceae bacterium; assembly: GCA_947481685.1. Taxonomy (GTDB): domain Bacteria; phylum Pseudomonadota; class Alphaproteobacteria; order Rhizobiales; family Xanthobacteraceae; genus CANKHA01. The sequence goes on from CANKHA010000004.1 coordinate 38,210, forward strand.
ATTGTCGAAGTAGACGATCGGCAGCACGTTTTGCCGTGCATAGCGGTCAAAGATGATGAGCTGGAATTCGTCGATCTTCTGCTGAAACAGTTCGCGGGTCGGGAAGGCGATCAGCGACAACTCGTTGATTGGCGTGCCGTCCTGTTTTTCCGGCGGGCGCAGAATGGTAAAATGGACAAGATCGACGCTGGCGTCGGACTTCAGCAAGTTGCGCCAGGTCCGTTCGCCGGCATGTGGCTCGCCGGACACCAGCAACACCCGCAACTTGTCGCGCACGCCATCGATGGACACCACGGCGCGGTTGTTCACTGGCGTCAGTTCGCCTTGCAGCGGTGCTGCCTCGATTTCGACGATGTTAGATCCCGCATGCGGGATCTGAACGCTGATCTGCACCGGCTGGCCCACCTGGACCGTGCGGGTCTCAATGGTTTCGCCGTCACGCCGCACGTTCACTTGCGCGGTGCCGCCCGATGAACCCTGATCCTCAACGCGGAAAGTGATGGTCTGCGTTTGGTTGACGATGCCAAAGCGCGGCGCAGTGATCAGCGCAACGCGGCGATCGCGCTCGTCTTTAGAGCCGGTGATCAGCGCATGCAGTGGGGCGGTGAAGCCAAGTGCCGCGGCGTCCGCCGGTACGTCATGGACGCGTCCGTCGGTGAGCAGAATGGCGCCTGCCACCCGGTCCGGCGGGACATCTGCCAGCGCGGAACCGAGAGCGTTGAACAAGCGCGTGCCGTCGGTTTCACCGTCCGACTGGCCGGCCTCAACCACACGCACTTCCAGCCCCGGAATGCGGCCGAGCAGCTCCATCAAGGCGGCGCGCGCAGTTTCGGTCTGCTGCAGGCGCTCACCGAAATTCTGGCTGGGGCTTTTATCGATAACGACAGCCGCGACGGAGGTTAGTGGTTCGCGGTCCTCGCGGGTGAACGACGGGTTCGCCAGCGCCAGCACCATCAGCACCAGCGACACGGTGCGCACCACAGCGCCCCGGCTCCGCACGAAAAACAGCAGTGCGGCAACGATCAGTGCAACAACCAGCGCTGCCCATACAACATAGGCCGGAACCAGAGGCGCGAAGGCGATGCCGTAATTCATCGTGCTACTGCCCCAGTCTTTCGAGCAATTGCGGCACGTGGACCTGGTCGGCCTTGTAGTTGCCAGTCAGCGTGTACATCACGATATTGACGCCAGCGCGGAAGGCGAATTCGCGCTGCCGTGGGTCACCGGGTGTCAGTGGCAACATAGGTTGCCCGTCCGGCCGCAGCGCCCATGCGCCCGCGAAATCGTTGGATGTAATGATGATGGACGAGACGCCGTCACCTGCGCGGGCAGGGCGCTCGCCCTGGTCTTCATCGGCCGCGGGCAGCGCCTCGACCCAAAGCTTTCCGGTGGTATAGCGGCCGGGGAAGTCGCGGAGCAGGAAGAAAGTTTTGGTCAGCACATGATCGCTGGCGACAGGCTCAAGTTCCGGGATATCGAGCGATGAGAGAATGTTCCGCAGGGTCATCGCGCCGGGTCCCGATGAACCTCCATCAGGCCCCGGCAAGGTTTCCAGTGCGTCTCGGGTATCGAACAGCACAGTACCGCCTTGCTTCATGTAAGCGTCCAGTCTTGCCATGGCTTGCGGCGTTGGCTTGGCGGCGGCCGGCACGATTGGCCAATAGATCAGCGGAAAAAAGGCAAGCTCATCGCGGCCTATTTCCAGGCCCATCGGTTCCCCTGCTTCAAGCGATGTACGCTGGGCCATGAACAGCGTGAGGCTTTCCAGGCCGATGCGGCTGATACGATCGACCTCGGCGTCGCCGGTGATGACATAGGCGAGATGCGTTTGCGTCGATGCCTTTTTGGCGAAGTCGTCGTTCTGCGCGTAGGCCCGTGACGGCGCGCCAAGCGTGCCGGCAAGAAGTGCGATGGCGATCGCAGCGGCCGCCGGTTTGCGGCGTAACGTCAGCCGCGCAATCCCGCCTGCAAGCCAGAATACCAGCAGCGCATCGAGCAGCAGCAGGCCGAGCGCAGTGAGCAGGATCGGACCGCGCAAATCCTGCGGCTCGCCGATGCGATATTGATCTCGCCGTGCGTTGAGTGGGGAGAAATCGAGCTTCGCCAGCCGGTCGGCAGGGCGCAGCGTGTTGATGGCGACCAGCGCTTCAGGCGTGCCGTAGAATCCCGGCGGATGCTCGGCGTCGGGCGGATCGGAAAAATTCACGGGGATCGGACGCGCCGTCGGCGGCGGCGGCACGAAAGCGCCAAAACCGTCCAGCACGCGATTGGGCGGCACGACGTCGCGCGTTGCCTGCTTGTCGCCAACCTCGTTGTCGGCCGCTGCGGCATTGCCGGAGAGTGACACGATGCGCTTGAGCATATCGACGAATGCGCCGGACAGTGGAAGATCCGACCAGCGCGTATCGGCAGTGACATGGAACAGCACGACCACGCCCTTGCCGCGGCGGGCAGCAGTCACCAGCGGCGTGCCGTCGGCAAGCGTGGCCCAGGTGTGTTCGGAAAGCTCAGCGTCCGGCTCCGCCAGGACCTGACGGGTAACGGTGACGTCTGTCGGTACGGCCATGCCGTTGAACGGGCCTTCGCGCGAAAAGGCGGACAGTTTCTGTGGTTGTTCCCAACTCAGGCTGCCGCCGAGGATGCGGCCGCCGCGCCGCAGCCGCACCGGCACGAGGTCGTCGTCCGACGCGGCCAGACGCGGCCCGGCAAAACGAACCAGCACGCCGCCGTCATCGATCCAGGTCGTTAGCTTTTCGCGCGCTTCGCCAGTGACGTTGCCGACGTCTGCAAGGATCATCATCGGCAGTTTCTGTTCGACGAACTGTGCGATTGCCTCGCCGGCGGAGGCGCTTTCCGGTTGCCGCACATCGGCGAACGGATTGAGCGCGCGCGAGAGGTAATAAGTCGAGGCGAGGAGGGGCGTTTGCGCCGTATCGCCTGTCGTGCTCGCGATCACGCCGATGGCGCGCCGCCGCCAGCGCTTGTCGAGCAGCTGAACTGCGCCAGACGAGCGCTGCGCTGCGATTTCGACGCGCGTGATGTCGTTGCGGATTTCCACCGGCATCTGGAATTCGGCATCGGTCTCCAGGTCGCCTGCCTTGAAGGTGTAGCGGGCCTCGCCCAGCGATAATCCTTTCAGGTCAAGCGCGCGCAGCGCGCCGGATTCTCCGCTGCCGGTTTCGGCCCGCAGAACCTTTACCGTCATGACAGCTGCGGCGTTCTCCGCGGCGGCGAGGGCGTGCGCGGGCGACAAGCCGCCCTCGATCACGCTCAGTTTGCGCTGGCCAAGGATGTGTGAAAGCCCTGCCACAAACTCTTTGCCCTGGCCGAGATCGATGCCATCGGACAGCCAGATCGTTTCCAGATCCGTGCCGGCCGTAGCGAAGCGTTCGATCATTGGCAGCGCATCGGCGCGTTGCGGTGCATGCGGCTTCGGCTTGAGTTGCCGCAGGCGTACCCGGGCAGTGCCGGCGGGCGCGATCGAAATATCGCGTGTGGTTTCCGAGAGCGGGATGAGCGCTACGCCACGGTTGTCATTCTCCGCCTGAACGATGATGTCTTCAGCAGCGCGCAGGCGCGCGTCCCAGGTCGAAGCCGCAGTCCAGCCATCGTCGATCAGCAGCGCGAGCGGCGTCGCGCTACCCGCAGTGGCGATGGATGGGTTCCACTGCGGTCCGGCGGCGGCGAAGATCACCAGCGCCGCCAGCAACAGCCGCAGCAAGGTGAGCCACCACGGCGTGCGCGACGGGGTTTCTTCCTTCGGTGCGATGTCGAACAACATGCGCGTTGGCGGGAAATCGACCCGGCGCGGACGCGGCGGAATAAGCCGCAGCAGCCACCACAACACCGGCAGGCTCAACAGCCCGAGCAGCACCATCGGTTGGGCAAAGGCGAGGGGAAGTCCGGCGATCATGCCGACCTCGCGCGTGACCAGCGGTTGGCGCCGCCGTCACCCATGCGCGCATGCAACGCCAGCAACAATTCGCTTGCAGGCCGGTCGGTCCGGTGAACGGCGAAGCTCCAGCCGAGACGATCGGTCTCTGCGCGGATTTCTGCGCGGTGTCGCTCGATGCGCTTGCCATAGTCGATGCGCCAGGTTTCCGCGCGTCCCGCAGTGATGGTGCCTGCGCCTTCCGGCTCGACGAATTCGATGCGTCCCGAATACGGGAATGTTTCTTCCGCCGGATCCACGGTCTGAACCACATGCCCGTGGGCGCCATTGGCCGAAAGCTGCGCGATCGAAGCACGCACATCGCCAATCGGGCTCCACAGATCCGAGAGCATTACGACTTCAGCGAGCGGCGAAGGCGCGAATGAAGGCGGCAGACTCGTACGCATGCCGGCATCGTGAAGCACTGCCTGCGCGATCTTGTCGATGATGTTGCGACTTGCAGTCGGTCGGATCAGCCCGGGAATCCCGACGCGTTCGCCGCCTTCCACCAATATTTCGGCAAGCGCGAAGGCGACGACCATCACGCGTTCAAGCTTGGTATCGTTGGCGAGGTGCGAAACGAAATTCATGGAAGGCGAGCGGTCCGGCCAGAGCCAGACGGTATGCGCCGCTTCCCACTCGCGTTCGCGCACGTACAGATGATCGTCGCGCGCGGAACGCCGCCAATCGACCCGATGCGCGGGTTCACCGGAAACGAAACGGCGGTACTGCCAGAAATTCTCTCCCGACCCTGCGCGCCTGCGGCCATGCAGGCCATGGATTACAGTCGCCGCAATCCGGCGCGCTTCAAGGATGAGCCGCGGCATCGCGGAAGCCAGCGTCCGGCCGTGTGCGGTTGCCCGATTGACCGTCGCAACTTCCTGCTCGCTCAGCCTGGGGTCGAGCGCCATGCGGCGTTATCCGAGCCGTGCTTTGAGGCGGCCGATCACGGCCTGGATAGTTTCGCCTTCCGCGCGCGCGGCGAAGGTCAGCTGCATGCGGTGCTTCAGCACGGGATCGGCGAGTGCGATCACGTCGTCGATCGAGGGTGCGTAACGCCCTTGCAGCAGCGCGCGGGCGCGCACGGCCAGCATCAGCGCCTGGCTGGCGCGCGGGCCAGGACCCCATGCGATCAACTTGCCGATGTCGCCGGCTTCCGGACCGGGACGTGCGGAGCGCACCAGCGACAGGATGGCTTCCACCACCGACTCTCCCACCGGCAGGCGGCGGACGAGACGTTGCGCGGCCATGAGATCGTCGGCGGTCATCGCAGCGGTCACGCGTGTTTCTTCAGCGCCAGTCGTTTCGAACAGAATGCGCCGCTCGGCGAGGCGATCGGGATAATCGACGTCGATCTCCATCAGGAAGCGGTCGAGCTGCGCTTCCGGCAGAGGATAGGTGCCTTCCTGTTCCAGCGGGTTCTGCGTTGCCAGAACATGGAAGGGGCGCGGCAGGTCGTGTCGTGCGCCGGCGACCGTGATGTGTTGTTCCTGCATCGCCTGCAGCAACGCCGATTGCGTGCGCGGGCTGGCGCGGTTGATTTCGTCAGCCATCAGGAGTTGCGCGAAGATCGGGCCGGAGATGAAGCGGAAGCTGCGTGCGCCGTTCGCACCTTCCTCCAGGACTTCCGCGCCCAAAATATCGGACGGCATCAGGTCGGGGGTGAACTGCACACGGCGGGCGTCGAGACCGAGCGCCGTCCCCATCGTTTCGACCAGCTTTGTCTTGGCGAGGCCTGGCACGCCGACAAGGAGGGCGTGACCGCCGGAGAGCACGGTCACCAGCGCGCTGTCGATCACGCCTTCTTGTCCGAAGATGACGGCCCCGATGGCGGTTCTGGCGGCCCGGATATGGACCGCACTCGACTCGGCAGCCCGTACGATCATGTCTTCGAGTTTTTCCGCGCCTTCTTCGTTTGCCACAGCCATAAAGCCGCTCCTCAGTATCGCGTTGGAAACGCTTGATTCCGTGCGTTACCCCGAGCTTACGCTATCTTTTGCCCGGGGCACCATGGATCGCCATCCCGATATGGACCGGCTGGCCTGCAAATACGTAGGATAAACCATGGCGAACCAAGGGCAGGCTGGCGGGATCGATGCAATCGCCGACGTGGCGAAGCGCGAAAGCGGCAAAGGACCGCCGCCGGTGCATCTGTGGAACCCGCCATTTTGCGGCGATATCGACATGCGGATCGCCTTGGACGGTACCTAGTTTTACATGAAAACGCCGATCGGACGACCCGCGCTGGTGAAGCTGTTTGCCTCGATTCTGAAGCGGGAAGACGGCAAATACTTTCTTGTAACGCCGGTGGAAAAGGTTGGGATTGTCGTGGAAGACGCGCCGTTTCTGGCGGTCGAAATGCGGGTGGCGGAAACGGACGGCACGCGGGTGCTCAGTTTCCGGACGAACGTGGACGACCTTGTGACCTGTGGACCGGAGCATGCATTGCGCTTTGACCCTGAAACCGCCACGGACGGGCTGAAGCCTTATCTGCATGTGCGCCGCGATTTGTGGGCCAAGGTGACGCGCTCGTTGTTCTATGACCTTGTTGCGCTTGGTGAGGAACGGGACGTCGATGGCCGCCGCATGTTCGGTGTGGTCTCTAACAACGCATTCTTTGCCATGGCGCCGGCGGACACGCTGCGGGAATTTGCCTGATGCCGCTGGACGATTTTTTTGAGCGCGCACGGGCGCAGCTTGCCTTCACCGAGCTGCGTTCGTTGAGCGATCCTGCGGTAGTGCCCGACAAAGGCGATCACGAGCTGAACGCGGAGATGAAGGCTCTGTGGTCGGTGCGCCCCATCCGTCCCGCCGCCGTGCTGGTGGCGGTGGTGGACCGTCCTGAGCCCACCGTCATTTTGACGCAGCGCTCCGCGCATTTGCCGCAGCACCCGGGACAGATTTCGTTTCCCGGGGGCAAGATCGAATCCACCGATGAGACGCCGCTGGCCGCGGCCTTGCGCGAGGCGGAAGAGGAGGTTGGTCTCGATGCACGCTTCGTCGATCCGATCGGTTATCTCGATCTTTATATGACCACCCAGGGCTTTCGCATCGTGCCGGCTGTGGCGCGGATAGCGCCTGATTACAGTCTCACGCTCAATCCCTCCGAAGTGGATGAGGCGTTTGAAGTGCCTCTAAGATTCCTGATGGAACCGGCAAACCACCAGAAGCACAGCCGCGATTGGGAAGGCATCAAGCGCTACTATTTCGAAATTCCCTTCGAGCAGCGGCGCATCTGGGGCGTGACCGCGGGCATCTTGCGCAACCTTTATGAGAAGCTTTACGCGCGGTGATGGCCGTCGGATGCATACTCATGCGCCCCGCAATCGGCTAAGGTCTCCGGAATCAAAAAACATAAGAGAGTGGGAATGATCCGGCCGATCCTTACAGAGCTATTGCTTTTTCTGGCGCCGTTCGCCGCCTACGCGTTTCTGCTGTGGGCGAAGAATCACGGCGTGTTCGATCCGGAATCGTGGCCGCTCCGCATTGTCGTCGGTCTCACCGTCGCTGCACTCTTGCTGGTGGGCGCCAGTGCGGTCATCACGGCGCAGGTTTCCGGCGCGCCTCCGGGCTCCACCTATGTGCCGGCGCATGTTGAAAACGGCCACCTTGTGCCAGGGACTCAGCAGTGAACGATACCGGCCGCACCGATCGCCGCTTGCAGAATGCGGATTGGTTGCTTCACAGCGCGCTGACCCGCTTGCTCGACATCCTGTCCAGGGATGGCGAAGAAGCACGTGTGGCCGGGGGCGCGGTGCGCAATGCGCTGATCGGTTTGCCGCCCGGTGACATCGACGTTGCGACCACCGCACTTCCGGAAGAGGTGACACGCCGCGTGACGGGTGCGGGATTCAAGGCGGTGCCGACGGGGATCGAGCACGGCACCATCACCGTCGTGGCCGCGGGCGTGCCGTTTGAGGTGACCACGTTGCGCGAAGACGTGGAAACGTTTGGCCGCAAGGCGACCGTGCGCTTCGGCCGGAACTGGAAAACAGATGCTGAGCGCCGCGACTTCACGATGAATGCGATGTCGGCGACCGCGGACGGCGTTGTCTATGATTACGGTGGCGGCCTGGCCGATCTTGAAGCGCGGCGTGTGCGCTTTTTTGGCGATCCGGCGCGACGCATCGCTGAGGATTATCTGCGCATCCTGCGTTTCTTCCGTTTCCACGCTGCTTACGGCGCAGGCACGCCGGATGCCGAGGGGTTACGCGCCTGCATCGCGGGACGCGACGGGCTTGAAAGCTTGTCGCGCGAACGCGTGCGGATGGAATTGGTGAAGCTGCTGGTAGCGAAGGCCGCCGTGCCGACACTGATCGTGATGGCGGAAGCAGGGTTGCTTGTGCAACTCATCGGCGGCGTGCCGCTGATCGAGCACGTCGCGCGCCTGGCGGAGATCGAAGCCGGGCTCGGCCTTCCGGCAGATCCGATCCGCCGCCTTGCGGCATTGAATGTGCTCATTGACGAGGATGGCGAACGGCTGGCCCAGCGGCTGCGGCTCGCCAACGTCGAGCAGACGCGGCTGATCTCGATGGGCGCCGGGTGGTGGCATGTTTCACCGGCTGCGGGCGAAGCCGCCGCGCGCGCCTGGCTCTACCGCATCGGGCCGCAGCATTTTTCCGATCGGGTATTGTTGGCCTGGGCACGTTCCCCGGCAAAAACCGATAGTGACGCCTGGCGCGAGCTGGCGATGCTGCCGCAGCGCTGGACCGCTCCCGTCTTTCCGCTGAAGGCAGCAGACTTGATGCAGCGGGGCCTGGAAAAGGGGCCTGCGCTTGGCGTAGCCCTGCGTGCTGCGGAAGAAGCCTGGATTGCGGCCGATTTTCCCGCCGATAATGAAACCATCGGCCGGATCGCGACGAATGCGCTGAAGTCCGGCTAAGCGGCGGGGGCTTTGATGTTTGCAAGATTGTGGGAAAAATCAGCCGCCTTTCTCGTCGGTGGCATTCTGGGGACGGCGCTTGGCGTCGCGCTTGGCTTTTTCTTCTTTCCTTATGTGTTTCCGCCACCGCCTGCGACCGAGCAACTCACGCAGGCGGATCTGGTGCCGGTCCCGATGCAGGATAGTTCAGCGCCGATTGCCAAACCTGCGGCGACCGGCGCCTTTATCCATGCCAACACATCCGACCCGGTGCACTGGGGCAAGGGCAGGGTCAGCGTTTATCAGCACGCTGTGTTCCTGGAGCCCGATTTTGAAGTCGGGCCCGGCCCGGCTTTCCATGTCTATCTTGTGCCCAAGGCATCAATTCGGTCATCATCGGACATGAAGGACGTCATGTATGTCGATCTCGGCCGTTTGCGTTCCTTCAAGGGCAGCCAGCGCTATCAAATTCCCGACGGCGTTAATCTCAAGGATTATCCTAGCGTGATCATCTGGTGCCAGCGCTTCAGCGTGCTGATCTCGCCTGCTGATCTCATCGTCGAGCAGGCCACCAACTAGATGGATTTGACGCAAGGCTTCGCCGATGTCTCGATCTATCAGTTGATCCTGGTTTCAGCGGTCGCCTTGTTTTCTTCCGTCGTCGGCGGCGTCACCGGTTATGGCAACAGTGTATTGCTGCCGCTTGTGCTGGTGCCGCTCATCGGAGCTGAGCCGGTAGTCCCGATCGTCAGCATCTCCGGCCTGTTCAACAACATGACCAGAATCGTTGCCTTTCGGTCCTTTACCGATTGGAAACGCGCCCTGATCGTCATCTTGGGTGCGATCGTGACCACTGCGCTCGGTGCTTTTACCTATACCAAGCTCACCAGCGCCGGCGTTCTCGTCGTGATCGGGACGATGCTGGTGCTCAGCGTGCCGCTTCGCCGCCTGCTGTTGCATCTGGAAATCCGCCTTCGCAGCGGGGGCCTGGCAGTCGGCGCCGCCGGATTTGGTTTTATCAGCGGCGGCACCACCGGCTCGGGCGTTATCCTGCTGTCGTTGCTGATGGCTTCCGGGCTGACCGGCGCGCAAGTGATTGCGACGGACGCCGTCATATCGTTCGCTCTTTCGGTGACGAAGATGAGCGTCTTCTGGGCCTCCGGCGCGTTGACAGTTCAGGTTGTCGCCTTCGGCCTCCTCATCGGAATGGTGGGAATTCCCGCAGCATTTCTCGCGCGGGCCTTTGTCGCGCGGCTGCCGGTGCATGTACACACCAGCATTCTCGATGCGATTGTGGTTGTCGGCGGCATTGCGATGATCGCCAGCGCTTTCAGGCAATAGGGAGACGATCGGCAGATGGATATCCTGCAAGGCTTCGCCGACATCTCCCTGTGGCAGCTCATTCTGGTAGCCGGTGTGGCGCTGTTCGCTTCGATTGTCGGCGGTGTTACCGGCTATGGCTCAAGCGCCCTGATGCCGCTGGTGCTTGTGCCGCTGATCGGGCCGGAGCCGGTGGTGCCCATCGTCAGCATCTCGGGGTTGTTCAACAACGTGACCCGCGCTTACGCCTTTCGCGAATTTGTCGACCTGAAACGCGGAACCATCATCATGCTCGCCGCGCTGCCGACCTGCATGATCGGCGCGTATACCTATACCAAGCTCACCAGCACCGGCATTCTGATCGCGATCGGCGCAATGCTCTGTCTCAGTGTGCCGCTGCGCCGCTGGGTGACTCACATGAAATTCCAGATGAGCAACGGCGGATTGGCGGCGGGCTCGGTTCTCTATGGATTCCTCGCCGGTAGTACCACTGGCTCCGGCGTGATCCTGTTGTCGGTGTTGATGGCGTCAGGTCTCGTCGGCGCCTATGTGGTTGCGACGGATGCGCTGGTTTCCATCGGCGTCGCGGTCAGCAAGCTTTTGATCTTCGGCGTATCGGGCGCGATGACGCCACAGGTCATCGCCTTCGGTCTGTTGATCGGCCTGGTCGCGCTGCCGGGGGCTTTCCTCGCCAAGGCCTTTGTCGAAAAGCTGCCGGTGCATGTGCACACCGGCATCCTCGATGGGATCGTCGTGCTCGGCGGCGCGACAATGATCTTCGGCGCTTTCAGGCACTGAGTTAGGCGGCGCTTGAATCAGAAGCTGATCATGTCGCTGCGCGTCAACGTCGTCTGATCGGTCACGACGGCCGGTCCGCCTTTGTACATGTGCCAGGCAGCGTACTGTTCCGCATAAGCGTCGTCCGAAGACATACCATCGACCGGCACGATGACCTTGTAGCCGCGCTGCGCTGCGCCGCTTCCGGTGCCGATGACGACGCCCTGGGCAGAACTGCCCGTCACGATCACCGTCTTGATGCCTTTGTCCTTCAGCCGCTTCTCCAGATCCGAGCCGAGGAACTTGTCCGGCCCGCGCTGCGCCATCCATTCGCCGTCGCGCGGCGCCAGTCCGGGATCGGCGGTCTCGTGCGGATCGCCCGCGCCGGCAAAGGAATAGATGACGGTGGCTCCTGCGGCGCGCGCCGCATCCATCAGCTTTTTCACTTTCGGGATGGTATCGACGCAACGCACGCGGCGCTGCATGGTGCAGCTTGGCTTTTGCAGATCGAGGATCAATAGAGCCGTGGTCTTGCCGTCGAGCTTGACCGGTTTCAGTTCCGGTGCGGGCGGCGCTTTCACGGTTCCCCATTCGGCGATGACGTCGGCGGCTGGGGCAGGCGCAATATTTAAAACCGTCAATCCGAGAACGATCGCCGCGCAGGAACGGCGAACGAGGCTTTCCCTATTCATGGCATTTCCCTCTGGCTTATTTATTTGGAGGGACTTTACCATCTTCGGGGCCGCCGGTATGGCTCCCCGGAGCCGTTCGAAGCGAGGGGGTTATGGCCACTTCACCAGTGGCGGCAGGGAGGAGAGGATCGACTCCACATTGCCGCCGGTGCGCAGGCCGAAAATCGTGCCTCGGTCGTAGAGCAGGTTGAACTCGACGTAGCGTCCACGCCGGACGAGTTGCTCGTCACGCTCGGCTTCGCTCCAGGGTGTCGTGAAATTTTTTCGCACCAGCTCAGGATAAATGTTGTGGAAAGCGCGGCCGACGGCCTGCGTGAAAGCGAAATCCGCGTCCCACGCGCCGCTGTCGAGCCAGTCGTAAAAGATGCCACCGATGCCGCGCGGCTCGTTGCGATGCTTCAGGTGAAAGTATTCGTCGCACCACTGCTTGTATTTGTCGTAAGGCGCGACCTTCGGATGCGCATCGCACGCCGACTTCAGCGCGGCATGAAACGCGATCGTATCCGGATCGTTTTGCGTGCGGCGGCGATCCAATACAGGCGTCAGGTCCGATCCGCCGCCAAACCAGGCTTTGCTGGTGATCACGAAGCGGGTGTTCATGTGCACCGCCGGCACATGCGGATTGTGCGGATGTGCAATCACCGAGATGCCGGAGGCCCAGAAGCCCGGGCTTTGCTCGGCGCCGGGAATCTCCTTGCGGAATTCCGGCGCGAATTCGCCGTGCACGGTCGAAACATGCACGCCTACTTTTTCGAACACGCGCCCGCGCATCAGCGACATCACCCCGCCACCGCCAACCGGTTCGGCTTTAGCCGAACCGGCATTTAAAGTGCCGATCTCGGGCAAGCCCGAGGCCGGCTGGCCGGTGTGATCGGTGCGGCTCCAGGGCTTGCGTACGAAACGGCCGGCAGGCCGGTCGGACAGCGGGGTGCCTGCAGGCAGTTCGTCCTCGATGGACTCCAATGCGGCGCAGATATCGTCGCGCAAACGCGCGAACCAAGCACCGGCCTGTTCCTGCCGGCGCTTGAGCGTCGCGGCGTCCGGGAGCGGGGAGGCCGTTACCTGATCCTTGGCCGTCATTGCTGTCCGCCCGTTTGCCGTATGGCTTCACCCGCTACCATGGCCACGGCCATGGCCACATTGATCGAGCGCAAACCGGGCCGCAATGGAATGACCAGCCGTGCGTCGGCCGCAGCATGGACGGTTTCCGGCACGCCGGCAGATTCGCGGCCGAACATCAGGATGTCGCGCTCGCTGAAACGATGCTCGAGATAGGGCATCGCGCTTTGGGTGGTGAAAAGCACCAGCCGTAGCCCCTCTTGCCGCCGCCATAGCTCAAAATTCTGCCAGCTCTCATGCCGAACGATGCTGACCTGGTCCAGATAGTCCATCCCGGCGCGCCGGAAAGCGCGATCCGACACCGGAAAGCCTGCCGGCTCCACGATATGCGCCTCCAGGCCAAGGCAGGCGCAGAGACGCAGAATCGTTCCGGTATTTTGCGGGATGTCTGGCTGGAACAGGACGATTCGCATCTCGGCAGGCCGTTTTTTTTCGCGCGCAGACGGCGCATTCCCGGAGGTATCCATAACTGACTTATAGCTATTCCATACTGGGCTTGCGGTTTGGCACCAAGGGTGCCAATAAAACGCCGCTGGAGAGGCTCATCCTGCACTTTTCAGGACCGGCCCGCCGGTCCGCTTGCCGCCCCCCCCCCCGGGAATGTATGCCCGACGGTCCCTGCGCGAGCGGTTTCATCGCCAGGACTGAGGAGAAGCCTGACCGTGACAACAGCGTCTTCGGCGGAGCCTACACGCCGCGACTTTCTTTACATCGCCACGGGAGCGGTCGGCGCCATCGGCGCGGCCTCCGTTCTCGTGCCGCTTATTGCGCAAATGAATCCCGACGCCTCGACCATTGCGGCCGGTGCGCCGATCGATGTTGATCTGGCGCCCATCGCCGAAGGACAGGCGATCAAGGTTTTCTGGCGCGGCAAGCCGATCTACATCAATCACCGCACCAAGAAGGAGATTGATGAGGCCCGCAACGTCGATCTCGCGACCTTGCCTGATCCGCAACCCGATTCGGCGCGCGTCAAGGAAGGGCATGCCAATTTTCAGGTCCTGATCGGCATCTGCACCCACCTGGGCTGCATTCCGCTCGCACATCAGGGCGATTTTGACGGTTACTTCTGCCCCTGCCACGGCTCGCAATACGACACTTCGGGCCGTATCCGGCGCGGACCGGCTCCGGCCAATCTTCCGCTGCCTCCCTACGAATTCGTTTCCGACACCAAAATCCGGATCGGCTGATCCGTCACGTTTTCTTTGAAGGTTCGACTATGAGCGGACACGCAACTTACCAGCCGCAAAGCGGTTTCATGAAATGGATGGAACGGCGATTGCCAATCGCCGGCCTAGTCTATTCGTCCTTTGTGGCTTATCCGACACCGCGCAATCTGAATTACTGGTGGACCTTCGGCGGCATCCTCTCCGTGATGCTCGTGATCCAGATCATCACCGGCATTACGCTGGCGATGCATTACACCCCGCATGTCGATCTGGCGTTCAAGTCGGTCGAAAGCATCATGCGCGACGTGAATTATGGCTGGCTGCTGCGTTACGTCCACGCCAACGGCGCCTCGATGTTCTTCGCCGCCGCTTACATCCACATGTTCCGCGGCATGTATTACGGCTCCTACAAGGATCCGCGCGAAGTGCTGTGGATCCTCGGCGTGATCCTGCTGCTGCTCATGATCGCTACCGGTTTCATGGGCTACGTCCTGCCCTGGGGCCAGATGAGCTTCTGGGCTGCGACCGTCATCACCAACCTGTTCTCCGCCATTCCGGTCGTCGGCGAGTCCGTTGTCAGCTGGCTGTGGGGTGGTTACTCGGTCGGCAATCCGACACTGCAGCGTTTCTATTCGCTGCATTACCTGCTGCCGTTCGTCATCGCGGGTGTGGTCGTGTTGCACGTCTGGGCGCTGCATGTGGTCGGCCAGAACAACCCGACGGGCATCGACCCGAAGACCGACAAGGACACGGTTCCTTTCACGCCTTATGCGACGATCAAGGACAGCTTCTTCCTCGCCTTGTTCTTTATCGTCTTCTCCTTTTTCATCTTCTACATGCCCAACTTCATGGGCCATGCCGACAACTACATCCCGGCCAATCCGGCGGTGACGCCTTCGCACATCGTGCCGGAATGGTATTATCTGCCGTTCTACGCGATCCTGCGCGCCATCCCGAACAAGCTTCTCGGTGTGGGTGCGCTTGGTGCATCGATTGTGATCCTGGCATTCCTGCCCTGGCTCGACACGTCGCGGGTTCGCTCGGCGCGCTATCGGCCCTATTTCAAGCAATTGTTCTGGGTTTTTGTGGCGGTTTGCATCGGTTTGGGCTGGCTGGGCGGTAAACCTGCGGAAGGTGGCTATGTCATCGCATCGCGTCTCCTCACCGCTTATTACTTCGCGCACTTCCTGATCATTCTGCCGCTGCTCGGCATCTTCGAAAAGACCAAGCCGTTGCCGAATTCGATCTCTGAATCCGTGTTGCCCCCGACGACAGCGGGGACACGATGAGAGCGACCATGACATTCAAGCGCGCCATTCCCGCTTTCGTTGTTGCCGCCGGTCTGCTGGCTTTGGCCGGCCGCCCGGGTATCGCGCAGGAACACGCCCACGAGACGCCGGAACCTCCGGCGCAGAAGTGGTCGTTCGCCGGTCCGTTCGGAAAGTTCGACCGTGGCCAGCTGCAGCGCGGCTTCAAGGTCTATCGCGAGGTCTGCGCCAACTGCCACAGCCTGTCGCTGGTGTCCTTCCGCAACCTTTTCGAAAAAGGCGGGCCGGAATTCACCGAGGCGCAGGCGCAGACGGTTGCCGGCGAATTCAAGGTCAAGGATGGCCCGAACGACCAGGGCGAGATGTTTGACCGGCCGGGCCGTCTGGCTGACCATTTCCCGCCACCGTTCCCCAACGAACAGGCGGCGCGCGTCTCGAACGGCGGCGCCTATCCGCCCGATCTGTCGGTAATTGCCAAGGCGCGCACTTACGAGCGCGGTCTCGCGCGCCTGCCGATGGATCTCGTGACACAGTACCAGGAGCAGGGCGTGGACTACATCGTGGCGCTGCTGAAGGGCTATGAGAAGACGCCCGCAGACATGCAGATGGCTCCGGGTATGATGTACAACAAGTATTTCCCGAGCCATGGCATCGCGATGCCGCCGCCGATCTCGGACGGCCAGGTGACGTTCGACGACGGTTCGCCGGCGACAGTCGATCAGTACGCCAAGGACGTCGCGGCCTTCCTCGCCTGGACAGCCGAACCGCATCTCGAGAATCGCAAGCAAACCGGATTTGTGGTGATGGTGTTTCTGATTGTGCTGTCGGGATTGCTCTACTTCACCAAGAAGCGAGTCTGGCACGACGTGCACGCGCACCCGTAAGGGCTGAGCAAGAAATCATAAGCAAAGGGGCGCGGCTAGTCCGCGCCCCTTTTTTATGTGCCGCAGGGCTTAAAGCCGGAATCGCTGCAGCAACTCAGGGCTGCCTAGCAGCCCTGCAAACACCGCGCTCAACAAGAAAAAGATGATCGACACGATGATGGCCGCCGGCACCGCAGCCAGTGTTGCCTTGACGAAAAAAGCGACCAGGCGAAAAAACGGAATCCGCAGATCGATAACAACAACGCGCTGCTCAGGGCCGTCCATGACTTCGTTCTCCGATTGCGATTCTCTCCATCGTTCGCCAGAGTGAGCCGGTCCGCAAGGCCCAGAACCGGATCAAGGCGATGACCTCCCAGGAATTCGAGCGCGAACTCAAGGCTGCGATCCGCAGCATCCCGGATTATCCCAAGCCCGGCATCGTCTTCCGCGACATCACCACGCTGCTCGGCGACACGCTCGCCTTCCGGCGCGCGGTTGACGAACTCGCAAAGCCATGGATGGGGTTAAATCTCGGCAAGGTCGCGGGCATCGAGGCGAGGGGGTTCATCCTCGGCGGCGCGGTGGCGCATCAGGTTTCCGCAGGCTTCATTCCGATCCGCAAGAAAGGCAAGCTGCCGCACAAGCGTGTCAGCGTCGCCTATTCGCTGGAATACGGCATCGACGAAATGGAAATGCATGAGGATGCGGTGGTGAAAGGCGAGCGGGTGCTGCTGGTCGATGACCTGATCGCCACCGGCGGGACAGCGGAAGCCGCGGTGAAGCTGTTGCGCCAGATGGGCGCAGAGGTGGTCGCCGCCTGTTTCGTGATCGATCTGCCGGATCTCGGTGGAGCGGATAAGATCCGCGCCCTCGGCGTGCCGGTGCGCACGCTTATTTCATTCGAAGGTCACTGACGCTTACGAGCGGCGCTTCTGGAAGCCAAAAGGCGCACGGCGTCCCCATGGGCCGTCTTGCTTCGGGGCGCGGCCAAGCTCGACCGGCGCATTCTGCGGCTGAGCAGGCGGCGTAGCGGGCTCACCCTCACTGCCGTCATCGCTCTTACCGCTCCAGGGGCCTTCGGCCGGCGTCTCAGCGGGGTCGGCTTCGTCATCAGACTGAGCAATCGCCAGCGGCCCGGGGTCATGCCCGCCGGCCATTTTCACCAACGTCTCGACCCGCCTTTCGATCGACGGATGGGTGGCGAAGATGTCCGTGATGTCCGTGCGCGGATTGTCGATGCACATTTCCATCACGGCGGAATTGGCGCGCGGCAACTCACCGCGATTTTCAATTTTCCGGAGCGCGGAAATCATCGCATCCGGATTTTTGGTGAGCTCCACGGATCCCGCATCGGCGAGATATTCGCGCTGGCGCGATAGCGCGAAACGGATAACGACCGCGAGCAGCCAGGCCAGCAGTATCAGGGCGATGGCGATGAGAATGGCAAAGCCTGCGCCGCCGCCGCCCTTCTTGCTGCCGCCACCGCTACTGCTGCCGCCCGAGGATGAGCCTCCGCTGTTGAAGATTACCCGGAACAGAAGTTCACCGAAGAAGGAAACCACGCCTGCAATGACCAGCGCGATCACCAGCATCCGCACGTCGCCGTTGCGTATGTGGGTCAGCTCGTGCCCGAGCACCGACTCCATCTCGGCATCGTTGAGTGCCCTCTGGAGACCGGTCGTGACGGTGATGGAGTACTGCTTCTCATTCATGCCGGTGGCGAAGGCATTGAGCGCCACGTCGTCGATGACTTTGAGCTTCGGCATTGTAATGCCGCGCGAGATGCAAAGATTTTCGAGGAGATTGTAGAGCTTCGGCTCTTCGGCGCGGGTGACGTCATGTCCGCCCGTCATGGAGTCGATCATCGCCTGATGGAATCTATAGGCGATCAGGATCCAGATGACGGCGCCTACGGTCGCGTAGGGCCATGCGATCTTGAAATTGTACCAGGCGCCGCGCAGCAGAAACTCCAGCGGCAGATCTCCCTTGAGCACCACTTCTGCGCCAAGGGCGCCGGCAAAGACCAGCAGATAGACCAAAAAGAACAGGCCAACCAGCAGCACGACTGAGCGCCGCCGATTGGACTGCATCTGTGTGTAGAGACCGTATGCGGCCATTGCTCTCCCTCATCCCCTTCAGCGAAGGGATGAAGTCAGAATTTCACGCTCGGCGCCTGTTCCAGCTGCGGGCGCGCCTCGCCGACGTCGAAGAATTCGCGCGGTTGGAAGCCCATCGATCCCGCGAAAACGGCGGCCGGGAACTGCTGGATGCCGGCGTTGTATTCCTGCACCGAATTGTTGAAGAAGCGCCGCGCTGCCGCGAGCTTGTTCTCGATGTCGGACAGGTCTGTCTGCAACTGCTGGAAGTTCGCGCTGGCCTTCAGGTCGGGATAGGATTCCGAAAGGGCGAAGAGCTGACGCAGCGCGCCGCTCAGCATGTTCTCTGCGGCAGCCTGTTGCGCTGGTCCTTGCGCGGTCATTGCCGCGTTGCGCAGCTTCACGACCTCTTCGAGCGTGCTTTTCTCATGACCGGCATAGCCCTTCACCGTTTCCACCAGGTTGGGAATCAGGTCGTGGCGCTGTTTCAGTTGTACGTCGATGTCGGCGAAGGCCTGGTTCACGCGCTGCCGCATCGTGACAAGGCCGTTGTAGATCATGATCGCCCACAGAACGAGGACGACGGCGATGCCGAGAATAATCCAGACGGTCATAATATCGCTCCTGCAAAAATCACTGGCGCAAGCCTACAGCAGATGGGCTGGCAGCGGGAGCGGATACAAAGTCCAAGATTGGTTGAGGGTTGCCAAAAGAAAAACCCCAGGCCGGGGGGGACCTGGGGCTTTATGTGCCGGATGACTTTCGGGGGGTGGGGGGCGTCATCCGGAGTATTACCCAGTCAACGCGGAACTAAAGGGTTCGTTCCGCAGAATTGCAGTCGGTCATCATCCAGAGGTTATCCACAGACGCCCCGGCGAGCTTGCCTGAGTTTTCAGCAGGTTAGACGGCTTCGCGGAACTTTGCCGCCGTTTCCAGATCCACCGAAACCAGCTGCGAGACGCCACGTTCCGCCATCGTCACGCCGAACAGCCGGTTCATGCGCGCCATGGTGATCGGGTTGTGGGTGATGATGACAAAGCGCGTATCGGTCGACTTCGTCATCTCGTCCAGCAGGTCGCAGAAACGCTCCACGTTGTGGTCGTCGAGCGGCGCGTCCACTTCGTCCAGCACACAGATCGGCGCCGGATTGGTGAGGAACACCGCGAAGATCAGCGCCATCGCGGTGAGCGCCTGTTCGCCGCCCGAGAGCAGCGACAGTGTCTGCGGTTTCTTGCCCGGGGGCTTCGCCAGAATTTCCAGGCCGGCTTCCAGCGGGTCGTCGCTCTCGATCAACTGAAGCTCGGCGGTGCCGCCGCCGAACAGGCCGGTGAACAGACGCTGGAAGTGGGCGTTCACAACTTCGAACGAACTCAGAAGCCGCTCGCGGGCTTCCTTGTTGAGGCTCTGGATGCCAAGCCGCAGCTTGCGGATGGCTTCCACCAGATCGTCGCGTTCGGTGGTCAGGCTGGTGTGCTGCGTCTCGACCTCGCGCAGTTCTTCTTCGGCGCGCAGATTGACCGCGCCAAGGCGCTCGCGTTCACGGCGCAGCTTTTCGAGATCGGCTTCAACCTCAGCAATGTCAGGGGCGGTTTCGCCGGCCTTGAGTTCGGCCAGTTCCGCTACCGCATCGGGCTCGACTTCGAGCATTTCGCGGATTTCATGCGCGACATCGGTCAGGCGGCGCTTGGCGCCCTCGAAGCGCTCTTCCGCGCGGGCGGCGTCTTCGCGTGCTGTGCCCATGGCTTCGAGGGCCGAACGGGCGGCGCGATCCGCCTCCGCCAGCGCGTTCTCGGCGTTCGCCAGTTGATCGGCGGCGGCGCGGCGTTCGGCTTCGGCACCTTCGATCTGGCTGATCAAGGCAACGCGCTGATCGGCGAATGCCTGGGGCGCGTTCTCAAGTGAGCCGCGTTCGCTCTTGGTTTCTTCGCTGCGCTTTTCCAGTGTGGCGATCTGCGCGCTGGCACTGTCATTGCGTTGCGTCCAGGCCTGCCGTTCGGAGGAGATCGCCTGCAAACGACGGTCTGAGAGTTCGGCTTCGCGGGCAATCGCCTGCGCTTCGGCGCGGACTTCGGCAACCTTGCTGCGCTGCTCTTCGATCTCGCTGCGCACGGCCGCAAGCTGCTGTTCCAGTTCGTCGGCGGCCTGCAAGGCAGCGAGTGCCTTGTCAGCGTCTGCCTGGACGGCAACGGCTTCATCACGGTTGCCGGACAGGCGCGCCTTGGCTTCGTCCAGCGCGGAAATGCGGGACGCGTCGCGGTTGGCTTCGCGCTCGGCGGCGCTATGGCGGTCGCGCGCGGCATCGGCCTCGCGCTGACGTTCGCGGATGCGGGCGCGTGCTTCGGTCTCGGTGGTGGCAGCCTGCTGCGCCTGCGCTTGTGCCGCGTCGGCTTCATGACGCCGGGTTTCGGCATCGGCGCGCGCTGCCTTCATCTCTTCCTGGATGTCAGCGTAGCGGCTGCGCTCGGCGAGGCGCCGCGCGGCTCCGGTCGGCGCATGGGCGGACGCGGCAAAGCCGTCCCAACGCCACAAGTCGCCTTCCGGCGAAACCAGCCGCTGGCCGGGCTTCAACAAGGCGGCGAGAGCCGGCCCATCTGTGCGCGAGACGATGCCGATCTGGGCAAGGCGGCGGGCAAGTTCTGCTGGCGCCTGAACTTTCGTTGCCAGAGCCGCGACGCCATTCGGCAATGCCGGGTCCGACGGATCGGCCGCGGCGCCCATCCAGCGCATCGGCGCAGATGGGTCGGCCGGCGCGTCGAGATCGTCGCCGAGCGCGGCACCCAGCGCTGACTCAAAGCCCTTTTCGACGGTGACGCTGTCCATCACCGGCGGCCACATATTCTTGGTCTCGACCGCAAGCACCTTAGAGAGCGTCTTGGCTTCGGTCTCCAGCCGCTGCACGCGCCGCTCGGCTTCCGCCAACGGACCGCGCGCGCCTTCCACATTCTGGCGCGCTGTAGCGTTGGCCGCTTCCGCGGCGACCGCTTGCGCTTCGGCCTCGCTCACCGCAGTCTGCGACGCTTCCACGGCCGAAGCCAGTGCGGGGAGGTCGGGCCGGTTGGCGGCGGAAAGATTGGCGTATTCGGATTCCACTTCCGCGATTTCGCGGGCAAGGCGTGCGGCGCGGTCGGATTGTTCGCGCGATGCGGTCTGCAACTGATTGCGCTTGGCGGAAAGGTCGGCGAGCGCGCCGGTCAATTCGCCGAAACGCTGCTCGGACGTGCTCAGCACCGACACTGCCCCGGTCACGCGCTGATCGACGCCGCTGCGGCGAGTGGCGGCTCCCTGCGATTCTGCCTTCAGCGTGGTTTCTTCCGCGCCAAGGCGTTCGATGGCGGCTTCCGCGTCGCTCGCGCGCTGACGCTCGCGTTCGACATCTTCCGCAAGCTGGACGAGACGCAAGTCGAGCTCGGCCATGCGGTCTTTCGCGCGTTGCTCCTCGCGCTCCAGCGTTTCGCGTGCGACCACGAGGCGATGCAGCCCGGCGGCGGCCTTTGCTTCCGTCTCGCGCAAACCGGGCAGGGATGCCTGGGCCAGCACCTGCAACTTCGAGGCTTCGGCCTGCTGGCCGGTGCGCTCGGCCACAACACGGACGCTGACATCCTTGGCATGTTCGGCATCGCTGACTTCGGTCTGCGCTGCGATCCAGCGCAGGTGGAACAGCGTTGCCTCCGCCTTGCGGATTTGCCCCGCCACGACGCGATAGCGCACGGCCTGACGGGCCTGGCGCTTCAGGCCGTCCATCTGCGAAGCGAGTTGCCCGATGACGTCTTCCAGCCGCGTGAGGTTTTGCTCGGCAGCGCGCAGGCGCAATTCGGCTTCGTGACGGCGTTGATGCAGGCCGGAAATGCCGGCGGCTTCTTCCAGCACGCGGCGGCGCTGCTCGGGTTTGGCCTGGATGATCTCGCCGATGCGGCCCTGATGCACCAGAGCCGGGGAGCGCGAACCTGTCGAGGCATCGGCAAACAAAAGCTGCACGTCGCGCGCGCGGACTTCGCGGCCGTTGATGCGATAGCTTGAGCCGGACTCGCGCTCGATGCGGCGGGTAATTTCCAGCGCGTCGTCATCGTTGAAGGCCGAAGGAGCCGAGCGCTCGGAATTGTCGATGCCCATCGACACTTCGGCGGTGTTACGCGCGGGCCGCGTGTTGGAGCCGGAAAAGATTACGTCATCCATGCCCGACGCGCGCATGGATTTGTAAGAGGTCTCGCCCATCACCCAGCGCAGCGCCTCAACAAGGTTCGACTTGCCGCAGCCATTGGGGCCTACGACGCCGGTCAGGCCGGGTTCGATGACGAAGTCCGTCGGTTCGACGAAGGATTTGAAGCCGAGGAGGCGTAGACGGGTAAGTTTCATGCAGTACTTTCCTGAGCCCGGCTAACTGGCCGGGCAGTCGCTGTTTCAGCACCACGGATAGACATACCCGCAGTCCCGACCGCAACCGGTCGAGGGTGCCGACGGGCCGACAATGAAATGGCCGCCGGGTCAGGGCAACTGCCGCAACAGGGTTTTGCAGACTTAATCGAGCGGAACCCACGGATTAATGCTGTGGAAAGCCCGCCCGCGCCGATGGCTCAAGCCAAAAAGTCCTTGTCAGGACTTGAGATAGGGCTGGAGAGCCTTTTCAAACTCTTCGATCTTCATGCCGCCCGAATGTTTCTCGCCGTTGATGAAGAAAGTCGGGGTCGCATTCACGCCATTCTTGCTGCCGGCGTCCCGTTGGGCTTTTACGCCATCGATGATCGTCTGATTCGCGGCGCAGGTCTTGAAGCTTTCATCCGTAAAGCCGGCCTGCTTGGCGATGCCGAGCAGCGGGGGAACCGGATTGCTCATCGCCCAGACGTCCTGCTTCTCGTACAGCGTCTCGATCAGCGGGAAATACCGCTCCTTCGGCGCGCAGCGCGCGATCACGATGGCGAGCAGATCGACGTCGTTGAGGGCGAACTCCCGGAAGATGAAACGCACCTTGCCGGTGTCGATGAAACGCTTCTTGAATTCGGGGAAGGTGTTGGTCGCGAAATCCCGGCAATGCGGGCAGGTGAGCGAGGCATATTCCACGACGGTCACCGGCGCGGTCTCGGAGCCCTGGATCATGTCGCCGAGCGGCCCCGGTGCGAGCAGGGTGGACGGCTGCGCCTTCGCTTCGCTGATAAGAGCATCCAGCAGGCTGCGCGTGCCGCTAAAATAATCGAGCCCGCCTGCCGCGACGATGGCGGCGGCGCCGATGAGCAGTTTGCGACGGGAGATTTCCACTGGTGACTCCTGGATCGGCGGGGTGTGGGACGTGATCGCTATATGGAAACGGTAATTGTGGCAAGAAGGCGCGATGCTGTCCGTACCATGCGAAAAGCCGCTAGCGCTTGGGTTTTAGAGCTGCTCCGAGCCGCCCCAGGGCCTCGCGAAGCTGGTCATCGGCGACCTCCGGCAAGGTCGCCGCAATGCGGGCCGCAGCCGCCGGATCGGGTGCCTTGACCGGCTTCTTGCCGCGCTGGGACAGCGGGGCCTGCCGCAACGACAGCCGGTTGACTGCCTGCCAGCCGAAGAAGCGGTTCACGCGTTCCAGAATGACATTGGAAGAGTGCTGGATTTCGATCGCCGTCGGCCCATCGACACGCAGAACCAGCGTGCCGGGTTCCGGTGCGTCATTGCCGATGGCGCGCGGCCATTGCACCTTCATCGGCTCGGCATGGGCAGCGATTTCGGGCCCGACGATCTCGGTCCAGCGCGTCACCAGTTCCGCGGACGCAAAGCCTTGCTGCTTGAACGCGTCCGACAGGCACGCGTTCAGCAACTCGGCGAGCGGGCGGGCCCCGCGTTTGAAAGGCTTGTTCATGGCTGGCGGCTCTGGCAACGATCAGTCATGACGCTAGCAGGTCAGGCGGCGCGAAAGAAGAAAGCTGCTGCGCCCATATCCGGCGGGCAAGCCTTGGCCGGCAAGGAATTGCTCGCCTGGTACGACCGCCACCGGCGCATCCTGCCGTGGCGGGCGGCACCGCGCGAGACGGCAGACCCTTATCGCGTCTGGCTCTCCGAAGTCATGCTGCAACAGACGACGGTGAAGGCGGTCGCGCCTTATTTCCTGCGCTTCGTTCAGCGCTGGCCCGATGTGCAAGGCCTCGCCGCTTCCCCAATTGAGGATGTGCTGAAAGCCTGGGCCGGCCTCGGCTATTACGCCCGCGCCCGCAATCTGCATGCTTGCGCGCAGGCGGTAGTCAGGGATCACGGCGGTCAATTTCCTTCCGAACAAAAAGCATTGATGACGCTGCCGGGCATCGGCACCTATACCGCGGCCGCGATTGCAGCGATCGCTTTCGATCTCCCGGCTATGCCGGTGGATGCCAATATAGGGCGCATCGTTACGCGCCTGTTTGCGGTCGAAGATGAGCTGCCGGCGGCTAAGCCGAAAATCCAGCAGCTCGCCGAAACGTTGACGCCGCCAAGCCGCGCCGGCGATTTCGCCCAGGCGCTGATGGATCTCGGCTCGAGCATCTGCACGCCGCAGCGGCCGGCCTGCGCGCTCTGCCCGCTGAACGCAGGGTGTGAAGCGCGGCGGCGCCGCGATCCGGAAACATTTCCGGTCAAAGCACCCAAACGCAAAGGAACGCTGCGGCGGGGCGCGGCGTTCTTCGCCTGGCGCGCAGACGGCATGGTGCTGCTGCGCACGCGGCCCTCGAAAGGCCTGCTGGGAGGCATGACTGAAGTGCCGACGACCGAATGGTCCGCTGATTTTAATCCGAAGTCTGCGCTTTCCTTGGCGCCGTTTCCGCGCGCTTCATGGACAAAGCTGCCCGGCGCGGTTTTGCATGTCTTCACGCATTTCCCGCTCGAACTGACGATCTATGCCGTGAAGGTACCGGCAAGCACGCGCGCGCCCCGGGGCACGCGATGGGTGCCGGCGGCCGATCTCGCGGGCGAAGCCTTGCCGAGCGTGATGCGCAAGGTCGTGCTGCATGCGCTGAAGCCATGAGGCGCGCATAGTGAGGCATCGCAAAGAAAAGCGAAATCTCAGGAGGTTCGGAAAGTTGCCGGGAAAATTGGAAGAAGGATAAGCCTTAGATGGCGTCCGCCATCTCGGAGCGGATCTGGCTTCGGAAGGCGTCAATCGACGTCAGGCCCTTGTCCGTTTCCAGATGCCAGAAGGTCCAGCCGTTGCAGGCATCGAGACCCTGTGCCAGCGCGCCGATGCGATGGATCGAGCCGACCGAGTTACCGAGAGAGATCGCTCCGTCCGCGCGCACCATCGCCTTGTAACGTCCTTTCACATCGACCAGATGCTTGCCGGGCTTCACCATGCCGCGTTCGATCAAGGTGGCGAAAGCCACCCGTGGCGCTTCACGCGCTGTCATGAAGGGCGCGAGCGATGCTTCCGGCAACGGCTCGACCTCGTTGATGCGCTTCTCTGCCGCTTTGGCATACCCGGAGTCGCGCTCGACGCCGATGAAGCGGCGGCCGAGTCGTCGCGCCACCGCGCCGGTGGTGCCGGTGCCGGAAAAGGGATCGAGCACGAGATCGTCCGGGCGGGAGGATGACAGGATCACCCGCGCGAGCAGGCCTTCCGGCTTCTGGGTCGGATGCAATTTCTTGCCGTCGTCGCCCTTCAGGCGTTCTTCGCCGGTGCAGAGCGGGAAGGTCCAGTCCGAGCGCATCTGCACGCCGTCATTGCCGGCTTTCAGCGCCTCGTAATTGAAGGTGTAGCCTTTGGCCTTGGGATCGCGGGTCGCCCAGATCAATGTTTCGTGAGCATTGGTGAAGCGCCGGCCCCGGAAATTCGGCATCGGGTTGGTCTTGCGCCAGACCACATCGTTCAGGATCCAGAAGCCGAGGTCCTGCAGGATGGTCCCGACGCGGAAAATATTGTGATACGAGCCGATCACCCACAGCGTCCCAGAGGGCTTCAGCAGCCGGCGGCAGCCGAGCAGCCAGGCGCGGGTGAAATCGTCGTAAGCCTCGAAACTGGCGAATTTGTCCCAATCGTCGTTCACGGCATCGACATGGGAATGGTCGGGACGTTTGAGGTCCCCCTGGAGTTGCAGATTGTAAGGCGGATCCGCAAATACCAGATCGACAGAGGCCGCCGGCAGCTTCGCCATTTCAGCGACGCAGTCGCCCACAAGGATGCGGGCAACTTCGGGGGACTCAAAATGTCTGCGGGGCGCCTGTAAAGACGCCCCGCGACGCGACACTGCCATGACTCAGTACTCTGACTCAGGAGACGCTGTCGGCGACGCGGGACCTACAACCGACAGTCGGCATACTGGCGTGCTAAGGTAAAAAACGGCTTAATTGTCAGACAGTTTGACTAGGCAATAAATGCCGGGAAACTTTATTGATCTGCTAAGGTTGTCCACGCGGCGCGAGCCGCGAATTGCGGGACGAGGGAAGCACAATGCGTTGGGATGATTTTCGCCGCAGCGACAATGTTGAAGACGTTCGCGATGAAAGCGGCGGTGGTGGCGGCGACAGCGGTGGTGGCTATGGCGGCGGCGGCGGATTTGGAGTCGGTCGCGGCGGCCTTGGCATCGGTACGATTGTCGTGCTCGGTATTGTTGGTTGGGCGCTCGGCATCGATCCGCGTTTGCTGATCGGCGGCGCGGAAATTCTCAGCGGTGGCGGCCAGTCTCAATACGAAGAACCGATGCGGCCGACATCACGCGCTGATGCGCCAAGGTCGCAGACCGGTGCTCCGACCGATGAAGCCGGACAATTTGTTGCGGCCGTGCTCGGAAGCACCGAAGACACCTGGCAGGAAGTCTTCAAACAGAGTGGTCAGACCTATCGCGCCCCGAAGCTCGTTCTCTATGCCGGCCGGACGAACGGCGGACGCTGCGGCACCGCGCAAGCGCAGATGGGACCGTTCTATTGCCCCCCCGAGCGTATCGTATTTCTGGACACCGCTTTCTTCAAAGAGATCGAACAGCGTTTCCGCGGCTGCACCGGCAAGGCGTGCAAATTCTCGCAAGCCTATGTGATCGCGCATGAGGTCGGGCATCACGTTCAGAACCAGCTTGGCATTCTCGACAAGGCGCAGAGTGCTCAGCAAGCAGCTGGTGGACGGGCGCAGGGGAATGCCATCCAGGTGCGTGTTGAATTACAGGCGGATTGCTTCGCCGGCATCTGGGCCAATCTCGCCAATAAGAAATACAACTTCCTTGACCCGGGTGACGTCGACGCCGCGTTGCAGACCGCGTCGGCGATTGGCGACGATACGTTGCAGCGCAAGGCCGAAGGACGCGTGGCGCCGGACTCGTTCACGCACGGCTCGGCTGAGCAGCGAAAGCGCTGGTTCATGACCGGCTTCCAGCAAGGCAAGGTATCGGCCTGCAACACCTTCGGCGCTGGCCAACCTTGATCTGACGCGCTGGAGCGATCATGCCGGGCATCGATGAATCACGGTCGTTCGTTCCGCTCAAGATCGCGGTGCTGACGATTTCCGATACCCGTTCGCTTGCCGACGACAAATCGGGGACGACCCTGGCGGAGCGCATCGAGCAGGCGGGCCACATCCTGGCCGACAGGCAGATCGTTCAGGATGACGTCGAGCAAATCCGAACCTGGGTGCGGTCGTGGATCGCCGATCCGGGCGTCGACGTGGTGATCACCACCGGAGGCACCGGCTTCACCGGCCGCGACGTGACACCGGAAGCGGTCACGCCGCTGTTTGAAAAGGCGATGGACGGTTTTTCCATCGCCTTCCACATGATGAGTTTCGGCAAGATCGGCTCTTCGACGGTCCAGTCGCGTGCCTGCGCGGGCGTGGCAGGTTCGACATTTATTTTCTGCCTGCCGGGCTCCCCGGGCGCCTGCCGCGACGGCTGGGACGAAATCCTGAAGTACCAGCTCGATTACCGGCACCGGCCCTGCAACTTCGTCGAGATCATGCCGCGGCTGGATGAGCACCTGAAGCGCGGCAAAGCCCAGGCGAAGTAGATCGCCCTCCACGACTTCAAAAGAAGCCTGTGGAAGGCCCGATTCGGCAGGGATCCCGGCGGAACTCCTTCAATTCGAGTGTGTTGCTCCTACATCCTGTAGAGGCCGCCCCTAAGCCACGATATCCGGCCCATTCTCCCGTACTGCGTATTTGTTCTTGTTATGTTCATGCGGCAACGCTATGGTGAGATATGGCTCAGTCTTCAGCCCTGAAACGCCCGCCGGCACTGCTGCACCCCCAGGCGGAGTGGGAAACGGTCCGCCACCCCGATCGCGCGTCCCCCAGCGCGCGCACCGGGGCAAAACCGCCTCGCACTCTTGCTGACCGCACAACGGAGCTGCCCTCCGCGCCGGCGGGCGATTTGGCTGATCTGGGCTTGCTTGGCGCTGCGGTGGATCGGGAGCGCCGCCGCGGACGCGGGACGCTGTCGAATGCCTCCGGACGCTATGAATCGCTGGCGCGCATCGCCTTCGACGACGGCTGGCGCAGCCTGGAAGACCTGCCGCCGTTCAAAACCACCGTGACGATCGACTCCACGCGCAAGATCATCACGCGGAATGAGTCTCCCGATATTTCCTTCGACCGCTCGATCAATCCGTATCGCGGCTGCGAGCATGGCTGCGTTTATTGCTTTGCGCGGCCGACCCACGCCTATCTCGGATTGTCGCCGGGGCTGGATTTTGAATCCCATTTGTTCGTGAAGCCGGATGCCGCGGCGCTGCTGGAAAAGGAGCTGTCGGCGAAAAACTATGAGCCGCGCACCATCGCCATCGGCACCAATACCGATCCATATCAGCCGATCGAGCGAAAATACCAGGTGATGCGCCAGATCCTGGAAGTGCTGGAGCGCGCCGGTCATCCCGTGGGCATCGTCACGAAGTCCGCATTGGTATTGCGCGATATCGATATTCTTTCCCGCATGGCGGAGCGCAATCTGGCCAAGGTTGCAATGTCGGTTACGACGCTCGACCCGCAACTGGCCCGCACCATGGAGCCGCGCGCTGCGACGCCGGGCCGCCGTTTGGAAACCTTGCGGCGCCTGTCAGCAGCGGGCATCCCGACCACCGTGATGGTCGCGCCGATCATTCCTGCGGTGACCGACCCCGAGATGGAACGCATCCTCGAAGCTGCCGCCACCGCCGGCGTGCAGGGCGCGGGTTATGTGTTGCTGCGTTTGCCGCTGGAAGTCCGCGATCTGTTCAGGGAATGGCTTGTGGCCAATTTCCCCGACCGTGTTGAGCACGTGTTCAAGCTGATCCGCGATATGCGCGGCGGCAAGGATTACGACTCTACCTGGGGCAAACGGCAAACGGGTGCGGGTCCCTATGCCTGGATGCTCGGCCGCCGGTTCGAGATTGCCTGCGAAAAGCTTGGGCTCAACAAGATCAAGCGGCCGATGACGACCGAGCATTTCGATCCGCCGTTCAAGGCCGCGAAGCAATTGAGTTTGTTTGGTTGAGCATGGATCGTCCTCTGCTCACCGTGGTGACTCTCGGCGTGCGCGACGTCAGCGCGAGCGCAGCCTTCTACGAGCGCCTCGGTTTTGCGCGGAAGGTGCGCGCGACCGGTGCTGAAATCGCTTTCTTCGACGCCGGCGGGCTGGTGCTGGCATTGTGGGACTGGTCGAAGCTGGGGGAGGACGCGGGTTTGCCGCTGGAGCCTCGCCCGCAGGCATTCCGCGGTTCGACGCTCGCCTGGAACCGCCGCAATGCGCAGGATGTGGATGAAAGTTATCGGCGGGCGATCGAGGCAGGCGGTACACCTTTACGTGCCCCCGAACCGACCGACTACGGCGGCTATCGTGGATATTTCGCCGATCCCGACGGCCATGCCTGGGAAGTCGTCACGGCGCCGGGATTCGATTTCACCAGCGACGGCAGGCTGATCCTTCCGGAATAAACGTCAGCGCGCGGTCTAGTGCCGTGCTGCTTTGCCGTCATCGACCTGCTTTTCCACCGCTACGCTCAGGCGCTGATAGACGCCAAGCCCCAGCACCAGCAGGATCGCGGCGATCAGCAGGAAGGTCGGATAGAACAGTTGCTCGACGTTCTCCTGGCTGACGCGAAAGATCGTCACCAGCGCCTCCAGGAACACCGCGATTGCAATGGTGGAGATGAAGCGCGTGAGGCTGCGGCGCGCCTCCGATGCGACGCGCAATTCGCGCCCGCGCACCACTTCTTCCTCAATCAGATATTTTGCGACATCAAAGACGGCGATGGCGACGACCACATAGCCGATGCCATTCAGCGCCGATATTCCGAGATGCTGGCGCGACCAGGCGGCAACGATGAAGTCGAATACCGCGCTACCGGCCAGTACAAGGGCGAACAGCGCAAGCACCGTGGCGGCTATGCCGAAGATGGCGCGGGAGATGAAATCGAAACTGCCGTCGGGCGCTCTGGTTTTCATGGCCATGTCCGTGCGAACGGCGCGATTGCCGTTTTCCCCGTTATTAGACGGCGCTATCGTTCTCTAAGCAATCGCGGTTGTCAGCCCGGGGGGCAATGCGCAACATGGCCGCATGAGTCGTTCCCTCATCCGTGTTCTGCGTTTGCCGCTGTCCGAGGAGGTCGTTCGTCCGACATTTAATCGGGAGCGGCGCGCCATGAAGCGTGGTGTGTTCCCGGTCGCCGGATGCGACGAGGCGGGCAGGGGTCCGCTCGCCGGTCCGGTGGTTGCTGCGGCGGTGATCCTCAATCCCGAGCGCATTCCGCGCGGCCTCAACGACTCCAAAAAGCTGACCATGGAAGCGCGCGAGGCGCTCTACGCCAAGATTTGCGCGACAGCCGAAGTCGCGGTGGCCTTCGGCTCGACCGACCGCATCGATCGCGACAACATCCTGCGCGCCTCGCTGTGGGCGCTGGCGCGTGCTGTTGATGCCTTGCCGCTGCGCCCGAAACTGGTCTTCGTCGATGGCAACCAGAAAATCGATTGCTGTTGCGATTGCGAAACCGTGGTCAGCGGCGATGCGCTGGTACTGTCCATTGCGGCCGCCTCCATCGTCGCCAAGGTGACGCGCGACCGGCTGATGATGCGGCTCGGCGCCGCGCACCCGGGCTACGGCTTCGAGCGCCACATGGGTTACAGCGTGCCGGAGCATTTCGCCGCGTTGACCAGGCTCGGTCCGACCATCCACCATCGTCGTTCCTTCGCGCCGGTCCGGGCCGCCTGGGGCGTGGCCGACGCCGAGGAAGCCCGCATTCAGACTCTGGCGCTGTAGCTTCTGCTGGGCGTTCCGGCTAATTTGCCGCCGCTTTCACCCGCCGGGCACCCATGCTCCACGTTTCCCTGATTCTTGAATCCCTGCGCGCACATCCGCGCCTCATGTTCTGGACAGCTGCGCTGTCGCAGGCGGTGCTGTGGACTCTGCTTCCGACGCTGTTCTATTCGGCGCCGCCGGGTGAACTCGCGATCACGCTGGCCGTGGGGCACGAATTCCAGCTTGGCAGCGACGGCGGGCCGCCGCTCGCCTTCTGGCTGGCGGAGGTCGCATATCGCTTTGGCGGCATGGGCGGTGTCTATCTGCTGTCGCAGCTCTGTGTTGTCGCAACCTTGATGGGAATCTTTGCGCTGGGCCGCGCGATCGTGGGGACGGCGCAAGCGGTTCTTGCTGTGCTGTTGATGGTGGGCGTTGGCTTTTTGTCGGTGCCGACGCCGGAATTCGGTCCAGCCATTCTCGCGATGCCGATCTGGACGATGATCCTGGTGCATTTCTGGCGCGCCGTCGGCGAGAAGCGCAGCGCATACTGGATCGCGCTCGCTGTCGACATGGGCTTGCTGCTACTGACAACCTCGCTCGGCTGGATTTTCTTCCTGCTGCTCGCTGTGTTGGCCGCCTCCACTGCGCGCGGACGTGCGGCATTCCGCAGCATCGATCCCTGGCTTTGCACTTTCGTCGCGCTTCTGCTGGCGGCGCCCTATCTCTTCTGGCTGGCGCATGCGGACGATATCTGGAGACCCGCGCTGGTCCGCCTGCAGCACATCGACTTCCGTGCCGCCGGATATGACTACCTGTTCGTCTTCTGGAATCTGGCTCTCGCGCACGTCGGCATTCTTATCTTTGCAATACTGGCAAGTCCGTGGGGCGTACGCCGCGGGGTCAGGATTCCTGCGGTCAACCGCTTGCCGATGCCGCCATCCGCGAAATCGATGATCTATTTCTTCGCACTCGCGCCGATGCTGGTTGCGACGCTCGTGATGGTATTGCTCGGCCAGCGTTGGTCGTGGGCCGTAGCGGGTCCAGTGGTCGTCTGCTCCGGTCTTGCGGTGATCGTGCTTGCTGGCAGCAAGATTCCACTCTACCGGCAACGTTTTTTGAGCATGGCGTGGGTCGGCTTCCTCATCGGGCCACCGCTTGCGATGGCTATGTCGCTTGTCGTGTTGCCCTGGATCGTAGCGCGCGACAGGCAGGTGCTGCGTCCCGCCGACGAGATAGGCCGCTTCTTCACGGAAACCTTTGAGCGGCGTATCGGTAAACCGTTGACCATTGTTGCAGGGGATTCCGAGATTGCCGCGCTGGTCGCCCTCGATCCCGACACGCGTCCAAGTCTGCTGATGGATGCGCCGGTGCGTTCACGCTGGGTTAGTGTGGCCGATGCCAAGGCGAATGGCGCAGTGATCGTGTGGCCCGCGACCGATACGCCGGGCACGCCGCCGGCTTCGATCAAGGAGGCGTTCCCCGATCTGGTGGTGGAAGTGCCGCGCGGCTTTGAACGGAAAGGCCGTTTGCCGCCGCTACGCATCGGCTGGGGGATTGTCCGTCCGCAGGCCGTGCCTGTGGCGGCTCAGTGATAGCTTTCGCCTTCCGCCACCTTGCCGCGGAATAGCCAGTAGATCAGCACTGTGTAGCCGAGGATGAACGGCAGCAGGATCAGCGTGCCTACCAGCATGAACATCTGGCTTACCGGCGCGGCAGCAGCATCCCATACGGTGACCGAAGGCGGCACCAGGTAGGGGAACCAGGAAATCGCCAGCCCGAGATAGCCGAGCAGGAACAATCCAATG
Source organism: Bradyrhizobiaceae bacterium (assembly GCA_947481685.1). GTDB lineage: Bacteria > Pseudomonadota > Alphaproteobacteria > Rhizobiales > Xanthobacteraceae > CANKHA01. The sequence goes on from CANKHA010000004.1 coordinate 71,235, forward strand.
GTTGAAAGGAATGGCATCGCGTCACGTCCCTTCTGCAATCCCACCCAGCCGAGCAGGGCTGTGAGTCCGGTCAGAAGCGGCACCGGCCAGAGATAGAAAATATTCGGCGTTGAGAACCAGCGTTGCGCGATGCTCGGTATCAGCAGCGGCGTCCACAAGCTCACAATCGCCATGAACACCAGAACGGCGGGCAGCAAGGCCTGTGCCTGGCGCCTGGCGCGCTTTGCGATTGCGCCCTCGGTCTTCAGGATCATCCAGGTTGCGCCAAGAAGCGCATAACCGGTCGCAACGCCGATTGCACAAAGGAAGGAGAACGGCGTTGCCCAATCGAACGCGCTTCCCGCAAAGGCCCCGTTCTCGACCTTCACGCCCTGGATCATTCCACCAAGCACAAGGCCCTGGCACAGGGCGGCGAGCGTCGAGCCACCGGCAAATGCCGCATCCCAGGCGCGCTTGCCACCGGCCAGGCCGCGGAATTCGAATGTGATGCCGCGGAACACCAGCGCGAGCAGCATCAGGATAATTGGAATGTAGAAGGCGGGCATGATGATCGCGTATGCGGTGGGGAAAGCCACCAGCAATCCGCCGCCACCGAGCACGAGCCAGGTTTCATTGCCGTCCCAGAACGGCTTGACCGAAGCCATCATCTGTTCGCGCTCGCGATCGTTGGCCGCGAATGGAAACAGGATACCAAGGCCGAGATCGAAACCGTCGAGGATCACATACATCGCGACCGCGACGCCAATCACGCCAGCCCAGATGACCGGGAGGAACCATTCCATTGCTCAGCCTCCTTTTCCGGAGACGTCACCGGCACGACCGGCAGCTAATGGGCTGCCCATCGGCATCGGATCGTCAGCGCTCGCGGGCATGCCCCAAGCCAGCAGGCGGTTGATGTAGTAGATGCCGACCGTGAAGACGATGCCATAGACGATGACGAACAGCGCGAGCGAAAATGCGATGCTTGAGCCGGGCACCGGCGATATCGCATCGGCGGTGCGCAGGATGCCTTGAATGAGCCAGGGCTGGCGTCCGCTCTCGGTGACGACCCATCCTGCGATCACGGCGACGAATCCGACCCACCAGCTCTGCGCGACGATGCGCAGGAACCAGCGCGTGTCGAATAGTTTTCCGCGCCACATCAACAAAGCGCCGAACAGAGCGGCTGCGATCATGAAAAAGCCGACTGCCAGCATGATGCGGAATCCGAAGAACACATTCAGCAGCGGTGGGCGATCCTGTGGCGCAACATCCTTCAGCCCGGGGAATAGCCCGTTCGGATCGTGGGTGAGGATCAGCGAGGAGCCGCGCGGAATCGAAATTTCAAAATGGTTGGTTTCGCCTTTCGCATCCGGCCACGCGAAGATATGAAAATCGCCCGGTTTCGATCCATCCCAATGCGCTTCCATCGCAGCCACTTTCGTCGGCTGGTATTTCAGTGTGTTCAGGCCGTGCTGGTCGCCGATGATCAATTGCAGCGGCGCATTTGCGCTCTTTTGAATGCCGAAACAAGCGGCCATCAGGCCGCACGCATGCAACTTCAGTTTCCCTGCAGTATCTTCTTTATTGCTAAAAAGTCACGCCATGCGAGACGCTTCTGTAACGGACTGCGCAACAGAAATTCCGGATGGAAAGTCGCCATCGCGCGGATTTCGCGCTTGCCGGTGTTGTAGGTGAGCCAGCGTCCGCGCGCCTTGGTGATGCCGTCGCGGATGCCGAGTAGCGTCTGCGCCGATGGCCCGCCAAGGCAGACAAGAATATCGGGATCGACAAGTTCTATCTGCCTTTGGATGAAGGGTAGGCAGATTTGCGATTCCTGTGGCGTAGGCGTGCGGTTTCCCGGCGGACGCCATGGGATGATGTTGGCGATATAGACGCCGCTGCGGTCGAGGCCGATCGCAGCCAGCATTCGGTCCAGCAATTTTCCCGAACGTCCGACAAACGGAAGCCCCTCGATGTCTTCATCCCGGCCGGGGGCTTCGCCCACGATCATGAGCTTTGCCTGCGGATTGCCGTCGGCGAACACGAGCTGCGTCGCTGTGCCTTTCAAGGCGCAGCCGTCAAACGCATCGAGCGCGGCGCGCAGGTCTTCCAGCGTGGCGATGCCTTTCACCGCCTCGCGTGCGGTCATGGTGGCGGCGTCAGGTGAGGGCGGTGCGTTTATCGGAAGCGGCGGCGCGCTGGCTCGCAGCTTCTCGGCAGGGCCGCTGCTGGCGGGTTGCGGCGCGCGCGCCGGTTCAACGCTCGGCTTCGCGACCAGGTCATCGGCAAAGCGGTCCACCGGTTCTTCGCCCACAGCCGCATCGGCGCCCGCCTCGATATAGAAGGCAAGCAGCTCGCGTGCGGCTTTGTCGGTGTCAGGTGTCATTGTGTCGGTGAGCAAGGGACTTCATCATAGTTCTTGTTACGATAGGCTTCGAATGTCGCGGAGCCAATCCGCCCACGATCGCAGACATGGGTAATAATCCCGCTGCCGTCCGGTTTGCGCATTGAGATCTTGTCCCGGAAGAGGCGCGTCTCCTGCATCTCGTAACCCTCCGCCAGAAGCGAGGCTAGTGTCCTGGTTTCGGGCGCATTGCCGGCTTGCGCCATGGCGGTGTCCGGGATTGCAATCAGGCCAAAAGCGAGCGTAGCTGCGGAAAAAACGAGGATGGCTGAACTGGTTTTCATGGTTTGCATTGTAGCAGCCTACCCCCACTGCCCGCCACTTGTGGCAAACTGACACAACAGAATCAGAGCCTTTCGATGGACGCACTCTCACCTGACGCAGAAGCCATGCCCGCCGAATTGCCGGTGCGCGAAGCGATGGAATTCGACGCCGTGATTGTCGGCGCCGGTCCTGCGGGGCTGGCCGCCGCCATTCGGCTGAAGCAGATCAGGCCGGAGATTTCCGTCGTCGTGGTGGAGAAGGGCTCGGAAGTCGGCGCGCATATCCTGTCGGGCGCCGTGATGGATCCCATCGGGCTTGATCGCCTGCTGCCGGGCTGGCGCGATGAAGACAGTCCGATCAAGACACAGGTCAAGGACGACCGTTTCTATTGGTTATCGTCATCGGGCGGGATGCGGTTGCCGAATGTCATGATGCCGCCGCTGATGAGCAATCACGGCAACTACATCGCCTCGCTTGGGGAGGTCTGCCGCTGGCTGGCGGCGAAGGCGGAAGCTTTGGGCGTCGAGATCTATCCGGGTTTCGCCGCCGCCGAACTTCTGTACGACGGCAAAGGTGCGGTAGCTGGCATCGTCACCGGCGACATGGGCATCGGCAAGGATGGAAAACCGACGGCGAGTTTCACCCGCGGCATGGAACTGCGCGCGAAATACACGCTATTCGCGGAAGGCGCGCGCGGCAATCTCACCAAGCTGCTGCTGGATCGCTATGCGCTTGGTGCCGAGCGCGAGCCGCAGAAATTCGGCATCGGCCTGAAAGAGCTGTGGCAGGTTGCGCCGGAGAAGCACCATCCCGGCCTGGTGCAGCATTCATTCGGCTGGCCGCTCGACGGGCATACCGGCGGCGGCTCTTTTCTTTATCACTATGGCGACAATCTGGTGTCGGTCGGCTTTGTCGTTCATCTCAACTACCAGAATCCCTATCTCTCGCCGTTCGAGGAATTCCAGCGTTTCAAAACGCATCCGCTCATTCGCGACATCTTCGCCGGCGGCAAGCGGGTGTCCTATGGCGCGCGTGCGCTCACCGAGGGCGGTTATCAGTCGGTGCCGAAGCTGAGTTTTCCGGGAGGCGCGCTTGTCGGTTGCGCCGCAGGCTTCATGAATCTGCCGCGCATTAAGGGCAGCCACAACGCCATGTTGTCGGGGATACTGGCTGCGGAACATGTCGCCGCCGCGCTGGCGGCGGGCCGCAGCAATGACGAACTCGCGGATTACGAACAGGCGTGGCGATCGTCCGATATCGGCCGCGATCTCTGGAAGGTGCGCAACGCCAAGCCGCTGTGGTCGAAGTTCGGCACCCTTATCGGCATTACGCTCGGCGGCCTCGACATGTGGACCAACACGCTCGGCTTCTCGCTGTTCGGCACACTCAGCCATGGAAAGCCCGATTATGCGTCGCTGAAACCGGCCGCAGAATCGCAACCGATCGCTTATCCGAAGCCGGACGGCACATTAACCTTCGACCGGCTGTCGTCGGTTTTCATCTCCAATACCAACCACGAGGAAGGCCAGCCGGCGCATCTCATCGTGCATGACATGGCGCTGCAGAAGTCATCCGAGCATGACATTTATGACGGACCATCGACCCGCTATTGCCCCGCGGGGGTTTATGAATGGGTGGAAGAGGGCGGCGTGCCGCGCTTCGTCATCAACGCGCAGAACTGCGTCCATTGTAAAACTTGCGACATCAAGGACCCGAATCGAAACATAACTTGGGTTCCGCCGGAGGGCGGTGGGGGCCCCAACTACCCCAATATGTGAGATAATTGTCCTTCTGGCCACGATGCTGCCATACCGACGCTTTCAAGCTGCCGGATGGTCAAAAGCGCGCCGTCTTCTTGCGGCGCACATCTAAAAGCGCCATTCTCGGCATTCGGCCGCCGGGGCCACCGTCATCTCGCCTTTTCGTCAGATTGTTCGATGGAGACCATTGCTCCGTGACTGCCTCCCTGTTCCGACATATCGCTTTCGCGTTCATCGCCCTTGGCTTGTTGCTGCCGCACCCGGCCTCTGCGCAGGTTCCCACGCAGCAGGAGCTGTCGCGTCTCGCGCCGCTCGGGGCTTACCTCGCCGGCCGCCAGGCGCTTATCGGCCGGGATTTCACCGCCGCCGCGGCCTACTACCGTGCGGCACTGCGGGCGGATCCGAATAACAAGGAATTGCTCGAAAGCACCCTGGTCGCTCTGCTGGTTGGCGGCGATGTCGAGGAAGCGGCGAAACTCGCCGAAAAGGCCGTCCAGTCAGACAAGAGTCACCGGCTTGCGCGTTTGACCCTTGGCGTTCGCGCGCTGAAGCAAAAGCAATATCAAACCGCGCGCCAGCATTTTTCGTTGACGGGCCAGCGCGTCGATTTCGATCTCATCGCGGGCTTGCTGTCCGGCTGGGCTGCGTATGGCGCCGGCGACACGCGCGCCGCCATCGACACCATCGATAAGCTGTCCGGACCGGAACAATTGTTTCCGCTGTTCAAGAATCTGCACGCCGGCCTGATCCTCGAGCTCGCCGGCAGCAAGAAGGAAGCCGGCAAGCGTTTCGAGAAGGCCTACAGTCTTGATCCGAACGATATGCGCGTGGTGGAGGGCTATGCCGGATGGGCCGTGCGCAATGGCTCGAAAGACGATGCGCTGAAGGTGGTCGATGCGTTTCGCAAGGCCGCGCCCCGCAATCCCTTTATCAATGCATTGAGCGACACCATCAAGCGCGGCGACAAGCCGGCGATGTTGTTCGCGTCGCCGCAAGAGGGCGCGGCGGAAGTTCTCTTCGGGGTCAGCAGCTGGCTTAGCCGCAAGGGCCAGGATGACCTGGGTCCTATCAGTCTGCAACTCGCGCTCTATCTTCAACCGTCGCACCCACTCGCGCTGCTGGCGCTTGCGGACCTTTATACGGCGGTGAAGAAGCCGGAGCTGGCGATCAAATTGTACGAGCGTATTCCAGCGACGTCGCCGATGCGGCGCAGCGCCAGTATCCAGATGGCCGTCGATCTCGACGGGCTGGAGCGTCCCGACGAAGCGCGCAAGATCCTGGACAAGCTGATTGCCGAACAGCCCAAGGACGTCGACGCCTATTACGCGCTCGCAGCTCTTCTGCGCAGCCGGAAGAAATATGAGGAATGCACCGACGTCTATAACAAGATCGTGCCGACGATCGAGAACCCGCAGAAGTCGGACTGGGTAGTGTTTTATTATCGTGGCATCTGCCAGGAGCGTTCACGCCAATGGGACAAGGCGGAGGCCGATCTGAAGAAGGCGCTCGACCTGTTTCCCGAGCAGCCGCAAGTGCTGAACTATCTCGGATATTCGTGGGTCGATCAGGGCGTGAACCTGGACGAAGGCATGAAGATGATCCGTCGTGCCGTCGAACAGCGCCCGGAAGACGGCTACATCATCGACTCGCTCGGCTGGGCCTACTACCGGCTTGGCCAATACGATGAGGCGGTCAAACATCTCGAGGAAGCCGTTTCGCGCAAGCCCGAAGATCCGACGATCAATGACCACCTTGGGGATGCCTATTGGAAAGTCGGCCGGGAGCCGGAAGCCCGGTTCCAGTGGTCTCATGCCAAGGACCTGAAGCCCGAGCCGGAAGATCTTCCGAAAATCGAGGAGAAGCTCAAGTCAGGCTTGTCGGACACGCCGTCCCCGGCGGCGGAAGCTGAACGCATCAAAAAGTCCGGCAGCGGCGGCTAGTCTGCTGCATGGCCCCCCTCGTTGCCCGCGCACCCGCCAAGGTCAATCTGACGCTTCGCGTGGCGGGGCGCCGCGGGGATGGCCTGCATGAGCTCGACAGTCTCGTCGTCTTCTCCAACATCACCGATGAACTGAGCCTCGATTCGTTGCGGCCGCGCGGATTGGAGCTGCATGGTCCGCGCCGGGCCGACTGCGGGCCAGCCTCCGATAATCTGGTGCTGAAAGCGGCGGGCGCATTGGCGGCGCGCGTGTTCGATCTGACGATCGGCCATTTCACCTTGATCAAGCGCATCCCGGTTGCGGCCGGTCTGGGCGGTGGCTCAGCCGATGCCGCCGCTGCATTGCGCCTGCTGGCAGAAGCCAATGGCATTTCGCTGGAAGACCCTCGCGTACAGGATGCGGCGCGCACCACCGGCGCCGATGTGCCGGTCTGTCTTGACCCAAAGCCCCGCATCATGCGCGGGGCGGGCGAGACGTTGTCAGATCCGCTGAAATTGCCGCCGCTGGCGGCTGTGCTGGTCAACCCCGGCGTGGCGCTGCCGACCGGGGATGTCTTTGCTGCTTACGCCGCATCGGGCGTGGCGCAGCCTCCTGCGGCCGGGCCGCTATTATTCAACACACGCGACGAGCTTCTGGCATGTCTGCGCACGCAGCCGAACGACCTTGAGACCCCTGCGATTTCGCTGCGGCCCGCGATCGGCGACGTACTGTCCACATTGGGCAATCTGGATAGCTGCCGCCTCGCCCGCATGTCGGGCTCGGGGGCAACGTGCTTTGGCCTGTTCGATGACGACGAAGCGGCATCGGCTGCCGCGCAACGGTTGCGAATCTCTCATCCGGATTGGTGGATCGAAGAGACTGTTCTTGGCGCTGGTTAGCGGAAGGATTAGTGCGCCCGCGCGATGCAGAATTCCACCGCCTCTTCCAGCGCGCGTTTCATTTCCGACGCCGGGAACAACGCCAGCGCATCCTTTGCCATGGCGCCGTAATGATGCGCGCGCTTGATGGTGTCTTCCAGCGCCCGATGCTTGGTCATCAGGCCGATGGCGTGATCGAGATCGGCATCGCTGGATTCATTGTCTTCCAGTGTCCGTTTCCAGAATGCCCGTTCCTCGTCATTGCCGCGGCGGAATGACAGCACCACCGGCAAAGTGATCTTTCCCTCACGGAAATCATCGCCGACGTTCTTCCCGAGCTTCGCTGCCTTGCCGCCGTAGTCGAGGGCATCGTCCACAAGCTGGAACGCTATCCCGAGATTCATGCCGAAGGAACGGCAGGCGGCCTGTTCGTCCTTGGGCCGCTGGGCGATCGCAGGTCCAACCTCGCAGGCCGCGGCAAACAACTCCGCGGTTTTGGCGCGGATCACCGAGAGATATTCATCCTCGGTTGTGGCGGTATTCTTCGCCACAGCGAGCTGCATCACTTCGCCTTCGGCAATGACGGCGGCGGCGCCGGCGAGAATTTCCAGCGCGCGCAAAGAGCCCACTTCCACCATCATCTTGAAAGCCTGGCCTAGCAGGAAATCGCCGACCAGCACGCTCGCCTCATTGCCCCAGAGCATCCGGGCGGCGGCCTTGCCGCGGCGCAGCTCGCTTTCATCGACGACATCATCGTGCAGCAGCGTGGCGGTGTGCATGAACTCGACCGAGGCGGCGAGCTTGATATGGCCGTTGCCGGAATAACCGGTGATGTCCGCCATCGCCAGCGTCAGCATGGGGCGCAGCCGCTTGCCGCCCGACGAGATCAGGTGGTTGGCGACCTCCGGGATCATCGTCACGTCCGAACCGGTGCGTGACAGGATGGTGGTATTCACCCGGTCCAGGTCCGCCGCCACCAGCTCGACCAGACGATCGACCGATGCGGACGGGTGGCTTTCGAAGGGGACGATGACAGCCAAGGAACTTCTCCAGTACGAGGACGGGGCAGCATAGAAACGGTATGCTGTGCGGGCAAGTGCGCCGTGAGTCTCAGACCTGCGGATCAATAGGGGCGATAGCGGCCGTGGAAGCGATGCTAGGCGGAAAAGTCGAAGGCAACCTCCTGGAGCCCCCTCGCGTCGAGCCCCCCCGCGTCGCCATTCTTGTCCCCTGCTACAACGAAGAAACGTCCATTGCCAAAGTGATCGCGGATTTCCGCGCCGCTTTGCCGCATGCATCGATCTATGTCTATGACAACAACTCGACCGACCGGACGATCGAGGTTGCGACCCAGGCCGAGGCGGTGGTGCGTCGGGAATCGCACCAGGGCAAGGGCCACGTCGTACGCCGGATGTTCGCCGACGTGGAAGCCGACATTTACGTCCTGGTCGATGGCGATGCGACCTACGATGCCCCAAGCGCGCGTGTGATGATCGGGCGCCTGCTTGAAGAAAGGCTCGATATGGTGGTGGCGGCGCGGGTCGATCAGGAGCAGGCCGCCTACCGCCGCGGCCATCGCGCCGGCAACTGGTTGCTGACGCGTTTCGTCGCGCTGGTATTCTGCCGCACCTTTTCCGACATCCTTTCGGGTTACCGGGTATTTTCGCGGCGCTTTGTGAAATCCTTTCCGGTACTGGCGCGCGGTTTCGAGATCGAGACCGAACTCACCATCCACGCGCTGGCGCTTGAACTGCCAGTGGCCGAGATGGAGACGCCCTACTACGCCCGTTCCGGGGCTCCGCTTCCAAGCTTAATACCTGGGCGGACGGCTTCCGCATCCTGTGGACCATCATGCGGCTGTATCGTTCCGAGCGCCCATTCCCGTTTTTTTCCATTATCGCCGTCTGGCTCGCCGCTATCTCGATCCACATTATGATCCCTGTTATCGGCACTTTCATGCAGACAGGTCTCGTGCCGCGCTTTCCGACAGCCATTCTGGCGACCGGCCTCATGCTATCGGCAATCCTTTCATTCATGTCAGGGCTTATTCTTGATACCGTGACGCGTGGACGGCGCGAATTGAAGCTGCTGGCCTATCTGTCGCATCGCGCGCCCGGCGATGACCGACGCAAGAGCTAAGCGAGGACACATTGCGCGAACTCGTTCGCACCAACGACATGGTTCTGGTTTCAGCCGTCGTCGCGCTGCTCGACGGCGCCGAGATCCAACACATGGTTCTGGATCAGAACATGAGCGTGCTGGACGGCTCGCTCGGAATCTTGCCATGGCGTATCGTTGTTCCCGAAGATCGCCTTTCCACGGCGCGGCGGTTGCTTGAGGATGCCGGCCTCGGCCATGAATTGCGCCCCGATGCCGGAAAGGCTTAGCGCCATCACCGACGATGCGGTGCTGGATGGCCGGCTGCGCCTATGGCAACCCGCCAAAGGCCATCGTGTCGGTCACGACGCGATCCTGCTGGCGGCAGCTACGACCGCAAAGAAAGGCGAGCATGCGGTCGATCTCGGCGCCGGCGTCGGCGCAGCGGGGCTCGCGCTGGCAAGCCGCGTCGCAGGCCTGCATGTCACGCTCGTTGAGATCGATGCAACGCTCTGCAAGCTCGCTGCGGAAAACGCTGAGCGCAATGCGCTGTCGTCACGCGTCGATGCCGTGACACTCGATGTGGCAGCGACAGCGCGTGCCTTCGCGGCGGCGGGCTTGAAGCCTGGGTTGGCCGATCGCGTGCTGATGAATCCGCCGTTTCACGACATCGGCCGGCAAAAGCCTTCGCCGCATGCCGGCAGGAAACTGGCCCATGCCGCTTTGCCGGATGTGCTGCCCACCTGGATCGGCGCGGCGTCGCGACTTTTGTCCGCGCGTGGCGTGCTGACGCTAATCTGGCGGGCCGACGGTTTGCCGGATGTGCTGGCCGCGCTCAAGCGCGGCTTCGGTGGCGTGGCTGTGCTGCCGTTGCATCCCAAGCCGGGCGCACCTGCCATCCGCGTACTGGTGCGGGCCGTGAAGCAAAGCCGCGCGCCACTGACGATCTATCCGGGACTGATACTCAACGAAGCGAACGGCACGCTCACTGCTTTGACGGATGCCGTTCTACGCGGCACATCGACCTTGCCTCTTGCCGATTTATGAGGCGTGGCCAGGCCACTGAAATACTGCCTAAATCTTAGGCCTGACTGGTGACGTCGTTCTTATGCGTCCGCGCAAATCGCGACTTTCTCGCGTATTCACGCAGGTTTTCCGAAAAGGCAGTGGCAATGACGATGCTGAAAAGAGCAAACAGCAAGTAGAGTTTGGGATCCATTTTTCTTCACCTGTTTTCGCCGCTTCGTTGCGGCTGGCCCAATCACTGCAAGAAGCGTTCCAGAGGTTAAAGAAGCGTTACACCGGTTAATAAAGCGTAACTTGGCCGGTTCAGCCCCTTCGTTTAAGGACAATCCATGAGCGACCCCACTGTTCCCGCGCCGTCCCTTTCCACCCGGATTTTTGGCGCCATCAAGCCGATCCTGCCACGCCGGATGCGCGGCGATATTCCGATCGTGCCGGTCGTTCGGCTCGCGGGGACAATCGGCTTTTCAACGCCGTTGAAGCCGGGTCTCAGTCTGGCTGGCGTCGCCAAATCTCTGGAGAAGGCTTTTTCCACGCGTCATGCGCGCGCGGTTGCACTCTCGATCAATTCGCCCGGAGGTTCTCCGGTACAGTCGCATTTGATCTTCCGCCGCATCCGGCAGTTGTCCGAGGAGAAGGGGCTGCCCGTCATTGCCTTCGTGGAGGATGTCGGCGCTTCCGGCGGCTACATGATTGCCTGCGCGGCGGACGAGATCGTCTGCGACATGTCGTCCATCATCGGTTCGATTGGCGTGGTCGGCGGTACCTTCGGCTTCGACAAGCTGATGGAGAAGATCGGCATCGAGCGCCGCCTCTACACTTCCGGCGATAACAAGGCGATGCTCGATCCTTTTCTCCCGGAGAAGCCGGAAGACGTGAAGCGGCTGAAGCAGATCCAGACCGAGATTCACCAGTCTTTCATCGCTCTGGTGAAGGACCGCCGCGGGGCGAAATTGGCCGGTCCAGAAAAAACCTTGTTCTCTGGCGAATATTGGACAGGTCCGACCGCGGTTGAATACGGCGTTGCCGACTCCATTGGCGATATGCGTTCATTCCTGCGGGAACGTTATGGCGAGGAAGTGATGACGCCTGTCGTTGCGCCTGAACGAGGTTTTCTGGCCCGCCGTTTGCGCGGTTCGGATTCCATGCTCAACCTGTTGGGTGGAAATTCCAGCTGGGCCGAGGACATGGTTTCGGCGCTGGAAGCGCGTGCGCTCTGGTCGCGTTTCGGACTATAATCAAGCCGGATTTGAGGAGGGATTTCCCATGACCGAATTTATGGTTTCGCCGCTCGTCAAATGGACGCTGGGTGCCATCGGCGCCGCAGTCGCCGTGCGTTGGGTGGTGAAGGAAGTGCGCCGGATCAACGAAGAGCTCGATCAGGCCAAGGTGCGTGTGCGCGTGACAGACCGAAAGGCCTATCCGACGCTGCGGCGCGACCCGAATACCGGCGAATATCGGGTGCGTTAGCGCCCGTTTTGCTGGCTGACGACGTCGCGGCCCGACAGCAGCGGGACGAGGACGAGCAGCAGTAGGATAATGCCGACAACCTGAAATACGAACATGACAAGCCTCTTTTCTCGCAAGAGGACGAGGCTAGGATCCCGCCGGCCAAAATCCGGTAAACGACCGCTTGCCGCAGACAATACAAATGACAAAAACCGGAAAACCGCTTGTCATCCCTAATATTTCGTATCGGCAGCCGCCATTGAGTGGAGCACCGGCCTGCGACAACGGACACCGCTCCGCTTGACCCCCATCCGGGCCGCCGATAGACCGGCGCCATGAGCGCCGCCGCCGACCCATCCGCTTCCCAACAGCAAGCCCATATGGACCCCCGGCGCTCTTTCCAGGGTCTTATCCTGACACTTCAGCGTTTCTGGGCGGATTACGGCTGCGTTATCCTGCAGCCCTACGATATGGAGGTCGGCGCCGGCACCTTCCACCCCGCGACGCTGCGGGCGCTCGGGCCGAAACCCTGGAACGCCGCCTTCGTGCAGCCCTCGCGCCGGCCCAAGGATGGCCGCTATGGCGAGAACCCCAACAGGTTGCAGCACTACTACCAGTTCCAGGTGATGCTCAAGCCGTCGCCGCCCGACCTGCAGGATCTCTATTTGCAATCACTGCAGGCCATCGGCATCGACACCAGGCTGCACGACATCCGCTTCGTGGAGGACGACTGGGAATCGCCGACGCTCGGCGCCTGGGGCCTCGGTTGGGAATGCTGGTGCGATGGCATGGAAGTGTCGCAGTTTACCTATTTCCAGCAATTCGCGGGCATCGAATGCGCGCCGGTCGCGGGCGAACTGACCTACGGCCTCGAGCGCCTCGCCTGCTATTTGCAAAACGTCGAATGCATCATGGACCTGAACTTCAACGGCCGCGACGGCGCCGACAAGGTGACCTACGGCGACGTCTTCCTGCAGGCCGAGCAGGAATATTCGCGGCACAATTTCGAGCACTCGGACGTCGAGATGCTGTTTGCGCAGTTCAAGATGGCGGAAGCAGCGTGCCAAAAATATCTCGAAGCGGGTTGGGAAGGCGAGAAGAAGCGCCACCTGATGGCGCTGCCGGCCTATGACCAGTGCATCAAGGCGAGCCACGTCTTCAATTTGCTCGACGCGCGCGGCGTGATCTCCGTCACCGAGCGGCAGAGCTATATTTTTCGCGTGCGTGAACTGGCGAAGGCGTGCGGCGAGGCTTGGCTCGCGACCGAAGGCGGAGGAGCAGGCACATGAGTGAACTTCCGGAAATTGGCGGCCGCGGGCCGATCGAAGTTTCGGTGGAAGCAGGCAAGTCCTACTGGTGGTGCGCTTGCGGACGTTCCAAGGCGCAACCCTTCTGCGATGGCTCGCACAAGGGCACGCCATTTTCGCCGCAGGAATGGAAAGCCACGAAGACCGAACAAGCATGGTTCTGCGCCTGCAAGCGCTCGACACATCAGCCGTTGTGCGACGGCAGCCATAAAAAGCTGGGATAATGCCGGACCTTTTGCTCGAGCTGTTCTCCGAGGAAATTCCCGCGCGCATGCAGGCGCGGGCGGCGGAGGATTTGCGCAAGCTCGTCACCGACAAGCTGGTGGCGGCGGGTCTGGTTTATGAAGGCGCCAAGGCTTTTGTCACACCGCGGCGGCTGGCGCTGACCGTGCAGGGTATTCCGGCGAAGCAGCCGGATGTGAAGGAAGAGAAGAAGGGCCCGCGCGTCGGCGCGCCCGAAGGCGCCATTGCCGGATTTCTGAAAAGCGCGGGTCTGACATCGATCGAGCAGGCGAAGGTCCAGCAGGACAAGAAGGGCGACTTCTATCTGGCGGTGGTCGAGAAGCCGGGCCGCAGCGCCATAGAAGTCATCGCGGAAATCGTGCCGGAAGTCGTCCGCACCTTTCCCTGGCCGAAACAGATGCGCTGGGGCTCCGGCCGTCTGACCTGGGTGCGTCCGCTGCATGCGATCGTTGCGACCTTCGGTCCCGAGACCGAAGAGCCGGAGATCGTGACGTTCTCCATCGACGGCATTGAAGCGGGCAACGTCACGCAGGGGCATCGCTTTCTGGCGCCGCAAGCGTTCAAGGTGCGCCGGTTCGACGACTATGTGCAGAATCTCGAGAAGGCCAAGGTGGTCCTCGATTCCGCGCGCCGCGCGGAAATCATTCTGGCCGATGCCAAGAACCTTGCCTTCGCACAGGGTCTCGAACTGGTTGAGGACGCCGGCCTGCTGGCGGAGGTTGCTGGCCTTGTGGAATCGCCGGTTGTGCTGATGGGCAGTTTCGACGAAGCCTTCCTGCAGATTCCGCCGGAAGTGATCCGCACCACCATTCGCGCAAACCAGAAATGCTTCGTGTTGCGGGATACGAAGAAAGACAAGTTGGCAGCGAAATTCATCCTCGTCTCCAACATCGAAGCCACCGATGGCGGCAAGGCAATCGTCGCCGGCAACGAGCGCGTCATCCGCGCGCGTTTGTCTGACGCCAAATTCTTCTACGAAACCGACCTGAAGACCAAACTGGAAGATCGCTTGCCGAAGCTGTCCGGCATCGTTTTTCATGAAAAGCTTGGTAGCCAGGTCGAGCGCATCGAACGCATCGAGCGGCTGGCGCGTGAGCTGGCGCCGATCGTTGGTGCCGATGCCGCCAAAGCCGAGCGCGCGGCGATGCTGGCCAAGACCGATCTGGTCAGCGAAATGGTTGGCGAGTTCCCCGAGCTGCAAGGCGTGATGGGACGCTATTACGCGCAGGCCCAGGGCGAGGACGACAGCGTCGCCCGCGCAGCCGAAGATCATTACAAGCCGCAGGGTCCCTCGGATCGCGCGCCGTCCGAGCCGGTCTCAATGGCTGTCGCCCTGGCTGACAAGTTCGACACGCTTGCAGGCTTCTGGGCGATCGACGAGAAACCCACCGGCTCCAAGGATCCCTATGCGCTGCGCCGCGCCGCGCTCGGCATCATCCGCATCGTCCTCGAGAACAAGCTGCGCCTGCATATCGCCAAAGTGGCGGAATCCGCCACGCGGCCGATCCTGGCGCGGCGTCATCATATTTCGCTCGGCAAGGATGAAACCGAGGTCGATACCATCACGTCGCGTCTTATCGCCGACGTATTGCACCGCTGGACCGATAGGATCGCAAACACGGCGAAGCGCGACGCTCATAGCCATGTGCCTGACATCGACGCCGCGAGCCGTGAATTGGCCACTGATATGCTTGGCTTCTTCGCCGACCGTCTGAAGGTGCATTTGCGCGAGGGCGGGGCACGGCACGATCTGGTCGATGCGGTGTTTTCACTCGAAAATCAGGACGACCTTTTTATGATCGTGCGCCGGGTCGAGGCGCTGGCGAAATTCCTTGAAACCGAAGACGGCAAGAATCTTCTGGCCGGCTACAAGCGCGCAACCAATATCCTGCGCATCGAGGAAAAGAAGGACAACAAAAGCTACACCGGCGCGCCGGATCCCAGGGGCTATCAGCAGGACGAAGAACGCGCGCTGGCGGATGTAAGCACTGTGGCGAAGACCGAAGCCGCGGCTGCGGTCAAAGCGGAAGATTTTGCAGCCGCCATGGCAGCGGTCGCCAAGCTCCGGCCCATGGTCGATGCCTTCTTCGACAAGGTGACGGTCAATGTGGAAGACGCGAAGCTGCGCGAGAACCGCCTCAAGTTGCTGAACGAAATCCGCGAGGCGACCGCGGCGGTAGCGGATTTCTCGAAAATCGGCGGCTAGCAAGCCAGCATCTTGACCCGCGGTTATCCTGCGGGAACACTCTGCGCTCTGGATGGTTTTCTCTCATTCCAAAGGAGATAATTTCATGACGATAGCTATGGGCAACATTCCGGCAATTCTTGCTCTTCTTGTAGGCATCCTGATCCTGATTGTGCCGCGCTTTTTGAACTATTTTGTTGCCATCTATCTCATCGTCGTCGGACTATTCGGTCTCGGCATTCTGCGCTGATTTTCCGTGCCGTGCGTGGATCGCGACAACACCGGTTAAAGCCGGTGTCAGAAGTATTGGATTGAGTAATGGCGACGAAGTGGGTCTACAAGTTCGGGGATGGCAAGGCGGAAGGCCGCGGAGATATGCGCGAGCTTCTCGGCGGCAAAGGCTCCGGTCTCGCCGAGATGGCGGGGCTTGGATTGCCCGTGCCTCCCGGCTTCACCATCACGACCGGCGTGTGCACCTACTATTATGCTAACGCTAACACCTATCCGCCCGATCTGAAGACCCAGCTGAATACCGCGCTCGATCATGTTGCCAGGCTTGTTGGCAAGACATTCGGCGACGGTGAAAATCCACTTCTGGTCTCGGTGCGTTCCGGCGCGCGGGCATCGATGCCAGGGATGATGGATACCGTCCTCAACCTCGGCCTCAACGACGAAACGGTGGAAGCGCTGGCGAAGAAATCCGGCGACCGCCGCTTCGCCTATGACAGCTACCGGCGCTTCATCACCATGTATTCGAATGTGGTGCTGGATATTGAGCACCACCATTTCGAGGAAATTCTCGACGATCACAAGGATCGCAAGGGCTACACGCTCGACACCGACGTGACGGCGGATGACTGGGCGAAGATTATTCCGCTCTACAAGAAACGGGTCGAAGAAGAGCACGGCAAGCCATTTCCGCAGGACCCGCAGGAGCAATTGTGGGGCGCTATCGGCGCGGTGTTCGGCTCCTGGATGAATACGCGGGCGAAGACCTATCGCCGCCTGCACGGCATTCCCGAGGATTGGGGCACTGCGGTCAATGTGCAGGCCATGGTGTTCGGCAACATGGGTGAGACGTCCGCCACCGGCGTCGCCTTCACCCGCAATCCCTCCACCGGCGAGCGGCGCCTTTACGGCGAATTCCTTATCAACGCGCAAGGCGAAGATGTTGTCGCCGGCATTCGCACGCCGCAGGAAATCACCGAGGCTGCGCGCAAGGAGTCGGGCTCGAACAAGCCCTCGCTGGAAAGCGCGATGCCGGAAGCGTTCGGTGAACTCACACGCATCTATCAGTCGCTCGAAAAGCATTACCGCGACATGCAGGACCTCGAATTCACCATCGAGCAGGGCAAGCTCTGGATGCTGCAGACCCGTGGCGGCAAGCGCACGGCCAAAGCCGCGTTGCGCATCGCCGTGGAATTGGCAAATGAGGGATTGATCACCAAAGAAGAGGCGGTGTCGCGCGTCGAGCCGGCATCGCTCGATCAGTTGTTGCATCCGACGATCGATCCGAAAGTCGAGCGCAAGGTCATCGCATCCGGGTTGCCGGCCTCGCCGGGTGCCGCCTCCGGCGAAATCGTGTTCACATCCGATGAGGCCGCGCGGCTGAAAGCCGATGGGCACAAGGTTATTCTGGTCCGCGTCGAGACCAGCCCGGAAGACATTCACGGCATGCATGCCGCCGAAGGCATTCTGACCACGCGCGGTGGCATGACATCTCACGCCGCCGTGGTCGCCCGGGGCATGGGCAAACCCTGCGTCTCCGGTGCAGGAAGCATTCGCGTCGATTCTAACGCGCGCACGATGTCCACGGGCGGCGTTACGCTGAAGGAAGGCGATCTCATAACCATTGACGGTTCGAACGGCCAGGTCATGTCCGGCCGCATTCCGATGGTCGAACCGGAACTCTCTGGTGAATTCGGTACGCTGATCGGCTGGGCCGATGCCGTGCGCAAGCTCGGCGTGCGCGCCAATGCCGATACGCCAACCGACGCGCGCGTGGCGGTGAAGTTCGGCGCCGAGGGCATTGGCCTCTGCCGCACCGAGCACATGTTCTTCGACGAAGAGCGCATCCAGGCGGTCCGCGAGATGATCCTCGCCGACGATGAGAAGGCGCGCCGGGCGGCTTTGAACAAGCTCCTGCCGATGCAGCGGGCTGACTTTGTCGATCTGTTCGAGATCATGGGCGGGTTGCCCGTCACCATCCGGCTGCTCGATCCGCCGCTGCATGAATTCCTGCCGCATGGCGAAGCCGAAATTGCCGAAGTCGCCGCCGCCATGGGCGCGGATCCGAAGAAACTCGCCGCGCGTGCGGAGGAAATGAAAGAATTCAATCCGATGCTCGGCTTCCGGGGGTGCCGCATCGCAATAGCGTATCCCGAAATCGCGGAGATGCAGGCGCGCGCGATCTTCGAGGCCGCGGTGGAGGCGGCGCGGCGCACCGGCAAGCCGGTGGTGCCGGAAGTGATGGTTCCATTGATCGTAGGCAAAGCCGAATTCGATCTGATCAAGGCGCGCATCGATGCCATGGCGGATGCTGTTGCTACCGAAACCAAGCAGAAATTGACCTATCAGGTCGGCACCATGATCGAATTGCCGCGTGCAGCGCTGCTGGCCGGCGAGATCGCGGAAACGGCTGAGTTCTTCTCCTTCGGCACCAACGATCTGACGCAGACCACCTACGGCATCAGCCGCGACGATGCGGCGAGCTTCCTTGGAATCTATACCTCACGTGGAATCCTTCCCGGCGATCCCTTTGTCTCCATCGACCAACAGGGCGTCGGCGAACTTGTGCGGATCGGCGTCGAGCGCGGACGCAAGACCCGCCCAAAGCTGAAGATCGGCATTTGCGGTGAGCACGGCGGCGATCCAGCGTCCGTCGCCTTCTGCCATCAGGTCGGGCTCGATTATGTGTCCTGTTCGCCGTTCCGCGTGCCCATCGCGCGGCTTGCCGCGGCCCAGGCGGCGCTTGGCAAGACCGCCGCCGGGCAGGCTTGATGCCTCCCGCTTCTCCTAAGCGTAAGCCGATGCCGCGCGCGCAAGTCTTTTGGTACGGCGCGATGATCCTTGGTGGTCTCGGCTTCGGGTTGATCGGAGAGCGACGCCCATTCGGAAACGACATCTTCGCGCATCCGATGGTTCTGTTCTTCATGGCAGCGATGATCGGACTGCTTGTGGTCCGCGCTGTGCTTGCGCGCCCGGTGCCTGAAGTGATTCCAGAACGGCCGCTGGTTGTCGGCTGCTTCGTTGGCATTGCGGCTTTCCTCGCCGGTAACTGGATAGCCGCGCACGTGCTCGTCGGCTGATCCTGTTAACGAACGCTTAGGCATTGGCGTCCGGAAACCCGCGTCAATCCGCAATTAACAAGATCGCAACGTTAATAGCGCAATAAATGAATCTGTCGCATTCGAGCCATCGCGCTCGGCGACACTGTGTTGTCGCATGAGTGGCGTAGCGTTGCGTGAGCGTAAAATGAAATTGCGGAATGGGAAGCCGAAGGGTGGATTAGCTGCGCCCTTCGGCTTTTCCGTTTTCATTTTTGCTTTGGTGCCGACCCAGATCGGTTACCAGGACGTTGCCGCGCTGATCGCGCGGCAGCCCGCCGTTACCACAACCTGGCGCCAGCACATCCGCGCTTCCGCTTTCGGCACCATTCATGCCGCGACTTTCAGTTTTTCGCTTCCTGTCGGCACAGCTGCGCCGCAGCCGCTACGCTACAAGCTGGCAAGCATCGATCCTCGCGCGATCACGTTGGGGACCTGGGACGACGTTGACGATCCGCAACTGCAGTTCCCGACAGTCGATCGCAGCGCCAAGGGTGACCGTCAGCCGGTTCTGAAGCCTCAGCCGGAAGCTTCCAAGTCTTCCAAAGAGAAGTCTTCCAAAGAGAAGGCTTCTGAAGAGAAATCTGCCGCCGCGCCTGCGCAGCAAAGCACCGAGCCTGCCGTGCCGGACGTCAAGAAAAATGATGGCGCGGAAACGCCGCCGTCGGATAAGCCGGTTACGTCGGAAACTGTGACCAAACCTGAGACCGAAACTGCCGAGCTATCCGATCGCGATATTCCCGATCCGATTGATGAGTTCACCATTGCGGATGCCGATGATTTCGTTCCGCCGGAGCCGGTTGCACCGGTGATGGAGATGGCGCGGCTGTATTTCGGCAACCAGCCGATGGGCGATGCGCCGGGCGCGATCCAGAAATGGGCGCCGGGAGAAGAACCTGAGATCGTGACGCCTGCAGCGCCTGCTGATCCGGATATCAAGCTGTCCGCGCTCGATCCCAAGCAGCCCGACGATACCAGGGGCGGCGAAAGCATCGCGCCCAAGGGTGAAGTCACCGGCGAAGGCAAGCGTCCGCAGACACCCGCCGAACGTCTGAACCTTGAAGGTAAGAACCGCACCAAGGCTGAGAAGTGCCTCGCCGATGCCGTCTATTTTGAAGCTCGCGGCGAGCCGGTGCGGGGACAGATCGCGGTCGCTCAGGTGGTGATGAACCGCGTGTTCTCGGGCTTCTATCCGCGCAGCGTTTGCGGGACGGTCTACCAGAACTCGCATCGGCGCCTGGCCTGCCAGTTCACCTTCGCTTGTGACGGCATTCCCGACGTCATCACCGAGCCGCAGGCCTGGGTGCGCGCCACGCGCATCGCGCGCGATGTGCTCGATGGCAAATACTGGCTGCCTGAAGTCAACCGCGCCACGCACTATCATGCCTACTGGGTCAGGCCGTCCTGGGTGCGGGAGATGAAGCGGCTCTACAAGTTCGGCGTTCACACCTTCTACCGGCCGAAGCGCTGGGGCGATGGCGATGACGTGCCGGCGTGGGGCACGGCCGCGGCGACCAGCGAAGCCATCGCCAAGCTGTAACGCTCACATCTCGATATCGAGGCCGATATCGAGATTGATCACGGAATGCGTCAACGCGCCGGATGAAACGTAATCGACTCCGGTCTCGGCGATAGCGCCGACCGTCTCCAGCGTGATGCCGCCGGAAGCTTCGGTCACCAGCTTGCCCTTCACCATCGCCACGGCTTCGCGCAGGCGCGGCACGTCGAAATTGTCGAGCAGCACCACGTCGGCTAGGCCGGTATCCAGCACCTCGCGCAACTGCTCGAGTGAATCCACCTCGATCTCGATTTTCACCAGGTGACCGATCATGCCGCGGGCGCGTTCCAGCACGGGACGGATGCCGCCCGCGACGGCGACATGGTTGTCCTTGATCAGCACCGCGTCATCGAGGCCAAAGCGGTGATTGAAGCCGCCGCCGCAGCGAACCGCGTATTTCTGCAGCGCCCGCATGCCCGGAATGGTTTTACGCGTGCAGGTCACGCGCGTTTTCGTATGCGCGACACGGCGGACATATTCCGATGTGGCCGTCGCAACGCCCGACAGATGCCCGATGAAATTCAGTGCGACGCGTTCGGAGCCAAGCATCGCACGGGCAGGGCCGGTGACGGTGATCAACGATGTATTCGCAACCACGGCGTCGCCGTCGCGAGCATGCGCCTTGATGTCCATGTCGGGCGCGAGCTTGCGAAAGGCGGCTTCCACCAACGGCAGCCCGGCAACGCGTCCGGCCTTGCGCGCGGCAACCACGGCGCGTCCCTGGGTGCCTTCCGGAACGGTCGCAATCGAGGTGACATCGCCGGCGCGGCCAAGATCCTCCGCCAGCGCGCGCGTGACGGCTTCTTCGATCTCAAGGGGTGAGAGAAATGCGGCGGGGCAGAGCAGGGAGCTTGTCATAATCATCCTTAGAGCACGGGCAAGGCGGCTGCCATCGGCGCAGTGGCAGTACGGGCATCAATCGCCCGCGCGTCGTCGAGCGTGAGGAATGTGCGCTTTGCTTGCGCCGGGTCGGTTTCCGGATAGTCGGAGCGGTAATGCCCGCCGCGGCTCTCGTGGCGGTTCCAGGCGGCAGCCGTAATCAGCAAGGCGGTGGTCGCCATGTTGCGGAGGGCACGCGAGGTTGCCGTCCGCTCGATGCGGGCAATGTCCGTCAGCGCACGCGCGAGTCCCTCGGCGTCACGAATGACGCCAACATGCCGCGCCATGATTTGGCGCAACTCTTCGTCCTGCACGGGCTGCGTCGCGGCTGCCGCGAAATCCTTTTTTCCTGGCGTGATGGGAGCCTTCAGACGCAAGGCTCGAATATCCTCGGCAACGCGTGCGCCGAATACCACAGCTTCCAGCAATGAGTTCGAAGCCAGCCGGTTGGCGCCATGCACACCGGTGCAGGCGACTTCGCCGGCGGCCCACAGGTTCGGGATCGAGGTGCGGCCGCGCTCATCCACCGCCACGCCGCCCATGTGATAGTGCTGCGCCGGCGCGATCGGAATAAGATCGCGCGCCGGATCGATGCCGGCCGCCATGCAGCTCGCGTAGACGGTGGGAAAGCGCGTCATGAAGGACGCGCCGATAGCTTCACGCGCATCGAGGAAAGCGCCGCGGCCTGCCGCGATCTCGGCAAAGACGCCACGGGCGACAACATCGCGCGGCGCGAGATCGCCGTCGGGATGCAGCTTGCTCATGAAACGCTCGCCCTTGCTATTGACGAGCAATGCGCCATCGCCGCGCAAGGCTTCGGTAGCAAGCGGCGCCGGGTCTTGGCCGATGTCGATGGCGGTCGGATGGAATTGCACGAATTCGGTATCGGCCAGCAGCGCGCCCACGCGCGCCGCCATGGCGAGCCCGATGCCGCGCGCTTCCGGAGGATTGGTCGTCACCGCGTAGAGATGGCCGATGCCGCCGGTCGCGAGTACGACGGCGCTGGCGGGCAGGGTGACAAGCCGTCCTGCAGCGTCACGCGCCTTCGCGCCCATCACCGCCCCCTGGGCGACGATCAACTCTTCCGCCACTAAACCTTCCCGCACTTGAATCGATGGCGTCTTGCGCACGGCCTCGTTAAGCGCGGCCATGATGGCGTGGCCCGCCATGTCGCCCTGCGCGCGGACGATGCGCCGCGCTGAATGCGCGGCTTCACGGGACACCTGCAGCCGGCCCTCGAGATCCTTGTCGAACGGCACGCCGTAGGAGAGCAGGTCGCGCACGCGCTCGCCGGCTTCCTCCGCCATATGCAGCGCCGCGTCTTCATCGACGATGCCGGCGCCGGCGGCAACGGTGTCGCGCGCATGGGCTTCCGCCGTGTCGCCTTCCGCAACTGCCGCAGCGATGCCACCCTGCGCCCAGGCGCTCGACGCGCCTTCTCCGAGCGGTGCCGAGGCAAGCACGATGACGGGGCGCGGCGCGAGCTTCAGGGCGGTGAACAGGCCTGCGAGCCCGCCGCCGATGATCAGGATGTTGGGTTGCTCGGACATCTACGCACCCCTTCGCCCTCTCCACCGGTAGCGGAGAACGAGCATCAGCTCTTCAAGTTCACCATGCGCTCAACGGCACGGCGTGCCTTTGCGGCGATGGCGGGATCCACCCAGACCTCTTCCTGCATGTAGACCAGGCTGTCGAGGATCTTCGGCAACGTGATCCGTTTCATGTGCGGGCAGAGATTGCACGGACGCACGAATTCCACGTTCGGCAATTCCGCCGAGACGTTGTCCGCCATCGAGCACTCGGTGACCAGCACCACGCGTTTCGGCTGGTGCTCTCGCACATAGCTAATCATGCCGGAAGTCGAGCCGGTGTAGTCCGACGCGGCAATCACGTCGGGCGGGCATTCCGGATGCGCGATGATCTGCACGGACGGATCGCTCTCGCGCAGGCGGCGCAGTTCGTCGCCGGTGAAGCGCTCGTGCACTTCGCAGGAGCCCTTCCAGGCAATGATCTTCACTTTGCTCTGCGACGCCACGTAGGAGGCGAGATACTGGTCCGGCAGGAAGATGACCTTGTCCACGCCCAGGCTCTCCACCACCTGCACGGCGTTGCCCGAAGTGCAGCAGATGTCGCTCTCGGCTTTCACTTCCGCCGAGGTGTTGACATAGGTAACAACCGGCACGCCGGGAAAGCGCTCGCGCAGCAGCCGGACGTCTTCGCCAGTGATGGATTCCGCCAGCGAGCAGCCGGCTTTCATGTCCGGGATCAGCACGACTTTGTCGGGATTCAGGATCTTCGCCGTTTCGGCCATGAAGTGCACGCCGCATTGCACGATCACGTCGGCTTTCACCTTGGCCGCCTCGCGGGCGAGCTGAAGCGAGTCGCCAACAACGTCGGCGACGCAATGGAAGATTTCCGGCGTCTGGTAGTTGTGCGCCAGGATGACGGCGTTGCGCTCCTTCTTGAGGCGGTTGATCGCGCTCACATAAGGCGCGAAGAACGGCCACTCGACCGAAGGCACGACATTTTTGATGCGCTCGTAGAGATGCGCGGTCTCGCGCTCCACGTCCGGGTTCCATTCGAGCACCGGCATGGGCAGGATCGGAAAGCGCGACGGTGCGCGCCGCGCCTGAGGCGCGGGCATTGCGTATCTGGCCTGTGGGCCAAGCGTTTCAATGATCGGCATGTTCACCCCCATGTATATGCTCTCTTTGAGCATATCTCGGGACCAAAAATACCCGGCTGACAGCAACCGGCTTTTCCTCACTTCGAGCAAATTCTATATAGCACTTCCCGGCGGCCATCGCCATACCCTGCATACCGATCAGGCATGTGGCGAGGTGACCTCTTCTGAGCCCGCGTATGGTTGGGCATGGCGGCTGGAAGTTCTATGGTCCCCGCCCGCGCGATTCTGACGCACCGAGGTTCCTATGCTTGCTCCATCGTCGAAGTTCATGACCTGGCGCACGCCAGCGGTCGTCCTGATCTGCGGTGCCATGATTGCGGCGCTCGGCTTCGGTCCGCGTTCGACGCTCGGGCTTTTCCTGACGCCGATGACGCAGGGGCAGGGCTGGGGCCGCGAAGTTTTCGCGCTGGCCCTCGCGCTGCAGATGCTGCTCTGGGGCGCTGGAACGCCAATCGCAGGCGCGATCGCCGACCGCTATGGCGCGGCACGCGTGCTGATCGTTGGCGCGGTGCTTTACGTGGCGGGACTGTTGTTGATGGCCTACGGCGGCACCTCCTCGGGCATGTTTTACCTTAGTGCCGGCGTGCTGGTGGGTTTCGGTCTGTCCGGCTCGTCGTTTCAGGTGGTGCTCGGTGCCTTTGCGAAATTGATGCCGCCGGAATGGCGCTCGTTTTCGTTCGGCGTCGGCACTGCGGCCGGTTCGTTCGGACAATTCCTGTTCTCGCCGCTGGCGATTGGTTTGCTCAACGGTTTCGGCTGGCAAATTGCGCTGGTGTTTTTTGCAGGGCTGGTGACCTTGATCATCCCGCTCGCCTTCGCCTTGTCGACGCCAACGATGGAGCCGGCCAAGCTTGGCGCTGAACGGCAGCAATCGGTGAGACAGTCGCTGGCCGAGGCGCTGGCCCACCGCAGCTACGTGCTGCTGGTGATCGGGTTCTTTACCTGCGGCTTCCAGCTGTTCTTCATCACAGTGCATTTGCCGGCCTATCTGGTCGACCGCGGGCTGACGGTTGCAGACGGCGCCTGGACGCTCGCGGCCATCGGACTCTTCAACATCATCGGCTCGCTCCTCGCCGGCTGGCTGAGCGACAAGATGCCGAAGCGCTATATCCTCTCCACCATTTACTTCGCGCGCTCGATCGCCATCGTTGCATTCATCACACTTCCGGCCAGTCTGCCGTCGACCATCATCTTCGGTGCGACTATGGGCCTGCTGTGGCTCTCCACGGTGCCTCCGACCAACGGCATCATCGCCATCATGTTCGGCACCCGCTGGCTGACCATGCTCGCCGGGCTTGCCTTCTTCTCCCACCAGGTCGGCGGTTTCCTCGGCGTTTGGCTCGGCGGCGTGCTGTACGAGCGCACGGGCTCGTATGACGTTGTGTGGTGGGGCGCGATCCTGCTCGGCATGATCTCGGCGCTGGTGAATCTGCCGATCATCGAAAAGCCGGTGGCGCGTATGGCGGCGGCTGCCGCGTAATGCAGATCTTTAAAGCCATCGTCATCGAGAAGACCGGCGACGGCCAGAAAGCCGGCCTGACCGATTTCGATGAGAAGGACCTGATGGAGGGCGACGTCACCGTTCGGATCGAATGGTCGACGGTGAATTACAAGGACGGCCTCGCCATCACCGGCAAGTCGCCGGTGGTGCGCCGCTTTCCCATGATCCCGGGCGTCGATTTTTCCGGCACGGTCGAAGCATCGT
Source organism: Bradyrhizobiaceae bacterium (assembly GCA_947481685.1). Classification (GTDB taxonomy): domain Bacteria; phylum Pseudomonadota; class Alphaproteobacteria; order Rhizobiales; family Xanthobacteraceae; genus CANKHA01. Next base: position 96,900 of record CANKHA010000004.1, read on the forward strand.
CGCACCCCGACTGGAAGCCGGGCGACAAGGTGATCTGCAACGGCTGGGGCATCGGTGAAACTCATCTCGGCGCTTATGCGGAAAAGGCGCGCGTGAAGGGCGATTGGCTGGTACCGCTTCCGCCTTCCATCAGTGCGCGCGAGGCGATGGCGATCGGCACTGCGGGTTACACTGCGATGTTGGCGGTGATGGCGCTCGAGCGTCACGGGCTCACGCCCGCCCATGGACCTGCGATCGTCACCGGCGCTGCGGGCGGCGTCGGCTCGGTTGCGGTTGCGATCCTTGCCAGGCTCGGATGGCATGTCATCGCCTCAACCGGTCGCTCGCAAGAGGCCGATTATCTCAAAAGTCTTGGCGCGAGCGAGATCATCGAACGCAAGGAGCTTTCCGCTCCGGGCAAACCGCTGGCGAAAGAACGCTGGGCCGCCGGTATCGATAGCGTCGGTTCGACCACGCTTGCGAATGTGCTGTCGATGACGCGCCAGCGCGGCGCCATCGCCGCTTGCGGCCTGGCGGGTGGCATGGACCTGCCGACAACGGTCGCGCCCTTCATTCTGCGCGGCGTGGCGCTTCTCGGCATTGACTCGGTGATGTGTCCGCTGGAAAGACGCCGCGAGGCTTGGAAGCGGCTGGAGAGCGATCTGGACCGCGCCAAGCTTGCCGCGATGACCCACGAGATCGGCCTCGCCGATGTCCTCACCGTTGCGCCCCATATTCTGGATGGCCAAGTGCGTGGCCGGCTGGTGGTGAAGGTTAGCTAAGCATCTGAATCACAAGGAAATTCGATGCTTTTTTTGCTTTTCGGGTCATGGTAAGGTTTGTATTAAGAAAAACCCGGTAGGGTCTGTGCTGTATCGAGTAGGGGTTGGGCTGATGTACATGCGTTTGGCGGTTGTGGTGCTGGGGCTTGTCGCAAGCGTTCCGGCTTTTTCCGAAGAGCTCAGGCCCGAAGAAGCCAAGCGGTTCATCGCCGGCAAGATTTTCGCGTTCAACTGCTTCGAAGGCACCCGCGGTGCGGGCCGCATCAATGCAGACGGCTCGGTCGCAGGCTCCATCCAGATTGGCGGCAGCGGCCCGGTTCGTCAGGTCCGGCTTCCCGCCGGCACCTTGCAGGTGAAAACCGAAGCGGTGTGCGCTTCCATGAAGGGCCTCCCGTTCCAGCCCTGCTTCAATCTGCAAAAGACCGATCAGGCGAGCTTCCGCGGTTCGATCTCCGGCCTCGGCTTCGCCTATTGCGACTTCAATCGTAAATCCGGCCGTGTGGATCTCGCTTCCAGCGTGACGCGTTCACGCACGACAACGGCAGCGGCGAGCAACAACAACAACTGATCCAAGTTTTGCGGTGTTAGCCGCGTCCGCCGAGTCGCAAGCCCGGAGACGGGCGTTCCTGCATGACTTCCCGCCGGAATCGGAAGCGGGCGGCAGGCCGTCCGCCCGTCGATGTCGACATTTCTCCCGTAGGCTCCACCAGCGCGCCGGTTTCCACCAGCCTTCGGAAATTTTGCTTGTGCAGATGACGGCCTGAGATGGCCTCCACCGTCACCTGGAGTTCGGTCAGCGTGAACTCCGACGCCATCAACTCGAAGATCACCGGGCGATATTTCAGCTTGGCGCGCAACCGCGCGATGGCGGTTGCCAGAATGCGGCGGTGGTCGAAGCGCATGCTTTCGCCCAGCGCCGGGAAAGGATTGCGCGCGAGCGCAGCTTCGCGGCCGTCGCGTTTAGCTTCTTCGACCAGCCCCGCTTCGTAGATCAATTCGTAGCGGTCGAGCACCTTCTCCTCGTCCCAGGGACTGCCGCCGATGCCGAAGCAAAGCCGCATCCGTTCCTGACGACCCACCATGCGGCCGGCTTCCGGCTCCTGTTTGCTGTCAGCCCACTGCTTCAGCAATGGCAGAATGGTCGTATCGAGAATTTCGGGCCGCCCCTGGCGCCAGTCTTCCCATGGAAAGAAACGGTACCAAGGTTCGAAGCCCGCAGCGGACGTGCGGAGGCTTGCGACATTATCCGGCATGCGGCTCAGCGCGAGATAACCGACCGAGACCACGTGTGGTTCGGTGGCCTGTCCCACATGGCGGCCGCGGTCGCCGAATGTGTAAAGCTGTTCGACATAACCCACACGCAAGCCGGTCTGCGCTTCAACCCAGGTGCGCAATCCGATTTCAAACGTGCGGTGATAAAGCGGATCGAACGGGCCCGATGGCAATCCCGCCCGCACATCGCCTTTTTCGGCGCCGGATGCGATCAGGATCGTGGGATTGTCGTTCTCGACCGCGACGATGGCCGCCGTGAGTCCGATCTCGATCGGCATCAGTTTTGTTTCGGCCATCGTCACGCTACTTCAGATCGAGTGAAAACGGATCGGCTTCGGACGCCATGTCGCCGGGGCCGATGGATTCGATCGCGGCGATCATCCGGCCCTGGCGTCCAAGAATATTGTCGGCAAGCGATACGATCAGCGGATTGGGCATGGCCGTGCGTGACGCGCGGCGCATGTCGTGCGCGATCTCCATTTCGTCGCGGTTTGGATTAAGCGCACAAGCTGCCGCGTAGGCGCCGGCGGTGGAACGGCTGATGCCGGCATAGCAATGGATGACCATCGGTGCCGCGCGATCCCAACGGGTGACGAAACGCATCAGGTCCGCGACATGGTCCTCGCAGGGGTGACGGTAACCATCGACCGCACAGGCGATGTCGTCCATTTCCAGATGCAGGTGGTTTCTGGCTTCGACGCTGGCCGGCCGCTCGACCTTCGAGATGTGCTTCATCAGCGTAACGATATGGCGGGCGCCGGTCTCTTCGACGGTCTGGTGCAGGCGTGCCAGGGAACAGACGTGGATCATTGCCGATTTTAGGGCCCGGGGTTTGGCTTATGTGTGGCGCGGGGTTATTCCCGCGCGAGCGCCGTCAGCCTTTCGCGGTAACGTTCCTGCGCGACTTCTGCCGGCCACGGATTGAGGTAGTCCCGTTCCAACGCGGGCGAAAACACTGGCGGTTTTCCGAAGAAGCGCCGCGCCTCAGCCGCATCGAACCCGGCCAACCGCGTGGCCTCGAAATAGGCGGCGCCGAGGTCGGCTGCCTTGACCATGCGGATAACATCGTCCGGCATTTCCGGCGGCAGGCCGAAGCGAAGATGGATCGCCGCGAGGAGCCGCTTCTCAACCGCTTTGTACGAGTCTCCGATCACCACCTTGAACGGAGAGATCATGTCGCCGATCACGTATTCCGGCGCGTCATGCAGCACAAGTGCAAGTCGCTGTGTGCGATCAAGCCTCGGTGTCTTTGCCCGGGCGACGGCTTCCACCAGCAGGGTATGCTGCGCGACCGAAAAGATATTTGTGCCTTTGGTCTGGCCATTCCAGCGCGCAACGCGCGCCAGCCCATGCGCGATATCGTCGATCTCGACATCGAGTGGGGAGGGATCGAGCAGATCGAGCCTGCGTCCCGACAACATGCGTTGCCACGCGCGCGGCGCGATTTGACGCGAAAGCTTGGGCGCAGGCGGAGGAGATTTTTTCTTTTGCGGCACGGCGTCTATTTCGCAAGCTTCGCGCAGGCTTCGTGGCGATGGCATGTTACGAGATGATCGTTGACCATTCCGACCGCCTGCATGAAGGCATAAACGATAGTGGGTCCGCAGAATTTGAATCCGCGCAGTTTGAGTTCCTTTGACATCATGCGGGAGACATCGGTTTCCGTCGGAACCTGCTTGAATGTCCGCAAGCCGCCGTCCTTCGGCTTGCCACCGGCCATGTCCCACAGCAGCGCGGAGAAGCCCGGGCCTTTCTCCATCGCCTCGAGCCATCCCCGCGCTGAAAGCACGGCGCCTTCGATCTTGGCGCGGTTGCGCACGATGCCGGCATCGAGCATCAGCTTCTCGATTTTCGCCGGTTTATAACGCGCAATCTTTTCCGGGACGAAGTCATCGAAGGCGCGGCGGAAATTGTCGCGCTTGCGCAGGATCGTGATCCACGACAGTCCTGCCTGGAAACCGTCGAGCACGAGCTTTTCGTAGAGCGCGCGATCGTCGTATTCCGGCACGCCCCATTCCTCGTCGTGGTAGGCGACGTAGAGCGGATCTTCGCCCGGCCAGGGGCAGCGGATCGGCTCTTTTGATGTACGAAGCGCGGTCATTCGGCGGCCTTGGTCTCTCCGGGAAATGCAAACCTTGCCCACTCTGGCTTTATGATACGTAGCGCTACACCGCCGGCCATCAATGGCGTGCCGGATGCCAGAGCATCCTCCGCGCGGTCCAGCCTCAGCATGGCAACGCCGCGTCCCTCGGCAGTGGAACCAAGCATGCCGACGGTCTTTTCACCTGCGGTCACCGCCATTCCTGCTTCCGGTGCGAATCCCTCATAAGCCACGGGAACGATACGCGTGCGCGCGGTGCCGCGGTGTTCGATGCGCGACACCACTTCCTGCCCGATGTAGCAGCCCTTCTTGAAATCCACGCCGCCGAGCTGGTCCATGTCGGTATCGTGCGGAAAGGCGTCGCCGTAGATGAAATCCTGTCCACCGCGCGGCACACCCAATGCGATGCGATGCGATTCATATGCGGCAGCGTCGGTCAGCACCGCTCCAAGTTCCGCAGCAGCATCGCTAGCGAGATCGGGCGGCAGGATGCAGCGCAGGCCGAGCGCAAGCAACCGCGGATCGGTAAACAGCAGGCCGCATTCGGTTGCGCCCGTTCCGTCCCATACCGCCATCACGGCCAGCGTGTCGGACAAATCCTCGATCGTGATCCTGGCACGCAGGCGATAGAGGGTGAGCTTCTGCACCAGCGTCTGGGCGAGGGCCCGCGGACAATCGAGGAAGAAGCCGCCGCCATCGGCCGCTTCAGCTTCGGCAATGATGAAGTCCGCGATGATCTTGCCCTGCGGCGTCAGCAGCGCGGCGAAGCGCGCCTCGCCCGGCGCGAGGGTGCTCACGTCGGCCGTGACGAGGCCGTGCAGGAAACGGCGCGCATCGTCGCCCGCTACCTTGACCACGCCGCGATCGGGGAGGAGTGCCGCTTTCATGAACCGCCGGTTCGTCAGGATTGGCCGCGCCGAGACTCACGCGACTTTCTACAATTGGACCCGGCGGGTCGGCATCGCAAGCCCGCCGGACGCGGGGATGGCGCGACGAATTTCCCCCGCATTATGAAGCGAATAGCGGCCTTTGACCCCTTGTGCGACCGGCGCACCGTGTATTACGCCTAATGCCGCATGGCAGAAACGTATGATCTGATCCTCAAGGGCGGAACCGTCGTCAATCACGATGGCGAAGGTGTCCGCGATCTCGCCATCCGTGGCGGGAAGATCGTGGCGATCGGGGATGTGCCCGGCACTGCCGCTGAAACGGTCGATTGCCGCGGGTTGCATGTCCTTCCGGGCGTGATCGATACCCAGGTGCATTTCCGCGAACCCGGCCCGATGCACAAGGAAGACCTGGAATCCGGCTCGCTCGGCGCGGTGATGGGTGGCGTCACCGGCGTGTTCGAGATGCCCAACACCGACCCGAACACGACCAGCGCCGAGACCCTGGCCGACAAGGTGAGGCGCGGGCATCACCGGATGCACTGCGATTTCGCATTCTATGTCGGCGGCACGCACGAGAACCACAAGGATTTGCCCGAGCTCGAAAAACTTCCCGGCTGCTGCGGCGTGAAAGTGTTCATGGGCTCATCCACCGGCAACCTGCTGGTGGAAGACGACGGCGGTGTGCGGGATATTCTCAAGCTCATCCATCGCCGCGCCGCCTTCCATTCCGAAGACGAATACCGCCTGCGCGAACGGCAAGGTTTGCGCATCCCGGGCGATCCGCGGTCGCATCCGGTCTGGCGCGACGTCGATACTGCGCTGATATGCACGCAGCGGCTGGTGCGGCTGGCTCACGAGACCGGCAAGCGCATCCACGTGCTGCATGTCTCGACGGCGCAGGAGATGGAATTCCTCGCCGCACACAAGGACGTCGCCTCGGTCGAAACCACGCCGCACCATCTCACGCTGGAAGCACCCGATTGCTACGATCGTCTCGGCACTTTCGCGCAGATGAATCCGCCGGTGCGTGATGCTTCGCACCGTGCCGGCATCTGGCGCGGATTGGCGCAGGGCGTGGTCGATGTGCTTGGCTCCGATCACGCGCCGCATACCCGCGAAGAAAAGGCCAAGGTCTATCCCGCCAGTCCATCCGGTATGACAGGCGTACAAACTCTGGTTCCGCTCATGCTGGACCACGTCAACGCGGGACGGCTCTCGCTCCAGCGTTTCGTCGATCTCACCAGTGCAGGACCGGCGCGTTTGTTCGGAATCGCTACAAAGGGACGTATCGCGGCTGGATACGATGCCGATTTCACCGTGGTCGATCTGCGGCGGCGTGAAACCATTATTGATAGCTGGATCAAATCCAGAGCAGGTTGGACGCCTTATAACGGCGTCACTGTGACCGGCTGGCCGATTGGAACGTTTATCCGTGGCCGTAAGGTGATGTGGGAAGGCGAATTGACGGGCGCCTCACAAGGCGAAGCCATTGTCTTCTCCGAAACACTGGCGCCTCTGGCGCATTAAATTGCAACGGCTTGGTGACGTGGCTGCAATTTGAGCACCACCGCGCCTTATCTTTTATATCTAGATACTCCTGTTCTTTTCCTCTGGCTGGCCACGAATATTTGCTGTTGGCTGGTGTTTCAACATTGGCTGCACAGGCCGCAGCCTTTGGTTTCTTAAGCCTCCATGAATTCCGATCTTATTTCCTACCGCGTCCTGCTCGCCGTGCCGTCTGCATCGCTGCGCGGGTTATTGCGCCAAGGCGCCGGTCAGGCCTCGGTGTCGGCCGAGATCGCCGAAGCAGACAGTGCGGCGGTAGCGGAGGCTTTGCTCGCGCGGGGCGGCATCGATCTCGTGTTGCTGGATGGCGGCCTATCACCGGACGACAAGACGCGCATCTGTAAGGCGGCCCAGGCAACCAGGGAGCAGCCTCTTGTCATCGCTCTCGGCAAGCATGGCGAGGAAGGCGATGCCGACGGGTGCGTGCGCAAGCCCGGTAGTGCTGATGACGCTCAAAAAACCATCGATGGCTGTATTCGCGCTGGACTGCCAACACGGGCGCTGGTGGTCGATGACTCATCGACCATGCGCGGTATTGTTCGGAAGATCCTCTCGGCAAGCAAATTTCCGGTAGAGGTGGGGGACACCGATGACGCCGGCAAGGCAGTTGAGGAGGTCGAAACCGGAAATTTCGATATTGTCTTGCTAGACTGCGACATGCCGGGAGTGGATGGGCTCGCGATCCTTACAGAGATAAGACGTCTGGCGCCTCACGTAACAGTCGTGATCATGACGTCCACCGACGACCACAGTGTCACCGATCGCGCGCGTCTTGCCGGGGCGACCGAGTTTCTCAAAAAGCCGTTCTATCCGGCTGATGTCGATGCGGTGCTTTACCGCTTCCATCAAATAGAAGCGCCAGCCCGCAAGAGCTGACGGGCTTCAACGATCAGCGAAATGAAAAGGGCGTGTTACTGGCGCGCCAGATCGAGGGAGAATTCGCCGTTCCGGATGCGACTGGCGAGACCTGCCGCATATTCCGCGGTGGCTTCTTCGCCGTAGGTCGTCACAAGTTCTGCGAGGGCGGCGAACAGGCAGCTCTGCGCCAGGCAGTCTCCATCGACGCCATCGAGGCGGGCTTCCGCCCATGCTTCCTGCAAATAGCCGAGCGCGACCTTTTTCTGCTCGAGATCCTGGATCGGATTCTGAGCAGTATGTTCGCGCGTTGAAGAGCTCATGGCCGTCCCCGAGGCTATCGGTAGCCCCAACTATCGTTTGTCCTGAGCGAGACGTTAGCACGCGCCCTCCGGGGGAGAAGGGCACAGTTTTAGGAAAGGTTAATTCGCCTGAGGCGTTAATTCGCGTAGCGGGCCGTAATTTCCCGAGAGATTTTAGAGCCTTCTTCCAGATAGCGGCGGATCGCGACATCGGCCGCGGGCGTGCAGGTCCGATAGGTCTGTTGAAAACTGCGGTAGCCGCGGTTGAAGCTCGCGACAATCCGCGCCCGGCGGTCTCCGGCCGATGTTTCAGCCTCCATCAGCGCCTGCATTTCGTTGCGCCAGCGCTGGCCTTCCTTGGCGCCGCACAAGCCGCGCAAATAATGCAGTGCGCCGAGGATTTCCGACAACCGCTGCAGGTCGCCGTCAAACGGCGCTGCGCCGGTTTGCGCGCGCGCGGGCGCAGCCGGTATCGCCAGCACCACAGCCATTAGTATTAAAAGTGCTTTCAGCATGTCCGACCGAGCTATGCCCCGATGCGCGAGGGGCGGCAAGCCGGTTTTTATATCGTGGTTGAGGTGGCGCTTAATTATGGCGCCGTCAGGACGCGTGCTTCTCAAAGGCGGCCGCGACGATTTCGGCCAATCCTTCGGTCGTGGAGAGGCCACCCAGGCCGGCGGGCTCGATCCAGCGCGCCTCGGAAAGCTCTTCGTTTAACCGGGGCTCCCCCCCGGTCCAGCGGGCGGCAAAGGCCAGGATGACGAAATGGCGCTGGATCCGGTTGCCGTCGTCCCGGCTGATCACTTCGCGGGTGCCCGCCAGTGCTACTGGCTCGATGCAAAGGCCGGTCTCTTCGCGCACCTCGCGTTTGATCGCATCGGTCAGGCTTTCACCCGCCTCGACCACGCCACCGGGCAGCGTGAACAATCCTTGCATCGGCGGACGCGCGCGCCGCACCAGCAGGAATTCATCGTTGCGAATAATAACGGCGCTGACGGCGAGGACAGGGCGGTCGGGATAGTGTCTGGGGTCGCTCACCGGTCAGCGCGCCATCACCGCATCGACCGCTATTTGCGGCGCGGCGTCTTGTCCCGATTCGCTTTGCGCAGTTTCGGTTCCATTGATGACGGCGCCGGCACGGGCAACCAGCGGCTTGATCCAGCGCACCGCGACATTGGCCACCGTCATTGCGGCGCGGTCGGACAGATTGTCCTGACGCATCACGTTGCGTGTCGCCATCAGGATCTCGTTCATGGAGGTTGCGACCGTATCGAGCAGGTTGCGCAACGCCGGATCGGCTTCGTTATAGGCGGCGATGGCGACATCGCGGTGTTTCGATTGCGATGCGGCGAAATGCTCGGTGTATTTCTTCGGACTCCAGGCAAAGAAATCTTCCCGGCACTCCGGCAGCTCGGCAAACAGTTCGAGCAGCATGATCGCTTCGTTGAAATGGTTGAGATAGTCCGTGGCCAATCCTGTGCGCGGATTGACGTTGGCCTCGATCAGACGGGCGTCGTTGGCGGACATGGGTTCTGAGAGCCAGTGTGGTAACGAAATACTCTGGACATGTGGAATTAATGCATTGTTAAGCGCGCATTTGAAGCCGCATATATTCTTCCATGTGTGGCCGTTTTCTTCTCATCTCCCCGCCGGCAATCATCAAGATGCTGTTTCGCTACAAGGAGCAGCCGAATTTTCCTGCGCGCTTCAATATCGCGCCGACGCAGCCGATTGCGGCGGTGCGGTTCTTCGAAGGCGAGCGGCAATTTGCGCTGCTGCGGTGGGGACTGATCCCTGGCTGGGTGAAAGATCCGCGCACATTTCCCCTTGTTTTCAATGCGCGCGGCGAATCCGTTCTGGAGAAGCCGGCTTTCAAGTCAGCGATGCGTTACCGGCGATGTCTGATTCCGGCCGACGGCTTTTACGAATGGAAGCAGGCCGGCAAGCGCAGGCAACCGCATCTTATTCGTCCGCGCGACGGTGGCCCGATGGCCTTTGCCGGTTTGTGGGAAAGCTGGATGGGACCGAACGGCGAAGAAATGGAAACCGCGGCAATTGTCACCACAACGGCGAATGCGCAACTCACGCCATTGCATCACCGTATGCCGGTGATCGTGCCGCCGGAGGCTTTCGATTTCTGGCTCGACCACCGCAACGTGGATGCGGAGCAAGCGATGAAGCTGGTCAGGCCCGCGCGCGACGGTTTGCTTGATATTTACCCGGTAAGCGATGCGGTGGGTCGCGTCGCGAACGACAGCGCGGAACTCATCGAGCCGGTGGCTGAACTCACCGAAGCTGAAGCGGTTGCGCCAAAGCCACGGAAATCCGCCAAGGCCAAGATAGACAACGGCCAGGCGTCGCTGTTTTAATTCACAGCACCTTGCCGGGGTTGAGGATGCCCTTCGGATCAAGCGTCTGCTTGAGCGCGCGCATCATCTCCAGGGCAACCGGGTCTTTCACACCCGGCAACAGGTCGCGTTTCAAACGGCCGATGCCATGTTCGGCTGAAATCGAGCCGCCGAATTTTGCGGCGATGGCATGCACTACCGCGTTCATTTCCTCCCAGCGACCGAGATAGGCTGCCTTGTCGGCGCCTTCCGGCTGCGTGACGTTGAAATGCACATTACCGTCGCCGAGATGGCCAAACGGGACAGGCCGCGCGCCGGGGACAAGCTTGATGACGGCGGCGGAGGCCTCGGCGACGAAATCCGGCACCGATGCGACCGGCACCGAGATGTCGTGCTTGATCGAGCCGCCGGGAAATTTCTGCACTTCGACGATGCCTTCCCGCAGGCGCCAGAACGATCGGGCCTGCTCCAGGCTTGTGGCGACGACCACGTTTTCAACGAAACCGCGTTCGATGGCTTTTCCTAACAGCTCCTGCATTGCTTCCGGCAGGCCTCCGCTTGCCTGCGACGACAATTCGATCAGCACATACCAGGCGTGAGGCGTGGGCAGCGGATCGCGCAGCTCCCGCAGATGCTCGCGCATGAAATCGAAGCCGATGCGTGGCATGAATTCAAAACTGGTGATGCTGTCGCCGGCGAGTTCATTGGCGAGATTGAACAGGCCGAGCGCCGCGGCAGGCGAGGGCAGGCCCGCGAGCGCCGTTTCCACGCTGCGCGGGCGCGGAAACAGTTTCAGCACGGCGGTTGTGATGATTCCGAGCGTGCCTTCGGCACCGATGAAAAGATTTTTGAGATCGTACCCGGTGTTGTCTTTCTTCAGCTTGTTGAGGCCGTGCCAGATACGGCCATCGGCGAGGACCACCTCGAGGCCAAGCGCGAGATCGCGCGTCACGCCATAGGCCAGCGCGCCGGTGCCGCCGGCATTGGTAGAGAGATTGCCGCCGATGGTGCAGCTTCCTTCCGCACCGAGCGACAGCGGGAACAGGCGGTTGACCTCTGCCGCCGCGTCCTGTGCTTTCGCCAGGATCACCCCGGCTTCGCAGGTCATCGTGTTTGAGCTCGGATCGATGTCGCGGATGCGGTCGAGCCGCGTCAGCGACAGCAAAATTTCTGCGCCGCTTTCGGATGGCGTTTGCCCGCCGACAAGGCCGGTATTTCCGCCTTGCGGCACAATCGGCGTGCCGGTTTCGTTGGCGAGTTTGAGGATGGCGGCGACTTCCGCCGTTGAGCCGGGACGCAATATCGCCGGGGTGCGGCCGCGATAGAGCCCGCGGTTTTCGATCAGGTAGCCTTCCTGTTCGGCAGCGTTGATGATCGCATATTTTTCGCCGACGATTGCGACGAAGCGCGACAGCAATTCGGATGACGGGGCTTTGCGCTCGGACATAGCCTTCAACCTTCCCGTGGGGCAGCAGCCCGCCGCAGCCGGTCGTTGATCGCTTCACCTAGTCCTTCTTCGGGCACCGGCATCACCGCAATCGACGCTGCGCCGGAAGCATCGAGCGCGCGCAGATGCGAGAACAGATTGGCTGCAGCTTCCACCAGGTCGCCGCGCAACGACAAATTGAGCATGGCCGCGGAATGCTCGAACACAGGCCCAAAAGCAAGCAGTGCTTCGCTCGCGCCGACGGATGTGGCGCCGAGCCGCAAATGTGCCTTCGGCGCATAATGCGAAGCCAGCATGCCGGGCGCGAGCGGGGCTTCGTTATCATCCACGGCTTCCATCATTGACGCTTCGGCGAGCGGATGGCCGAGAAGCCTGGTGATGTCTTCGCGTGCCAGTCCGCCGGGCCGTAACAGCGTCGGCTCGTCGAGACAGGCAATGATGGTCGATTCCACGCCAACGGTTGTCGCGCCGCCATCGACCAGCAGATCGATCTGGCCGCGTAGGTCCGCCAGCACATGGGCTGCGGTGGTGGGAGAGACATGACCCGAGCGGTTGGCCGAAGGCGCCACCACCGGTTTGCCGAACGCGGCAATCAATGCCCGCGCCACCGGATGGTCCGGCACGCGCACCGCAATGCTGTCGAGACCGGCGGTTGCGAGATCGGATACGGGGCAGTCCGGCGTCTTTGGCAACACCAGCGTCAGCGGGCCCGGCCAGAAAGCTTCGGCAAGACGCATGGCGGTTTCGTCGAACCGCGCAAGCCGCTTCGCCGCTGCGAGATCGGCGACATGGGCGATCAACGGGTTGAAGGAAGGCCTGCCCTTGGCTGCGTAGATGCGCGCCACGGCATTGCCGTTGGTTGCATCGGCGCCGAGGCCATAAACCGTTTCGGTGGGGAAGGCGACGAGCCCGCCCACAGCGAGGCATTGCGCGGCAGCTTTCACCGCCTCGCTGCCCGCCTCGATCACGCGCGTGGAAAGTTCAGCCGACATGCGCCGTCGATATGATTGGAAGGTGCATGTCGGTCCGTCAGTCTCAGCGCGCGGATGCGCGGGTTGAATGGGATAGGCGCCAGATCGTGCCGTTGCCGTCTTCCGAGAACAGCAAGGCGCCGTCTTTCGCCGTTGTGATGCCAACGGGCCGTCCCCAGACGCTCTTGTCATCGACCACGAAGCCGGTGACGAAATCCTCGTATTCGCCTGTAGGCACGCCGTCCTTGGTGATGGCGCGGACGATCTTGTAGCCGCGGCGGGTCGCCCGGTTCCAGGAGCCGTGCAGCGGCGCGAAAATCTGGCCTTTGTATTCCGCCGGAAATTGCCCGCCGTCATAGACGACCAGTTGCAGCGGCGCCACATGGGGCTGCAGCAGTACATCCGGCACCGTCACTTTGTCTTTCAGGTCTGGCCGCGCGTTTTTATGGCGCGGGTCTTCGTTGCCGCCGATGTAATACCAGGGCCAGCCATAGAAGCCGCCTTGCTTCACGCGCGTCAGGTAGTCCGGGGGTAGATCGTCACCGAGCAGATCGCGCTCGTTGGTGGCACACCACAGATCGCCGTTCGCCTGATTCACGGTCATGCCAGAGCAATTGCGAATGCCGCTTGCGAAAATGCGCCGGTTCTTGCCGTCGGGCGAGAAAGCGAGCACCACCGCGCGCTCTTCCTCGGCTGCCCAGGCGGCGCCGAGCGGATGGTCTGCGATCCATGTCTTCAGCGCAGCGTCATCGAGCTTCGGCATGTCCTGCGCCACATTGGTGGCGGAACCGACCGAAACGAACATCGTCGCGCCGTCCTTGGAAAAGACCACGTCGCGTGTCCAGTGCCCGCGGTCGGCGGCCGGCAATTTCTCTACGATGGTCTCGGGCTTGCCGGTCGCCGTGAGATCGTCATTGCGATAGGGGAAGCGGACAACGGAATCCGTATTGGCAATATAAACCCATTCCGGATTGTCGTTCGCGGGATAGAACGCGATGCCGAATGGACGGTTCAATCCGGTGGCAAAGGTCTCCATTTCATCGACGCTTGAACCGTTTGCGCTCGGGCGCAGCACGCGAATGCGGCCGGCTCTGCTTTCAGCGACAAAAATATCGCCGTTCGGCGCGGTGCGGATGAGACGCGGATTGTCCAGACCCTTGGCGAAGAGTTTGACCTCAAACCCCGGCAGGGTCTTGAGCTGCTGGCTCGCGCGTTCGACCACCACCTGGGCGTTGTTGCGGTTGGATTCGGTTGCGAACGGGGCGGGCAGATCTTCGGGTTTGATCAGCCGCCGCGCGCCGGCTGTTTCGGTCTGCCAGTCGCCGTAGGCGGCCTTGCCGGTCAGTATGCCGCTCGATTGAGCATACGCGAATGCAGGAAACAGGGTGGCAGCCAAAGCCGCAGCGCCCAAAAGGCGAAATTGGTTCATGATCGTTACTCCTGGGCCCGGCGGGCCCCCGGCACGAAGGGGCATTCTATGCTTCCGGCCCGATGCTGTCCAAAGCGCAGAAATGGCTGGAAAAATCCCGTATCTCTGGCGGAAGAGGCCCTGCTTGCGGCTTCGGAATGTCGCCGCTATAAGTCCGGCCTTCAGTCGGAGTGTAGCGCAGTCTGGTAGCGCACCACGTTCGGGACGTGGGGGTCGCAGGTTCAAATCCTGCCACTCCGACCATCGCTTCCCGCCCGCGTCCTGCGGTGCCTTTTCCCGAAAATCACAACCAACGCGATAATTGCCGTAGCGGCCCCCGCGTGCGGCGATATAGACTGCGCCATCGCGCCGCGGTCCCCTTGACGGGATTAGGCATTTGAGATCGTGGCCGGGGTTATTTCCCCGGTCGAAAACAAAAAACAAAAAACAAAACAACAGAGCCACAGGGAGGCGACCATGAAATTCAACAAGCTAATGCTATTAGTCGGCGTCAGTGCCGTGCCGTTTTTGCTGCAACCGGCGCATGCACAGCTGAGCGGACAGGTTTCATCGGCGGACGAAGCCGCGATGGAAGGTGTCGTGGTCAGCGCGAAGAAAGACGGATCGAACATCACCATTTCGGTAGTGAGCGATGACAAGGGCAAATACAGCTTCCCGGCCGACAGACTGACGCCGGGCCAATACAAGATTGGCATCCGTGCGACCGGCTACGTGCTGGACGGTGCGAAGCCCGTTGACGTCGCTGCCGGCGCGCCCGTCACCGCCGATCTCAAGCTCGGCAAGACAAAAAATCTGACAGCGCAGTTGTCCAGCGCCGAATGGCTGATTAGCGCGCCTGGCGAGGACAAGCAGAAGACATTCCTCGACGGCTGCGTCGGTTGTCACACGCTCGAGCGCGTTTTCAAGACGAGCTATGATCCGGAACAGCTCCGCGAACTGTTCACGCGGATGGCGCTCTATTCTCCTGGCAGTACGCCGCAGCGTCCGCAACTTCTGCAAACCGGCGGATTGCGCGGCGAGCGGACCCGTGTCCGTCCAGAAGTCGCGAAGGTCGCTTCGGAATGGCTGGCCAGCGTCAACCTGAGTCAGTCGGAAAACCGCACCTGGCCGCTGAAGACGCTGCCGCGTCCGAAGGGCGCTGCCACCAAGGTCATTTACACCGAATACGACATCCCGCGGAAGGAAGCACAGCCGCATGACGTCGTGCTCGATCCGGATGGCAACGCCTGGTATTCGGATTTCGGTTCGCAGTTTGTCGGTGAAGTCGATATCAAAACCGGCAAGGTGACGGAATATCCGATCCCGGTTGTGCGCCCCGATGCACCGAAGGGCTCGCTCAACATCGCGCTCGACAAGAAGGGCGATGTCTGGCTGTCGATGATGTATCAGGCCAGCATCGTGAAGGTCGATCGCAAGACCAAGGAAGTCAGCCAGTATCCATTCCCGAAAGAATGGACCACGGTGAGCACGCAGGCCTCCATGATCTCGCCGCAGAATTCCCATGTGGACGGCAAGGTCTGGACCAACAACCAGGAAACGCATTCCGTCTATCGGTTCGATACTGCCACCGGCACCTTTGAAAACAAGGGCGTCGCCACCGACCCGAGCGGCAAGCATATCAGCGGCTATGGCATGCCGACGGATTCCCAGAACAATGTCTGGCTGCTGGAATTCGGCGGTACCCGCATCGGCAAGGTGGATGCCAAAACTAACGTGGCGACCATCTGGGATACGCCGACGCCCGGCTCACGTCCGCGCCGCGGCCGGTTCGACGACGAAGGCCGTCTTACCTTTGCAGAATATGCCGCGAACAAGGTCGGTATGTTCGATCCCAAGACCGAGAAATTCACGGAGTGGAAGATTCCGACCCCGTGGAGCGCACCTTACGACGCCCAGATGGACAAGGCCGGCTATGCCTGGACAGGGTCGATGATCAACGACCACGTCTCACGCATCAACTCGAAGACCGGTGAGGTCGTCGATTACCTGCTGCCGCGGTCGACCAACATCCGCCGCGTGTTCACCGACAACACCACCAACCCGCCGTCGCTGTGGGTCGGTGGCAACCACACCGCCTCGATCGTCAAGGTTGAGATGCGCGAGTAACAGCGCTCTTCTCCCGGTCGTAAACCGGTATTAAATACGTGGCCGCCGATTGACTTAGGCGGCCACGTTTTGTTTGGAAGGCCAGCATGGACGACATCCGCTTCGACAAGAATTTTCCGCTCGTTCCCGGCGAGGTCGAACAGGTTGCGCCTGGCGTGCGGCGCCTGCTGGCAGGCAATGCGGGTCCGTTCACTTTCACCGGCACGGTGAGCTACATCGTCGGGCAAGGGCAGGTCGTGATCATCGATCCGGGCCCGGCGGATCAGCCTCATATCGATGCCTTGCTCCATGCGGTGCGCGGCGAGACCGTGACGCATATTCTGGTGACGCATACCCATCGCGATCACTCGCCTGCGGCTGCCGCAGTCAAGCAGGCGACCGGCGCGAAGACCTATGCCGAAGGACCGCATCGCGCGGCGCGTCCGCTTCATATCGGCGACATCAAGCGTGGCGAAGGCGGCGACAAGGATTTCATTCCGGATCTGTTGCTGAAAGACGGTGAAGTGATCGTCGGCAAGGACTGGAGGCTGGAAGCCATCGCGACGCCCGGCCACACGGCAAACCACATGGTCTTCGCGCTCGGCGGAAGCGACTTGCTGTTCTCCGGCGATCACGTGATGGCCTGGTCAACAACCATCGTGGCGCCGCCAGACGGTGCGATGAACGATTATATGAATTCGCTTGCCAAACTCGGGCAACGGCAGGAGCAAACTTATTTTCCGGGTCATGGTGATGCCGTGAAGGATGCGCCGCGCTTTGTCGCGCAACTCACCCGGCACCGGTTAGGGCGCGAGGCTTCGATCCTTGCGCGGTTGGCAAAAGGGCCGGCCGATATCCCGACCCTGGTGCGTGTGCTCTATATCGGCCTCGATCCGCGCCTGGTTGGTGGGGCAGGGCTGTCGGTATTGGCGCACCTGGAGGATCTGGTGGCGCGCAACATCGTCGCCACCGAGGGGGTGCCCTCTGTGGGAGTGACGTATCGTTTGGTTGGCTAGTCCGCCATTGACCACGGCTCTCTTAATCATTCAGCAAAGCAGCGGCTTTTAATCACAAAGCAGCATGCTATGAGAGCCAAATTTTCAAATAGGGGGGAGGGAGCGCACATGCCGGTGACACGAAGAATTTCTGTCGGTTTTGGTTTGCTGCTGGCTCTTGCAACCACCGCCTCGGCTCAAACCGCCAAGCCTGCATCTTCAGGCGGGGGAAGCGCGACGATCTATTTCATGCGCCCGATGCCGGTCCTGGGTTGGGACAATCGCCCTGATGTCAGGCTGGACGGCAAGCGCGTGGTCGAATTACCGGTCGGAAGCTATTTCGCGGTTAACACCGCCCGCGGCGCGCACAAGATTGAGGTTCAGGGCGGCGGTCTCGATGGTGGCACCGATATGCAGTTGCAGGTCGAGCCGGGAAAATCCTATTTCGTCGAGATCGGCCCCAAGGGACAGCAAGCGCCGGGAGCGCAGCTGATCGGCCGGCTGATCTCGGGCAATTCGTTGTCGTCGCAGCAGCAAGGCAGAGGTTTCTTCGGCGCCTACGCTTTTTATATGCTCGACCCCGGAGAAGGCCGCGCGCGGCTCGCAAAGCTGAAAAAGATCGGACGCTAGGCCCGCGGCATTGGGCAAGGCGCGTCATGCGCCAAGCCTGCGTTCTCCATGAAATTTATTCTACCGCTTGGCTGGCGTGGGCTTGGCCGGCTGAGGACGCTTTGGCGTTGACTTCCTTTTTTCCTCCTGGGTGCCCAGGGTCTCGTCGATCTCTTCCAGCAATTTCGTGATGCGGGAAGCATTGCCGCCGAGATCATGCGGCCCGTAACGCGTCGCCGAGCGCATATCGATTCTTGCACCTTCACCATCGGCGCGCACGCGCAACACCACGTCTTCGCCGAAGCCCATGATCGGAGTACGCGCGACAGCCTCAATATGCCCCTCGCGCCGAGCCTGGGGTTTGCGATCGACAATGATTCTCCATCGTCGTTTGGTGATGATCGCGATGGCGGTGTCGTAGGCCTGCTGGGGCGTTGAAGTGACGACCAGCGGTTCAACATCGGGATAAGCCATCCGCTGCTTTTCGGCGAAAGCCTGGCCCGGGTAGGCGACCGGATTGGCGTCGCGTGTACGCAATTGCGCAACGGTCTCGAACCGCGGCGGGTCGTCGGGATCGGTGACCACATCGGTGATCGCCGGCAGCCGATAAGCCTGAAGCGCAAGGTAGGCTGGGTACAGGAGCAACGCCGAGCCGATGAACAGTGCAAGCAACGCAGATCCAAATCCATCAATGCCCTGGCGCCAGATCACGATAAAAGCTGCGAAGGCGAGCAGGATCGCCATGGCGGCGAAAGCAAGCGCTCCGACAAAGGTTGCCATCGCAGGCCTGATCTCGAGCAGACCCGAGCGAACGATCATGATCGACAGGATCGAGGCCACCAGAGCGAACAGCGCCATGCGGCGCGCCCACAGCGCCACCTGCGACATTGGTTCTTCTGCTATGCGCCGTCGCGCCATGACTTCAGTGTTCCACGCAGATGTTTTTCAGCGCTGTCCATTGCGCGCTGTCGAGCAGCGGACGGCCGGAGCCAGGTTTCGCCAGGGACCGGATCGCGACGACGCGGGTGGCGGTCTCCGGATGATCGCGTAACAGGGAGGCCCCCTTGCCATGCAGGTCGTCGATGCGCGCGAGCAGAGCGCCCAGAGCTTCCGCATTGCCGCCGATCATGTTCATCAACGCAACTCCATAAGCGTCGGACGCCGTTTCCGCATCGCGTGAATAGGATGACTGAAGCACCGTTTTCGCCGCCACCACAATAGCACCTCCGCCCACGAAATCGCCAAACACCATGCCGAACAGGAACGACAGGCCCGCGGTCTCGAGCACCGACTTGACGCCGTCACGGCGGGCGACATGCCCGATCTCATGGGCGATGACGCCGGCCAGTTCGTCCGGCGTCTCGGCTTTGGCGATCAGGCCTTCAAAGACGTAAATCTGTCCGCCGGGGAGCGCAATGGCATTGGCTTCCGCGCGTCGCAGGACTCCCGCGCGTAACGGCACGGGTAACGACGCTGCGGCCTCAAGCCGTCCGATTAGCAAGGAAAGCGCCGCCCGTCCCGCCTTTGCATTTTCCGCTTCGCCGCATTCCAGCGGCGTGTTGGCGGCGCGGGAGCGAAGCGAATTGCGCAACTGCGCATCCACTGCCTGACCCAGCTTGCGCTCGATCGCAAACGGCATCAGCGGCGTCAGCCGTGTTGCGAGCGCGGGGAGGGCGAAGAGCGCCATTGCTCCGATTGACGCCACAGCAACGACAAGTAGCACTGCGACCTTCGTGCGTAAACGGTTTTGCACCGTCCCGGTGTGGTCGATGGTGAGCGCCATCTCGTCGATTGCAGTGGCAAAGGCGTGATCGCGAATCTCAAGCCGCGCCAGCGAGCCTCGGCGGCTCAGCCGCAGGATCTGATCGGGCGATTCCGCCTGGTCAAGCTCGCCATAAGGCCATTGTGCCAGTTGTTCGCCCTCGCGACTTCGGACGACCAGGGTTGTAGCTTGCAGTTCGACAGTCACGTCCTGCCGGGCGCTGCTGTTGCCGTCAAAGAAGATGCCGGTGCCGGATGTCATTGCGTTCTCAAAAGCCTCCGACATTCAGGGCGTCGGCGAGACCTTCCCCCACCGACGACGCCGGGCGGCCCCCCGCCTTGACGTGGTCAAGCACAGCGATGCCGGAAATCTCCGCCGACTCCATGCCAACCCGCCAGAGCGTGAGTTTCACGGTTGCCTGATAGATGGTCGAGTAACCCAGCATCAGGATCATGTAACCGATCATGACGCTTGCTGCGCCGATCAGCTCATCGGCTTCCGTCAGATTGAACCTCACCTTCACCGCGTCGATGACGCCAAGCAGGATGCCTCCGGCGATGGCGCAGCCGGTGGCGAAGACCAGCCCGTAGAGGAGAAAGCGGAAATAGGCGCGATAGAGATGCCCAATACGCAGATGCGAAATCACGGTGAGATCGCCAAAACGAATGCCTGAAATCCACCAGCGCAGGATCATTCCCTGGAAAGCCGGATAAAATGCCGCCGCCGCAACCGCCGACCAGGCCGCTGCGCCGATCAGGAAGATGATCGCGTTGACGTATCCGGGATTGGTGGCTTCGATGCGTTCGGCCAGTCCGCTGCCACCCGCATTGACGGCTTCCGCCAGCGGCGGCCAGTCGATGGCATAGATCGCCGCGGCGATCCCGCCGAACTGAGGACCAACGGAGAACAGCCACAGCGGGAAGCCGCGCAGAAACAGCGCCAGCGCCGAGGCTTCAAAATGTCCGGTCAGGTTGCCGTAATGGGTGTGCCGCATCTTGAAGCGCTCGAGGCTTTTCTGCATCCAGGGATAAACGAGTCCGAGCGTCAGCGCGGTGAGCGTCCACCACATCAAGGCATAGAGCGCAAAGACCGAGGCGGAGCCGGTCTGATAGAAACGTACGCTGCGAAAAACCGTGCGGCTCAGCCGGTAGCGGCGCGCACGATAGATCGCAAATTGACCGAGCAGAGCCAGCAGGCCAAAGGCAATCGCGCCGGACAACTGGCCGATCAATCCGAGATCGAGCGCTGCGAGGAATAGCATAATGTTGATAGGCAGCAGGATCGCGATGGCGATCAGGAAGCCGATCAGAATTTCTGTTGCGGTGCCGGTATATTCGAGATGGTCGCCCGCGATCCCGGTATTGCCCCAGAGAAAACGGCGGACGTCGGTCGCCAGCCAGAAGCGATAGATGCCCAGCGTAAGGATAAGCAGCAGCGCGCCGCGGCTGAGCAGGCGCCAATAGATCCCATCCTGGCCGAGGAACTGAACCTTGCCCGGGGCGGGAGCGGGATTCGCGACTGCCGCCACCGCCTCATACAAGCTCATGACGCCCTCCGCTCCTGCACCTCTCCGGGATAAAGGCTGGCAGGCTTGGCGGCAATATCTTTCGGGTTAAGGCCGCAGATCGATGGCTTTCGTCGTTAAGCGCGGAGCGTTTTTGCCTTTGAGCCGCCTCGGTTCCTTGACGGCAACCGGTTTGGCGAGGTGCGGAGCCAGAATTTCGATCAGCGCATTCAGCTTGGGTGAACGCGCGCCCTTGCGCCAGACCAGCCAGGTGATCTCCTTGTTCACCTTGGCCGGCAGCGCATGGATGCTCAGCCGCTTCCGCTCCGGAAAGGAACTGACCACTATACGCGGCAACATCGAGATGCCCATGCCGATCACGGCGCAGCCGAGCATGGCTTGATAGGACGACATCTCGATCATGCGTTCGGGCATTTCACCTTTCAGGGCGAACCATTCTTCCAGCCGCTTGCGATAGGGACACCCGTGTTCGAAGACGAGGACCGTGCGCGAGACCGCATCGCGCGGCGATTTCACCGGCGGATGATTTGCGGTAGTAACGATCACCATCTCTTCCTCATAGATCGCCAGCTTCTCGAACGGGCCGTCGGGAATGACGCCGGCAGTTAGCGCAGCGTCGATTTCACCGCGCAGAAGAAGGCCGGTCAGATTGTAGGAATGCGCGGTGCGCAGTTCGAACTGCACGTCCGGATAGAGCCGGCAATATTCGCTCAGCGGCGCAGGCAAGCGCACCGATGCGGTGCTTTCCATCGATCCAAGCCGGAACACTCCGCGGGGCCGCGTGTCATGCACGGATTCGCGCGCTTCGGTGGCGAGATCGAGCAAACGATCGGCGTAACCGAGCAGCACCTTGCCGGCGGGGGAGAGATGCAGCTTCTTGCCCGAGCGGATGAACAGCGCAACGCCGAGTTGCTCTTCCAGTTGCCGGATGCGGGTCGAGACGTTGGATTGAACGCGGTTGAGCTTCTCGGCTGCGCGGGTGATGCCGCCAGCCTGCACCACGGTGCGGAACACGGTCAGGTCGGACAGCTCCATCGTTCTCTCCAATCGTTCTCTAAAAGAGATTATAACCATCAGGATAATTCATTTTACGTGATAAGGAACCTGCCGTAAAGCTCTCCCAACACATGAAGGAGGGCGTTATGCCCAGTCACGAAACTGAAGTTCCCATATTGCAATTCCGGCCGCGGACCCGCGCCGGCCAAGGTTTTCCGGCGCAGACGATCCGCCAGCAGGTCAATATCCTGCGCGCCGCCTATTTTCGCGACCTCTGGCGTCAGCTTGTGGCCTGGTATCAGGCCCGGGAAGCCGTGGCACAGCTGCGCTCCCTGGACGATGCCGCGCTGAAGGATATCGGCCTGCACCGCAGCGGGATTGAAGCTGCTGTTTCGAAGGTGCCTGCGAAGCCCGTGCCCCTGCAGGCACAGGCTTTCCACGACAAGCCGCATTTGATACTGCAACGAGCTGGATGAGATGGTTCTGCATCGTTGCAATGCTTTCGGTTTGGGCTGGCGGGGCGATAGCGGAAACGATTCCGCTGCCGCGTCCTCGCCCGCCTGAAATTGGCGGCCCCGCTGCGCCTGACGAACCCGAGCCGGCCGCGGATAACAAGAAATCCGAACCGCCGCCGCTCTCGGCATGCTTCGTTCGCCTGAAAGAGCTCGCCGTCATCAAGCAATTGCCCAACATCAATCAGGCTGGCGGATGCATTGCCGGCGACGTGGTGCAGCTCGAAGCCGTGATCATGCCCGACAACAGCAAGGTCGCGATTGAGCCCGCTGAGACGGCCCGCTGCGAAATGGCGGCTGCCGTGGCCGACTGGATTCGTGACGAGCTTGCGGCGGCAGTTGCCGCCAAGCTCGGTTCGCCGCTGCGCGCGGTGGAGAATTACGATTCCTTTACCTGCCGCGGGCGCAACAACATCGCGGGCGCCTTGCTGAGCGAGCATGGCAAAGCCAATGCGCTCGATATCCGGTCGTTCAAGCTGGTGAACGGGACCTCGGCGCAGCCCACCGACCCGAATGTCATGAAGGAATTCCGCGACGGCATGCGCAAGAGCGCCTGTGAGCGGTTCAAGACTGTGCTCGGTCCCGGATCCGACGGCTATCACGAGGATCATATCCACGTCGATCTGGCGGAGCGGCGCAATGACTATCGCATTTGCCAGTGGGAAGTGCGGCAGCCGATCTACCGCGTGCTGCCGTCGCCGCACATCGTCAGCGAGACGGCGCCGTCGCATGTGGCGCCCGCAAGTCTGCCGGTTTCGCCGGTGGTTGCCGTGGTGGAAGAAAAATCGCGCCGGGCGCCGCCACGCAGGCTTTGACCCGCACCGCCAGTGCGCCCACAATGCGCGGGCATTCAGCGAAGGATTATTCCGTGCTCAGCAATCTCGCCGCCCGCGACATCGAAACCGTCGTTCATCCCTATACCAACCTCGCCACCCTGCGGGACGTCGGCCCGCTGGTGATCGAGCGGGGCCAGGGCATCTGGCTCTACGACAATGAGGGCAAGCCTTACATGGACAGCATGGCCGGGCTGTGGTGCACGGCGCTCGGTTACGGAAACGAGGAACTGGTCGAGGCCGCAAGCGCCCAGATGCGCAAGCTGTCCTTCGGTCATCTGTTTGCCTTCAAGAGTCACGACCCGGCGATTGAGCTTGCCGAAAAACTGAAAGAGATCGCGCCGCTGCCGGTCTCCAAGGTTTTCTTCTGTGCCTCGGGTTCGGAAGCCAACGACACCCAGGTCAAGCTGGTGCGTTACATGAACAATGCGCTCGGGCGGCCGAAGAAAAAGAAATTCATCGCGCGGCAAAAGGCCTATCACGGCGTTACGGTTGCCAGCGCCTCGCTCAGCGGGTTGCCGCACAATCACATGGACTTCGATCTCCCACTCGAAGGTTTCCTGCACACCACCTGTCCGCATCACTATCGCTTCGCGCAGGACGGCGAGAGTGAGGAAGCCTTTGCGACCCGGCTGGCTGCCGATCTCGAACAGATGATTGAGCGCGAAGGTCCGGAAACAATCGCCGCCTTTATCGCCGAGCCGCTGATGGGGGCGGGCGGCGTGATCGTTCCGCCGAAAACCTACTTCGAGAAAATTTCGCAGGTTTGCGCCAAGCATGACATCTACATGATCTCCGACGAAGTGATCTGCGGTTTCGGCCGGCTGGGCACGGCGTTCGGAATGCAGGCGTTGGGTTTCAAGGCTGACAGCATGTCGATGGCCAAGGCGCTGTCCTCGGCCTACCTGCCGATCGCGGCGGTTACGGTGCCGGAAAAGATGTATGGCGCACTGGTGGATCAGAGCAAAAAACTTGGCACCTTCGGCCACGGCTTCACCTATGGCGGTCATCCGGTCTCGGCAGCGGTGGCGCTGAAGACTCTTGAGATTTATGCGCGCGATCGGATCTTCGAGCAGGTTGCGAAAAAGGCGCCGCATTTCCAGGCGCGGTTACACAAGCTCGCCGATCATCCGATGGTGGGCGAGGCTCGCGGCATGGGGCTGGTGGGCGGCGTCGAACTTGTCGCGGACAACAAGACCAAGCAGAACTTCGATCCGAAGCGCGGCGTCGGCGTGCGCGCGGTTGGTTTTGCGCAGGAGGAAGGCATCATTTCGCGGGCACTCGGCGGCGATACGGTTTCGATCTGCCCGCCGCTGGTCATCACCGAAAGCGAGATCGATGAGATGTTCGACCGGATTGGCCGCGCGCTTGATCGCACGCATGACTGGGCGCGCACCGAAGGCTTGATGGCCGGATAACCGCCTTAATTGCGGTTCTCTGCTTCGCAACGCTCTCTTTATCTCGCCGCGCTACCAATCGGATCATGAACTCGCAGCCTTCCGGAGATTCCAGCAACGTCGTGCCGATCCCGCTGGAAAAGCGGAGGATGACGCGCCGTCGCTTTTTGGCGAGCGGGCTCGGCATTGCCACAGCCACGGGCGGCGCCACCGGCGGTTATTCTTATTTTGAAGCGAGCCAGCGGCTTGTGGTGACGCCCTATCGGATCGTTTCACCGCGCTGGACCGCGGGCCGGAAACTGAGCATCACTGTGATTGCCGATCTGCATGCCGGCGGTCCCAACATGGGTGTGGAGAGGATCCGCACCATCGTCGATACCGCCAACGGACTGAATGCCGATATCGTCGTTCTGCTCGGCGATTATTTCGCCACCCATCGCTTTGTGCATCCGGTCGTGCCGCCTGCGGTGTGGGCCGCGGAATTGAAGCGGCTGCATGCGCCGTTCGGCGTCTGGGCTATCCTTGGCAATCACGACTGGTGGTTTGATGTCGCTGGCACGCGCAAGGCCCTGAAGGATGTCGGCATACCGCTCCTCGAAAATCAGGCGGTGCCGCTGGGTGAAGCGGGCAACCGTTTCTGGATCGCCGGCCTGGGCGATCAGATCGCGCACCAGCTCAGTCACGGCCAATTCCGCGGCGAGGATGATCTCCCCGGCACGCTGGCCCAAATTCGCACCGGCGATCCCGTGATCCTGCTTGCGCACGAACCGGATATCTTTCCCAAGGTACCGGACACTGTTGCGCTCACGCTCGCCGGGCATACCCATGGCGGACAGATCAGGATCCCGTTTATCTGGCCGTCGTTCGTGCCGTCGGCCTATGGCGCGCGCTATGCCTATGGCCACATTGTTGAAGACCATCGCCAGATGATCGTGTCAGGTGGGCTTGGGACCAGCTTCGTGCCGCTGCGGCTCGGCGTGCCGCCCGAGATCGTGCATGTGGAAATACGCGGTCCAAATGCAAACGGCGGGAGTTAAATCCCGCCGTTGTAACGTTAGCCGCTGTTGAAGCGACTGTTAGTCCCCCCCGAAAATGTTGGCCATCTGCTGCGGATTCGTGGGCGAGTCACCCTGCTTGGGCGCAAGCACAACCGCCATCGAGCCAATCTTGACGCGGTTGTAGAGGTCAATCGCATCCTCATTGGTCATGCGGATGCAGCCGGATGAAATGGCGCTGCCGATATATTCCGGCTGGTTGGTGCCGTGAATGCGATAGAGCGTGTCACGGCCGTTGTCGAACAGATACAGGGCGCGGGCTCCCATGGGATTATGCGGGCCGGGGCCGACAAAGCTCGGCACGTCCAGGCGCTTCTTGATGTCCGCGGTGGGTGTCCAGGTAGGCCATTCCATTTTGCTGCCGATCTTGGCAACGCCGGACCAGGACAGCGCTTCTTCGCCCACGGTCACGCCGTAGCGGATCGCCTGGCCTTCCGGCAGCACGAAATAGAGGAAGCGGGCATCGGAATCGACCACGACCGTGCCGGGCGCTTCCTTGCGGTGATAGGTGACGATATGGCGCTTGTAGAACTCAGGAATGGAGGCTTGCGCATAGGGTGCGTTGGCCAGCAGCTTCTTGTCGCGCGCGTTGAATTGGGTCTCAGCGACCGGCGACAGCGTTGATGACTGCATACAGCCACCAAGTGCCAAGCCAAGAAAAAGAACCGCTAGCCCCCGACCCGCCATAATTCCCGCCGTCCATTCCAGCCACGATGTGTTTTTCTCGACTCATATCTTAACCAAGAAAACCGCGAATCTCCTAGGTCTCTCAGGCCTTGCTCCCCATTGTCCTGTGCAGCTGTTTCTCGAAAGACGCACCCTCCGAAGGGTTCGGTAGCGGATTTCCGCCGCAATGCCTGCTTTGGAGGCGAGGGAGCCAAGCTTTCAGCAGCATGCCATGGCAATCGTTAAGACTTCGTACACCATCTTAATATTTACAATCATTGAAGAAATTCGGCCATTACGCTGGCTGAAAATGTCACTCAAAGGCGCGGTTTGGCGCCCATTTCGGCCCCCTTCGGATGAGAGGGTACGGATGTCATTGAAGGGGACAAGAAAATGAGCGAGCGAAACGCACCAACGGGCCAGACCGGAAGCCAGCGACATCAGCAGCGAACGCGGTCTCGATCGTCAGTATCGAAAGATCGGAATTTCCGCCGTGGCAGCGGCTCTGCCTTACAGCGGCAGGTCCAAAAGCGCGCCTAACGGGTCGGGGCAGTCGGAAGACGCTCTCCGCCGTAAGCGCTCGGTGCTCGCGCTCTAAAGCCTCCTGCTATCCCCCGTTTGCCACAACCGGCATTTGCCGGCTGCAATCAGGCGTTTCTTTCCCCCGCCGGATTAACTGCAAGCTGTTTATGACCTTGCGGGAATCGTGCGCGCGGAGCCATGACTGACTCGCGCGGATGCGTGAGGTGGCCGGTAGGCGACGGCCAGGCGTACGGGGAATGCCAATGCTTTCAGTCTATGTGCCGCACGGCGGCAGCCTGGAACGGCAAAGCGTCGAAGGCGATGCACCGCTGCCCGATGCCGCGGTCTGGATCGACATGATCAGCCCCTCCCAGGGCGAAGACAAGCTGGTCGAAAAATTCCTCGGTATTGCGGTTCCCACCCGCGAAGAAATGCAGGAGATCGAGGTCTCGAGCCGCCTCTATGTCGAAAATGGTGCGCGCTACATGACCGCGACCCTGATGTGCCAGTCGGAAACCGACACGCCGCGCACGACGCCGGTGACGTTCATTCTGGCCGGCGCCCGCCTGGTGACGGTGCGATACGACGATCCCAAGCCGTTTTCGCTGATCAGCAACAAGTTCGGCCGCGCTTGTCCGGCGCATGTCACGGGTCCAATGATCTTCATGGATCTGCTGGATGCGGTAATCGACCGTTCGGCCGACATTCTTGAGCGCATCGGCGCCGACGTCGATCAGCTCTCCCACGATATCTTCGAGCCACCCCGTTCGACGCGCAAACAAGGCCGGCAGAATGTCTACAACAGGGTGCTGCGGACCATCGGTCGCACCGGCGACCTGACCTCGAAAGTGCGCGAAAGCCTGGTCTCGGTCGGGCGGCTGTTATTGTTCCTCGCCAACGAGGCGGAAGGGATGCGCTGGGCCAAGGATATCCGCGCGCAATTGCAGTCCATGCAGCGCGACATCCATTCGCTGTCGGATCACTCCAGCTACATCACCAACAAGATCACCTTCCTGCTCGATGCGCTGCTCGGCGTGGTCAGTCTGGAACAGAACGACATCATCAAGCTGTTCTCGGTGATGGCCGTGGTGCTGATGCCGCCGACGCTGATAGCATCGATTTACGGCATGAATTTCGGGCATATGCCGGAACTGAGCTGGCAGTTCGGCTATCCTCTGGCCCTCCTGCTGATGATCGTCGCAGGCGCGTTGCCGTATTTCTTCTTCAAGTGGAAGCGCTGGCTGTAGGCTGGAGGCCTGTATGCAGGTCATTGCCGAACTGATCATTAGTTCAATGGTAAGCGTGGCTTTTTACATCACCTATCACACTGCCAGAATCGTGTTGCGGATTTTTTCGTTCGGGCTAATCCGTGTGCAAGGATCTTTGGTCGCTTATCCGGACGAGCCTGAATTCGCCTGGCATAACGTCATCTGGAAATGGGACGGCAAATTTAGCTGGCTGTCCGACCAGTTCGCGCTTTATTTCGGGTTCTTTCTTTGGTGTGCCGCGTTGACCGCTCTGGTCTATTACTGGCACTTCTTCGGCTAAACGTGCTGGCCGCCGTTGATGTGGATTTCCGCGCCGTTGACGTAGGAGGCGGTGTCCGTGCACAGCACATAGATGATCTTCGCGACTTCATCGGGCGTGCCGAGCCGATGCAGCGGGATCTGCTGTTCCACGATCTTGTCCGTGCCCGGCGACAGGATGGATGTATCGATCTCGCCCGGTGCGATGGCGTTGACGCGCACGCCGACCGGACCGAAGTCTGCCGCCATTTCGCGGGTCAACGAAGCCAGCGCCGCCTTTGAGGTGGCATAGGCTGCACCGGCGAAGGGATGCACGCGCGAACCGGCGATCGAGGTGACGTTCACCACCGAGCCCTTGGCTGCCTTCAGCTCATCAAGCAGGCCGCGCGCCAGCATGATCGGGGCGAAGAAATTGACCTGGAAGATCTTGTGCCAGTCCTCGCGCGACGTTGCGATGGAGCTGAGCCGCTTGCCGCCTTCCGCCTTGGGTGAAATGGCGGCGTTATTCACCAGCGCATCGAGCTGTCCATCGGGCAACCGGCGCTTGATCTCGGCGATGGCTTCATCGGTGCTTTTTGCGTCCGCAAGATCGACCTGGACATGATCCTCCGGGCCCGCTTCCCAGGGGCAGTTTTCCGGGAAGGCGTGGCGGGAACAACTGATGACGCGCCATCCGGCGGCGGAGAAACGCTTCACGGTTGCATGCCCGATGCCGCGGCTTGCTCCGGTCAGCAGCAGAATACGGCGCGCCTGATTATTTGTGGTGCTCATGGTCCAACTAGTGCCGCCGATTTGAAGTTCCTACGCCACCCGCGACAAGTTCAATTAGGAACTTCAAATCGAAAAGCGGCACTAGAACTCATATAGACGTTAGTGCCCCTTTGCTCCGAAGTTCGTGTCAGAGGGTGCTGCAATGTATCACGAACTTCGGAAGCGGGGCACTAGAACTCACGGATAGAGCTGCGTCTTGCTCCATTCGGCGCCAGGACCGTTTCGCCGGAACTCGATGCGTTGATGCAGGCGGAACGGCATGTCGCGCCAGAACTCCATCACGACGGGAGCAACCCGGTAGCCGATCCAGTAGGGTGGCCGCGGGACTGCGCCGGTGGGGTGCTTTGCGGTCTGGA
Organism: Bradyrhizobiaceae bacterium; assembly: GCA_947481685.1. Taxonomy (GTDB): domain Bacteria; phylum Pseudomonadota; class Alphaproteobacteria; order Rhizobiales; family Xanthobacteraceae; genus CANKHA01. Next base: position 126,452 of record CANKHA010000004.1, read on the forward strand.
CGGCGACGGCCTTTTCCAGCGCGAAGCGGCTCTCCAGTGGCGACGATTGCTGGCTGGCCCAGGCGCCGATCTGCGCCATGCGCGGCCGGGTGGCGAAATAAGCGTCCGATTCCGCGGCGGTGACTTCGGTCACCGGGCCCCGGATCCGGACCTGCCGCCGCAGCGACTTCCAATGGAAGTTGAGCCCGGCCTGCGGATCGCCGTCCAGCTCGCGTCCCTTTTGGCTGTTTCTGTTGGTGTAGAAAACGAATCCTCGTGCATCGAAGCCCTTCATCAGCACCATGCGGATATTAGGCACGCCTTCGGAGTCGACGGTCGCGAGGCCCATGGCGTTGGGATCGTTGATTTCCGAAGCCTTCGCTTCATCCAGCCAGGCTGAAAACAGGCGCAGCGGCCCATCGGAATCGCCGAGGTCACCCTCTGTTAACCAGCCGGAGTGTTGAATCGGTCCTGCGTCGGTCATTGTGGTGGGATTCTCGTGTGGCGTTAATGCCAAAATTCATGTCCAGCCTCCTTTATAGTGGAACGGGTTCGCTCAGCCTATGCCGTGTCGCGTCCCGCGCCGGCGTTCTGCTGCTGGCTCTAACGGCCGGAGGCTGCAGCTTTTCCTACCAGCTCGGCTCGATGTTCGAGAAAAGCAAAGAGCCGCAGGCGAGCGTGGAAACGACGGGCTCGATTCCCGAAGCGAAAGCCGGCACGGCCTCCAATTCGCAAGTCTCCGACCGCGACATGGCCTATGCCCGCGCGGCGGCATCGGAAGTGCTCCGCCGCGGCGGCAACGGAACCAGCCAGCCCTGGGAAAACCCCGAGACCGGCGTCCGTGGCACGATCACCCCGGTCGCTTCGGCCTACAGTTCCGACGGTTTCACCTGCCAGGACTTCCTCGCCAGTTATGTGCGCGCCGGTAGCGGTAGCGGTAGCGGTAGCGGTAGCGGTAGCGGCGAAGGCTGGATGCGGGGCGAAGCCTGCCGCGTTCACAAGGGCAACTGGGAGGTACGCAGCCTGAAGCCCTGGAAGACGTCCTGACTCGTTGCGCTAAGCGGTCTTTCCCCCCACATTAACGGTCAACAAGGCTGAGATTCTGCTCGGCCGCTGGGATTGATCGGAGTTTCGAACACATGCGCGACCCCTATGAGATCCTGGGGGTGGCGAAGGGAGCCGATGCGGCTGCCGTTAAAAGCGCTTTTCGCAAACAGGCGAAAAAACTGCATCCCGACGCCAACAAACAGGACCCGAAAGCCGCGAGCAAATTCGCGGAGCTGAATGCTGCCTACGAGATCCTCGGCGACGCGGGCAAGCGGAAGGCGTTCGACAACGGCGAGATTGACGCTGAAGGCAAGCCGCGTTTTCAGGGTTTCGCCGGCGCGGGTGCGCAGCCGGGCGGTGGTCCGGGCTTCGAAAACTTCACCTGGGGTAACGACGGATTTCAGCGGCGCGCCGGTCGCGGTGGCGCGCGCGGTTTTGGCGACGGCCGCGGCTTCGAGGACATCCTCAAGGACGTGTTCGGCGGCAGGGGCGGTGGGCGCCGCGGAGCGCGTGCACCCGGCGTGGATTTCGAGCCGGAAGATTTTGGCGGTGCTGGCCGCGGCGCGGATATCAGCGCGGAGCTCACGATCACTTTGCCGGAAGCGGTCAAAGGGGATTCCAAGCGGCTCCGGCTGACCAACGGCAAAGAGCTGGATGTGAAAATCCCGGCGGGGCTGACGGATGGACAAACCATTCGGCTGAAGGGGCAGGGCATGCCCGGACCTGACGGCTCCTTTGGGGATTTGTTGATCAAGGTCTCGATCGCGCCGCATCCGCTGTTCAAGCTCGACGGCAACGACCTTCGGCTGGAGCTGCCGATCACGCTCTACGAGGCCGAACTGGGCGGCAAGGTGCGTGTGCCGATGCTCGACGGTGCGGTGGAGCTGACGCTTCCTGCCCATACCAACAGCGGTCGCACATTCCGGCTGAAAGGGAAGGGCATCAAGGGCAAGCAAGGCGCTGGCGACTTGCTGGTTACGGTGCAAGTGATGCTGCCTGAGCAGCGCGACCCGGCTTTCGAGGACCTGATGCGTCAATGGCGCGACAGCAAGCCGTATAATCCGCGCAAGGATTTGGACTGAACAAGGTTCAGCCGCGCTCGTCCGTCACGCGCGGCTCGAGCTGATCGTAAGCGGCGCGCGCCACCTGCCACAGCTGCTTGCGCTCGCTCGCCCCGCTGATGACATAGACGATGTTGTCATCCACCCAGTAGATCGCCGCGGCCTTGTCTTCACCGCTGTAACGCATCGCCGTGTTGGGACCGGCTGCACGGGTGCAGTAGAACGTGAAGCGTTCGCCCGACGCATTCTCGTACATGAAGAAAGCGGCAGCAGTGCCGGTTGGCGTCGGCAACAATCGCCCGCCAATGAGATGCAGTCCCTGCGATTCAAGATTGGGCGCGCGCAACGGATAGCCGACACGCTTCGACAGCCATTGTTGCAGATGTTCTGCGTCCGAGGCGGCGACCTCAACCGGATGCCGCACCTCGACCGCATAAACCTTGTGCGCATCAAGCGCCTGGGCGGTGAGTTGCTGGAACGCCGTCGGCAGGTCGCCGGATGTGTCGCGCGCCATCCAGCCGGCAAATCCGCCCAGGAAGAACGCCGCGACCACCGCGGCTGCCGCCGCGGCTTTCCAGGGGCGCGAGGCATAACTCATGCGGGCAAGATTGAGCTTGGCCGGAATCGCCTGCGTCGCGACGTCCGCATAGCGGGCGCGAATGACGTCGGCCTGCAACCGCCAGGCAGCAACGCGTGCTGCATCATCAGGGTGCTTGGCGAGCCAGGCCTCCACGGTTGTGCGTCGGTCGGCCGGAAGCTCACCGTCCACATAGGCGTGCAACTCGTCTTCGGTTACCGGCAGATCGTTGTCTCTCATCATCCTTGCCTAGGTCACTTCACGCGCCGGAGCATCGGCCGTTCGTCTTCGAGATAGGTTTTGATCTGCAAACGGGCGCGCGCCACGCGCGACATCACCGTTCCGATCGGCACGCCCTGCACCTCCGCAACCTCGCGATAGCTGAGGCCTTCCAGAACCACCAGCAGCAGTGCGGTGCGTTGCTCCTCCACCAGTCCCGCCAAGGCACGCTCGATATCGCGCCCGCCAACGTCCGGATTCGACGCACCGGGTGCGTCGTTGTCGCCGATCACGGTGATCGCCGGCCGCCGGGCCAGGCTGCGAAGCCGGTTGCGGTTGAGATTGGTCAGGATCGTATAGAGCCAGCTTCTTAATTCTCCGCCCAGGAACAGGTGTTGCGAACGCAGCGCCCGCACCAGCGTGTCCTGCACCAGATCGTCTGCCACGTCGGCATCATGGGTCAGCGCCCGCGCGTAACGGCGCAGAGCCGGGATTGCCAACTGGACCTCTTCCTTGAAACCGATCACCGGGTCCCCCTCAAAACGGGACGTCAGGTTGCCAGCAATCCATGAAACCGGCGGCTGGGTAAAGTCGGACTACGGACGGAACGGGGCCGTTTGGCCAGGCGCCGCCTCACTATTAAACCCCTCAAACCGGCCGATATTCCCGCCAGTTAACACCAACTGCCGATCCCGGGCTTGTTTGCTTGAAGCCCCCAAACCCGTGTGTCATACGGGGTAACAACAGCCGGTCACCGGCGGAACAGAGGTTCTTATGCCGGACAAGACGGGGCTCATGCAGGGCAAGCGCGGCCTTATCATGGGTCTCGCCAACAACCGCTCGATCGCCTGGGGTATCGCCAAAGCCTGCCACAATCACGGGGCGGAACTGGCTTTCACCTATCAGGGCGACGCCTTGCGCAAGCGCGTCGAACCGCTGGCGCAGGAAGTTGGCGGTTTGGTTGCCGGCCATTGCGACGTCACCGACATCGCCAGCGTCGATGCTGTTTTCGAGACAGTGCAGAAGGCCTGGGGCTCGCTCGATTTCGTCGTGCATGCCATCGCCTTTTCCGACAAGGTCGAGCTCGACGGCCGCTATATCGATACCACGGCGGACAACTTCACCAAGACCATGCTCATCAGCTGCTACTCGTTCACGGCGATTGCGCAACGCGCCGAGAAGTTGATGACCAACGGCGGCGGTTCGTTGCTGACGCTGACCTATTTCGGCGCCGAGAAGTGGATGCCGCATTACAACGTGATGGGCGTCGCCAAGGCGGGGCTTGAGGCATCGGTGCGTTATCTTGCTGCAGATCTCGGCGAGAAGAACATCCGCGTCAACGCGATCTCCGCCGGCCCGATCAAGACACTGGCTGCTTCTGGCATCGGTGATTTCCGCTATATCCTGCGCTGGAACGAGTTGAACTCGCCGCTGCGCCGGACGGTGACGATCGAGGAAGTCGGGGAGACCGCCGCTTATTTCCTGTCCGACATGTCGCGCGGCGTGACCGGCGAAATCCATCATGTCGACGCCGGTTATCACATCGTCGGCATGAAGCATCCCGACGCGCCGGATATCGCTGTCGCCAAGGAGTGAACCGCCTGTGGGGCGGCGACCAATCCTCTATTACATCCGCCACGGCGAGACCGACTGGAACGCCACGCGTCGCCTGCAGGGTCAGTCCGACACGCCGCTGAATGCAACGGGGCAGGCGCAGGCGCAGAAATGCGGACAAGTCTTGCGCAGGCTTTTGGCGCTGCGCGAGCAGGAACCAGCCGAACTCGATTTCGTTTCAAGCCCGCTGTCGCGCGCCACCGTCACCATGGAATTGATTCGCGTAGGGCTGAGATTGGAGCCTTCCGGTTACCGCACCGATCCGCGCCTCATCGAAATGTCTTTCGGGGATTGGGATGGCCTGGATTTCGCAGTGCTGCAGTCACGCGAAGCGGAAGCCTTGAAGCTGCGCGAGAAGGACCCGTGGGTTTTCGCGCCGCCGGGAGGCGAAAGCTTTCAGCAGCTTGAGGCGCGGGTGGGGGATTGGCACCGCAGGATCACGCGCGACACGGTCGTTTCCGCGCATCTTGGAATCGCCCGCGCATTGCTGGTCCATCTGGGCATAGAGCCCAAAACCGGCGCTGCACGCAGCCGCATCGAACATGCGGTGGTTTATGAGCTTGATCACAATGGGATAACGCGGCACGGCGCAGCCTAGTGATTTGACCGGGCAGGGGTCTGCGGGCTACCACTCCTGCGGGAGTAGAACGCTATGTCCTTCAACACCTTCGGCCACATGTTCCGGGTCACGACCTTTGGCGAAAGCCACGGGGTGGCGATCGGCTGCGTGGTCGATGGCTGCCCACCGGGCATTCCGCTGACGGCAGCAGATATCCAGCTCGATCTCGATCGCCGCCGGCCGGGCCAGTCGCGCTACACCACGCAGCGGCAGGAACCCGATGCGGTGAAGATCCTGTCCGGCGTGTTCGAGGATGCCGACACCAAGGGACAGGTCACCACCGGAACGCCGATCGCATTGATGATCGAGAATGTCGATCAGCGCTCGAAGGACTATTCCGACATCAAGGACAAATATCGTCCCGGCCACGCTGACTTCACCTACGACACCAAATACGGCCTGCGCGATTATCGCGGCGGCGGGCGTTCGTCCGCGCGCGAAACCGCGTGCCGCGTTGCCGCCGGCGGTGTGGCGCGCAAAGTCATTCCGGACATCACCGTGCGCGCGGCGCTGGTGCAGATGGGGCCGCACAAGGTCGACCGCAGCCGCTGGGATTGGGACGAGGTTCGCCGCAACGACTTCTTCTGCCCGGACGCGCAGCTTGCGTCGCAGCTCGGGCCGTATCTCGACGGCATTCGCAAATCCGGTTCGTCCATTGGCGCGGTGATCGAAGTGATCGCCGAAGGTGTGCCTGCCGGTCTTGGCGCGCCGATCTATGGCAAGCTCGACGCCGACCTCGCCGCCGCTTTCATGAGCATCAATGCGGTGAAGGGCGTCGAGATCGGCGCCGGTATGGATGCAGCGGTACTCACCGGCGAACAGAATGCCGACGAAATCCGCATGGGCAATGACGGCAAGCCGAAATTTTTGACCAACCAGGCGGGCGGCATTCTGGGCGGCATTTCCACTGGCCAGCCGGTGGTGGCGCGCTTCGCCGTCAAGCCGACGTCATCCATTCTGACGCCGCGCCGGACCATCGACCGCTTCGGCAAGGAAATTGACATCATGACCAAGGGCCGCCACGACCCCTGCGTCGGCATTCGCGCGGTGCCGGTGGCCGAAGCCATGATGGCATGCGTGCTCGCGGATCATTATCTACGCCAGCGTGCGCAGGTGGGTGAAAACCCGGCCTGGCCATTCAAGAAATAACGCCTCTCGGGAATCGAGAGCAAGGAGACTGTGTTGTCCAACAATCATCATCGCGTTGAGGAAGCCATTGCTGCGTTCAAGCGCGGCGAGTTGATCGTTGTGGCGGACGACGACGACCGCGAGAACGAGGGCGATCTTTTCATCGCCGCTTCGCTGTGCACGCCGGAGAAGATGGGTTTCATCATCCGCCACACCTCCGGCATTGTCTGTGCGCCTCTGTCGGCGGAAGATGCGCGCCGGCTGCATCTCGATCCGATGGTGGCTGCGAACGACGCGCCGCTCGGCACCGCATTCACCGTGACGGTGGATTACCGGCACGGATTGACCACCGGCATTTCCGCCGAGGAACGCAACAACACGGTGCGCGGCCTGGCCAACGACAATAGCGGAGCGGCGGACTTCGTGCGCCCCGGCCACGTTTTCCCGCTGGTTGCCAAGGAAGGCGGCGTGCTGATGCGCTCCGGCCATACCGAGGCCTGCGTGGATTTCTGCCGGTTGGCCGGCTTGCCGACCGTCGGCGTGCTGTCCGAACTGATGAACGATGATGGCACGGTGATGCGCGGGCCACAGGTTGCCGGCTTCGCCGAACAGCACAAACTCAAAAGTGTCACCATCGCCGATCTGATTTCCTACCGTCAGACGCGCGACAAACTGGTGGAACGCATTGCCGAATTTACGGTGCCGTCCGAGATCGGAGATTTGCGCGCTTTCGCTTATGTCACGCCCTTCGACCAGGTGCGCCACATGGCTTTCATTCTTGGCGACATCGGCGACGGCAAGTCGGTGCTCACGCGGCTGCATCGCGGCCACATGATCGGGGACGTGCTGGGCGGCGCGAAAGTGCTGCGCCGGGCCATGGCCAAGATCAAGGAAGAGGGCAACGGCGTTATCGTTTATCTGCAGGACGGAGCGGCAGGCGTTCCCAGCACGGCTGTTCCCTCACTGGAGAATAGCTCCGATGCCGCGCGCGGCAAGCAATGGCGTGAGGTAGGGCTCGGCGCGCAAATTCTCAAGGATTTAGGCGTTTCCAGCATCCGGCTGCTGGTTTCCGCTAATCGGAATTACATCGGCGTGACGGGTTTCGGGATCGAAATCGAGTCCACCGAGCACATCCCAAGAGAGTGAATTAGTCTAATCGGCGCTTCCACCTCCGCCTCACTCCGTGGCAGCATGGAGCTCTGGAGGAGTCGGAATGACTACTCGATCCTCGTGGCTGTCTTTCGCCTGGACGCTTCTCGCCGGCACGGCTTGTCTTGGCCTCGCCATGGCGGCGCCTGCGCCTTCCGCCCAATTCGCCCAGCAACAATCCAGCGTGATCGAAGTCGATGTCGAGCTTGTGCTCGCGGTCGACATCTCGTTTTCGATGGATCCGGACGAGCAGGAGCTGCAGCGGGAAGGTTATGCCCACGCGCTCACGTCAAACGAGTTCCTGCGCGCGCTGAAAGACGGCATTCACGGCAAGATCGCCATCACCTATCTCGAGTGGGCGAATATCAACGAGCGGCGCGTGATCGTTCCCTGGCGGCTGATCGACGGTCCGGAAGCGGCGGACGGGTTTGTTGCCGAGATCATGCGCGCGCCGTACCGGCGTGCTTCGCGAACCTCCGTGTCGGGTGCGTTGGAATTTTCCGCACAGCAATTCGAAAATAGCGGATACAAGGGCATTCGGCGGGTAATCGATGTTTCCGGCGATGGCGCCAACAACAATGGCCCGCCGGTGACCATCGTGCGCGATGAAGTGCTTGCCAAAGGCATCGTCATCAACGGGTTGCCGATCATGCTCAAGGATCCGATCGGGTCCGGCATGGATATCGAGGGCCTCGATATCTATTACGAGGATTGCGTGATCGGAGGGCCGGGCGCTTTTGTGATCCCGATCAAGGAGCGCGAAAAATTCAAGGAAGCCACGCGGACCAAACTGTTGCAGGAAGTCGCGGCGCTTCCGCCCGATGCTCGCGCCGTTCCGGCCTCATCCTCAGCACCGCGGATATCCTGTCTGCTTGGCGAGCAGATATGGCAGCAGCGCTGGGGCAACTGACCTCTTAGCGCTCGAACTTTCCGACCAATTCCACATGCGCGGAATGGCGGAATTGATCGACCGGCGTCACCTGCACCAGGCGATAGCCGCCGTCGATCAGAATGCGTGCATCGCGGGCGAATGTCGCGGCATTGCATGACACCGCGACCACCGTCTTCACTTTGCTCGCTGCCAGTTCCTGCGCCTGTGATTGCGCGCCCTGGCGCGGCGGATCGAAGACCACCGCATCGAAGGCGGCCAATTCCTTGACGGTGAAGGGGCGGCGAAAAAGATCGCGCACCTGCGCATCGATCGGTTTCAGTCCCGATGCCATGGTGGCGGCTTTTGCGAGCGCGCCAATCGCGCCGGCGTCGTCGTCGGCTGCCGTAATGCGCGCGCGTTCCGCCAGACGGAGCGCAAAAGGTCCGACGCCGCAGAACAGGTCGGCGATGGCCTTTGCCTTTGGTATAGCGTCTTCAATCAGACGCGCGAGCGTCGTTTCGCCTTCGACGGTCGCTTGCAGGAAAGCGCCCGGCGGCAAGGTCACCATACAGCGTCCAACCTTGATCGTCGGCGGCGTACGCTGGATCACCAACTCGCCGTGCCGCGTCAGTCGGGCGAGGCGATATTTCTCGGCCAAAGCCGCAAGCTGCGCCGTGCGTTTGCTGTTGATCGCGCCAGAACCCCTCACATCCACATCGAGGCCTGCGTCAGTGACGGTAAACTGAATGTCGAGTGGCTTGCGCGTGTCTTTCAACGTTTCGGCAATCGTCCGGGCAATGGTGGTCGCATTGGCCAGAGCAGGGACGAGAATGGGACAGCGCTCGATGGACACGATCTCATGCGCCCGCGGCGCGGCGAATCCCACTTGCAGAACGCCATCATCGCCACTGCGTACGTGAAAGGTCGCGCGACGACGGCCTGCGCCGTGGGCGTCAAGGTATTCGCCAACCGGCGCGTCGATGCCATCCTGGCTCAAGGCATCGACAACCAGCCCCCGCTTCCATGCGCGATAATGTGGCTCGCTCCAATGCTGGATGGCACATCCGCCGCACGTGCAGAAATGCCGGCAGAAAGGCGCGATCCGCTCCGGGCTTGCCGTTATTACACGCAGCAGATGCCGGCGCTCGGGATGGCCGGGCTCGGCATCGACTTCCACGGTTTCCCCCGGCAATGCATAGGACACAAAGCGCTGGCCACCTGGCGTGTCGACCACGCCGTCGCCACGATGCCCAACGGATGCAATGGTCAGTGTCTCAATCATGCCGCGCTCCGAGCAGGAATTCGCGGTTGCCATCGCCGCCAGTTACCGGGGAAGGAATGACCCCTAGCACATGCCAGCCCAAGCCAACGGTGAAAGTGATGATGTCATCGCACACCGCCTGATGAACGTGCGTGTCGCGGACGACGCCCTTCTTGAGATTGGCCCGGCCGGCTTCGAACTGCGGTTTGATCAAGGCAACGAGTTGCGTGGGGCGCTTGGTCAAAGCCAGTACGGACGGAAGCACGAGTTTGAGTGAAATGAAGCTGACGTCGATCACGACCAGATCGGGCGGCTCCGGTAGCTGCTGAGGGGAAAGGCTGCGAATATCGGTCGCTTCCAGGGACAGGATTTCCGGCCGGGCGCGCAAGCTGGCGTGCAACTGGCCGCGCCCGACATCGACCGCATAGACGTTTTTGGCGCCGCGTTCGAGCAGCACATGGCTGAACCCGCCGGTGGATGCGCCGATATCCAGGCAGACCCGGTTTTTTGGATCTAAGCCGAAGTGATCCAGCGCCGCCGTCAGTTTTACGCCGCCGCGCGACACCCAGGGATGTTCAGCCTCCGCATGAATCGCCGCATCGACCGCGATCCCGTCCGATGCCTTGGCCACGGTGATGCCATTGGCTGTCACCAAGCCTGCTGCGATCGCAGCCTGCGCTTTGGCCCGGCTTTCGAACAAGCCGCGCTCCACCAGCAACAGATCGGCGCGCTTGCGCTCAGTCATCGGGGCCTCAAAAGGGAACAAATCGGTCGCAAAAGTTATTTTGCCAAATGGTCGGTCGTGGAGCGACCATTTTCATGTGGAGATGATCATGGCACGTAAATATTCACACAGCGCTTCCAGGGACGTCGAGCGCGTGATGAAGAAGCGCAAGAAGGGCACGCTCCGAAGCGGGCGGAGCAAGAAGAAGGTCACGAGCCGCAAACAGGCAATCGCCATCGGACTCTCGGAAGCGCGCAAGAAAGGCAAGAAGGTCCCCAAGAGGAAGACCGCAGGCCGGAAGAAAAAGAAGAGCTGACGCTGGAGCTCAGACGGGTTTGACCGCCGGCAGATAGCCGCGTTTGGTTAGCACATTGAAACGCCAGACCATCAGTACCGCATACAGCATGACGGACAAGGAAAGCCCGATCCAGATGCCGAACGCGCCCCATCCGGCGGGAAAACCCAGCACGTAGCAGACCGCGAAGCCGACCCCCCAGAAGCAGAGCGCGGCGAAGATCAGCGGGATCCGGGTGTCGTTGAGTCCGCGCAAGGCTCCCGCAGCGACCGTCTGAATACCATCGGCGATGAAGAAGCTGGCGCCGAGCAACAACAAGGTCGCCGTGAGCGTTGCCGTTGCGTCGGCGTCGGGTGCGGTTTCTCCGAGGAAGAGCCACGGAATGTGGTGGCGGCTGAGCGCGACCAGTACGGTCATGGTCGCCATGAAGCCGGTTGCCAGCGCCAGCGCGGCCAAGCCAGCCCGGCGCGTGCCCTCTGCATCGCCGCGGCCGACGGCATGGCCGACGCGCACTGTGGCTGCCATCGAAATCCCGAACGGCACCATGAACATGATCGACGCGATCTGCAGCGCGATCTGGTGCGCTGCAAGCTGGATCGTGCCGATGCTTCCCATCAGCAATGCGGCGGCGGCGAACACGCCATACTCCAGCAGGAAGGAGCCCGAGATCGGCGCGCCGACCCAGAACAGTTTGCCCAGCAGTGCCCAGTCGCAACGCCAGAAGCGCCCGAGGATCTGGTACTTCTTGAACGGCCTCGTGGCGTAGGCAAACCAGATCGCAGCAGCGCACATGGCGATATTCACGAAGGTTGTCGCGAGCCCCGCGCCGAACAGCTCAAGCCGCGGCAAGCCGAAAGCGCCGTAGATCAGCGCATAGGCGAGCAGCAGGTTGGCGGGAATCGCCGCGACGGTGATCCACATCGCAGGCTCGGGCCGGTTGACCGAACCCATGAAGCCGCGGATGGCGATGAACCACCACGCCGGCACGAGGCTCCAGGCCAGACCATAGAGATACTGCGCAGCAAGATGCGCCGTTTCCGCGCTCTGGCCGAGTGCGAGCAGGAGTCCTTCGCCGTACTGTTGGCCCAGTGTCAGCGGCACCCCGAGCAACGTCGCTGCCCACAATCCCACGCGCAGCGAGCGCCGGACCATACGCGGATCGCGCGCGCCGAAAGCCTGCGAAGCGAGCGGCGCGACGGCAGACACCACGCCCATGCCGATCACGAAGCCGACGAACAACACGGTATGCGCCAGGGCAACCGCGGCCACGACATGTCCGCCGAGCCGGCCCAGCAGCGCGAGGTCGCTGGTCATCATGGCAATCTGGCCGAGCTGCGTCAGCGCCATCGGCCAGCTCAGCCGGATGGTGTCGGAAACTTCGGTGCGCCAGATGGAAGGTGTCGCTGGCGTTGTGGCAGCGCCAGCAATGCTGCTTTGAGACATGATATTTATTTGTTAGCCGAGATGCGGTGCATTGATGTGCCGCGCAATAGCGGCACATCAATGGCCTAGCAAGGGAACATGGAGAAAATGCGAAGGGCTGCGGTAGCCCGACGCAGCGTGTTTAAGCGAGCTTCACCGTTTCCGCGGTGAGATCCTTGCCCAGCGCTTCAAACACCTTGGTGACGATGCCGCGCGCATCGAGTCCGGCGGTGGCATATTGCGCCACTGGCGAATCCTGCTCGATGAAGACATCCGGCAGCACCATGGTGCGGACCTTCAGGCCGCTGTCGAGCACGCCGTTGTCGGCCAGCGTTTGCAGCACGTAAGAGCCGAAACCGCCCACCGAGCCTTCCTCAATCGTCACCAGCACTTCGTGCTCGCGCGCGAGACGCAGCACGAGATCGGTATCGAGCGGCTTGGCAAAGCGCGCATCCGCGACGGTGGTCGAAAGGCCAAAGCCTGCAAGCTCGTCGGCAGCGGTCAGGCATTCCTGCAGGCGCGCACCAAAGGAGAGCAGCGCCACCTTGCTGCCTTCGCGCACAATGCGGCCTTTGCCGATTTCCAGCGGCTTGCCTTCTTCCGGCATCGCAACGCCGGTGCCTTCGCCGCGCGGGTAACGGAACGCTGAAGGGCGATCGTTGATCGACGCGGCGGTTGCAACCATATGCACGAGCTCGGCTTCGTCGGCCGCCGCCATCACTACGAAATTCGGCAGGCATCCGAGATAGGCGACATCGAATGATCCGGCATGGGTCGCGCCATCGGCTCCGACGAGGCCTGCACGGTCGATCGCGAAACGCACCGGCAGCGACTGGATCGCCACGTCATGCACCACCTGATCGTAGGCACGCTGCAGGAAGGTGGAATAGATCGCGGCGAAAGGCTTGAAGCCTTCAGTCGCAAGGCCTGCTGCGAAGGTCACGGCGTGCTGCTCGGCAATGCCGACGTCAAACATGCGGTCAGGAAATTCTGCCTCGAACAGATCGAGACCGGTGCCGGACGGCATCGCGCCGGTGATGGCGACAATCTTGTCATCCTTGCGCGCTTCCTTGACCAGGCTTTCGGCGAACACCTTGGTATAGACCGGAGCATGCGACTTTGATTTTGTCTGCGCGCCGGTTGCGACGTCGAACTTGACCACGCCGTGGTACTTGTCTGCCGATGTCTCGGCGGGCGGATAGCCTTTGCCCTTCTGCGTGACGACATGCACGAGGATCGGGCCGGTCTCGCTGTCGCGGACATTCTTCAGGATCGGCAAGAGGTGATCGAGGTTGTGGCCGTCGATTGGTCCGACATAGAAGAAGCCCATCTCCTCGAACAGCGTGCCGCCGGTCCAGAAGCCGCGCGCGAATTCCTCCGCCTTGGCCGCGCTGTCCTCGAAGAACCGCGGCAGCTTGTGCAGCAGATGCTTTCCGATTTCGCGCAGCGAGCGATAGGCCTTGCCGGAAATCAGCCGCGCCAGATAAGCCGACATGGCGCCGACGGGTGGCGCAATCGACATGTCGTTGTCGTTGAGCACGACGATCAGCCGCGAGTTCATCGCGCCGGCATTGTTCATGGCCTCGTAGGCCATGCCCGCGGACATCGCGCCGTCGCCGATCACCGCGACGACGTTATTCTTTTTGCCGTCGAGATCGCGCGCCACCGCCATGCCGAGCGCAGCGGAGATCGATGTCGAGGAATGCGCCGCCCCGAAGGGGTCGTATTCGCTCTCGCTCCGCCTGGTGAAGCCCGAAAGGCCGCCGGGCTGGCGCAGCGTACGGATGCGGTCGCGCCGTCCGGTCAAAATCTTGTGTGGGTAGGCCTGATGGCCGACGTCCCAGATCAGCCGGTCGCGCGGGGTGTCGAAGATATAATGCAGGGCGACGGTGAGCTCGATCACGCCGAGGCCGGCGCCGAGATGCCCGCCGGTGACCGAAACGGCGTCGATGGTTTCCTGGCGCAATTCGGCCGCGAGCTGCGGCAGCTGAGCGGGCTCAAGCTTGCGCAGGTCTTCGGGTATCCGCACCTGGTCGAGAAGGGGGGTATTTGCCACGGGGGTTCCTTACTGCACCGGCCGCCCCAACGGCCGAAATAAGCCCAATTACCGAGGCTTACACCCAATAGCAGGTTGGCGCAACGAACCCAGGATTGGGCAGTTTTTGGTCTAATTGATGTCCAGCGGCTCGGTGCCGGTGGGCTTGCCGGAGGCATCCAGCACGAGCTTGTTCACCCGCGCCTCGGCCTGCGCCAGCAGCTCTTCGCAGCGGCGCTTGAGCACTTCGCCGCGCTCGTAGATTGCCACGGACTCTTCGAGCGGGACCTTGCCTTCCTCGAGCCGCTTGACGATCGATTCGAGTTCTTCGATCGCCTTTTCGAAGGGCAATTTCGCGACATCGCTGTTCTTGTTCTCAGCCATGACAGGACCGTGCCAGTTCTCTAGCCGCGCATCAAGGCGGTGACATGCGCCGCGGCGGACTGCGACAGGCCCTGCAGGTCGTAGCCGCCTTCCAGTACGGAGACGATCCGGCCCTGCGCGGAGGCGTCCGCATGTTCCATGAGTTTCTGGGTTGCCCAGGCGAAATCTGGCTCCAGCAGATTGAGGCTCGCCAGCGGATCGCGCATATGCGCGTCGAAGCCTGCTGAGATGATGATGATGTCCGGCGCGAAAGCGCGCAGCCGCGGCAGGATCGTGCTCTCGAAAGCTTCGCGGAATTTGTCGCCGCCGTCGCCGCTGCGCAGCGGCGCATTGACGATGTTGTCGTGGTCGCCGCGCTCGTCACGCGCCCCGGTGCCGGGATAGAGCGGCATCTCGTGGGTTGAGCAATACATCACGCTGGCATCGGACCAGAAGATATCCTGCGAGCCGTTGCCGTGATGCACGTCGAAATCAACGACAGCGGCGCGCGTCAGTCCGTGCTTTTGCTGTGCATAGCGCGCGGCGATGGCGGCGCTGTTGAAAATGCAGAAACCCATGGCGCGCGCGGTTTCCGCATGGTGCCCGGGCGGGCGCACGGCGACGAAGGCATTGTCCGCGCGTCGCGCGACAACTTCATCGACGGCATAGGTCGCGCCACCGGTGGCGCGGATCGCCGCCTCGAAGCTGCCCGGCGACATCGTGGTGTCGCCATCGATCTGTATCAGGCCGCGCTGCGGCGTCGCTTCGCGGATTTCGACGACGTAGTCCATCGGATGACAGAGCGCGACGGTCTCGAGCGATGCTGCCGGCGCTTCCGCGCGGACGAGGTCCGCGAAATCCGGCTCTTCCAGCACGGCGTTGATCGCGCGCAACCGGTCCGGCCGCTCGGGATGACCTTGCGGCGTGCGGTGTTCGAGACAGGCCGGATGGGTGACGAACAATGTGGGCATGGACTCTATATAGGGCAGGGGAAATGCGCCGTCACCCCGATGTTTGAAATTGGTTGATAGCTAAAAGAATGCGCGGATTCATCTTTCTATCCACCGCGTTCCTCACCCTGAGGAGCCGCCGAAGGCGGCGTCTCGAAGGGCGAGGCCTGGGCCACATCCTTCGAGACGGCTGCTGCGCAGCCTCCTCAGGATGAGGATAATATGTTGTTCCCGTACAAATTATTTCCGCCGCTACTTCTTGAGCAGCGCCCGCATTTTGTCGGCGGTTTCCTTTTGGCCCTTGGCGACCCATTCCAGGTCTGTGTTGTCGACATAGTCGTTGCCGGGTTTCGGGATGATGTGCTGGTCGAGGAAGGATTCATCGACATCGGTGCGCAGCGTCGCCGACTGTGACTCATGCGAGTAAAGCTCCAACCCTTCCTTCGATGCCATCCAGTTGACGAAGATCTTCGCGGCGTTCGGATGCGGCGCCTTGTTGGCGTAGCTCAGCACCGAGGGCGTCGGGGTAATGCGGTTCTTCATGTCCGACAGCTCGAACACCTCGACCAGCTTGTAGCCTTCCTTCATCAGATCGCGCGCATCGTCGATGTGGCAGGTGAGGCAGATCGGCTGCGTGCCGCGCGCCATCCAGTCGGTGAGGATGCGGCGGTCGCGCTGGATCACCGGTTGCTGATCGACGTAGAGCTGCTTGACGAATTCCGGGCCCATCTGGGTGTAGAAATGCACCGCGCTTTGCACGCCGCTGCCGCCCGGCAGCCGTGGATCCTCGGTGGAAATCTTGCCTTTCCATTTCGGATTCAGCAGGTCCTTCGCCGAGCGCAGCTCTTCCGGTTTCACGAAATCGGTGTTGATGAAGAGCAGGCTATCGACGCTGGCGAACAGGATGAGCAGATATGCCCTCTCGGGGTCTGCGAAGTAGGGCGCGCCCTTCTTCCAGTATTTGCCTTCCGTCACCTCGGGCTGCAGCAACAGCGGCTTCAGCGGATCGAGCATCTTCTCGCCGTAGAGCGTGACGACGCTGGTGGAAGCGTTCGACATGAAGACGTCGGCCGAATAAATGCCTGAGCCGCGTTCGGTGCGGATCTTTCCGACGATGGTGCTGGTCTGGCCGGCGATCAGCTCGACCGGGATGCCGTATTTTTTGGTGAAGGCCGGCAGGATGACATTGCGCATGGCGGGCGAGGGCTGGCCGACGACGACAACCTTGCCTTCCTCTTTGGCCGCTTTCAGCGTTTCATCCCAGGTCTTCTGCCAGTCCGGGATGCTCTGTGCCATCGCCACTGGGGCGAGAACAAACGAAAAGGCCAATACCGCCAGCGACTTCTTCAACCCGCGCATCATCGCACCATGTCCTTCCGAATTTCGAAACCTGTATCGAATAGCGGAAAACCCAGGGCCAATGCAACGGGAGTTGCAAAGCCCGGGAGCGGCAAGAGGGCGCGGCCGTGTTACAACCTGTTCTGCACTCATGGAGCGGCGGCAATTTATGCGATTCATCCTGGTCTTCATCTTCACCGCGGGCATGTCTCTGGTTGCGCACGCGCAGAGTGCGCCGCAAGCGGTTCCCCCAACGATGGCACAGGCGCTTCAGTTGCTGGCGCTCGACAGCATCACCAATGCGCTCTGCGACGCCGGTCAAAAGTGCGCGCCCACGACCGCACAGGAAAAGGCCAATCCACCGCTGAGCACTGCCGATGCGGAACTGGTCATCCGGCGGGCTTACCTCAGCGCCTATGCCTCGCGCTGCGGCCTCGATTGGCAGAAACTCAATTATCTTCCGATGATGCGTTACCTGCGCACGACGGCGAAGCTGAACGAACGCCAGATGGCGATCGTCGGCACGATGCACGGCATTGTTCAGGGCATCGGAGAACAGGTGCAGGGCTGCGACGACGGGATGCGCGCAAGTCTGGCGAAGACCCTGCCGTTCAACCCGTAGTGCGCTAGCCGATGTGTCGCAGTAATCCGCCTTCGACGCGAAGCGCTGCGCCGGTGGTGGCGGATGCTTCCTTCGAGCAAGCATAGACCACCATGTTCGCCACTTCCTCTGGCGATGCGAGCCGGCGGATGATCGATGTCGGCCGGTGCTGGTCGATGAAATCCTTTTCCATCTGTTCCTGCGGCACGCCGGCGTCCTTCGACATCTTGCCGAAGAAATCCAGCACGCCTTCCGAGCGCGTCGGGCCGGGCAGGACGGAATTCACGGTGACGCCGCTGCCGGCCACGGATTCCGCAAGACCGCGCGCGATGGCAAGTTGTGCCGTCTTGGTCATGCCGTAGTGGATCATCTCGGCCGGAATGTTGAGGCCGGATTCGCTGGAGATGAAAACGACGCGGCCCCAGCGTTTCTTGACCATGCGCGGAAGATAATGCCGCGCCATGCGGATGCCGCTCATCACATTGGTTTCGAAGAAGCGGCGCCAGTCGTCGTCGGTGATGTCCGCGAAGGGCTTCGGCTCGAAGATGCCGAGATTGTTGACCAGGATATCGGCGTCGGCCGCCTGCTTGATGAAATCCACCGCGCCTTTTGCCGTCGCCAGATCGGCGACGATGCCGCTGGGTGTGGCCTTCGCGGTCTTTTTCAATTCCGTAACCGCATCATCCACGCGCTTGGCGGTGCGGCCATTGACGATCACCTCCGCGCCGGAGTCCGCCAATCCCTTGGCAATCGCAAAGCCGATGCCTGCAGTGGAACCGGTGACGATGGCGCGCTTGCCGCTTAAATCGATGATCATGAATGCCTCCTCGGAAATGGTGTCCGGGAGGTGGGCGGCGGCGGGCGCAAGCGCAAGGGGCGTGTTTCGCATAGCGCTCTGCCCATCTCCTCATGGTGAGGAGCGTCCGAAGGACGCGTCTCGAACCATGCAGGCCCGTCTTGCTGCCCATCCTTCGAGACGGCGCTTCGCGCCTCCTCAGGATGAGGACGATGTTGGGTTTTCACGGTGTCAAACAGCCAAGCGTCATCGGCCCGCGTTTTGTCAGGCGACGGGATGCCTGTCTCTTTCTGCTCTCCCCCAGGGGCTGGGGGAGTCGACCCCCGAAAAAACGGGGGAGCGGAGCGCCGGAAGGCGCACCAACAAGTCACGCTGCACAGGACAAGCTTGCGAGGCCCGCCTTGCGCACCGTTGGCATCTCACGCAATCAAGTCTGCGAAACTTGCTGCGCAGATGCCGCGCCGTCCGGCGCTCCACTGCGGCGTTTTGTGTCCTCGGAGCCGTGCTTCCGGGCGCGGACGGGTTGCCCCTGATCCAGGCGGCTTTCGCCGCCTTTCATCCGCGCCGCGTCCAGCCATTGAAGGCAGCCCCACATAGTTGGAGCGGACGGCTACCCGAGGCCTCCCGGATATGGCTTGCGAAGCACATCCGCAGGCGCCGCACCAGCCGGTTTCCGGTTAATCCGGTCGCCAGCCCACTCAAGTTGCTCCATCAAACAGACGCCTCTAGATGACGCCCCCGGACGAGCAAGGTGGCTTCAGGTCTATATTTGTTTGGACGAAAGTCGAGACATTGCGCGGGACATCAGCCGGGGGGTTGTTAATTGAGCTTTGCGTCAGGCCGCTCAAAGATAAAAAGCGCAACGAAAATAACACCTTGAAAATCCCAGGGCCGATATCGTTTTGTGCATAAACTCAAACCGTATGGAAGTCAGCTTTCGAAGGCTTTGCTGTTCACGCTCTCCGCACCCTCGGTCGCCGAGCGTTCCAGTCCACTCGCTGCAGTCACACAATGCTCCGCGAAGAACCGCGCTAGTGAAACGCGTCCTGCGGCATCCGCGGCTTCGCCGATGCGCTGCGCGGCGAGGGCTTCATCGGCCAGCATGCAGCCGCCCGCGGCGAGGCCGAACAGGCGCAAGTAGGGTGTTGCCCCCGCGAGCGCAGCATTCTCATCGCTCTTGATATGCGTGAGCATCCATTGCGTTGCGCGGTCGAGTGCATCGACTGCTTCCAGCAGGCGCGCGCCGGTCGCGCCGAAGGCGGGATCGTTCGCCGCCTGCACCTTGCCGACGATGGCGCGCAGCTCCTTGATGGTGCCGTTGACGGTAGCGCCGTCGGACTGCGGCAGCTTGCGGGTGACGAGGTCGATGGCCTGGATGCCGTTGGTGCCTTCGTAGATCGGCGCGATCCGCGCGTCGCGCAGATGCTGCGCCGCGCCGGTTTCCTCGACATAGCCCATGCCGCCATGCACCTGCACGCCGAGCGACGCGATCTCGACGCCGGTGTCGGTGGAGAAAGCCTTGGCGACCGGCGTCAGCAATGAGGCGCGCTCGTGGGCGTGTTTGGCGTCGTCGCCTTGCAGGCGATGGCTGCGGTCGATCGCAACCGCCGTGGCGTAGCAGATAGCGCGCGCGGCGCGGGTCTGCGCGCGCATGGTGAGCAGCATGCGCTTCACATCGGGATAATCGACGATGGCGTGGCCCATCTGCTTGCGCTCGCGCGCATAGGCGAGCGCCGCCTGCGTTGCGCGCTCTGCAATCGCCACACCTTGCAACCCGACCGAAAGCCGCGCGAGGTTCATCATCGTGAACATGCAGGCGAGGCCGCGGTTCTCCTCGCCGATCAGGTAGCCGGTCGCACCGCCGTCATCGCCGAACACCATGGTGCAGGTGGGCGAGCCATGGATGCCGAGCTTGTGCTCGATGGAATGGCAGCGCGCGTCGTTGCGCGCGCCAAGTGAGCCATCGGCATTCACCAGGAACTTCGGCACCAGAAACAGCGAGATGCCGCGCGTGCCCGGCGGCGCATCGGGCAGTCGTGCCAGCACGAGATGCACGATGTTGTCGGTGAGGTCGTGCTCGCCATAAGTGATGAAGATCTTCTGTCCGGTGATGCGATAACTGCCGTCGCCTTGGCGCTCGGCTTTGGTGCGGAGCGCGCCGACGTCCGACCCGGCCTGCGGCTCGGTGAGCTGCATCGAGCCGGTCCATGCACCGCTCACGAGCTTCGGCAGATAGATGCGCTTGAGGTCATCGCTGCCGTGCACGGCGAGCGCTTCGACCGCGCCCATGGTGAGCACCGGTCCGATGCCGAAGGCCATCGAAGCGGCGTTCCACATTTCGGTGCAGGCGGCGTTGAGCGCATGCGGCAGTGCCTGCCCGCCGAAGGCTTCCGGCGCGGCGAGGCCGTTCCAGCCCGCAGCGGCCCAGGAGGTATAGGCCTCCTTCCATCCGGGCGGCATGGTGACGGCGCCATCCTTGAACGGCGTGCCGTGCTTGTCGCCGATTTGATTGAGCGGCGCGATGACGTCCGACGCGAACTTGCCTGCTTCCCCCAGCACCGCATCGATCAGGTCGGCATCGAGATCGCCGTACAGCCCCTGCGCCAGCGCGTCGCCCATGCCGGCGGCGTGCTTCAGTGTAAACGCGATGTCTTCGACCGGCGCCTGATAGGTCATCGGAACTCCCGGCGGGAAGAGGGGACGACTCACTCATTATATACACAGATGGTCGGCACGGCCGGAGCGGTGCGCCGGTGCGGTTTGATCAATCCCGCCGGCGCGATACACTGAGGCATAAAAATCGGCATGCATTGCAAGGCCGAAGCCCCAGGGAGGAACTGATGACCGGACTTTTGTCACGATCCGTCGCCGCATGTCTTGCGACCCTCGCCGCGATCACCTGGGGAATTGCGACCGCGCAGGCGCAGGGCTCGAATTTCCCGCCGCCGCGGTTTGTGCACTTCTTCGGTCAGACCCAGGGCGCGCTCTATATGCCGGACCCTGCCGTGTATCCCAATCCGACGACCGCGATGATCGCGGTGCATCGGGTCGAGAACCGGATGCATAATGACGGCATCAGCCCTTTAATCGATCGCGAAATGCCGAAGCGCGGCGTTGCCGTTCTCGGCCTCAACACCCATTCGGTGAACAACGAGGGCGCGGTCGACTGGGAAGGCAAGATGCCGAAGGATCTGAAGGCCGCGGTTGAGTTCCTGAAGAAAGAGATGGGCTTCAAGACGGTCGTCCTGCTGGGCGGTAGCGGCGGCGGGCCGAATGTTGCCTTCTACCAGGCGCTGGCCGAGAAGGGCTTGAGCGTTTGCAAGGGAGCGAACAAGATCGTCGAATGCGCCGACGATCCCGAACTGGTCGGGCCGCCGGCCGATGCGATCGTGTTTCGCGACACCCATCCCGGCAATCCGATGAATCGCTTGCGCAGCGCCAATCCTGCGGTGCTCAACGAAGATGACGCCGCAACGCTGGACGACAGCCTGAACCCGTTCCTCGAAAAGAACGGATATAATCCGAAAGGCTGCTCAACCTTCTCGGCTGAATTCCAGAAGCGTTATTTCGAAGGCCAGTCCGCGCGGATGAACAAGCTTGTCGACAAGGCACTGAAGATGAAGGCCGACATGAAGGCTGGCAAAGCCTTCCCGGTCGACGACATGCCTTTCGTCGCGCATCGCAACGGCGCGCGGCTGACGCAGCTCGACCGCACCGTCGACGGCAAGACCGACAAGCCCCGCAAGCTCGTGAAGGACGATGGATCGATCGTCACCGACATCGTGACCACGGTGCGGCCATGCACGCCGCAGATCAAGGACGCCGATGCGACCTATGGCGAGTCGGTCAACGTGACCGTCAATTCATTCCTCGGCCCGGGGGCCATCCGGTCGAAAAACGCGATGACCGATATCGATCATTGTTCCACCAACAATTCGACCTTCTGCATGGTCCCGCATATTACGGTGCCGACGCTGATCCTCGCGGCGCAGGGACATTATTTCTTCCACGACAACGAGCAGATTTTCGAGTTGTCGGGTTCCCGCGCCAAGGACTACGCGGTTATCGCGGGCGCGACCCATGGCATGGGCAATTGCACGCGGTGCGAAGGCGCGCCCTACAAGAACACCCGGACCCATTTCTACGACTACATCGCGAAATGGCTGAACAACGGCTACCAGCCGGTGACGGCGCTCAAGTAGTGCAAGGGAGTCTTGTTCCCGCGAAAGGCAGCATCTTGGCCCTCATGGTGAGGAGCGTCCGCAGCACGCGTCTCGGCCAGGCCCGTGATGCTTCCATCCTTCGAGAGGCGGCACTCAAGTCGGCTATAGCCGACTTGAGCATTTAATATTGCTGATCTCGGGTAACCCGAGATCAGTGCGCCTCCTCAGGATGAGGTGGAGTTTTCGGTAGCTCCGGTTACGCTGCCACGGCGCCGGCGGGACACACCGCCTCGATCCGGGCGATATCGTCCGCGCTCAACGAAGCCTTCTAAGTCGCGTTATCCTGATCGAGAGAAATCATTCGGAGCTTGATCGCCGCGTTTCCGAGGGCGGTCATGACCATCGCAACCCCAATTATGCAACTCATCGCTGCGTTGGCCAAGAATAACCACTGCATTAAATAATAAAGTCCGAGCGGATCCGCCCGCAGGAGAAAAATAGATTTGCTGGCTGCGGAGGGTTCATCAGCGCATAGAAAGATAATTGTGATAACGAAGGTCATCATCCAGAGAACGACATCATGCCACGAGTTCTTTTTGCTTTGACCAATGCTCTGAATATAAAATCCAATCGTAATAAATATGGCACAGCAAATCAAAAAGAGCATACAGACAACAAAAATAATGTAGTTTGAGGCATCAAGTGATGAGCTGCTTTTCAACATCGCGTTATATTGAGAATCAAGAGACGGCCAAACATCTATTAGGTTTGAGAGAATTTCTTGAGTGATCCGCTCATTCAGTAACTGCACTTCAAACAGTTTTAAAACGCTGAAGAGTATCGGCAATGCCATTGCCACAATAGCCAGCCTCAACATTAAAAAATGTGTCGCAATCTCTAAAAAGAGAAAGCCAGTTGGCGTGAGGTCCGCAGATTTCAACTTTTTTATTGGTCCGACTACACTAGTTGCCAATTCGAAAGGGACGATAAGACGTGGATGGCCGGGTCAAGCCCGGCCATGACGGGCTCATTTACGCTGCCACAGCGCCGGCGGGACAGACGGCTTCGATGCGCGCCATATCGTCCGCGCTCAACGTCAGCGACGCGGCGGCAATATTCTCGCGCAGATGCCTGCGGTTATTGTTCGACGGGATCGGGATCACCGCGCCGCCGGTGCGGCGGCTCTGGTGCATGACCCAGGCGAGCGCCAGTGTTGCCACGGCGACGCCCTTTTCCTTCGCGATGCGCTGGAGGTTCGCGACGATGGCGAGGTTGTGCTCCATATTGCCCTTGGTGTAGCGGCCGTCTTTCGCGCGGCGGTCATCCTTCGCCATGTCGGAAGCGCTGTTAAAGAGGCCCGCAAGGATGCCGCGGCCGAGCGGGGCGAAGGCCATGAAGGCCATGCCGTGTGTCTTGCAAGCGCCGAGCAGTTCATCCTCCGGCTCGCGCACGAACAGCGAATATTCGTCCTGCAGCGCGATGACGGGATGCACCTTCCAGGCGCGGTCGAGCAGTTCCGGCGTGGCCATCTTCGAGATGGCGATGTGGCGGGTCTTTCCCTCCTTCACCATCTGCGCCATCGCGCCGACCTGTTCCTCGACCGGCAAGCTGAGGTCAATCCGGGAAATGCAGATCACATCCATGCAGTCGATACCGAGCCGCTTCAGCCCGCCTTCGGTCGAGGCGCGGATATGTTCCGGCGTGCCGGCGACGGATTTGCCGTCCTTGTGTACGGTGCCGAGCTTGGAATGGATCACGACCTCGTCGCGCCGGCCCTTGATCGCCTTGCCGATGAGCTCGTGGTTATGGCCTTCGCCGTAATTCGACGAAGTGTCGAACAGGTTGATGCCGAGGCCGATCGCCTCATGGATGGTGGCGATGCATTCGGCATCGTCCTGCGCGCCGTAGCAGCCGGACATGCTCATGCAGCCGACGCCGATCGGGGATACCATGAGGTTGGTGGGGCCGAATTTGACGCGATTCATGGCTGTTTTCACCGGTGCGGGGCAGGGGTGGATTTAGGGCGGGAAGTATGATTCAACAGCCGCGGAAAAGCAAAGCCGTCAAAGGGCTTTAGCTCCTATTCCTGCAGGGCTTTTGGGGCGTCGCCAAGTGGTAAGGCAGTGGATTTTGATTCCACCATACGGAGGTTCGAATCCTCCCGCCCCAGCCAGCCAGTGTGCGATTTTGAGAATTTATTTCTCCGACGCTAGAAAGGCCCGCTAACTGCGGGCTTTTTGCGATGTCAAAAATCTCTGAGAGACTCGTTGTCGAACTTTTGGCCCCGATATTCCCAAAAGTCTCTACGCATCATAAGGAGAATTGCCATTTTCTGGAGACTCGACGTAGAGACCGAAGAATAAACACTGCGGGGTGGGGTTGCCAGTGTAATTGGTGCCTGACTCGTCGACTTAATCTCGATCTGTTCGATTAGCTGCACTCCAATTTCATGCCCGCGATTCAATTGGTTTTTTGGTTTCAAAATTTGTTCGAACGATTGGGTGCACGACCTGGGATTTAGCTCGCTCGCCTGTTCGACGCTTCCGGAGATGAAGGCGGTTGTTGACGTAGTTGTGACCAACGGCGACGGGGAGACGGCTACAA
>CANKHA010000005.1 GCA_947481685.1 Bradyrhizobiaceae bacterium
CGGTCGTCAATTTGGTCGTCACTTGATCGCGTTTCCTGCTCTTAGCCGCGCTTGGCGCGCTCGAATATCAGGCACAAAAAAACCCACTTCCCCTTTGTTATCTAGGAGTAGCGGGCATCAAGAACAAACACAGACAATTTCGAATTAGGCTTTGCAGTCCGCTGCGTCACCACTCCGCCACGTGGCCCTGTTGGAAAATCGGGCGTTTGCGCCTGATCCGGCGAAGTGGGAACCGGTTCGCCGATAAGATCATGCGCCAACTTAATAGTTAGCGCGCGATCGGACACAAAACCGGTACCCACTTTTGCTGATCGCGCGCAAGTGCCGCGTCTTCCCGACGCGCCCGCTATACAGGAGCCATGCGCTAGGGGCAACGGTCCAACGCGCAGCAAAGGCATGGTTTTTCCGGGGCTTTCCATGGGGCTGCCTTGCCTTTTCGCCGGTCATGCCGCAAAAGTTTCGCGCCCAATCGGAGAGATCGATGAGCGACTTCGCCACTGCGCGCCGGATGATGGTCGATGGACAAGTCCGTCCAAACGACGTCACCGACCTGCGTATCATCGCCGCGATGCTTGAAGTCCCCCGCGAGCGGTTTCTCCCGCAGGCGAAGGCGCGGCTCGCTTATCTCGATTTCGATATTCCCGTCGTGGAAGGTCCGGACGGGCGTGCGCGCCGCCGCATGCTCAAGCCGATGTTGCTCGCCAAGATGATCCAGGCCGCGGGCGTGCGCGAGAGTGACAGCGTGCTCGACGTCGGCAGCGGCAATGGCTACTCGTCGGCGGTGATTGCGCAGCTCGCGCGCACGGTGGTGGCGCTGGAAGAAGACGCGCCGCTCGCGATCAGCGCCAAAGAAAACCTTTATGCCCTCGGCATTACGAATGTGTCGGTCGAAACCGGGCCGCTCTGCGCGGGCTTTGCGGCGCGGGCGCCTTACGATGTGATTTTTCTGCAGGGTGGTACGGAAATAGAGCCGCAGACATTGTTCCCGCAGCTCCGCGATGGTGGGCGGCTGGTCTGTGTGCAGGGACCCAGTGCCGGAGGCAAGGCAGTTGTCTATCGGCGCGCCGGCGCCGACGTCAGCGGCTGGCCGGTGTTCGACGCAACGGCCAGCGTGTTGCCAGGATTTACCGCCACCCCAACGTTTGTTTTTTGATCCGTTGCGATTCGGCCGGGTGTGGCCCGGATGCGGCAACGGCAATGTTTTTTGGTTGTGAGCGGAAGCCGGGGTTTCGCAATCGGGCGGGTTCCCGGTATGGTGGCTCCGGTTTAAAATAAACGGGCGTTCTTCTGCCGATTTTTGGTGTTCCGGCGGAGGTGTGGGGTGGTGCGGATGTTGGGGTGTGAGGGGGATAGTCGCGTGTTTCGCGCCCGGTCGGGTGCGGTTCTCCTTGCTATTGCAGGACTTTTTGGCGGCTTGGGACAGGCTTCCGGCCAGACCATGCCGAGCGCACTTGTCCAAGCCTATCAGACCAATCCCCAGCTCAATGCTCAGCGCGCCCAGGTCCGGGTCACTGATGAAGCCGTGCCGCAGGCGTTGTCCGGTTATCGGCCGCGGTTGAGCGTTACGGCCAACGCTTCGCAATCCTATAGCAGCACAACAACACACCCGACCAGCTCCGTGCCGGGCTCTAACCGCGTCGCTATCCTCACGGAGGCGCCGCAACCCATAACTTCAGGAGACTTCACGCCCTATTCGGTCGGTGTCACTGGCACGCAAACTCTGTTCAACGGGTTCCAGACCTCAAACCGCACGCGTCTGGCCGAAGGGCAGGTCTCGGCAGCGCGTGAGGCGCTGCGTGTGATGGAGCAGACCGTGCTGCTCGCCGCGGCGACGGTCTACATGGATCTCATGCGCGACACCGCCATCGCGGAAGTTCAGCGCAGCAACGTGAAATTACTCACCGAAACGCTGCGGCAGACCCGTGACCGTTTCAATGTCGGTGAAGTCACCCGGACCGACGTGGCGCAATCGGAAGCGCAACTTGCTGCGGGCCAGTTCCAATTGCTCAACGCGGAATCCAACCTCAACACCACGCGGGCCAATTATCGCCGGGTGATCGGCAGCGATCCGGGAAAACTGGCCCCGGCTGCGCCGGTCGAACGGCTTGCGCCGCCATCCTTGCCAGCAGCCATGCAGGTCGGACTCGATCAGAATCCGAACATTACGTCTGCCATGTACGGCATCGACGTCGCCAATCTGCAAGTGAAGATCAACGAAGGCGCCTTGTTTCCGACCGTCACGCTGAACGGTTCGGCGCAGAAAACATGGAATGGCACCGTCACCCAGCTGGAGCAGACCACCTGGTCGGTGGGGTCGTCGCTGACGATTCCGATTTACCAGGGCGGTGGCGAGTATGCCCTGATCCGGCAATCGAAGGAGACCCTGACTCAGCAGCGCCTCAATCTCGAACAGGTCCGCGACCAGATACGTTCGAACATCGCGCAAGCCTGGGGCGTGGTGCAGGCGACCAAGGCGCAAATCGAGTCGGGGCAGGCACAGGTCCGTTCCAGCGAGACCGCGCTCAACGGCGTGCGGGAAGAGGCCCGGGTCGGCCAGCGCACGACGCTCGATGTGCTGAACGCCCAGCAGACCTTGGTGAATGCGCGGGTGCAATTGGTGACGGCCCAGCGCGAACGGGTGGTGGGGTCTTACGGATTGCTGGCTGCTGTCGGCATTCTCTCGCCGCTCACTCTGGGGCTGTCGACGCCTGTCTATGATGCGCGTGTCCACTACTATCAGATACGCGACAGCTGGATCGGTCTGCGCACGCCGGACGGCAAGTAGGCTTTTTCCTCCCGCATCCCTGTGTCCAACGGCATTTTTCCTTCGGCAATCGTCCACATTGCTATTCGCATCTGTCGCCCCGATGCAGATAATGTGACGTCGGAACAACGATTCGCGCGACGGCGCGAGCGCGAGCAGTTGAAGCAGGGACATTTGAGATGAGCCAACCGGCGAAGGCGCAAGAACCTTCCATGGAGGAGATCCTTGCCTCCATCCGCCGCATCATCGCCGATGATGAGGGTGGCAAGGCACAGGCGCCTGAGTCTCCGAAGCCGGCTGTTGCCGCTCCCACGAGGCCCACGCCTCCCATGCCGCAAGTTCCTGCTGCAGCTGCACCTCCGAAACCTGCCGTCCCGCCACCGCGTCCCGGCAATCAGGATGACATCGAAGCCATGCTTTCGGGCATCGACACCGCGGCTGCGAGAACGCCAGATGTGGATGTGCTGAACCTGACGGAATCCATGGCTGCGCCGGCACAGCAACCGCCGATGTTCCGAACCATCGATACCCAGTCCGATGTCTTCTTCAGCGAGGAGAACGCCGAGCCAGCAGCTGCGGATATACGCCGGATGGCGCCGCCGTCCTTCGAGCCCGCACTGATGTCTTCCTCCACCAGCCAGGCGGTGGATGCCGCGTTCAATACGCTGGCCCATACTGTGCTGTCGCAGAACGCGCGCACCCTGGAAGACCTGGTGAAGGAAATGATGCGGCCGATGCTGAAATCCTGGCTCGACGACAATCTTCCGGGTCTGGTCGAGCGGGTGGTCCGGGCCGAAATCGAGCGGGTTTCGCGCGGCCGCAATTAAGCGTCTCATCAATGATGCCGAAGCTGCGCCAGGCCTTGGGCCTGAGGCGTTGACTTCGCACGCCGCGACGGGTTTCTTGCCCGCCACCACCAGCCCAAAGATACGGAAATGATCGACAAGACCTATCAGCCTTCCGAAGTGGAAGGCCGCATTTACGCCGCCTGGGAAGCCTCCGGCGCGTTCAAGGCCGGAAGGCCGGAACGCCGCGACGCGGAGCCGTTCTGCATCGTCATCCCGCCGCCGAACGTCACCGGCTCGCTCCACATGGGCCATGCGCTCAACAACACGCTGCAGGACATCCTGTGCCGGTTCGAGCGTATGCGCGGCAAGGACGTGCTGTGGCAGCCCGGCACCGATCACGCCGGTATCGCGACCCAGATGGTGGTCGAGCGGCAGTTGATGGAGCGTCAGCTTCCGGGCCGCCGTGAGATGGGGCGCGAAGCTTTCCTCAAGCGTGTTTGGGAATGGAAGGAAGAATCCGGCGGCACCATCATCAATCAGCTCAAGCGGCTGGGCGCGTCCTGCGACTGGTCGCGCGAGCGCTTCACGATGGACGAGGGGCTGTCGAAAGCGGTCGTGAAAGTCTTTGTGCAGCTCTACAACGAGAAGCTGATCTACAAGGACAAGCGGCTGGTCAACTGGGACCCGAAGCTACTCACCGCGATTTCCGATCTGGAAGTGGTGCAGGTCGAGGTGAAGGGGCACCTTTGGCATCTGCGCTATCCGCTGGAAGGCAAGACCTTCGATCCGAACGATCCCTCGACCTTCATCGTTGTCGCCACCACGCGGCCGGAGACGATGCTGGGTGATACCGCGGTGGCGGTGAATCCGGAGGATGAGCGCTACAAGCATCTCGTTGCGAGTAAGGCACACGTCATTTTGCCTTTGGTTGGCCGACGTATCCCCATAATCGCGGATGAATATTCCGATCCCGAGAAGGGCTCGGGTGCGGTGAAGATCACGCCAGCGCACGACTTCAACGACTTCGAGGTCGGCAAGCGGCACAACCTGCCGCAGATCAACATCCTCGATATTGAGGGCAAGATCTCTCTCGCCGGCAACGAAGACTTTCTGAAGGACGTGCCATCGTCCGACGATCTTTCCGAGACGATCACGCTGCAGAAGCTCGACCGGTTTGTCGCGCGCAAGCAGATCGTCGCGCGGCTCGAGGAAAAGGGCCTGCTGGAGAAGATCGAGCCGCATACCCACGCAGTGCCACATGGCGATCGTTCCAATGTGGTGATCGAGCCTTACCTGACCGACCAATGGTACGTCGACGCCAAGACACTGGCGCAACCGGCAATTGCCGTCGTGCGCAGCGATAAAACAAAATTCATCCCGAAGAACTGGGAGAAAACTTATTTCGAGTGGATGGAAAACATTCAGCCGTGGTGCATCTCGCGCCAGCTCTGGTGGGGCCATCAGATCCCGGCCTGGTACGGTCCGGACGGCAAGATATTTGTCGAGGAGAACGAGGACGAGGCCGTCTCCAAGGCCCTGGCTTATTACGTCGAGAAGGAGGTCATCACGTCGGAGCAGGGACGCGCGATGGCGCTCGATCCGCTCAAGCGCACCGACCTCCTGACCCGCGACGAAGACGTGCTCGATACCTGGTTTTCTTCGGCGCTGTGGCCGTTCTCGACGTTGGGCTGGCCGGCCGATGCGGCCGAGGTGAAGCGATATTATCCGACCTCGGTGTTGGTGACTGGTTTCGACATCATCTTCTTCTGGGTCGCGCGCATGATGATGATGGGTCTCCATTTCAAAAAGGAGATTCCGTTCAAGGATGTCTACATCCACCGGCTCGTACGCGACGCCTCCGGCGCTAAGATGTCGAAGTCGAAGGGCAACGTCGTCGACCCGCTCGGTGTCATCGACGAATTCGGCGCCGACGCGCTGCGCTTCACGCTTGCGCGCAACGTTGCGCCAAGTCACGACATCAGGCTCGGTCCGCAGGACGTCGAGAACAACCGTAATTTCGCGACCAAGCTCTGGAATGCGGCGCGCTTCGTGGAATTCAACGGCGCGAAGCGGATCGAAGGCTTCGATCCGAAATTGGCGAAAGAAACGCTCAACCGCTGGATCGCGCACGAGACGGCAAAGGCGGCTGCCGAAATTACGCAGGCGATAGAGAACTATGGTTTCAGCGAAGCCGCGGGCATCGCTTACCGCTTCGTCTGGAACGTCTATTGCGACTGGTATGTCGAACTGTCGAAGCCTTTGCTGACCGGCCCCGACGGTGCGGCAAAGGACGAAACGCGTGCGATGGCTGCCTGGGCTCTCGATGAGATATTGAAGCTGCTGCATCCGTTCATGCCGTTCATCACCGAAGAACTGTGGTCGGTGACCGGCCCGCGAAACGCGCTGCTCGTGCTGAGCGAATGGCCAAAACTCGAAGGGCTTGCGGATGACAAGGCCGAGTCCGAGATCGGCTGGCTCATCGAACTCATCACCGCGATCCGCTCGATCCGCGCCGAAATGAGCATCACCGTTCCGGTGCCGCTGGTGCTGGCAGGCGCTTCGGCGGAGACACAAGCGCGCGCCGCGCGCTGGTCCGAATTCATCAAGCGTCTGGCGCGCGTCTCGGAGATTTCCTCCGCGGTAACTGCGCCGCAGGGCTCGGTGCAACTGGTGGTGCGTGGCGAGGTGGTCGCATTGCCGCTCATCGGCGTGATCGATCTCGATGCCGAGCGTGCACGTCTCGCCAAGGAATTGGCCAAGGCTGAAGGCGACATCAAGCGCGTCGATGCCAAGCTCTCGAACGAAAAATTCGTCGCCAATGCGCCGGAAGACATCGTCGAAGAGGAAAAGGAAAAGCGTCAGGAAGCCGAGGATCGCCGCGGCAAGATTCTCGATGCGCTGGAGCGCTTGAAGGGCGCGGTCTGAGGCGGCAGGATTTGAACCTGCGACCCTCACGTCCCGAACGTGGTGCGCTGCCGGCCGGTTACTTGAATGGCTTGCTGAGAAACGCCGAGCCTTTCAGCCCATAGCGCCAGGGCAGGTCGGCCGCCTTGGTGATCCCGATGCGGGGGCCGGTGACGATTTCCGGCTCGCCGTCGCGAGCGCGCAGCTCGAAAGGCGGCTCGTCGAGCGCGAGCCCGTTCTGCGCCCGCGTAATCGCCAGCGCCTGGCCCACCTTTCCCGGGCCGGAGCACAGCATCCGCTCGTCTTTCCAGCCGCGGCGTCGCTTCATCACAGGCAGGCCGTCGGTCGGCTCCAGCGCGCGGATCAGCACCGCGCTGGCACTGCCGGCCTGCTCGCAGACGACGTTCAGGCACCAGTGGATGCCATAGGAACGATAGACATAGGCAAAGCCGGGCGGACCGAACATTACGGCGTTGCGCTCGGTCCGGCCGCCATAGGAATGCGCCGCCGGGTCGGTGTGGTGATAGGCCTCGACCTCGACGATCCACCCGCCAATCCCGTTGACCAGAAAAGTTGCCCCGATCAGGTCCGGCGCCACGTCATGGACGCTGCGGGCGAAGAAGCTGCGGCGGAGGCGGGGAGGTTTGTGCATTGCAGCGCTTCTAGCCCGGTCTTCCCTCGATGACACACCAACGCCCGCGATAGGCCCGCTGCCGAACACGATCGGATGCCCGGATGTGTCCCCCCGGCCACACGCTTTAGAAGATTTAAAGCCTTCCTGCGCGATGGTGCCCCAACGCCGCGATTTAGCCATACCGTTCATCGAAATCGATACGGTCCCAAGCCACCGCGTGCGTTTCCGGCTGCGAGAGCCGGAATGGAAGGTTTGGACGGGGCGGGGGCCCGGAAGTTGTATGGACGCTAAGATCAATCTGAAATCGAGACTGCCGAGCCGGCATGTCACCGAAGGCCCGTCGCGCGCGCCGCACCGGTCCTATTATTACGCCATGGGTTTAACCACCGGGCAGATCCACCAGCCCTTCGTGGGCGTGGCCAGTTGCTGGAACGAAGCAGCCCCCTGCAACATCGCGTTGATGCGCCAGGCCCAGGCCGCCAAGAAGGGCGTAGCCGCCGCCGGCGGAACGCCCCGCGAATTCTGCACCATCACAGTCACCGACGGCATCGCCATGGGCCATGCCGGCATGTATTCGTCGCTGCCGTCGCGCGAAGCCATCGCGGATTCCGTCGAACTGACCATGCGCGGCCACAGCTACGACGCACTGGTCGGCATCGCCGGCTGCGACAAGTCGCTGCCCGGCATGATGATGGCCATGGTGCGGCTGAATGTACCGTCGGTATTCATCTACGGTGGCTCGATCCTGCCCGGCACCTTCAAGGGCAAGCAGGTCACCGTCCAGGACGTGTTTGAAGCGGTCGGCAAGCATTCGGTCGGGCAGATGTCCGACGAGGATCTTGAAACGTTGGAGCGGGTGGCCTGTCCGACGGCCGGCGCCTGCGGCGCGCAGTTTACCGCCAACACCATGGCGACCGTTTCCGAGGCTATCGGCCTGGCGTTGCCTTACTCGGCCGGCGCTCCGGCGCCTTACGAAATCCGCGATGCATTCTGCATGACAGCCGGTGAGCAGGTCATGGAGCTGATCAAACAGAATATCCGCCCACGCGACATCGTTACGCGCAAGGCGCTGGAGAATGCCGCAGCCGTGGTGGCGGCTTCCGGCGGATCGACCAACGCGGCGCTGCATCTGCCGGCGATCGCGCATGAATGCGGCATCGAGTTCAGCCTGTTCGACGTCGCCGAGATCATGAAGCGCACGCCTTACATCGCCGACCTGAAGCCGGGCGGTAAATACGTCGCCAAGGACATGTTCGAAGTCGGCGGCATTCCCTTGTTGATGAAAACCTTGCTCGATCACGGCTATATGCACGGCGACTGCATGACCGTCACCGGCCGGACCATCGCCGAGAACATGAAAAGCGTGAAGTGGAATCCCGACCAAGACGTCGTCTATCCGGCGGACAAGCCCATCACAGTGACCGGCGGCGTCGTCGGCCTGAAAGGCAATCTCGCGCCCGACGGCGCAATCGTGAAAGTGGCCGGTCTGCCGGTGCAGAAATTCACCGGCCCGGCCCGCTGCTTCGATGGTGAAGAAGAATGCTTCCAGGCGGTGAAAGACAAGAAATACAAGGAAGGCGAGGTGCTGGTCATCCGCTACGAGGGGCCGCGCGGCGGTCCCGGCATGCGCGAGATGCTCTCCACCACCGCGGCGCTCTATGGCCAGGGCATGGGCAACAAGGTCGCCCTCATCACGGACGGCCGTTTCTCGGGTGCGACCCGTGGCTTCTGCGTCGGCCATGTGGGCCCGGAAGCGGCGGTGGGCGGTCCCATTGGTTTGCTGCGCGATGGCGACATCATCGAGCTCGATGCCGAGAATGGCACGCTCAATGTGAAACTTTCAGATGCGGAGCTTGTCGCCCGTAAAAAAGACTGGAAGCCGCGCGAAAACCATGCGGGCTCGGGGGCCTTGTGGAAGTACGCCCAGCAAGTCGGATCGGCACTGCATGGCGCGGTGACGCATCCCGGTGCCAAGGGCGAGAAGGCGGTCTATGCGGATATCTAGCGCCCTCGTCAGTGCGGTGGTTGCGGGGCTCCTGCTTGGTGTGGGGCCTTCGGCCGGCTTCGACGGCAATTCGCCGAGCAACGGCGTGTCGCCAGTGCAGGCTTTCCGCAGCGGTACGCAGGCGCTGAAAACCGGTGAGACCGACAAGGCCATCACGTCGCTGCAATATGCGGCCGAGAACGGTCACGCGCTGGCGCAGTGGAAGCTTGGGCGCATGTACGCCGACGGCGATGGCGTACCGCACGACGACGTGCGTGCCTTTGATTATTTCCGCCGTATCGTGGAAACGCATGGCGATGACGGTGCCGGCCAGCCGCAGTCGCGTTTTGTCGCCAACGCCTTCGTCGCCTTGGGCCATTACTATCGCGAGGGTATCCCGGACTCTCCGGTGACGCCCGATCTCAACCGCGCTCGCGACATGTTCTCTTATGCGGCTTCGTATTTCGGTGACCCGGATGCGCAGTTCGAACTTGGACGGCTGTATCTAAAGGGCGACGGCGTAAAGAAAGATCCGAAGCAGGCCGTGCGTTGGCTGGCGCTGGCCGCCAACAAGGGCCAGTTCGAAGCCCAGGCGACGCTCGGGGAGGTGCTCTTCCGTGGCGAGAACGTACCGCGCCAGCGTCCACTGGGCTTGATGTGGCTGACGCTGGCAAGCGATGGCTCCGGCGATCAGGTGACCTGGATAGCGGACGCCCGCGAAGCTGCCTTCAAGCAGGCGACCGAAGACGAACGTGCGCTTGCGTTGCAGTTGATCGAGCGCCGCCTCGGCCGCGGCCGAGAGTGGTGAGTTAGCGAGCGTTTCGCGCTGGCTTAGAGTGGCGCATGATCTGATCGGCGAACCGGTTCCCACTTCGCCGGATCATGCGCGCGCTTCGATCGCCAGGTCGATATAGACCGGCACGTGATCGGACGGCTTCTCCCAGGCCCGCACATATTTATCGATGCCTGCAGCCGTCAGCCGGTCGGCGGCCTGCGGCGAGAGCAGCATGTGGTCGATGCGGATGCCCCGATTCTTCTGCCAGGCGCCCGCCTGATAGTCCCAGAAGGTGTAGACACCTGAGGCGTCGTTCGTGGAGCGGATTGCATCCGTCAGCCCCAGATTGGTCAGGGCGCGAAACTGTGCGCGCGTCTCCGGCAGGAACAGCGCGTCGTTAACCCAAGCCTCCGGATTGGAGGCATCGATTCCTTCCGGAATGACGTTGTAATCGCCCGCCAGCACGAACGGTTCTTCCAGTAAAAGCCGCTCATGTGCATAGGTAAGGAGCCGCTTCATCCAGTTGATCTTGTACGGATATTTTTCAGTTTCCGCCGGGTTTCCGTTCGGAAGATAAAGATTGGCTATCCTGATGACGCCGTTCTTTGTGGAAAACTGGGCTTCCAGGAAGCGTGCCTGGGCGTCTGTGTCGTCGCCCGGTAGACCAGGCGTGACCTCGTCGAATGGCAATTTGGACAATATAGCCACGCCGTTGAAGGCCTTTTGTCCATGAATAGCAACGTTATAGCCGAGTTCTTCAAACCGTTCTTTGGGGAAGTCCGGATCGATGCATTTGGTTTCCTGCAGGCAAACGACGTCCGGCTGCCGGGCGCCGAGCCACGACACGATGTTATCCAGGCGTTGCTTGATGGAATTAACATTCCAGGTGGCGATCCGCATGGCCGGTTCCTAACCCAAAGCGGGCGCGGTGGAAATCCAAGAAGCTGGCTTAACTAAAATCGTAAGTGGATGCACAGGACCTTTGTATGTGATAGAAAGCGCAACCTGCGAATAACGAAATAAATGTCAAAAAGCGGGAAGACAGGTTGGGGGCTCAGGGGTGGACTTCGACATCGAAGTCCCGGTGCGGATAGTGGGATGCAGAAACAGACATCATTTGAATACGTCAAACCGACGCTGCAGGCTCGCCTGAAAAACCGAAAAGTGATCCTGGGTGCTGCCGTCGTGCTGATTGGCGCGGGCGCAATCTGGTTCATGGGCGGATTTGGCAGCCCCAGCGGAGCGGTCGCGCAATCGCAAGCGCAATCACCGCAGCGCGGCAACCGTGCCGCCGGTGGTGGCATTGCCGTTCAAGTCGAAACCGCCCATGTAGTGAAAAAGACTGTGCCTGTCAGGGTTGAATCGCTTGGCACGGTGACGCCGGTTGCGAGCGTGGCGATCAAGACGCGCGTCGATACTGAGATCGTCAAGGTTCATTTCGAGGACGGCGCTTTCGTCAAGCAGGGCGATATGCTGTTCACCATGGACAGCCGCGCCCTTCAGGCCCAGCTGAAAGAAAAAGAAGGCACGGCGTTGCGCAACAGGGCGGCGCTTGAAGGTGCCGAGCGTGACGTGC
Source organism: Bradyrhizobiaceae bacterium (assembly GCA_947481685.1). Taxonomy (GTDB): domain Bacteria; phylum Pseudomonadota; class Alphaproteobacteria; order Rhizobiales; family Xanthobacteraceae; genus CANKHA01. The sequence goes on from CANKHA010000005.1 coordinate 11,426, forward strand.
GCCGTTACACAGAGCTGATTGCAAAGGGCGCGACCACACAACTCAACCTCGATAACGCCACGACCGCGGCAAACGTGTTGCGCGGTCAGATCGCGGCGGACGAATCGGCTGTCGAGAATCTGAAAGTGCAGATCGGTTACTGTACGATCCGTGCGCCGATCTCGGGCCGCGCCAGCATGGCCGCCTTGAAGGTTGGTAATTACGTTCGCTCCGCGGATACCATCCCGCTCGGTACCATCATTCAGGCGGCCCCGGTTTATGTCAGCTTCCCGGTGCCGCAACGGAGCTTGCCAGATTTGCGCTCGGCTCTCAGCGCGGGCACGGCTGCGATCCAGGCCGTCATTCCGGGTGAAAAGCGGCGCGCGACCGGCCAGGTCTCCATGATCGAGAATACGGTGGATGTGACGACGGGCATGGTCATGGCGCGGGCCACTATGCCTAACGCCGACGATCTCCTTTGGCCCGGCACGCTGGTAACGGTGCAACTGACGTTCCGCATGGAAGAGGCTGTGACGGTGCCGGCAACTGCCGTGCAGGTCAGTCAGGCAGGGTCTTACGTCTTTGTCGTGAAGGACGGAACGGCTAACGTTCAGCCCGTAACAATATCCCGCAGTGTTGATGGCGAAAGCGTCATCTCCAGCGGTTTGACAGGGGGCGAGGAGGTGGTCACCGCCGGCCATCTTCTGTTGTCGAACGGCACAAGAGTGGCGGGGCGTGAAATCAAGACGGGCTCTTAAGCTATGGGAATTTCCGAACTCTGCATCCGGCGCCCGGTTTTCACGTCGCTGATCACTATGACGCTCGTCGTCGTCGGTATTTTTGCCTACCGGCTGCTACCGGTTGCGGCATTGCCGGCAGTCGATTTTCCGACAATCAGCATTACCGCCTCGCTATCGGGCGCGAGCCCGGAAACGATGGCGGCCTCCGTCGCGGCGGTGATTGAGCGCGAACTGTCGTCGATTTCCGGCATTCGATCGATCACGTCGCAATCGACACTCGGCCGCACCCGCATCACGGTGCAATTCGATCTGGAGCGGGATATCGATGGCGCCGCCCTTGATGTCCAGTCAGCGATGTCGATAGCAAACCGTCGGCTACCTCCCGAAATGACGACGCCGCCAGGATTCCGCAAGGTGAATCCGGGCGATTATGCGATTCTCATCATCAGCATGATTTCTAACACTCTGCCGCTCTCTACCGTCGATGAATATGCCCAGACAGTGCTGGCGCAGCAGATTTCCCAGCTTCCCGGCGTGGCGCAGGTTGATGTCAACGGCTCGCAGAAATTTGCCGTGCGTGTGCAGTTGGATCCGGTTGCCGCCGCCGCGCGCAACATTTCCCTGGATGAAATCCGCCGCGTCGTCATCTCGACCAATTCGAGTTCGCCGGTCGGTACTTTGTTTGGCGACAAGCAGAATGTAACCCTGGTGGCAACCGGCGCCATGCGCCGCGCCGAAGAATACAAGCGTGTGGTCGTTACTTATCGCAACGGCGCGCCGGTGATGCTCAGCGAAGTGGCTCGTATTGTTGATGCGGTAGAGAACGACAAGGTCGCCAGCTGGTTCAACAACGATCGCGCCATTGTGCTGGGCATTCAGAAGCAGCCAGGCGCCAACACCATCGCGGTGGTCGACTCCATCCGGGAGCGGCTGCCGCAGTTCCGCGCCCAGGTGCCGGTCGCGATCAACTTGGAAATCCTCAACGACCGTTCGATCTCGATTCGCGAGTCCGTGCACGACGTGCAGATCACGCTGGCGATCGCGGTTTCGCTGGTCATTTTGGTCATCTTTCTGTTCCTGCGGTCGGTATCGGCAACCATCATTCCCGCGCTGGCGGTGCCTGTGTCGCTCATTGGCACCTGTGCGCTTATGTATGCGTTCGGCTTCTCCATCAACAACATGACGTTGCTGGCGCTGACGCTGTCCGTCGGCTTCGTGGTCGATGATGCCATCGTCATGCTCGAGAATATCGTCCGCCATATCGAAGGCGGCATGAAGCCGTTTGAGGCGGCGCTGAAAGGCTCGCGCGAAATTGGCTTCACCATCGTGTCGATCACCTTCGCGCTGATTGCCGTGTTCATCCCTGTGTTGCTGATGGGCGGCATGGTGGGACGTATCTTCCGCGAATTTGCCGTTACCGTCGCGGTAGCGATTTTCCTTTCGGCTTTCGTGTCTCTGACCCTCACGCCGATGTTGTGCGCGCGCGTGCTGCGGCATCACGACGCGAACGAGAAGCACAACATTGTGCTGCGGTTATTCGAGGCGCTCTTCCAGAAGGCGGCGAAGGGCTACGCGCAATCGCTGGACTGGGTGCTGCGCTACAAGCCGATCATGCTGATCGTCACGATTGTGACGCTCGGTTTGACCGTGGCCCTTTTTATGTACGTGCCAAAGGGCTTTTTCCCGGACGAAGACACCGGCTTCCTGTCCGGCAGCACTGAAGGCAACTCGGATGTGGCCTTTCCGGCGATGGTCGATTTGCAGCAGAAAATCGCAAAGATCGTCATGAACGATCCCGCTGTCGACACGGTTCAGTCCACCGTCGGGCCAAGCGCCGCCAACGCCGCCGCAAATTCAGGGCGATTGTTCGTTAAACTAAAGCCGCGTGGCGAACGCGCGGAAACTTCGACTGCCATTATTCAGCGGCTGCGGCAATCGGCCAGGGCCGTTCCCGGAATCAAGGCGACGTTTCAGAACGTCAAAAATCTAAATATTGCCGGCCGGGTCTCCAAGAGCGAATACCAATACACGCTGCAATCGAGCGACACCGACACGCTTTATAAAATAGCGCCTGAAATGCAGGAAAAGATCGCCAAGGTCGATGGTATCCTTGACGTTGAGAACGACCTGTCGATCAAGAATCCGCAGATGAGCGTGGAGATAGACCGTGAGCGGGCGGCAATCTATGGGGTGACTGTCGAGCAGATTCGTCAGGAGATGTTCAATGCTTTCGGCTCACGCACGGTGGCGACGATCTTCACACCCAATGCCGACTACCCGATCATCCTCGAGACTTTGCCCGAATTCCAGACAGACCCATCGGCGCTGTCGCGGATTCACATCAAGACCTCGAGCGGAACGTCGGTCCCTCTTGAGGCCGTGACCAAGATCACTCCCACGGTCGGTCCATTGATGGTCAACCATCAGGCTTCCCAGCCGTCCGTGACGATCTCGTTCAATCTGCGGCCGGGCTATTCGCTAGGTGCTGCGCGTGATGCCATTCTCGAAATTCAGCGCGAGTCCAATCTGCCTGCGAACATTTCTGTCGCGTTCCAGGGCACTGCGCAGGTGTTCGAAGATTCCCAGAAGGGGCAGGTAGTATTGGTGCTCGCCGCGATCTTCGCAGCTTACGTGCTGCTCGGCGTACTCTACGAAAGCTTCATCCATCCGATCGTCATTATCTCCGGTCTGCCGTCAGCGGGTGTCGGCGCTTTGCTCACGCTGCTCGTCTTCAAGATGGACCTGTCGGTCATCGCGATGATAGGCATGGTGATGCTGGTCGGTATCGTGATGAAAAATGCCATCATGATGCTGGACTTCGCAGTCACACGAAGGAAGGTGGGCTTGAGCGCGGAAGCGTCGATCCGTGAAGCAGCGCTCCTGCGCTTCCGGCCGATCATGATGACGACCTTCTCCGCCATCTTCGGCACCTTGCCGATCGCGCTTGGCGCGGGCGCGGGTGCCGAGCTGCGTCAGCCGCTCGGTATCGCTGTCGTGGGCGGTCTCTGCTTCTCGCAGCTCCTGACGCTGTACATCACACCGGTGATCTACACCTATCTTGACGGCTTCGATCATTTCCTCACGCGGCGTCTCAACCCGCCACAGGACGATCATCTGCCGGAAGAACTGGAGCCGGCCGAGCGTCCCGTCGCCGCCGAATAGCGACGCCGCCCGCGCAAACGGGCGGCCAAATGGCCCCACTTCGTCGGATTGCATCCCCGTCGCGGGCCGCTTAGCATCCTGCCAATTCCACCTAAACAGCAGGGTTGAGTCATGGCCTACAACATCCTCCTTCTGGGCGCGTCCTACGGGTCGCTGCTCGCTTCCAAGCTGCTGTTCGGTGGCCACTCCATTCACCTGGTGTGTCTGCCGGCGGAAGCGGAGCTGATCAATGCCGAAGGTTTCCATGTGCGCATGCCGGTCCGCGGCCGCGCGGAGCCCGTGCAACTCGATTCCCGCAAGCTTCCCGGCAAGGTGACCGCTGGTCCCGCGACCAGCGTCGATCCGGGAACATATGATCTTGTCGGTCTCTGTATGCAGGAGCCGCAGTATCGCTCGGCCGGCGTTCGCGAATTGCTGGATGCGATCGGCAAATCGCGCGTGCCATGCATGTCGATCATGAACATGCCGCCGCTTCCCTATATGAAGCGCATTCCCGGCCTCGATCATGCGGCGCTGGAGCCGGCTTACACCGATCCGCGCGTGTGGGATTCGGTCGATCCGAAGAAGATCACGCTCAACAGCCCGGACCCGCAGGCGATCCGTCCGCCCGATGGCAAGGCGAACGAACTCATGGTGACGTTGCCGACGAACTTCAAATGCGCGCGCTTCGAGGACGAGAAAGATACCGCGATCGTGCGCCAGCTTGAGAAGGACGTCGACGCCGCGCGCTTCGACGCACCGGAAGGCAAGATCGAATTGCCGGTGAAGCTGCGGGTGCACGACTCGATCTACGTGCCGCTGGCGAAATGGGCGATGCTGCTTGCGGGGAACTACCGCTGCATTACCAAGGACGGCATGCGCACGGCGCAAGAGGCCGTGCACACCGACATCGATACGTCGCGGTCGGTCTACAACTTCGTCAACGACCTGGTGGTGAAACTCGGTGCTGCTCCGGGCGATCTCGTGCCGTTCGAGAAATATGCCGCTGCGGCGCAAAGCCTCTCACGCCCGGCGTCCGCTGCGCGCGCCCTCACCAACGGCGCGCCGAATATCGAACGCGCCGACAAACTGGTTCAGCTCGTCGCCAGGCAGAAGGGTTTGAGCCATCCGGTGATCGACGAGATCGTTGCGCTGGTGGACTCGCGGCTCGAAGCCAACCGGAAGAAAGCGGCCTAGCTCATCTGCCAACTTGGAGGATGCAATGCCAATGTTGTCATCCTTGAAATTTGTGATAGCGGCCTCGTTTGCGCTCGTTCCGTCTACGGTCTGGGCTCAGGGTGGATTGCCGGAAGGTAACGGCAAGGATCTGGTCGCGGGCATCTGCACCGGCTGCCACCAGACCGACATGATTACGCGCAGTTCCGGCTATAGCCGCGAACACTGGAAAGAGTTGATCGGCACGATGATCGATCTTTCGCCGGACCAAGCCACCCAATCCGCGATCACACAATATCTCGCCGAAAAATTTCCACCGAACACCCAGCGCGCGGCGAAGACGGTGCCGGGGCCCGTTCAGGTCGCATTCAAGGAATGGCAGGTGCCGACGCTTGGCCAGCGCGCCCGCGATCCGGTCGAGGCGCCGGACGGGACGATTTGGTGGGCCGGTCAGTTCGGCAATTTGATCGGGCATCTCGATCCGGCAAGCGGGGCGATGAAAGAATATCAGCTTCCGCCGAACGCGAAGCCCCATACCATCACGCTCGATGCCAAAGGCACCCCCTGGTATTCGGGCAACATGAACGGAACGATCGGCAAGGTCGATCCTGCGACCGGCAAGGCCACCGAATACAAGATGCCCGATCCCAAGGCGAAGGATCCGCACACGCTGGTCTTCGATCAGAAGGGAATCCTGTAGTTTACGCTGCAACAGGCGAACATGATCGGCCGCCTCGATCCGGCAACCGGCGATATCAAATTGGTCGATGCGCCGGTGACGAATGCAAAACCCTACGGCATCAAGATCGATGCCGCCGGCACGCCCTGGGTGTCGTGTAACGGCGCGCCCTGCCTGCTTAAGGTCGATCCCGCGACCATGGCGGTGACGGAGGTCAAATTGACTCTGCCGGGCACCACGGTGCGGCGTCTCGACATCGCAGAAGATGGCATCATCTGGTACGTCAATTCGGGGCAGGGCCGGCTCGGCCGCTACAATCCGAAAACCGGCGAAACCAAGGAATGGGTTTCACCGAGTGGCCAGAAGTCTCATCCTTACGCCATCGCCGTGGTCAACGGCATCGTCTGGTACAACGAGTCAGGTGTGCGGCCCGACATGCTGGTGCGCTTCGACCCGCAATCCGAAACCTTCCAGAGCTGGCCGATTGCTTCCGGCAATGTCTATGCGGGCATCGTCCGGCATATGCGGCCGACACGCGACGGCAACCTGCTGATCCACCAGAGCAGCACCAACCGCATTATGCTGGTGACGCCGAAGAGCCGCGCAGCGGCGCGATAGCGGGGTGCGGCCCGTTTTACTGCGCGCGCACCAGGCTGCGCGTGCGCTCCACGACGGGTTTTGGATATTGATAGAAGCGGCGGATGATGTCTTCGGCATCTTGCGCCGCGATTGGCTGTACCGGCAGACCTGATGCCTTGGCGTCGGCGAGAAATTCCGGATCCCGGACAAGCTTGTCGAAAGCAGCGCGAAGCGCCGATACGCGCTCGGGCGGAAGTTCAGGCGGGGCGATGAAGGGGCGGCCGAGCCAAAGCCGCGACAGTAGAAGTTCGATCACCTGCCGGTCTTGGTCTTTGGTGACATAGTCCAGCACTCCCGGAACGTCAGGCAGCGCCGGATCCTTCTGCAGGCTCATCTGCACCATGAGCTTCATCTTGCCCTTGGCAATCTGGTCTTCAACATACATACGGGCATTGGCCGAATAGCCCGTGACGAACAGGCCGTGCAATTCGCCACGCTCGATCGCGAGGAAAATTTCCGGCTGTGCCTTGTAGGTCGGGATAATCTTGATCTTCGTTCCGAGCAATTCATTGATCAGGCGCGCATAGGTCGCGGCATCGTTCTGGCTGCCGGTCGATCCGAATAACAATTCGGTCTTGCGGGCCTCCTCGATTGTTTGCGCGGGCGCCCGCGTGGAAACCACACCCATGCCCGCTTCGCGCGCAAGGCTGCCAAGCCAGGTGAGTTTCAACGGATCGAAGCGCGCCTTGGAGTCTTCGCCATAGAGCAGGGGGGCGGTGGGGGTGGAGCGGTCGAGCAGCGCGAAGACGGTGCCGTCCTGCGGTGCAACGTTGTAAACGTAATTGGCTGCCGTCATCCCGCCGGCGCCGGGCATATTCTGCACGACCATTGTGGGCTGGCCGGGAATGTATTTCCCGATATGCCGCGCGACCATCCGGGCATATCCGTCATAGCCCCCACCGGGTCCGGTTGGTGCGATGATGGTTACGGTCTTGCCGCGCCAGAATTCGCTTTCATCCGCTTGCGCGGGAGCCGGAAGAAGCGACGCCACGAGCCAACCGGCTGCGACGATCCCCCACGCAAGAGCCGATGAAAACCGCAAACGACCACCCGTACGCATGACGCTGCCAAAACGCCGCCCATTTTTGACGGAAGTACTCCGGTGTCAATGCGGCGAAGTAACGTCGAGCGACAAAAATTGGCTAGAGCGAGAAACTGGTCCCGCAACCGCAGGACGCGGTGACGTTCGGGTTGTTCACTTTAAACGCTGCGCCAATCAGGTCATCCACAAAATCGATCTGCGAGCCTGCAAGATAGCCAAGCGACACCGGATCGATCAGTACCGTTGCGGTGTCACGCGTGATCACGACATCGTCGCCAGCTTGCTCATGTTCGATATCGAACTTGTACTGGAATCCCGAACAGCCGCCGCCTTCCACGCTGACGCGCAGCTTGGCGCCGGGCGCTTCGCGGCCGAGGATCTCGCCAATCTTTCGTGCCGCCTGTTCGGTGACGGTGACTGCCGTGGTCATGCTGGACTCAATCTGGCTGTTATAGCTTGATATATAAGGCCTTTCCGAACAGGCACAAGGTGCTCCCCGCAGGGCTATTTCCCCGGCTTTAGCAGATCGCGAACTTTCTTCGCCACGTCCATGCGCACCCGCATCTGCCAGTCGATGTCGGTGTAGTCGGAATATTGCACGCCCGTCTTCGGGATGACGCGCGGATCGAGGAAAGATTCATCGACATCGGTGCGGAGCGTCGCGGCCTGGGCGTTCGCGGAGTAGAGTTCCAGCGCTTCTTTTCCCGCCATCCAGTTGACGAATACCTTGGCGGCATTGGGATGCGGCGCCTTGTTGGCGACGCTCAGAAGTGAAGGCGCGGGCGTGACACGGTTCTGCAGCCCCTCAAGATCGAACAGCTCAACCAGCTTGTAGCCTTCGTTTACCAGCGTGCGCATGTCGTCGATATGACAGGTCAGACAGATCGGGGCGGTGCCGCGCGCCAGCCAGTCGCTTAGTAGGCGGCGGTCGCGCTGCACTACGGCTTCCTGGCCGAGATAGAGTTGCTTGGTGAATTCCGGACCCATCTGGGTATAGAAATGCGACGCGCTTCCGGCGCCGCCGCCGCCCGCGGCCACCGGGTCTTCAGTCGAGATTTTGCCTTTCCATTTCGGATTGAGCAGGTCCTTGACGTTGCGCATCTCCTCGGGCTTCACGTAGTCCTGATTGACGACCATGAAGCTGTCGACGCTGCGGAACATCAGCAGCAGATATTGTTTCTCTGGATCGGCGAAGGGGATGACGCCGCCTTTCCATTTTGCCGGGTCGGCGACTTCGGGAAGCACCAGCAACGGCTTCAGCGGGTCGATCATCTTCTCGGCGTAAAGCACCGAGATGCTGGTCCCGCCGTTGGACATGAAGACATCGGTCGAATAGATGCCGGCGGCGCGCTCGGTGCGCACTTTGCCGACCGTGGTGCTGGATTGGCCGGCGATCAGCTCGACCTTGATGCCATAGCGTTCGGTGAATTTCGGCAGGATTTCGTTGCGCATCGCGGGCGAAGGCTGGCCGAGCACCACCACCGTGCCTTCTTTCTTCGCGGCGGCGAGTGTTGCTTCCCAGTCTTTCTTCCAGTCGGTTGTTTGCGCCTGCGCAAGAGACGCGGACGCAAACAACCAGATCAATGCCACGGCTTTTGAGAGCCTTGTCATGGCTTTTTCCTCCCTCGCTTAAATGGCTGCTGATTCCCCTTTTGACGCGACCGAAACGATTCCCGTCAGTTCCGGATGTCCTGCAGGAAGAGACTTGTCGGAATCTCGTAGCCGAGCCCGCACTTCTTTGCTTCCTCATAGACCACGCCGCCGACCGCATAGAATTGCGCGCCCTGCAGGTTACCGCGTTCGGAGTAGGTGATCTGGTCCGATGAGGTGCGGCCTTTTGCCTTCCCGCTGATGAGGTCGGCGAAGGTGACGCGTTTGTCGGGCAGCGCAACACCATGCACGCGGCCCTTGCCGCGGCCATCGCCGAACTTTTTCTGGTCGGGGCGAGCGACGTAAGCGACGTGCTCGGCGTCGGTTTGTAATTCCGGGTGACCTTGCGGAGCGGGGGTGTCGCCGAAGCGCAGATAAGCATCGACGCGGTCGAGCGCCTTTTTGTCCGGCTTGCCGCTGCCGCCGATCACGACGATATGGGAGCCTTTTTCCAGCAGGCTGCCGTCCGTCACCGCCACCGCGGAATCCGTCAACGCGGCCACGATATGCGCGCCCTTGTAGACGTCCTCCGGCTTGTCGCAGGCCTTCACCTCGATGTTGTAGCGGTGGCGCATTTCCTCCGCGAACTTTTCGCGGTTGGCCTTGGTCGGGCTGAACACCTGAAGCTTCTTGATTTTGCGCACGGCGTTGAACGCCTGCATGTTGGTGCGCGCCATGCCGCCGGAGCCGAACATGCCGACCACCTCGGCGTCTTCGTTGGCCATATATTTTACGCCGATGCCGCCATCGGCGCCGACGCGCATATGCTGCAGCACGCCATCGTTGATGAACGCCAGAGGTTCGCCGTTCTCGATGGAGGTCAGCAGAATCATGCCGCAGAATGTGCCGGGCTGCATGCAGTATTTTTCCTGCGTCACGACACCGTTGTAGCTATCTTCCCAGATGATGTCGGACTTGAAGCGGATGGCGAAATAGCCGCCGGTCGAGCCGCCTTCCATCGTGCCAAATTGGTAGTTCTTTTTCGGATCGCTGGTGGGGATGCGGATATCGATGCGGGGGCGGCAGACAGCTTCGCCGATGGCCATGTTCTTGTAGGATTCCTCCAGCGCCGCGATGGTGGCTTCCATCGTCAGGACCTGTTCGACGTCATGATTGTTGATGATCAAAGTCATTGGCGCTTTTTCCTCACTCACGTTGGCGCGATATCGGGCGGCTAAAGGGACCGGCCTCATTGTTTATCAGGGCCCGGCGCGATAGTTAAGGCTGGCGGGAAGCCGCGAGAGGCGAGAGAATAATCATGGCGATCGATGCCGGCGGACGGGCCATTTATGCTGCCGATCCCGGCGCAAGCCGCGGGCGCCGTTATCCCGAGCTCGCGAGCACAATGCGCAACGATTTTCGCCGAGACTGCGACCGGATCATCCACGCCACAGCGTTTCGCAGGCTCAAGCACAAGACTCAGGTCTTCGTCTTCCATGAAGGCGATCATTATCGCACCCGGCTGACCCATACGCTCGAGGTCGCGCAAATTGCGCGCGCGCTGGCGCGGACGCTCGGGCTGGACGAGGATTTGAGCGAGACGCTGGCGCTCGCGCACGATCTCGGCCATCCGCCTTTCGGTCATGCGGGTGAGCGTGCGCTCGATGCCTGCCTGCACGATCATGGTGGCTTCGACCACAACGCGCAGACGCTACGCATCGTCACCGAACTGGAGCGGCGCTATCCGGATTTCGACGGCCTCAATCTGACATGGGAAACCCTGGAAGGCGTCGTCAAGCACAACGGGCCGCTGACCACGACGAGTGGCACTCCCACCGGGCGCTATTGCGAGCACGGGCTACCCGAGCCAATCCGTCTCTACAATGCGGCGCATGATCTCGAACTCTGGAGTCATGCAAGCGCGGAAGCGCAAGCTGCGGCCATTGCCGATGACATTGCCTACGACGCGCACGATATCGATGACGGGTTGCGGGCAGGGCTGTTCACAGTCGATGATATCGCCAGCGTGCCGATCGTCGGCGCGACGATCGACTACATCCACAACGATTATCCGAAGCTCGATACCGAGCGGCTCGTACCCGAGCTGTTGCGCCGCCTGATCGGCGCCATGGTGGAGGATGTGATTGTCGAGACGCAGCAGCGGCTGGGAAAGGCCAGGCCGCAATCCGCCGAGGACGTCCGCCGCGCGGAGTGGCCGGCGGTCGGGTTCTCGGCGGCCATGGCCGAGAGCGACAAGGCGATCAAAGGCTTTCTCTATCCGCGGATGTATCGCCATGAGCGCGTCAATCGCGTGATGAAGGATGCCGAAGGCGTGGTGCGCGATCTGTTCGCTCATTACCGCAGCAACCCGAATGACATGCCGTCGGAGTGGAGCCTGGGCGCCGATGAACATGCGCGGGTGCGGAGTATCGCCGATTACATCGGCGGCATGACCGACCGCTATGCTTTGATCGAGCACGCGCGGTTCTTTCCGGCAACGCCGGATCTGCGCTAGCGTCCCGAATCGGAAGTTCGCACGCATTTTCTGCGGACACTTTGCTAACTTCGGATTCAAAGGGACATTAGAATTTATAAAGTTGCTAGTGTGGCTTTGGTTCAGAAGTTCCCTCTCAGCCTTGCTGCAAGGTATGGGAAACTTCTGAACCGCACACTAGCGGCGGTTTTGACTTAAACGTCCAATTGCGTTACGCGCGGCGGCATAATCCCTTGTTTGAACGGCCTTTCCTGATGGTTGCGCAGAACATTTTCGCCAGGGTTTTGGACCGCGTCCGCGCTGCCAACGATGCGTTGGTCGCCGACGGCGATTTGCCCTCCGGCATCGACCAGTCGCGCGTGGTGGTCGAGCCAACGCGCGATCCAACCCACGGCGACATGGCCGCTAACGCCGCCATGGTGCTGGCCAAGGACGCCGGCAAGAAGCCGCGCGATCTGGCCGAAGCCATAGCCGGAAAACTGCGCACCGACCCGCTGATGGCGAAGGTCGATGTGGCGGGTCCGGGCTTCATCAATCTGACGCTTCATCCCGGCGCCTGGGCCGAGGAACTGCGCGCAGTGATTGACGCAGGTCTCGACTACGGCCGCAGCGACGTGGGCAAGGGTGAGCCGGTCAATGTGGAATATGTTTCGGCCAATCCGACCGGACCGATGCATGTCGGCCACTGTCGTGGCGCGGTGTTCGGCGATGCGCTTGCCACGCTGCTCGCCTTCAGCGGCTTCAAGGTCACGTGCGAATATTATATCAACGATGCCGGCGCGCAGGTCGATGTGCTCGGCCGCTCGGCGTTCCTGCGGTATCGCGAAGCCTTGGGCGAAGACATCGGCGCAATTCCGGAAGGGCTTTATCCCGGCGACTATCTCAAGCCGGTGGGCGAGGCGCTCGCCAGGGAATTCGGCGCAACGCTCAAGCAAAAGCCGGAGAGCGAGTGGCTGCCGGTCGTGCGCGCCAAAGCCATCGCGATGATGATGGACATGATCCGCGAGGATCTTGCCGCACTCAATGTGCGCCACGACGTGTTCTTCTCCGAGCGTTCGCTGATTGATGGCCATGACCAGGTCGGCGCGACGATTGCGGATCTGCGCAAAGCCGGGGAAGTCTACGAAGGCCGTCTGCCGCCGCCGAAAGGCGCACCGGTGGAGGACTGGGAGGATCGCGAACAGACGCTGTTCCGCGCGACTGATTTTGGCGACGACGTCGATCGGCCGCTGAAGAAGTCAGACGGTGGCTACACCTATTTCGCGTCCGATATCGCCTATCACAAGAACAAGTTCGACCGCGGCTTTCGCAACCTGATTGACGTCTGGGGCGCCGATCACGGCGGCTATATCAAGCGCATGCAGGCGGCGGTGAAGGCGGTGAGCGGCGGCAAGGCCGAACTCGACGTCAAGATCGTTCAGCTCGTGAAGCTGCTGCGGAACGGCGAGCCGGTGAAAATGTCGAAACGCTCCGGCGATTTCGTCACGTTGCGCGAGGTGGTGGAGGAAGTGGGCGTCGACGCGGTCCGCTTCATGATGCTCTACCGCAAGAACGACGCCCCGCTGGACTTCGACCTCGCCAAGGTCATCGAGCAGTCACGCGACAATCCGGTGTTCTACGTTCAGTACGCCCATGCACGCGCCCAATCGATCTTCCGCAACGCCGTCGAGGTGGTGCCGGACCTGCCGTCCGAAGACCGGGCGCGGGCGGCTGTGCTGGCCAGGGCGCCGCTCGAGCGGCTGTCGGACCCGGCCGAACTTGCCCTGATGCGGCGGCTGGCGCTGTACCCCCGGGTGGTGGAGGCGGCTGCTTTGGCCCATGAGCCGCACCGGCTGGCCTTTTACCTCTATGAGCTGGCCAGCGAGTTCCATGCCTTCTGGACCAAGGGCAACGATGCGCCTCATTTACGCTTCATTATCCGAGATGATCCACAACTGACGGCGACCCGTCTTGCACTGGTGCAAGGCATTGTTACGGTTCTCGCTTCGGGGCTGGCATCACTCGGCGTTGGGGCGCCGCAGGAGATGCGGTAAGCTGGAGAACCGCGGGGTATCGCGCAAACTCAACCGGCGGATAAAGCATGGCGGACGACACCAATTTTCGCTCTTACCGGCCGGCGGATCAGCGTTGGCCTGCCAAGACGCCGGCCGCGGGCGGCCAGGATGGCGGCCATGATCGCAATGACCCGCTGGCGGAACTGGCGCGGCTGATCGGGCAGACCGACCCGTTCGGCGATTTGAACAAGGTGTCGCCTCCGCGCGGGACTCCCGCCGGACGGCCCGTCGCGCCCACGATGCCGCCGGCGCCTACCCTTCAGCCGCCACCTCCAGCCTTCGCCCCCGATCCGTATGGTTCGCCGCTCCAGTTCAGCGGGAAAGGCTTCGACGCGCCTGGTTTTGCGCCGCAGCGGCAGGACAGCTTCCAGCCGGCTTACGATCCCGCGATCTATGGAACGCCGCAGCACCAGGCGCCTGAGTATCCATCGGAAGCCTATTACGAGGATGGCGCGCGGTTACCCCAGGCGGAGCAGGGCTACGAAGAAGATTACAGTGAGGATCGTCCCCGCCGCTGGCCGCGCTACGCGATGGCTGCCGGCGTGGTGCTGGTGCTCGGCACCAGCGGTGTGTTCGGTTACAAGGCTCTGTTCGGGACGAGTTCGTTGAGCGGGCCGCCGCCGGTAATCAAGGCCAGCACCACGCCGAGCAAGGTCGCGGCCACGCCAAGCGCGACCGGCAAGCAGATCAACGATCGCGTCGGGGATGCTTCCCAGGGCGAACGCATCGTTTCGCGCGAGGAAAAACCGCTCGATATGAAAGAGGCGTCGCGGCAAATTCCGCCCGCTCGCACCGTGTTTCCAAACTTGCCCGGGATGCCGGGCAATGCAGTTCCGGAGTCTCTCACGGCGACTGCCTCGCCGCCGGTCAACACCAATCCGGTTGGAGCATCTCCGGCAGGGCCGAAGGTGGTCCGTACCATGCCCATTCGCCCGGACCAGGCTGGCGCCGAGCCGCCAGCGGCCCGTCCGGCAGCCACCACGCCTGCGGCCCGCTCCAATGCTCCCATTCCGTTGACGCCGAATGCTGCTCCGGCCCGTCAGGCCGCGCAGGGCAATGCCCCGCTGTCCCTGAGCCCGCAAGTTGCGAACGCAGAAGCTTCTGCGCCGCGGCCGTCCTTCCCGCCGGTACAGCCGGCAGCGCAGGCTCCCGTTGCTCCTCCGGCCCGGGTTGCATCCATTCCTCCGGCGACGGTCGGAGCGCCTGCTGGCGGCTCCTACGTGCAACTCTCAGCCCATCGCAGCGAGGCTGAGGCACAGGCTTCTTTCCGCAGTTTTCAAGGAAAATTCCCGAGCATCCTCGGCAGTCGCCAACCGGTTATCCAACGGGCCGATTTGGGCGACAAAGGCGTCTACTACCGCGCCATGGTGGGCGGCTTCGCCTCGCCGGATCAGGCAATCCAGTTTTGCGGCAGCCTGAAATCTGCCGGCGGGCAGTGCGTCGTCCAAAGAAATTAAGCGGCTAGCGTCCCGAATTCGAAGTTCGCGCACAGGCCGCGAATTGTGTGGGAATTTCTGAACCGCCTTACCAGCCCTGTTGACCCTCGTGGCGGGCGCGGGCTAATCCGCCCCATGCAGGCGCGCGCGTTCATCACCGGATTGGCCGGAACGGCCATCACGCCCGAAGAGCGCGCTTTCTTCCAGGAGTTTCAACCCTGGGGCCTCATTCTCTTCAAGAGAAACATTGATACTGCGGCGCAAGTCTTTGCGCTAACAACGGCTTTTCGGGATATCGTCAATCGGCCGGACGCTCCGGTGCTGATCGACCAGGAAGGCGGTCGGGTCCAGCGCATGGGGCCGCCCCATTGGCCAAGCTATCCGCCCGGGGCCGCCTACGGGCGGCTTTATGACCGCGACCGCCTCAAGGGTCTGGCAGCGGCCGGGCTAGGTGGGCGACTGATCGCGGCGGATCTTATCGCTGTCGGCATCACGGTGGATTGTCTGCCGGTTGCGGACGTGCCGGTGGCCGGAGCCGACGCGGTAATCGGTGACCGGGCCTATGGCGACACGCCGGAGAAGGTTGCGGCGCTGGCGGGGGCCGCTGCGGAAGGCCTCGCGGCGGGCGGCGTTTTGCCGGTGCTGAAACACATCCCCGGCCACGGTCGTGCCACAGCGGACAGCCATGCTGCGCTACCGGTGGTCGATGCCGCCGATGCGGAACTGGATGCGCACGACTTCGCGGCTTTCCGGCCGCTCGCTGGCCTGCCCATGGCCATGACCGCACATGTTGTGTTTAGCGCCATCGACCCAGTGGCACCGGCCACGACTTCGGTGAAAATGATCCAGAAAGTGATTCGCGAACGGATCGGGTTCCAAGGGCTTTTGATGAGCGACGACGTATCCATGAACGCACTCTCCGGCACATTGGCCGAGCGCACGCGCGCCGCGTTGGCGGCGGGCTGTGACGTCGCGCTCCATTGCAACGGCCAGATGGACGAGATGCGCCAGGTTGCGGCGGAAAGTCCGCAGCTCGCGGGCAAGGCGGCTGAGCGCGCCGCCGCCGCGCTGGCCGCCCGCAAGGGCCCGCAGGACATCGATCTCGGTACGGCGCGCGAGCAGTTCGCGGCGCTGATGGCGGAAGCGGTGGTGACGTCATGATGACGGGTGAGATTGCGTTCGAAGCGGAAGTGACCGACCGCGGCAGCGACGAGCCGGCGCTGGTTGTCGATGTGGAAGGTTTCGAGGGGCCGCTCGATCTTCTGCTGACGCTTGCGCGTCAGCAGAAAGTAGATCTGTCCAAGATTTCGATTTTGGCGCTGGCCAACCAGTATCTCGTCTTCGTCGAGGAAGCTCGCAAACTGCGACTCGAGCTTGCGGCCGATTACCTGGTGATGGCCGCGTGGCTCGCTTACCTGAAGTCGCGGCTGCTGTTGCCGGATGCCGGCATTGTCGATGGTCCGAGCGCTGAAGACATGGCCACCGCGCTGGCCTACCGGCTGCGCCGGCTCGAAGCCTTCCGCAAAGCGGCGGAGCAATTGCTGGAGCGGCCGCAACTCGGCCGCGAGATGCACGAGCGCGGCGATCCGGAGCCGATTGCCGAGATCAAGCGTCCACAATGGACGGCCACGCTCTATGACCTGCTGACGGCTTATTCACAGCAGCGGCAAAAAACTGCGCTCTCGCATGTGCGCTTTGCCAAGCGCACGGTATGGTCGCTCGCCGAAGCGCGCGTAGCGCTGGAGCGGATGCTCGGACAGGCGCAGGACTGGAGCCGGCTGGACGATTATCTGATCAGCTACCTGGTAGAGCCGGCGATGCGCGCGACGGTCATTGCGTCGAGCTTCGCTTCCGCCCTTGAATTGGTGCGGGAAGGCGTTGCAGAAGTTCATCAGCAGGAAGCTTTCGCGCCGATCTATATGCGCAAGCGTATGGCGGTGAGTGAGATCGCAGGCGATCCGGTGAGAACCGGCCCGCATGCGGTAGAAGGATAACAAAAAAGGGAGCCGCGGGTATGCCAAGTGTGGCCAAAAGGCGCCTAGCAGTTGCGGAAGTTGTAGTGGAAGACGAAACAGAAACGACAGCAGTCGTTGAGATTGCTGAAGTAGCGGCTGAAGACGAGGGTGTTTCGATGGGCGAAACGCGGCCCGAAGAGCTGCGACTGCTGGAGGCGCTGCTCTTCGCGTCGGCAGAGCCGCTCGACGAAAAGACGCTGGCGGCGCGACTGCCGCAAGGCGTCGACGTCAAGGCCGTGCTCAGGCAATTGCAGGTCGAGTATGCGCCGCGCGGAGTGAACCTCATGCGCGTCGCAGGAAAGTGGGCGTTCCGGACTGCCAACGATCTCGCCTGGCTGCTCACCAAGGAATCCGTGGTGCCGCGCAAATTGTCGCGTGCCGCGATCGAGACGCTCGCCATCGTTGCCTATCACCAGCCGGTGACTCGCGCCGAGGTTGAGGAAATCCGTGGCATCTCTGCCGCGAAGGGCACAGTCGATGTGCTGCTCGAAATCGGCTGGGTGCGTCCGCGCGGACGCCGCAAGGCGCCGGGCCGGCCTGTTACCTACGGCACCACCGAAGCATTCCTGTCGCATTTTGGGCTGGAAGCGCTCGACGACCTGCCGGGCCTCGACGAATTGAAGGGCTCGGGACTGCTGGACGGCCGTTTGCCGCCGGGCTTCTCGATACCGGCGCCGTCGGACGATCCGACGTTGCGCGAGGACGAAGATCCCCTGGAGCCGGGCGATCTCGACTTCGGGCTCGCCCCGCCACCCTCGCGCGTCGAGGAATAAGGCCGACAATACGTCATTTGCCGGGGCGCGGTATACAAACGCGCTATCAGCAAAAGTGGGTACCGGTTTTGCGGGAAAGCAATCAAGCTTGCGCAGATTGCGTGTACTTATCTGCGGTCTAGCGCGTTAACGTTTAAATTAGCGCATGATCTTGTCGCCGAACCGGTTCCCACTTCGGCGGATCATGCGCGACCTAACTCCTTGTTTTTGCCGCGTCCGCAGCCTAGTTTCCTCGGTGAAAACACACTGACGGGGCGATGGACGCCCGGTCGAGTGCGGAGGGTTTCCGATGGGTTCCTTTAGTCTGTGGCACTGGATCGTGGTCGGCGTGATTGTGCTGGTGCTGTTCGGCGGCAAGAACAAGATTTCGTCGCTGATGGGCGACTTCGCGCAGGGCATCAAGGCCTTCAAGAAGGGCATGTCCGAGGACGAAAAAGCCGACGCAGCGCCGGCCAAGCCAGAAGCCATGAAGTCGATCGATCATCAGGCGAGCACGTCGGCCTCGCAGGCGGAAACCCGCAAGGTCGTCTAAGCCGCGTCCGGCATTGTGAAAGGGGTGACGGCGTCGCTCACCCCTTTGGAGTTACCATTCGATGTTCGATATCGGTTGGGGCGAGCTCCTCGTCATCGGCGTCGTTGCGCTGATCGTGATCGGTCCCAAGGAATTGCCCGGTGTGCTGCGCACGCTTGGCCAGGCCATGGCGAAGGTCCGCCGCATGGCCTCGGAGTTCCAGGGCCAGTTCAACGAAGCGATGCGCGAAGCGGAAATGGCCGACATCAAGAAGTCGGTCGATGAACTAACCGCGGCAGCAAGCGGCATCCAGTATTACGATCCGCTGAATCCCGACGGGCTTGAGCCGAAGCCGGAAACCAAAGTCGCCGATCCCAACGAGCCGGTGATAACGCCCGCGCCGGAAGAGCAGGCATTATTGCCGACCCCCGAGAATGCGACGACGGCGGCATTGCCGGAAGCTGACCTTGGCAATCTTGAGCCGCCCAAACCTGTCGATGGGCGCACGTCATGAGCCAGGAAGACATCGAGGCCAGCAAAGCCCCGTTGATGGAGCACCTGATCGAGTTGCGCTCGCGGCTGATCAAGGCAGTGATCGCTTTCTTCATCACCTTCGCGCTGTGTTTCTACTTCGCGAAATCGATCTACAACATTCTGGTCTGGCCTTTCGTCTTTGTCGCCGGTGCGGAAAATTCGAAATTCATCTACACCGCGCTGCTGGAATATTTCGTCACCCAGTTGAAGGTTGCGATGTTCGGCGCGGCCTTCCTGTCATTTCCGGTGGTGGCGGGGCAGATCTACATGTTCGTCGCACCCGGCCTCTATCGCCATGAGCGTCACGCCTTTCTGCCGTATCTGATCGCCACGCCGTTCTTCTTCGCGCTTGGCTCGGCGCTGGTATATTTCATCGTGATGCCAACGCTGGTGCGCTTTTCGCTCGGCATGCAGCAAAGCGCTCCTGGCGAGGCGGAAATCGCGCTGCTGCCGAAGGTCGGCGAATATCTCGCGTTGATGATGAGCCTGATCTTCGCCTTCGGCATCGCCTTCCAGCTTCCTGTGATCCTGACGCTGCTGGGGCGCATCGGTGTGATCGATTCCGATATGCTCAAGGCCAAGCGGCGTTACTTCATCGTCGGCGCCTTTGTGATCGCGGCGGTGCTGACGCCGCCGGACGTCATCAGCCAGATGTCGCTGGCGATCCCCTTGTTGATCCTCTACGAGGGCTCGATCTGGTCCGTGAAGTTCGTCGAGAAGAAAGCCAAGGCCAAGGCGGCCGCGGAAGCCGCCGCTGCGGGCGCGGCCGTTGCCGAAGCCGTCAAACCGGCGGAATGACCTTCTTTCTGCTCTCCTGATATAACTTCGTTTCGATTCCTTCCGAGCGATTTGCCATGCACGACATCAAATGGATCCGCGAACATCCCGCCGATTTCGATCGCGGTCTCGCACGGCGCAATCTACCCGGCCAGTCGGCGGCATTGCTGGAGCTGGACGAACGCCGCCGCGCGGCCATCACCCAGTTCGAGCAGGCGCAGGCGCGCCGTAACGCGGCGTCGAAAGAGATCGGCGAAGCCAAGAAGAACAAGGACGAAGCCGCTGCCGGCAAGCTGATGGCGGAAGTGGCCGCGCTGAAAGACAAGCTTGGGGCACTGGAAGCCGACTCCAAGGCGCTGGAGGAGGAGCTCAACACGATCCTGGCCAGCATTCCGAACCTGCCGCTGGATGAAGTGCCCGACGGCAAGGACGAGAAGGACAATGTCGAGCATCATGCCCACGGCGCGAAGCGAAATTATGCGTTCACGCCCAAGCAGCATTTCGAATTAGGCGAAGCGCTTGGCCTGATGGACTTCGAAACCGCCGCGAAAATCTCCGGTGCGCGCTTTGTTGTGTTGAAGAAAGACCTGGCGCGGCTGGAACGCGCGCTTGGGCAATTCATGCTCGATCTGCACACGATGGAGCATGGCTACACGGAAGTGAATCCGCCGCTCCTCGTGCGCGACGACGCGATGTTCGGAACTGCTCAGTTACCCAAATTTGAAGAGGACCAGTTTTTTGCAAGTTCGGTTATTGAGTGGGGAAAGGACGATCCGAGAATTCCCGAGTCTGGAGTCATGTTGAAGAAAGGCGCTCGAATAAGCTGGGACAAAGAGTCTGACCAAATCCAAGTGCGGGGCGATGACACGCGTATTATAGCGAAACCGCTCTGGCTCATTCCCACCGCCGAAGTCCCGCTGACCAATCTTGTGCGCGAATCCATCCTTGAAGAATCCGCGCTGCCGATGCGTGTCACAGCTTGCACGCCGTGCTTCCGTGCCGAAGCCGGTGCCGCGGGGAGGGACACCCGCGGCATGATCCGCCAGCACCAGTTCACCAAGGTGGAGCTTGTTTCCGTCACCACGCCGGAACAGTCGAAGGCCGAGCACGAGCGCATGCTGGCCTGCGCCGAGGAAGTTCTGAAGTGCCTCGACCTGCATTATCGCGTAGTGACGCTTTGCACCGGGGATATGGGTTTCGCCTCGCAGAAAACCTACGACATCGAGGTCTGGCTGCCGGGTCAGAACATGTATCGTGAAATCTCGTCCTGCTCGGTCTGCGGCGACTTCCAGGCGCGGCGCATGAATGCGCGCGTGCGCAGCAAGGAGCACGGCACGCGTCCGGTGCATACGCTCAACGGCTCCGGCGTCGCGGTCGGCCGCGCCTTGATCGCGGTGATGGAAAACTACCAGCAGGAGGACGGCAGCATCGCTGTGCCCGCCGCGCTCGCGCCCTATATGGGTGGCATCAAGACGATTGAGAAATAGAGTGAGAGACTGGGCAAATCCTTCAATCCGTCATCCTGAGGTGTGCGCCGGAAGCGCGCCTCGAAGGATGAGCGGCCCGGGCCGTCGCCCTTCGAGGCTCGGCCGCCCGTGGCGACCTCGCTCCTCAGGGTGACGGAGAACTCAATGCGCATTCTTGTTACCAACGACGACGGCATTCATGCCGAAGGTCTCGGCATCTGCGAGGAGATCGCGCGCGCGCTGTCGGATGACGTCTGGGTGGTCGCGCCGGAATACGATCAGTCCGGCGTGGCGCATTCGCTGTCGATCAACGATCCGCTGCGGCTGCGCGCCATCGGCCCCAAGCGCTTCGCCGTGAAAGGCACGCCGACCGACTGCGTCATCATGGGCGCGCATCACATCCTGAGCGATGGACGGCCCGACCTTGTGCTGTCGGGCGTGAACCAGGGCCACAACGCCGGCGAGGACGTGACGTATTCCGGCACGGTTGCCGGCGCGATTGAAGGCACGATCCTCAACATTCCGTCGATCGCTTTGTCGCAATCCTATTCCGCCGCCAACAAGATGCCGCAGTGGGCCACGACGATCAAATACGCGCCCGATCTCATTCGCCGTGTGCTGAAGGAAGGCATCCCGAAGGATGTCCTCGTCAACATCAACTTCCCCGATTGCGGACCGGATGAAGTGAAGGGCGTCTCGGTCACGTCGCAGGGCAAGCGCGATCAGGCGGAAATGGCAATTGAAAGCCGCAACGACGGGCGCGGCAATCCCTATTACTGGATCGCGTTCCGCGGCCGGCAGCGCCCCGCGACACGCAACGGCACCGATCTCTGGGCGCTGGCCGACAAGCGCATCTCGATCACGCCCTTGCGGATCGACATGACCGACGAGCCTTTCATGACGCGGTTGGCGGAAGTACTTGGCGGCGCATGATCCCGAAAAAGCCTACCCCGGACTTGATCCGGGGTGGGAACCGGTTTGCGGACAAGATCATGCGCAAAGATAAAACTTAGGCTGGCAGGATCAGCGACAGCATCTTTTTCAGCTCATCGAGCTGAAACGGCTTCTGCAATGTCGGACGGCCGCGATAGCTGTCCGGCAGGCCACGGCCGCCATAGCCAGTGACGAACATGAAGGGAAGGCCGCGTTTGGCGATGATGTCCGCCACCGGATAAACGTCTTGCCCGTCCAGATTGACGTCGAGAATGGCGAGGTCGAATTCCTTGACCCTGGCGAGTTCGGCCGCTTCCTCGACGCGGCCGGCGACGCCCACCAGGTCATAGCCGAGCTCGGTGAGCATATCTTCCATCAGCATGCGGATCAGGAACTCGTCCTCGACCACGAGGATGCGGCGCCCAGTTTGCGGGGAAGCTGGGTCTGTGGCGTTCATGCACACGTTCCTTAGAGCGCAATCCGGCGAAGTGGGAAGCGGTTCGCCGCAAGATTGCGCGAAAACTAACAAATCTGGAGTCTGATCCGATTCAATCTGATCAAACTCTAGAACTGCCCCGGCCGGTAGTGGCGCACGAAATATAGCCCGGCTTCAGGTTGCCGCAAGTGCGCGCGGTGCGCTCTTGATAGAAAAGCCGCAGGCGCTCAATAATAGGTTCCAGCAAGAAGAGAGGCGAGTCGTGGTGGAACTGTCGCAAGACCCTGAAGGCGTCGGACGCATGGAATTCATGCTGACCCTGCGCCGCCGCGGGATCAGCGATCAGGCGGTGCTCCGTGCCATGGACGAAGTGCCGCGCGAGTATTTTGTCGCGCCGGACAGTCTGGAACTTGCTTACGGCGATCATGCCTTGCCGATTGCCTGCGGGCAGACCATCAGCCAGCCCTATGTCGTCGCCTACATGACCGAGCAACTTGCGGTGAGGGCGCATCATCGCGTGTTGGAAGTCGGCACCGGTTCCGGCTATCAGGCCGCGGTTTTGTCGCGACTGGTGCGTGAGGTCATCAGTATTGAGCGTTACCGGACATTGGCCGAAGCCGCGCGCAGCCGGTTGCAGACTCTCGGCTACGACAATGTGGAGGTCGTGGTTGGAGACGGTCTCAATGGCGTGCCGGATAGCGCCCCCTTCGACCGCATCATCATCACGGCCGCCGCGGAGGCCATTCCCGAGACGCTCGTCGCGCAGCTTGCAGAGGGCGGGGTGATGCTCTTGCCGGTCGGTCCGCACGATGGCGCGCAGGAAATCATAAAATTAACCAAGATGAATGAAGGCGTCACACAACAGCGCCTTATCGGGGTGCGCTTCGTGCCGTTGCTGCCCGGCCAGGCCCGCGAATTATAGATGTTGTATGGGTTTTCGGCCTGTCGGGAGTCCGCGCAGGGCGTTTAAGCCTTGTTTACCCCATCGGTGTTAATTCAACCACTCGTATCCGTCGCGTCTGAGTATGAATGGGTAAACCATGCTTTCCCCCGTCGCGTTTCGCGCGTCAATGCGCCCTTCCGTCATCCTTCTGGCGCTGGTCGCCGTGAGCGCAGCAGGTTGCAGCTCCGACACCAGCCGCTTCGAGGGGCCGTTCTCCAATCCCTTCGCTTCCAGGCAGCAGGCCGCTCCGGCTGAAGTCACTGGATCGATCTCCTCCGCGCCGCGCGGGCAGATCCAGAGCCAGCCGTTACCGGCGCCGGGCCAGACCGCAAGCGCAATGCCGCCTGCGACACGGCCCGCCACGATTCAAGGCAGCGGCGTTGCCGGCGGCGATCGGGGCATGGCCTCGTATCAGCCGGGCAGCGCTCCGCAGCAGGACATCACAGGTTCCGTCAACAAGCCGGCTCCGGCACCCGCCTGGAATTGGGAAGGCGGCACGCCGGTTACGGTGGGCCCGAACGACACGCTCGATACGCTGTCGAAGCGCCACAACATTCCGGCTTCCGTGATCATGCAGGCCAATGGGGTTTCTGTGCCGCCCGGCATCCATCCCGGCCAGCGTCTCGTGATCCCGCGCTACACGCAGTCCACTGCGCCGGTGCCGGTCGCGTCCGCGTCACGCAGCGTTGTGGGCCAGGCAGAGTCCGGTACGCATACGGTGGTGCCAGGCGAAACCATGATCGGAATTGCCAAGCGCTATAACGTTGCGCTGAAGGATCTCGCCAAGGCCAATCGCGTCGAGCCTTACGCGCAGTTGAAGATGGGCGACCGCCTCGTCATTCCGGGACGCGCTGCTGCTGCAACGGCCAAGCCGCCGGTGCTGGCTGCCAAGCCTGCGCCGGTGGCGCCGGCGCCGACAACAAAGCTCGCCGCTGCGCCTCAACAAAAGATGGCTGCCGTTGACACGACCCAGTCGGCGCATTCGGTGAAGCCGACGCAGGATGTTGCGGTCGATGAGCCCAAGGGTTCAGCCTCCGGCACCGCGGCTTTCCGTTGGCCGGTGCGTGGCCGGATCATTGCAGGCTTCGGCCCGAAACCGAACGGCCAGCAGAACGACGGCATCAATCTCTCGGTTCCCGAAGGCACTCCGATCAAGGCCGCTGAAGACGGCGTCGTCGCCTATTCCGGAAACGAACTGAAGGGTTACGGCAATCTGGTGCTGATCCGTCACTCCAACGGCTTCGTCACGGCCTATGCCCATGCCAGCGAATTGCTGGTGAAGCGCGGCGACACGATCAAACGCGGACAGACCATCGCCAAGGCTGGCCAAACCGGGACCGTCACGTCACCGCAAGTGCACTTCGAGATCCGCAAGGGCTCGTCGCCGGTCGATCCGACGCAATATCTCAACGGCGCGTAAGCAAGCCGTTGGGGTTCTGGCGCTGATTTTGAGTTGCGCTTGATCTGATCCGAAAACCGGTTCCCACTTTTCGGGATCAAGCGCCGAGCCTTACGCCAAGACGTCCGGCGATATCCTGCACAAATTGCCATGCCACGCGGCCGGAACGCGCGCCGCGCGTTGTCGACCATTCCAATGCTTCGCGATGCAATGCTTCGCCGGTCAACGGGATGCGGAAGTGCGCGACATAGCCATCGACCATGGCGAGATATTCGTCCTGGCTGCAGTGGTGGAAGCCAAGCCACAAACCGAAGCGATCCGAGAGCGAGACCTTTTCCTCGATGGCTTCGCCGGGATTGATCGCAGTAGCGCGCTCGTTATCGACCATCTCCCGCGGCATCAGGTGCCGGCGGTTGGATGTGGCGTAGAGGATTACATTGTCTGGGCGTCCCTCGATGCCGCCTTCCAGCACCGCCTTGAGCGCCTTGTAGGACGTGTCGTCGCTGTCGAAAGAGAGATCGTCGCAGAACACGATGAAATGCTCGCGTGCGCCGCGCAGCATCGTCATCAGGGCAGGGAGGCTTTCGATATCTTCGCGGTGGATTTCGATCAGCTTGAGGGTGCCAGTCTTTTTGCTGGCGGCTGCATGCGCGGCTTTCACCAGCGATGACTTGCCCATACCGCGTGCGCCCCAGAGCAGCGCGTTGTTGGCCGGCAGCCCGCGCGCGAAGCGTTCCGTATTCTCCATGAGCAGGTCGCGGACACGCTCGATGCCCTTGAGAAGCGACATATCAACGCGGTTCACGCGCGGTACCGGAGCGAGATAATTGCCTTCGGGATGCCAGACAAAGGCGCCGGCGGCGGCGAAATCGGTGATTTGCGCCGCGGGCGGTGCCAGGCGCTCAAGGGCGGCGGCAATGCGGGCCGTATCGTTTGAGGCTTTGGGCGCTGCGGCTGTCTTGCGCCTGGTCTTGCTCTTTGAACGGCTGGTTTTCGGCATGAGGCGGCCTCCTCACTGGTCGGATATATCCGACCAGTGCCACGTAAGATTGCCAGACTCGGGTAAACCCGAGGCTGGTTGAGCCGTTCCCATACCGGGCCCTTGGCGGACCTGCAAGACGGCCAAATACGGCCTGAAATAGGCCATTCCGGCGACTGCCCGGCGCATTGCAATTAAGCCCTCGACCGCTATAGTCCGCGCGATTTCGATGCCTATCTAGAGGCAGCGGCGGTCGCCGCGCCCTTCACTTCAAAAGGACGTTCCATGTTTATTACCCCTGCATTTGCGCAAGCGGCATCACCGTTCGGCGCCGACGGCGGCATGCTGATGAATTTGCTGCCGTTCGTCGCAATTTTCGCGATCATGTATTTTCTGATCCTGCGTCCGCAGCAGAAGCGCGTGAAGGCGCATCAGGAGTTGGTCAAGAACGTGCGCCGCGGCGACACTGTCGTCACGTCCGGCGGGCTCATCGGCAAGGTCACCAAGGTGATCGACGATGAGCAGATCGAGGTCGAACTCGCCGAGGGTATCCGCGTTCGCCAGATCAAGTCGATGGTCAGCGACGTCCGCGCCAAGGGCGAGCCGGTGAAGGAAGACGCGGGCAACTAAGGTTGACCCGGTCCACGCTTATGTAAATCGAAACGGTCGATATCCATGCTCCATTTCAGCCGGCTGAAGACGTTGGCAACGCTGCTCACGGCGTTCTTCATATGCCTGTGCGCGGTGCCGAACTTCTTTCCCGAAAGCACCGTGAAGAGCTGGCCGACATGGGCCCAGCGGCATCTCGTGCTCGGTCTCGACTTGCAGGGCGGTTCCCACATCCTGCTCGAAGTGGATGCTGCCTCGGTGCGGAGGGAACAGGCCTTGGCGCTGCTGGACGACGTGCGCCGCACGCTCCTGAGCGATCGCCGTATCGGCTACACCGGCCTCGTCATACGCGGCAACAGCGTCGAGTTTCGTCTCCGTCAGGTCAGCGATGCGCCGCAGGCCATGACCAAACTCAACGTATTGTCGCGGCCGCTGTCGGGCATCCTGGCGACGTCGGGACAGCGCAGCCTCGAAATCACCCAGTCGGGGGACATCATCCGGCTGACGCCGACCGATCCTGCCATTCTCGAGCGGGTGCGCCAGGCCGTAGAGCAATCGATCCAGATCATCGAAAAGCGCGTTAACGAGCTCGGCACCGTGGAGCCGTTGATTCAACGTCAAGGTGTCGACCGTATTCTGGTCCAGGTCCCCGGTTTGGGCGATCCCCAACGCCTGATCGACATCATTGGCACGACCGCGAAGCTCGACTTCCGCATGGTGGATGAATCGGTGCCCCCGGATCAGATGCAGCCCGCGAATATTCCGCCGGATTCGGAACTTCTGAAAAACAAGGAGGGCGGGAACATCGTGGTCAAGCGTGCGGTGTCCGTTTCGGGTGGCGATCTGACCGACGCCCAACCGGGCTTCGACCAGCGCACCAGCGAGCCGGTCGTCAACTTCAAATTCAACTCCAGTGGCGCGCGTAAATTTGCGACGATCTCGACCGAGAATGTGAACCGGCGCTTTGCCATCGTTCTCGATAACGAAGTGATCAGCGCGCCGAATATCCGCGAGCCGATCCTCGGCGGCAGCGGCCAGATCTCCGGTAGTTTCACCGTGCAGAGCGCCAACGACCTCTCGATCCTGCTGCGTGCTGGCGCCTTGCCCGCAAAGATAACCCCGATTGAGCAGCGTACGGTCGGTGCGGGCCTTGGCCAGGACTCGATCGAAAAGGGCAAGCTGGCGTCTTACGTTGGCGCAGCGCTCGTCATCATCTTCATGTTCGTGACCTACGGCCTGTTCGGGCTATTCGCCAACATCGCCGTGGCGATCAACGTCGCCATGATCTTCGGTATCCTGTCACTGCTGAACGCGACGCTCACCTTGCCCGGCATCGCCGGCATCGTGCTGACCGTCGGCATCGCGGTGGACTCCAACGTGTTGATCTATGAGCGCATCCGCGAGGAGGTGCGCGCCGGGCGCTCTCCGATCAACGCCATCGATGCGGGATTTACCCGCGCCCTTGCGACCATTCTCGATTCCAACATCACAACCTTCATCGCCGCCGCCGTCCTGTTCTACATCGGCACCGGTCCGGTTCGCGGCTTTGCCGTGACGCTCGGCATCGGAATCATCACCACCGTGTTCACTGCCTTTACCCTGACCCGCCTGATCGTGTCTTACTGGGTCCGGTGGCGGCGTCCGCAATACGTGCCGATTTAATTCACCCGTTTTCGCGGTCAACTGAGAAAGACAACAGTGCGCCTCCTTCGCATCGTTCCGGACGACACCAAATTCGATTTCGTGCGCTTCCGGCGCATCAGCTTCCCGATCTCTGCGTTGCTGTCGATTCTCGCGATCGTGCTCTATTTCACCCATGGCCTGAATTTCGGCATCGACTTCAAGGGCGGCACCTTGATGGAAGTCCGCGCCAAGGCCGGCGATGCGGATCTTGCACAGATGCGCGCCACCATTGGCGGCCTGGGACTTGGCGAATTCCAGCTCCAGCAATTCGGCTCCCCCTCGGATGTCTTGATCCGCATCTCCCAGCAGCCGGGTGGCGAGCCAGAACAGCAGGTAGCGGTCCAAAAAGTGAGGGCCGCTTTCGGCGACCAGGTAGAATATCAGCGCGTCGAAGTGGTGGGACCGCGTGTTTCCGGCGAGCTGCTGTCTTACGGCATCATGGGCCTGATGCTCGCGATCGGTGCAATCTTTGTGTACCTGTGGTTCCGTTTCGAATGGCAATTCGCGCTCGGCGCGATGATCGCCAACGTGCATGATCTCGTGCTCACCATCGGTTTCATGTCGATTGCGCAGATCGACTTCGATCTCACCAGTATCGCGGCGCTGCTTACCATCCTGGGCTATTCGCTTAACGATACGGTTGTCATTTATGACCGTATCCGTGAGATGCTGCGCCGCTACAAGCGGCTGCCGATGCCGGATTTGTTGAACGCCTCGATCAATTCCACGCTGTCGCGCTCGGTGATCACCCACGTCACGGTGACGCTGGCATTGCTCGCGCTGCTGTTGTTCGGCGGCCAGGCAATCCACAGCTTCACCGCCACCATGATGTTCGGCGTGGTGCTGGTCGGTACCTATACGTCGATCTTTATCGCAGCCCCGATCCTGATCTATCTCGGTGTAGGCGAGGGCCGCGAATCCGGACGGGACGACAAGTAGCCTCCCGGGGCCTTCCATGACGGCGAAGGCAAGCGATCGTTGCGAGCAGCTGGTGCGGGAGGCGGACAAGGACCGCTTCCTGGCGACCCTGTTTGCTCCCGCCGCCCACCGCCCCGCGCTGTTCGCGCTCTATGCCTTCAATTGCGAGATCGTGCGTGTTCGCGACATCGCCCGCGAACCGATGCCGGGCGAAATCCGCCTGCAGTGGTGGCGAGAGGTTGTCGAGGGCATTCGCGCCGACGAAGCGAGGGCGCATCCGGTAGCAGCGGCGCTGCTGGAGGCCATGCAGCGTTATGCGCTGCCGGGTCAGGCTTTGGCGAACCTGATCGAGGCTCATACCTTCGATCTCTACGACGATCCCATGCCAAGCCTTGCTCATGCCGAAGCCTATGCGGCAAAGACCGCAGGCGCGCTGTTTTCGCTGGCTGCTAGGGTTCTGCATGGCTCCGACGTGTCCGAGCCGCTCACGCGCCATTGCGGCATGGCCTATGGCCTCACCGGGATACTGCGACAGTTTCCGTGGCATGCGGCGCGGGGCCAGCTTTATGTGCCGCTCGACATCCTGCAGCGTTATGGCGCGAGCGAGAGCAGCATCTTTGCCGGCATGGCGACACCCGAACTCCGCGCGGCGCTGGCCGAGATGCGTCTGCATATCCGCGGGCACCTGGCAGCCGCGAACGAACTGCTCGCAACGGCGCCAGTGGAGGCCTTGCCGGCATTCCTGCCGATCGCACTGGTGCGGCCTTTGCTGAAGCGGATGGAGCAGGGCGGTTACGATCCCTTCATCGCAATCGAGGTTCCGCAGTGGCGGCGGCAATGGGCGCTATGGCGCGCCGCCCGGAAGCCTCGCTCTATGGCCGCGGGCTAGAACGCGAAGCGATCACGCAAATTGCGTCGCTCAGCAACAATGCGGGCGATCACCACCCGTTCGCTCTCGCTTGCGATCAGCGTGTCGATCAGTTCCACCTGGTTCATAGCGACCAGCGTCAGGATTTCCGTGCGCACGCTGCCATCGGCATTGCGCGGCAACGCGCCGCTCATCTGCAGATGCTCGGGGGCAGGAGGGCCGGCTTTCTCACCGAGGAATTCCCGAAGATCCTTTTCCGGCAGGATCGAATTCATTTCAACGAAGGCATAGAGCCCGGTGCCGGAGCGGCGGTCGGGGAAGGCGACGATGGCGACGTCGCGCACCGCGGGATGCTCGCGCAGCCGCGCGGCGATGACCGGTGCGTCATTTACGAGGCGCGGTCCGCCGCCTTCGCGGTCGGTGAAGTTGAAGATGCCGCGGGTGATGCCGCGATAGACCTTCTTGCCGGTAGCCATCCATATCCGGGTGAACCAGCTCTTGCGCGCCAGCACGCGCAATTCGGCGGGCGTCAGCGCTTCCGGCAGATAGCGGCGCTTGTGTTTCAACAAGTGTCGCAAATCCTCGTAGGCGAGGACGCGGAACAGGCGGCTGCGGCGGGAGAAGCAAAACGCGAGCTGGAAGTCCGTCAGGTAGCAGCGGCCATCGACGCCGCGCAGCCAGTTCTGTTCCTTGGCGAGATCGTTGTGGACGATGCCGGCGCGATGCAGCCGTCTCAACACGGCTTTGGCCGAGCGGAAATATGTGAAGTCACCTTGCGGTCTGGCGATGTGCAGGGCGACGCCATCGATCCAGCCGCGCACCAGTTCCCGGCGGCCGCTGAACAAAAGCGCGGGCGCGATTTTCAACGGGTTGGCGCGCAGCAAGGCGCGGCTTTCGCGCGTAAACAAATGCCGCGCCAGCGGGCTCGACCACCAGGGCACTTCATCGGTCCGGCGCAGCACGGCTTCAACCTCGCCTTGCGCCGTGTGGAAGTGGCCGCGCTCCACGGTGGAGAAGACATCGCGCTTGAGCACGACATTGCTGCGCCAGCGATCGGCGATTTCGCTTGGCCGGCTCATTCGGCGGCGGCCAGCCGGGCGCCACGGGCCCATTGATCGAGATCGGCAAGCGCGCGGACGCACAGCGCGCGTTTTTTCGCGATGGTCTTTTCATTGCCGCGCAGACGTTTTCCGTCAGGACCGTTTTTCGGATTCTGCGCCAGCGGCGGAAAAAGCCCAAAATTGATATTCATCGGCTGGAAAGAGCGCGGCCCCGCATCGATGGTCTCGACATGGCCGCCGGTAATGTGTGCCAGCAGCGCGCCATGCGCTGTGGTTTGCGGCGGCGGCAGCATTTCTTCGCCAAGCTGCTGAGCAACGGCAAAGCGCGCCGACAGCAAGCCGATGGCGGCGGATTCCACATAGCCTTCGCAGCCGGTGATCTGGCCGGCGAAGCGCAGCCGCGGCATCGCTTTCAGCCGCAGCGTGTCGTCCAGCAGCTTCGGCGAATTAAGGAAGGTGTTGCGGTGCAGTCCACCCAGTCGCGCGAATTCGGCCTTTTCCAGTCCAGGGATGGTGCGGAAGACGCGGACCTGCTCGGCGTGCTTCAGCTTGGTCTGGAAGCCCACCATGTTGAACAAAGTGCCGAGCTTGTTGTCCTGCCGCAGCTGTACGATGGCATAAGCCTTGACCTGCGGATCGTGGGGGTTGGTCAACCCGACCGGCTTCATCGGGCCGTGCCGCAAGGTCTCCACCCCGCGCGCCGCCATGACTTCGATCGGCAGGCAGCCATCGAAATAGGGCGTTGAGGCTTCCCACTCCTTGAAGCTGGTTTTGTCGCCTGCAATCAGCGCTTCCACAAAAGCGGCGTACTGCTCGCGCGTCATCGGGCAATTGAGATAATCGGCGCCCGTGCCGCCCGGGCCAGCCTTGTCGTAGCGCGACTGGAACCAGGCAACCGAGAGATCGATGCTCTCGCGATGGACGATTGGCGCAATGGCGTCGAAGAAAGCCAGCGCATCCTCGCCGGTGACGCCGCGGATGCCGTCCGCCAGTGCCGCGGAGGTCAGGGGCCCGGTGGCGACGATCACATTGTCCCAATCGGCCGGCGGCAGGCCCGCGATTTCCTCACGCACGATCTCGATCAGCGGATGGGCTTCCAGTGCGGCCGTGACGACCGCAGCGAAGCCGTCGCGGTCCACCGCCAGCGCCCCACCGGCCGGAACCTGATTGGTGTCTGCGGCGCGCATGATGAGCGATCCGAGCTGGCGCATCTCCTCGTGCAGGAGGCCGATGGCAGACTGCTCGTGATCGTCTGACCGGAAGGAATTGGAGCACACCAGCTCCGCCAGGCTGTCGGTCTTGTGGGCGTCCGTGGTGCGGGTTGGGCGCATCTCATGCAACGCCACAGGCATGCCACGCTCCGCGACCTGCCAGGCCGCCTCGGCGCCCGCCAGGCCGCCGCCGACAATATGAATCACTGGGCTGGGGTTTCCTGCCAAATCGTTTGTCATGGGGCATAGGTAGGTCATTGCGGGGCAGGGCCGCAATCGATCAATCCACGCTTTTCGGGGTCCTAAAAACGAAAACGCCCGCTGGAGGGCGGGCGCTTGCTTCGTGTATGCCGCGACTTAATTAGGCTGCGGCGAGGGTGCGTTCGTAAGCGACCCGGGGAATGTCAGCGCGGGTGATCCCCATCTCGTGGAGTTCGCTGTCGGTCTTGCGGGTCAATTCGCGAAGGTTGTCGCTGCATGCGCGCCAAGACTGCAAAAAATGAATAACATGAACGAGCATTATTTAGCCCCTTTCGATAACCGCAGCCAAATTCTCTGTCGAATTACGTCGAATCTTCATTCGCGGCACTGATTTGTACCCAATATAGGCCGATTCCAGCGCGGCGCAATAAGAAATGCTGCGTCGCAGCTACGCCACCAGAGCATGGCTTATTAATAAATCCGTAACATATTCGAGCTCATTTGAGCGGTCGGGAACTCTAGGGAGGGCCGTCGGGGTGGCGGCCCGAGCCGCGCCCAGACGGGTGCCCATATTCCCCGAACGGTCCGGGCTCTAGGCCGCGTACGCTTCCTCGCCTGACGCGAGCGCCGCCTCGATCTTGCGGATCAGGGCCCTGGCCGATTCCGCGCTCAGTTCCACCGCCACCCGCTGGGTGCCGCCTTCGGCGTCGCTGACGAAGTCGATGTTCAGGGTGTGGTCGAGGGGGGCGTGGAAGGGATGATCGAAATAGACATTGGCGGTATCGATCCGCATCCACTCATTCGGCCCCTTGGCGCTGCCGACGATCTTCGTCTTCTCGGTGATGTAGGTGCACATGGTTTGTCTCCCGATCCCGGCTGCTACTTGGCGAGATATTTTTTGTAGAAGGCGAAGATCTTCTTCCAGGCATCTTCTGCCTGCTCCGGCCGGTAAGCCGATTTCGGCACGTTGAAGAAGCCGTGGCCCGCGCCGTCGTAGCGGTGGAATTCGTAGGTCTTGCCCGCCTTCTTGAGGATCTCTTCCGTCTTGTTGACGTGCTCGGGCGACGGGTTTTTGTCGTCGTTGCCGTAAATCCCGAGGACCGGCGCGGTGATCTTGTCGGTCAATTCGATCGGCGGGACCGGCCGTTTTGTCGGATCATTCTTGTTGTCGAAGAATTTGTTGCCGCCCCAGCAATCGACCACAGCATCGACATTCGAGAGCCGCGCCGCCGCAAGATAGACATGGCGTCCGCCGGAGCAGAAGCCGATGAGGCCGACTTTGCCGTTGGCTTCCGGCTGCGCGCGCAAGTAAGCCATCGCGCCCGCGATATCTTCGACAACCTGCGGATCGGGAACGCCGCCGTCGGCGCGTGCCTTGGCCGCAATATCCTCGGGAGCACCAGTCCCTTCGCGATGATACAGGTGCGGCGCGATGGTTGCGAAGCCGTGCTGCGCGAGCTTGCGCGTGGCTTCCAGAACCCATTCATCCCAGCCGGGCGCATGATGGATCAGAACCACGCCGGGGAAGGGCCCCTTGCCCGAGGGCTTGGCGTAATAGGCTTCGATCATGTCGCCCTTGTCGCCCTTCATCATCACGCATTCGCCGCTCAGGCCTGAATAGCTGCTCATTGTCGTTCCTCTGTTGTTTTGGATTTTGCTGATTACTGCGTCACGCTGGCGCCGCCGAAGCGTTCTTTCCAGCGTGGAATGACGTCGCGATTATAAACATTATCCGGCACCTTGCCCGCCAGAGCAGACAACACCGAGCGCGTTGCCCAGGTGATGCCGGCCCGCAATTCACCGCCGTAGCTCTGCGCGGCCGAATGCGGGGAGAACAATACCTTGTCGCCGAGCGCGCGCAGCGGCGAATCCGCCGGGAGCGGTTCCTCCTCGAAGGCGTCGATACCGGCGGCTGACACGCGGCCCGCTGTGATGGCGCGGGCGAGGGCGGCTTCATCGATCACCTTGCCGCGCGCCGTATTCAGCACCACCGCGCCGGGCTTGATCATGGCGAGTTCCTTGTCGCCCATCATGTAGCGGGTCTCTTTGGTGAGAACGACATGGAACGATACCACATCGGATTCCTTCAGCAGCGTTTCGTAATCGACCGATCTGGCATTGGCGAGAATGAAGTTGGTGGGCGGCAGATACGGATCGTAAGCCAGCACCCGGATGCGCCACGGCGCCAGCAACTGCGCAACGCGCTGGCCGATACGGCCCAACCCGACAATGCCGAGCGTGATGCCGGCATAGCCATCCGACAACCGGCTGCCGACAAAGGTGCCGCCATGCTGCTCCTGCCGCCACTGTCCCGCGCGCACCGAAGCGTCGCGCTCGCGGATTTTTTTCAGGATGGTAAGCATCAGGGCAATGGTGGTTTCTGCGACCCCGAAGCAGTTGGACTCGGTTGGGGCGTGGCAGACCAGGATGCCGAGATCGGTTGCGGCATCGACGTCCACATCATCGACGCCGACGGTATATTTCGCCACGACGCGCAGGCGCTGCGAGCCTTCCATGATGCGGCGGCTGACGGGCGTATGGCGGATCGACGTGCCCATCAGCGCTACGGTGTCGCGCGCCGCGGTGGCAAAGGCATCCTCGTAGGCGCCACGGGGCTTCTGCCAGTCGAGGCTGCCCTTGGCGATCTCGAAACCGGCGCCTTCAAGCTGGTCCAGAATGGACGGCGGCTCTTCGCGCGGCGCAAAGATCAGAATTTTCGGCTTGGACATTTTCCCCCGCTTATTATTCGTTCTCAGGCTAGGTTACGATGACCGGAACGTCCTTGCCAACCGCATGCCATTGACAGGCTGAGACAATGGCGTGACCTTCCAGCCCTCCCGGAGCGGCGCGGCCGGCGACAGGCACGGCGGGCTGAAATCACTAAAAAAGAACGAGTCACCACACATGCTGATTATCAATAACGACGACGTCGCCAAGCTTCTGACCATGGACGATTGCATCCGCGTGCAGGAGGAGGCCTTCAAGAAAATCCCTACCGGCGGCGCCATCCATCGTCCCCGCATCGATATCTACATGCCTTGCGACGTTCCTGACGGTTACTACCGCTGGAGCACGATGGAAGGCGCGAACGACGCCTATTGTGCCATCCGCATGAAGTCGGACATCATTACATGGCCCAAGGAAAAGGACGGCAGCTGGACCGAAGACAAGTGGTGCATGGAGCCCGGGACTTATTGCGGCGTCATCTACCTGCTCTCGACCCGCAATGCCGAGCCGCTCGCCTTTATCAACGATGGCCATCTCCAGCATATGCGCGTCGGGGGCGGCGCGGGCATCGGAGTGAAGTGGCTCAGCCGAGAGGATTCCCACACCGTCTGCATGCTCGGGTCCGGTGGCATGGCGCGAACCTTTCTGGATGCCTTCACCTGCGTGCGCGATATCAAGCTCTGCAAGGTCTACAGCCCGAACGCTGGACGCCGCGAGGCTTTCGCCGAGGAAATGTCGAAGAAGCTGAAGATCGAAGTGCGCGCCGTCGACAGCGCGCGCGAAGCCGTGCGCGGCGCCGACATTCTTTCGACCTGCACCGATTCCATGCAGCCGGTTTATGACGCCGACTGGGTCGAGAAGGGTATGCACGTCACCAATCTTGGCCGTCGCGAGATGCCGGAGGATATTGAGTTCGATCTGGTCGTGCGCCAGGGCACCGCGGGCCTGCAGATGAAACAGACCGAACGCTTCCAGGCCGAACGCGGGTTGTCGCCTGCGGCCTATCTCGGCGGATCTGTTGAGGAGATGAAGCGCATTCCGGAAAAGAATACCAAGCCCGGTTTCGGTGGCGACACGCCAGAATTCAA
This sequence comes from Bradyrhizobiaceae bacterium, assembly GCA_947481685.1. Classification (GTDB taxonomy): domain Bacteria; phylum Pseudomonadota; class Alphaproteobacteria; order Rhizobiales; family Xanthobacteraceae; genus CANKHA01. The sequence goes on from CANKHA010000005.1 coordinate 47,528, forward strand.
TGACCGCGGCAAGGGCGGCGACAAGCCGGACTTCGCCGATCTCGTGACGGGCAAATGCGCGGGCCGGACTTCACGGGATCAGATCACGTTCTATCGTAACGTCGGCAATCAGGGACTTCAGTTCTCGTCGGTCGGCGGATGGATTTATGAAATGGCGAAGAAGAACAAGCTGGGCCGGGAAATTCCGACCGAATGGTTCTTGCAGGATATCCGCGATTAAAATCGGCGCATCCGTAATCAAAAACATCAGGGGAGGTTTATCATGAGGAATTATCGGTTGCTTGCGACAGCTGTCGTGGCCTGCCTGGCGTTTTGCGCCAGCAGTCTCATGACACAGGTCGCGAACGCGCAGTCCGTTGATCTTGCCGGGCGCCAGATCAGGCTTCTGATCGGGTTCGGTCCCGGCGGTAACAACGATGTGTGGGCGCGCGTCATCTCCAAGCATATGCCGAAATTCCTTCCGGGCAATCCGGTCATGGTGCCGCAGAATTATCCCGGCGCGGGTGGGCTGAAGTTGATCAATGAACTTTACAACACGATGCCGAAAGACGGCACGGTCATCGGTCTCGTCAGCCGCGGGCTTGCTTTCGAACCGTTGCTCGGCGGCGCCAATACCCGTTTCGATGCGATGAAAATCAACTTTATCGGCAGTCCCGACCGGGACATCACGGTTTGCGCGGCGCGCAAAGATGCGCAGGTTCAAACCATGCAGGACCTGTTCTCCAAAACGCTTGTGATGGGCGCGAGCGGATCGGGCGCCGACACGGTCGTGTATCCGCAATTTCTTTCCGAACTGCTGGGGATGAAGTTCAAGATTATTCAGGGCTATCCGGGATCGAAGGAAATCTCCATCGCGATGGAGCGCAACGAGGTCGAGGGAATCTGCGTCGCCTATGAAACGGTAATCCGTCAGCCGCTCGCGCGCGAAGGGAAGGTCAATATCCTGTTCCAGGCGGCGCTTCAGTCCGATCCTCGGTTGAAGGGCATTCCGATCGGAACCGACCTTGCAAAGTCGGACCAGGACCGCGCCGTCCTCAAGCTCTTCTTCGCGCGCGTCGCTATGGGGCGTCCTTTGGTTCTGCCGCCGGATGTCGATCCAGCGCTCGTTGCGGCGTTCCGCAGCGCGTTTGCGCAAACCATGAAGGATCCGGAATTCCTGGCCGAGGCGAAGCAACTCGACCTGCGGATCGATCCGATCTCCGGCGAGGAGCTGACGGATGTGGTCCGCCATGCCTATAGCACCCCCAAGGACATCGTCGCCAAGGCAAGTGAAATTCTGGGCCATATGACGGCCGAACCGGAAAAAAAATAGCATAAGCAAAAGGCGCGGCAGGGACTGCCGCGCCTGATCATTTTCCGATGGAAGGTCTATAGCCTAGGCGTCGACCATGGTCTTGAAGCCGCCGTAGATCATGCGCTTGCCATCGAACGGCATCTTTTTCGGGTCCATAATGTCCTTGAGGCGCTTGTCCTTCATCACCTTGGCAAGGATACGGTCGCGCGCACCGCGCGACTTGTAAGTGATCCATGAGAATACCACGACTTCGCCGGGCTTGAGCTTGACGCTCTGGGGGAAGGACGTGTGTTTGCCTTTCTTGACGTCGTCGGCCACGCATTCCACCACTTCAATCGCGCCGTGATCGCGCCATACCTTGGCAGCCTTCAGCGCCATGGCGCGATAGGTCTTGAGGTTTCGGCGGGGGACCGCGAGCACAAATCCATCGACGTAATACATTCTATTTCTCCTCCAAATGCTCGGCGAGACGCTCGAGTGTCTGTTTGGCGCCTTCGAGCGCACCATATTTGGTGACGACCTCGTTGCGTTCTTCGGCGGTGGCGAACAGGCTGCGCATGGTGAGCAGCGTTTTGTCACCCTGGACTTCGAAAGTCACCATGACGTGGAATCGCACGTCCTCGTGTTCTTCCTCGCCGGCATGGCGATAAACCAGCCGTTCCGGTTTCACAACTTCGCTGAAGATGATTTTGTTCTTGTAGTCGTGCCCGTCCGGGCCATGCATCGTGAACCGCCAGACGCCGCCCGGCGTCATCGACATTTCGTGGGTAGTGGTGCTGAAGCCGCGTGGGCCCCACCAATGTGTAATTCGTTTCGGATCGGTCCAGGCCGCGAACACGAGTTCGCGCGGAGCATCGAACAACCGGCTGGTGACGATCTCGCGGTCTGCAATATTGTTTTCGACAGTGACGCTCATTGCGGCTTCTCGCAGTTGATCATCCACGGCGTGCCGAAACGATCTGTCACCATCCCGTAGCGAACGGCCCAGAAGGTCTCCTGGATATCCATCTTCACCTGACCGCCTTCGGCGAAAGCCTTGAAGATGCGCTCCGCTTCGGCAGGCGTATCGACATTCACTGTAACCGCCATACCTTTTGTCGCTTCAAAATGCTGGGGAGGGGCGTCGGATGCCATCAGCACGTTGTCTCCAAATACCAGGCGCGCATGGATGATCTTGCCGCGCCACTCCGGCTCGGTGTGTTCGGCGGCCGGCGTTTCGGCAAAGGTCATCATGCCGACGATCTTTCCGCCCAGAACTTTCTCGTAAAACTTGAAGGCTTCGGCGCAGTTCCCGTTAAATAGGAGGTAGGGGTTTATTTTCATGACGATCTCCTCTGCTGGAGTTGAGTGAAAGGTATCCCGTTCTCGTACAGGCCGATGCGCTTATGCAGCTTTGGCGAGATAAGCCGTCAGACTATCCAGCGTTCCGGTCCAGCCCTGGTTCATGCTGCCATGACCGGCGGCGAAGGTCGCGCGTTCTTCTTCAGTTGCGTTCAACGGTGACCATTCAACGGTGAACTTGGTTTTGTTGCCTTGTTCCTCGAAGTCAAAAATTGACAGCATTTCCAGAGGCCAGGTCGGGCCCATGGGGTGGCGCGTGACACCGCCTGCCTCATCGAAAAATGAATTGACGAACACGATGCGCGATTGCGGGGTGATCTCGCGGTAAACCATCTTGCCCCACATCACGATGCCATCGGGCGTGCGCATGGCGTAGAGGTAACGGCCGCTGGGACGCAGGTCCATGTCGGACTTGATGATAGTCACGCCCTTCGGGCCCCACCATTGCTTCATGTGATCGGGATCGGTGAAGGCCTTCCACACCAGATCGCGCGGCGCGTCGAACACGCGTGAAATAACGAAAACTTGGGGATCATTTTTTTCGGCCACGCTTCTTCTCCTTAGCTTGAATGGTTTTGAGGTAATCGTCGAGACGGTCGAGGCTTTGTTCCCAGAAGCGGCGGTATTCCTCGATCCATCTGGAAACATCTTTCAGCGGGCCGGCTTCGAGCCGGGCGGGGCGCCACTGCGCATCGCGGCTGCGCGCGATCAGCCCTGCATTCTCGAGAACCTTGAGGTGCTTTGACACCGCAGGTCCGCTGATGTCGAAAGGCTTTGCCAGTTCGCTCACCGACGTTTCGCCCAGCGACAGCCGCGCAAGAATCGCGCGCCGGGTCGGATCGGCGAGGGCGGCAAAGGTGGCGCTGAGATGGTCGGTCGCCATACTAAACCTGATGGTTAAATAACCTTTTGGTTAAATATAGCGGACGAGTTCTCCCGTCAAGGGGAGAGCGCGACAAACGAAAAACGCCGGGGCAAAGCCCCGGCGTTTAAGCCACGTTACGCGGAAAATCGCTGATTTACTTGATCTTGCCTTCGCGGAATTCGACGTGCTTCTTCGCGATCGGATCGTATTTCGTCTTCACCAGCTTGTCGGTCATGGTGCGCGAATTCTTCTTGGTGACGTAGTAGTAGCCAGTGTCGGCGCTCGACACGAGCTTGATCTTGAGCGATGCGGCCTTGGCCATGAGAACCTCGATAAAAGGGGATTTTGAGTTGAGCCGGAACCTAGCGATCAGGCCCGGAATGTCAAGGATTAGAGCAATTCCCGCGTGAAACGCCTGTTTTTCATACGGAAAAACGGCACCGGCAGGTCATGCCCGAAACCCGCAAGGGACCGGGCTTCCAGTTCTTCCAGGATCAGGGCGGTGATGGGGTGAAGCCCCATCTGCTTCGTCTCGGCGATCGGGGTCCAGACCAATTCCACCAGCTCGGCGTCTGGGCCAACGAAGCCTTCGATGCGATGGGCGATGGCTTGCGCATCTACCGCAAAGAAACGGGTGTCGAAGCGGCGTGCAAACCGCGGTGGCGTGATGGCGCGGGCAATGAAATGCAGCGCCGCAAGATCCGGATGCACACCGGCCTGCGTAAACGCCGACCAGATGTCACCGGGCGAGGAGGGCGGCGGACTTCGCTTCACACCCAGCATCAGGCCGGTCTCTTCAAACGTCTCCCGGATAGCAGCAAGCGCCAGCGCGCGCGCTTTTCGCGGACTCGTGCCCTGCATCAATTTGGCCGCGGCAATGGCATCGATCTCGGATGCCGCCGTCATCCGCGTATCAAGACTTTCGACGCGCCCGCCCGGAAACACAAACCGGCCCGGCATGAACACATGGCCTTCATGCCGGCGGCCCATCAGGACTTTTGGGACGCTTCCGGTGCGGTCGAGGATGATCAGTGTCGCCGCATCCTTGGGGCGAACATAGGGATGTTTGCCCTTCTCCTGACCTTGCAGGATTTCAACCGCGGTCTTCATCGGGGAACTATCGCCGCCGCTTCTTGCGCGATCCAGCCTTGGGGGGAGGCTTCGGTCCGCGTTGTTTGCTGCTTGCGCGGTAGTTGTCGGCGGCGCCCGGCGTGCGGTGCCGCTTGCCCTTCTCGACTTTCCCGCTGGATAACAGTTCGAAACGAAGCGCGCCCGCCACCGGCGCGGCTTCGACAAGCTTCACGCTGACATTATCCCCGAGCCGGTAAGTCTCGCCGCTGCGGTTGCTGATCAGGGTGTGGGTGCGCTCGTCATAACGGAAATATTCATCGCCGATGGTGCGCGCGGGGATAAAGCCATCGGCGCCGGTGTCGTTGAGCTTGATGAACAGGCCCGCGCGGGTCACGCCCCCGATGCGGCCTTCGAACTGTGCGCCGATCCGGTCGGCAAGGAAATGCGCGATCAGCCGATCCACGGTTTCGCGTTCGGCCTTCATAGCGCGGCGTTCGGCGGCAGAAATTTTAGCGGCCACTTCGGTGAGCGCTGCAACGTCCTGCGCCGGGGGCAAGCCGTCGCCGCCAAGCTTGAGCGCGCGAATAAGCCCACGGTGCACGATCAGGTCGGCGTAGCGGCGGATCGGCGAGGTGAAATGCGCGTAGCGGCGCAGATTCAATCCGAAGTGGCCGTAATTCTCGGCGGCGTATTCCGCCTGCGCCTGGCTGCGCAGCACCACTTCGTTCACCAGCGCTTCGTTATCGGTGTCCTTCACGCGCTTGAGGATGCCGTTGAACACCTGTGGTCGCAGCGCGCCGGTTTTCGGAGATGAGATATCCAGCGTCTCCAGAAACTCACTCAGCGCATGCACCTTTTCCGGCGATGGCTCGTCATGCACGCGATAGATCAGCGGAATCTGTGCGCGCTCCAGCGTTTCCGCGGCTGCCACGTTGGCGAGGATCATGAATTCCTCAATCAGCCTGTGGGCGGCGCGGCGCTCTGCTGTGACGACGCGATCGACCATGCCCTCTGCGGTCAGCACGATCTTGCGCTCCGGCAGTTCGAGATCGAGTGGGCCGCGCTCGGCGCGCTCCTTCTTGATGACCTCATAGGCGGCCCAGAGCGGCTCAAGGATGGAATGCAGAATAGGTTTGGTGGTGTCGTCCAGGTGACCGTCGATGGCGGCCTGCGCCTGCAGGTAATGCAGTTTGGCTGCGGAGCGCATCATCACCCGGTGGAAGGTGTGGGAGCGCTTGCGGCCGTCGGCGCCGATGATCATGCGCACGGCCAGCGCGGCACGATCCTCGTGCGGACGCAGCGAGCAAAGATCGTTGGAAATACGCTCCGGCAGCATAGGCACCACGCGGTCGGGGAAATAGACCGAGTTGCCGCGTTCTGCTGCTTCGCCGTCGAGCGCCGAGCCGGGTTTTACGTAGTGCCCGACGTCCGCGATCGCGACGGTGACGACGAAGCCGCCGGGGTTGGTGCGGGCGTCATCGGGCATCGCATAGACCGCATCGTCATGGTCCTTGGCGTCCGGCGGATCGATGGTGACGAGCGGTAGCTTGCGCCAGTCCTCGCGGCCTTCCAGCGTTGCAGGTTTTACCGCGTCGGCTTCGGCCAGCACTTCGCGCGGAAACACATGCGGCAGCGAATGGGCGTGGATCGCGATCAAGCTCACCGCGCGTTCGCTCTTCAGCGAGCCGAGCTTTTCTTTCACATGCCCGATCGGCAGGCCGAACTTGGTGGAGCGCGCAATCTCCACCGCCACCAGATCGCCTTCCTGGGCATCAAGCGTGGCGTGGGGCGGAATGTCGAGCTCCTTGCCGGCCTGTTTCTTGTCGACCGGAATCAGACGTCCACCACCGTTCGGAGTAGGGCGGAAAATCCCAAGCACGCGCGTCTTTGCGCGATCCATGATTCTTGTGACGCGGCCGCTATGACGTATGCCGCCATCCTCTTCGACTTCCTCGGTGCGGAGCAGCACACGGTCGCCGATACCGGCGATCTCGGATGGCTTGGCGCGGCGCGGCACATGCACCCGGATGCGCGGCGGCGCGCCATGGGCTTCCTCGTCCCACTCGGTCGGGACCGCGATCAACTCGCCGTCGCGGTCGCGCGCGGTAATATCCGCAACGACGAGTGCCGGAAGCGCTCCGGCAGGATGCAGCTTCTTGTGACGGCTTTCCAGCTGTCCTTCGTCACCCAGTTCCCGCAGGATGCGTTTGAGGACTGCACGGTTGTTGTTCTTAAGGCTGAAGGCGCGGGCGATCTCGCGAACCCCGACCTTGCCGGGCTGTTCGCCGATGAAAGCGACAATCTCCTCCTTTGAAGGAAATTGCGTGCGGATATTGCCTGGAGTTTTGACCAAGGAGCTATCGGAAGCGAGGAATTCGCTCCCCTTTATCTAGGAGACTCGCGCCCATTTAGCCACCGAGGCGCGGTCGAACTTCGCCGGCTTATTTGCGAGCCGGCCGGGCGTCCGCGACCTGCACGCGGCCTTTGGCCGAAGCCTTTTTGGAGTCTGTGGCTTTGGCCCGCGGCTTCGGCGTGGATTTGTCCGCAAGTTTGACGGTGGCGGCTGCTTTGCCGGTCGGCGCCTTGGATTTGGCCGCATCGGCGATGAGGGACTGCGGGGCCGCGATTTTGGCGGAGACGGCTGCAACCTTGGTCACAACGGCGCTCCTGCCCGTCGCGACAGTGGCTTTGGCCGAAGCGACCGCAACCTTGGTTGCACTCTTGACGTTGATGACGGCGACTTTCATGCCGCCTTTCACCGCGATTGCGGCGATGGCCGTTATCTTGCTGCCGGGGCCGGAAGCCTGGATCACCTTCGAAGCAGTAATCTTTGCAACGCGCGTCGGCGGCAGCGGAATGATATCAGCCGGAGAATCCGCGAGATGTGCGATCTCCTGGCACGGCGCACGCGCTGGAATGCTGAACTTCGTATTCTGATGCTTGGCGCCGACCCATTTTTCGGCCGGCACGCCCGTGATGGTCTTCACATAGGCTCTGGTTTCGCTCGGCAGAGGACCGCGCTTGTCGATCCATTTCTGCACGCGGCCCATGCCGCCGTTATACGCGGCTGCCGCCAGGCCCCAGTTGCCGAACTGCTGATAGAGCGAACGCAGGAAGCGCGCGGATGCGATCAGTGCAGAATGCGGATCGAAGGGGTTATGCAGTCCCCATTCGTGCGCCACTTTGGGCATGAACTGCGCCACACCCTGTGCGCCGGCAGGACTGACGACGTCGGCTTTGAAACCGCTTTCCTGATTGATCAGGCGAACGAAGAATCCAACGGGTAGATCGTGGATCTGCGCCGCGGTCGCCAAGGTTTCGCACATCGCGGCTTTAGTGTTGGTCGTTTGCTGCGGTCTGGATTTCTCGAGCATCGTGGCGAGGCGTTCCACATCGCTCATCGGCTGGGATGCTTCGCTTTCAGCGCCCCATTGTGTCACGCCGAATCCAAATTCCGTGGTGCCTGGCTCGGGAGCCGGCATGGCGTGAACGGAGGAGAGTGACAAAGCGGAAAACGCAAAGGCGATCACAGACAAGCGTGCGACGTCAGCCAATGATTTCCGCATGCAAAGCCACCCCACTGGGGGATTGCGGCGTTCTGCCTGCAATCCTCGAAAGCGCCTGTGTGAGAAGGAGAATCTCCCCCAAACGAACTCACGCGCTTGTGAGGGCGGAACGGGACCTATTTGTGGGTTTCATGCGGCTGCGAGGTGAAATTGTGACGGCGCTGGGATGCGGCGGGAACAATCCCGCCGCAATGCGCTTCAAATCACTCCTTGAGTACCGCTACGCCTGACTCTTCTTGCGAGGCGCTGCTTTCTTCGCTGCGGGTTTCTTGCTCGCCGCAGCGGCCTTCTTCGGCGTAGCAGCCTTCTTCGGTGCGGGTGCAGCCTTGCTGGCTTTTTTCTTGGCGCCGCTTGCGGCCTTGCGAGGAGGAGCCTTGCGGCGCGCGCGCGAACCGCCGCCCGATTCAGCGCGGGCGTCGATCAGGCCGACAGCTTCCTCAAGCGTGACGGTTTCCGGTGTCTTGTCGCCGGTCAGCGTGGCATTGACGCCCGCGTGGCTGACGTAAGGTCCATAGCGTCCGTTCTTGACCACGATCGGTCCGCCCTTGGTTGGATGATCGCCGAGCGAACGGCCCGGGTCGGCTCCGAAACGCTTGCTGGGGCCCTTCAGTTTCTTTTCTTCGATCAGCGTGACCGCGCGGTTGAGGCCGATGGTGAGCACGTCATCGCCGGTTTCGAGATTGGCGTAGGTCTTCTCGTTCTGCACATAAGGCCCGAAACGTCCGACGCCGGCCTTGATCGGCGTGCCGGTGTCCGGATGCAGCCCAACCTCGCGCGGCAAGGCCAGAAGGCCGAGCGCGAATGCGAGATCGACCGAGGACATTTCGGTGCCTTTCGGCAGGCCGGAGCGCTTCGGCTTCTCTTTCTCGACAGCTTCACCCAATTGCACATAAGGTCCGAAGCGGCCGCTGCGCAGCGTGACTTCAAGATTGGTCACCGGATCGGTGCCGAGCACCTTCGTGCCCCCGTCGCCCATACCATTCGCGCCCGGCGTCATCTGCCGGGTGAAGCGGCAATCCGGATAGTTCGAGCAGCCGATGAAGGCGCCGAACTTGCCCAGCTTCAGTGACAGCTTGCCGACGCCGCAGGTCGGGCATTGGCGCGGATCGCCGCCGTCCTCGCGTGCCGGGAAGATATGCGGTCCGAGCAGCTCGTTCAGCGCATCGAGCACTTCGGTGACGCGAAGATCCTTGATTTCGGTCACCGCGCCGATGAAATCGACCCAGAAATCCTGCAACACCTTGCGCCAGTCCAGCTCGTTGTTGGAGACGCGATCGAGCTGCTCTTCCAGCGCGGCGGTGAAATCGTATTCGACATAACGCGAGAAGAAGCTTTCCAGAAAGCCGACGACGACGCGGCCCTTGTCTTCCGGATAGAGGCGCTTCTTGTCGATGCGAACGTAGCCACGATCCTTCAGCACCTGAAGGATAGCCGCATAGGTGGAAGGCCGGCCGATGCCCAGCTCTTCCATCCGTTTCACGAGAGCTGCTTCCGAATAGCGCGGCGGCGGCTCGGTGAAATGCTGTTCGGAGGAAATCTTCTCGCGCTTGAGCGCTTCGCCTTCGCTCATCGCGGGGAGGCGGCGGGATTCATCGTCCTCGGAATCCTCGTCCTGGCCTTCCTGGTAGAGCGTGAGGAAGCCGTCGAATTTCACCACCTGACCGGTGGCGCGCAGTTCGATCAGCCGGCCGCTGACTTTCGCGGCGATGTCGACGGTGGTCCGTTCGAGTTCGGCGGACTGCATCTGGCTTGCGACGGTGCGGTTCCAGATCAGCTCGTAAAGGCGTCCCTGGTCCTTATCGACGGAGGAGGCGACCTCCTTCGGCGAGCGGTCGGGATCGGTCGGGCGCACGGCTTCGTGGGCCTCCTGCGCATTCTTCGATTTGTTCTGGTAAGTCCGTGGCGCGTCGGGAACGTATTGCTTGCCGTAGTCCTTGCCGATCATGCCGCGGATCGCGGTGATGGCTTCGGGCGCCATGTCGATGCCGTCGGTACGCATGTAAGTGATGAGACCTACGGTCTCGCCGCCGATATCGATGCCTTCATAGAGCCGCTGCGCAAGCCGCATGGTGTGCGCGGGCGAGAAGCCGAGCTTGCGGCTGGCTTCCTGTTGCAGTGTCGAGGTGGTGAAGGGCGGGGGTGGATTGCGCTTCGCCGGCTTGGCTTCCACCGAAGCGATGGTGAATTGCGCCTGTTCGAGCGCCTGCTTGAAGGCTCCGGCTTCCGCACCGGTGCCGATGTCGAGCCGCTGGATTTTCTTGCCGTCGGCGCCGACGAGGCGAGCCTCGAAGCTGTCGCCACGCGGCGTCGCCAGCGTTGCAGCCAGCGACCAGTATTCGCGCGTGATGAAGCGTTCGATTTCGAGCTCCCGGTCGGCCACAAGGCGCAGCGCCACCGACTGGACGCGGCCGGCAGAGCGGGCGCCCGGCAATTTGCGCCAGAGCACGGGGGAGAGTGTGAAGCCGACGAGATAATCCAGTGCGCGGCGCGCGAGATAGGCATCGACCAGTGCGCCATCGATCTCGCGCGGGTGCTTCATCGCTTCGGTGACGGACTGTTTGGTGATCGCATTGAACACCACGCGCTCGACCTTCTGGCCCTTGAGCGCTTTCTTTTCCTTGAGCACTTCGAGCACGTGCCAGGAGATCGCTTCACCTTCGCGATCCGGGTCGGTTGCGAGGATCAGGGTGTCGGCGTCCTTCACGGCGCGGGTGATGTCGGCCAGGCGCTTGGCGGCCTTGGCATCGACCTCCCAAATCATCTTGAAGTTGTCGTTCGGATCGACCGAGCCGTCCTTGGGCGGCAGGTCGCGCACATGGCCAAAAGAGGCCAGCACCTCGTAGCCCGGACCCAGATACTTATTGATGGTCTTCGCCTTGGAGGGCGATTCCACAACGACGATTTTCATGGAAACTCAATAGGTTAAAGGGATAGATCGACCGCTGTCCGGGAGTGCCGACGCTCACGAGTCGATGGGAACATGGGTAATGAGACCCCGGCTGTCAAATAACCCGGCTTCGGGTGGACGATTTCCAGGCGATTATAACCGGTCGATGCGAACAAGGTTTTAACAACCGGAAGGTGTATTTTCCGGCCGAAATACTACTTTTAGTATTCCGCCTGTGATCCGAGCATCCTCATCGGCTCCCATATAATGACAGCGCGGGGCGTCAGGCTTTCGCTCCCATCTTCTGCAGGAACTCCTGGCTGGGATGACCGTCCGGCAGCATGCCGAGCCTCGCTTGCTCCCGCCGGATCGCGTCGCGCAGATCGAAATCCATGTGCCCGGTGAAGTTGCGCACCTTGTAGCCAAGCGATTCAAGTTTCCGCTGCAAGGCGATGCGGTCTTCGCGGGACGGCTGTGTGGCCTGCTCTGGCCATTTCGCCCGCACGATGCCGCCGCCGTGCATGCGATCGGATAAGAGGCCAATCGCGAGGGCATAGACGTCCGAGTTGTTGTAGAGCTTGATCACGTTGAAATTCTGCGTAACCAGGAAAGCTGGGCCGATCGATCCCGTCGGAAAAAATAGAATTCCGTCGCCGGTTGCGGGGAAGGCGCCGCCGTCGGTGCGCTTGATGCCGCGTTCTTTCCACTCCGCGAACGTGCCGCGGCTCTGGAGATAGTCGAAACCCTTCGGCACTGAGACTTCGAAGCCCCACGGCATGCCGGGCGTCCAGCCTTCTTTCTTCATGTAGTTGGCAGTCGAGGCCAGCACGTCCGGCACGTTGGTCCAGATGTCGCGGCGGCCATCGCCGGAGAAATCCACCGCATAATCCATGAAGTTGGTGGGCATGAATTGCGTCTGGCCCATCGCGCCGGACCAGGAACCGACAAAGGCGTTGCGCGCGATGTGGCCCTCCTGGAGGATTTTCAGCGAGACCAGTAACTCGTTGCGGAAGTACGGGTCGCGATATTTCGCGTGCGCCAGCGTGGCCAGCGAACGCACCACGTCCCATTTGTCCCTGTCCCTGCCAAAGGATGTTTCCACGCCCCAGATGGCCAGGATCAGCCAGCGCTCGACGCCATAGTCCTTGTCGATTGCGTCGAAGGTCTTGTGCCATTCCTGTTCTTTCTTCAGTCCGGCCGAAGCGTTGTTGGCCGAAGCGAGAGAGCCGACATATTTGCCTGCGGGCGTAATGTATTCCGGCTGGCGTTTGGTGACCGGCATCACGCGGGGATCGAGCGTAATACCATTGAAAGCCAGATCGAAGGTCGAGCGTTTGATGTCTTTCGCCTTGGCGTCGATCCAGAGCTGGTCGAGGAAGGTCTTGAAGCTCTTGTCCTCCTGCGCCTTTGCCGGAACGGCATGAAGCGCGAGAGCAAACATAGCTGCTGATATTATCCGCGAGATCATTGCGTCACCTTTAAAAGCATGATCCCGAAAAGTGGTAACCGGTTTTCGGTCAAGATCATGCGAAGAACCTAAAGCAGAGAAACCATGGCGCCGCCATGACGCGTAATGCGTCCGGCGAGTTCAAGTTCAAGCAGCACGACCCGCACCGTCGTGGACGTCGCACCCGAGAGGCGGATGAGGTCGTCGATCGCCACGGGCGTGGGGCCAAGCAGTTCAATGATGCGGGAACGCTCGTTGTCGTTCGGTTCGGTCGTGGAGTAGGGCGGCGCGTCGGGCTCTTTCAGTCCAAACTCCTGCGCGCGTCCCATGATCGGCTTGATGACGGAGATGATGTCGTCGGCCTCGGTCGCCAGTATGGCGCCTTGCTTCAACAATCCGTTGGTGCCCTCGCTGCGCGGATCGAGCGGCGAGCCCGGCACCGCAAACACCTCGCGGCCCTGTTCCAGCGCCATGCGCGCGGTGATGAGCGAGCCGGATCGCTTCGCCGCTTCGCCGCTTCGACGATCACGACGCCGAGCGCCAGGCCGGAGATCAGGCGGTTGCGCCGCGGGAAATCATGGGCGCGCGGTTGCCAGCCGAGCGGCATTTCGGAAATTGCTGCGCCCTGCGCCAGAAGTGACTCCAGTAAGCCGGCATGTTCCGGCGGGTAGACATTGTCGTGTCCACCGGCCAGTACCGCGACGGTGCCGGTGGTTGCGGTGGCGCGATGGGCGCCCGCATCGATGCCACGCGCGAGCCCCGACGAGATCACGAAGCCGGCTTCGCCGAGGTCACGCGCCAGCCGTTCCGCGAATTTAATGCCAGCGGCTGATGCATTGCGCGCGCCGACGATACCGACGATCGGCCGGGCGAGCGCGGCGATGTTACCGCGCACCGCCAGAAGCGGTGGCGCATCGTCGATGTTCTGCAACGGGAGCGGATAGTCCGGCTCGCCGGTGGCGATGAAGCGAACGCCGCGCGTTGTCGCGTCCCGCATCTCCCGTTCGGGGTCTTCACGCGAACAGATGCGAAGGGATTTTGCCGCGCCGCCACGGCGGGACAGATCGGGCAGGGAAGTCAAAGCCGCGCGCGCACTGCCGCTGTGGTTGAGAAGCGTGCGGAAGGTGCGCGGGCCGACATTCTCGCTGCGGATGAGCCGCAGCCAGTCAAGCCGCTGCTCATCGGTCAGGCGGATGCTCTCTGTTCGGTTGCTGCCGCTCACGCTGTTCCCCGGATGCCGGCTGGGAAGCCGGCAGGAGTAGCATTTTACTATGATTGCTGGGCACAGGCGAATGGCGCCGGGGAGCGCCTTGTTTCGTGCTTAACGGCGTGCCCGGTCCTCGCGGTAAGACCAGGCGCCCATGGCGTGAAGCCGTTAACCTGCGGAAGAACGGCGTTTCAGAAGGGGAGCCTCCACCACGCCTGCAACGTTGGGGGGCTTTTCTTTCGACAACTGCTCTTCGAGAAAGCCCTGAAGCATATGCACGGGGTTTGGCCGAACCGGCAGCTTTATGGTCGTCTTGCCGTCGAGGAGGCGGATCGATGTCCGCGTCCTCTCAACTGGCTGAACAATCTTCTTGGAAAGGTTAGGCATTTCTGAAATTCCGTCCGCTGCTTCACAATGGGTGCAACGTAGGTTCGGCGTATTAAAAATGCCGCGCGCGATTAGGAGGCATTTTTACGTTTTTTCTAACGCGAATGAATCCTGAGCATCATGATACCGAGACTGAGAGCGACCGCGGCCTAACGGCCGATCTTGCTCTCGGTGCCGTTCAATAGCCGCGCGATATTGGCCCGGTGCATGATCCAGATCATGGCGGTGAGCAGCAGAAACAAAGCTGCCGCGGGTGGGTCGCCCATGAACCACAGGATGGCGGGGACCGCTGCACTTGCGACGAGGCCTGCCAGCGAGGAATAGCGCGCGGCAAAAGCGACAACGATCCAGATAACGCCAAAGGCGAGCGCGGTTTGCCAGGACAGCGCGAGCAACACGCCGATATAGGTCGCGACGCCTTTGCCGCCCTTGAAGCCGAGCCACACCGGAAAGAGATGTCCGAGAAACGCGCCGAGGCCGGCAGCCAGCCCACCGGCGATGGCGGCGCCGAGCCCAAACTGCTGCGCGACCAGAACCGCGATGGTGCCTTTCAGCATGTCGCCGAGCAGCGTTGCTGCGGCGAGCCCCTTGCGGCCGGTGCGCAAGACATTGGTCGCGCCGATATTGCCCGAGCCGATGGCGCGCGGATCCGGCCCGCCGCTCAGTTTGCTCAGCACCAGGCCGAAGGGGATCGAGCCCAGCAGATAGCCAAAGGTCAGCGCCAGCAGGATGTGCGGGTAGGGCGTGCTCATCATGGCGCGCCCTTGTGCCTAGACATATTCATAGACCGTGCGGCCGACCACGATGGTCCGCACCACGCGGCCCTGCATTTTCGCTTCATCGAATGGCGTATTCTTGCATTTCGATTTCAGCTCGGTCGGGTCGAGGATCCAGGGCATGTCGGGATCGATCACGACCACATCGGCCGGTGCGCCGCTGCGCAGCGATCCGCCCGGCAGCCCGAGGATTTCAGCGGGGCGGGTCGATAGCGCCTTGAGCAGCTTGATGAGCGAGAGTTCGCCGCTGTGCACCAGCCGCAGGCCCGCCGAGAGCATGGTCTCGATGCCGATGGCGCCGGGCTCAGCTTCCGCAAACGGTAGGCGCTTGGTTTCCACGTCCTGCGGATTGTGATCCGACATGATGACGTCGATCAGTCCGGAGTCGATGGCCGCCGCGAGCGCGACGCGATCTTCCTCGGAACGCAGCGGCGGCGCGAGCTTAAGGAAGGTGCGGTAGGGCCCAATATCGTTGTCGTTCAGCGTGAGATGGTTGATCGACGCCGATGCGGTGATGGCGAGGCCGTGGTCCTTGGCGCGCTTCAGCACCTCAAGGCTTTCGGCGCAGGTCAGCGACGCGGCGTGATAGCGCCCGCCGGTCAACTCGAGCAGGCGCACGTCGCGTTCGAGCATGATGGTTTCCGCCGCGCGCGGCACGCCCATCAGGCCAAGGCGGGCGGCGAATTCGCCTTCGTTCATCACGCCTTCGCCGACGAGATCGGGATCTTCGGTGTGATGCACGATCAGTGCGTCGAAATCGCTGGCGTAAGTCAGTGCGCGGCGCATCACCTGGGCATTGGTGACGCTCCTGTCGCCATCGGTGAAGGCGAGGGCGCCCGCGGCCTTCAGCAGGCCGATCTCGGTCATCTCCTTGCCTTTCATCCCCTTGGTCAGCGCGGCCATGGGATGGACATGCACGATCGCGGTGTCGCGCGCGCGGCGCAGCACGAAATCCACGATCGCGGGATCGTCGATTACCGGCGTGGTGTCCGGCTGGCAGACGATGGTGGTGACGCCACCTGCCGCCGCCGCCTGGCTGGCGGATGCGAGCGTTTCACGGTGACCGGCGCCCGGTTCGCCGATGAATGCACGCATGTCGATCAGGCCCGGCGCAACGACACGACCGTGGCAATCGACGACCTCGGTGCCATCAGGCACACCGGCCGCACCGATGCCGCGCCGTGCTTCGCGGATAACGCCATCGGCGATCAGTACGTCGCCCGCGATATCGAGATCGCGCGACGGATCGATGATGCGCGCATTGGCGAGCAGGATGGGCGGGCGGCGGCGATCGACCAGCATCAGCGGATTCCACATGCGTCAGTGAGGGGCGCGAGTGTAGCGAGCGACCCCGGAATCCGGATGCAGACTACCGAGCGTGCATCTGGATTCCGGGTCCGGCGCGATGCGCCGTCCCGGAATGACGATGAAAATTCTTTACGCATTGGGCAAATGCCTCGAAAGCGCTTCGAGCACGGCCATGCGCACCGCAACGCCCATCTCGACCTGTTCGCGGATCAGGGATTGCGCGCCGTCCGCCACCGCGGTGTCGATCTCGATCCCTCGGTTCATCGGGCCGGGATGCATCACCAGCGCACCGGGCTTGGCGTAGCTCAGCTTTTTCTCGTCGAGGCCGAAGTAGTGCGAGAACTCGCCGGTGGAAGGAACGAACGAGCCGTTCATCCGCTCTTTCTGCAACCGCAGCATCATGACGATATCGGCCCCGGCGAGGCCCTCGCGCATGTCGCGGGTGACTTCGACCCCGAAGCGCTCGATGCCGGTCGGCAATAGGGTCGAGGGTGCGACCACGCGCACCCGCGCGCCCATCGTGTTGAGCAGCATGATGTTGGAGCGTGCGACGCGCGAATGCAGGATGTCACCGCAGATCGCGACCGTGAGGCCCTCGATGTGGCCCATGCGGCGGCGGATGGTGAGCGCGTCGAGCAGCGCCTGGGTCGGATGTTCGTGCGAGCCGTCGCCGGCATTGATCACCGAGCAGTCCACCTTGCGCGCTAGCAGTTCGACCGCGCCGGATGCGTGGTGCCGTACGACAATAATGTCTGGCCGCATGGCGTTGAGCGTAATCGCGGTGTCGATCAGCGTTTCGCCCTTCTGCATGGAGGACGACTGGACCGACATGTTCATGACATCGGCGCCGAGCCGCTTGCCGGCAAGTTCGAAGGAGGCCTGGGTCCGCGTCGATGCCTCGAAGAAGAGGTTCATCAGGGTGCGGCCGCGCAAAGTCGCGGTCTTTTTCTCGACCTGGCGGTTGAGATCGACGAAATTTCCGGCAAGGTCGAGGAGGCCGGTGATGTCCTCACGGGAAAGGCCCTCGATGCCAAGCAAATGACGCTGGCTGAGGACGAAAGAGGACTTCGGCGCAATGTTCATTAAAGCGGTATATTAGGCGCTGATCCGGCTCATGGCAAGGCGATGGTTGAGGTCAGGATGAATTGTCCCCGCCGTTTCGTGCCAAAGCCGGGAAACACCTGATAAAACGTGGTGAATCCGCAAGCGCACCTAAAGCCGCGCCAGCCGGTCGAGCGCGCCTTGCAGGATGAACAGGGCGGCGTGCTCGTCGATCACGGCGGCGCGCTTGGCGCGGCTGACGTCGGAGGCGATCAGTTCCCGCTCCACCGCGGCGGTGGAGAGCCGCTCGTCCCACAGCGCAATCGGCAATTCGGTCAATTTTGCGAGATTGCGTGCAAAGGCGCGAGTCGACTGCGCGCGCGGGCCCTCGCTGCCGTCCATGTTGACGGGAAGGCCCAGCACAAACCCGACGACACGGCGCTCGGCGGCAAGAGCGAGCAGGCGGGCGGCGTCGGCGGTGAAGGTCTTGCGTGCGACCGTTTCCACGCCGGTCGCGAGCTTGCGGTCGGGATCGGACACCGCGACGCCAATGGTCTTGGTGCCGAGGTCCAGCCCGATCAGCGCGCCGCGCGGCGGCCACTGGGCGGCAATCTCAACAAGCGGGGCAATCGGTGCAGGCATGGCAGGTGCCTATCATATCGCAGCGGTTGATCCCATACGCGCATGATCCGGCGAAGTGGGAACCGGTTCGCCGATAAAATTATGCGCCATTAAATAGACTAGCGCGCTCGGACGCAAAACCGGTATCCACTTTTGCTGAGCGCGCTAGGCAGTTATTCTTCCGGCCGAATTGCGGGACCGGCTCTGATCATCACGATCTGGGGACATCTAAGGGGCAGTACATGAAATCATATCATCGCGTATCCAGAGGCGTCGCCGCCGGTGTTGCTTTCGCTGCGGGTCTCGCTCTGTCGAGCAACGCGCGCGCCGACACGGTGATCCCGGACGATCTGATCGTTCAGGGCTCGCAATGTGTCGGATTGGATTGCGTTGACGGCGAAAGTTTTGGCTTCAGCACCCTGATACTGAAGGAAAACAATACGCGTATTCTTTTCAATGACACCAGCACCGCACAGGGCTTTTCCGCAAACAAGTGGCAACTCACCGCCAACGATTCAGCCAGTGGCGGCGCCAGCTTTTTTGCGATCGACGATGTCACAGGCGCCAAGACACTCTTAAGGGTCAACGCCGGCGCTCGCTCAGACGCTCTGGTGGTCGGTTCCAACAGCAACGTCGGCATTGGGGTCGCCAATCCTCTGCTGATGGTGCACATGCTGAGGGGAGACACCCTCGGAATTCGGTTTGAACAGGATACCAGCAGCGGATTTAGCGCCCAGACATGGGATATCGGCGCAAACGAAGCGAATTTCTTTGTTCGCGATATAACCGGTGGCAGCCGGTTGCCGTTCCGTATCCGTCCGGGTGCGCCCACCAGCAGCATCGATATCGGAGCGACGGGCTTTGTCGGCATCGGCACCGCCAGCCCGGCTGCGAACCTGCATGTTTCCAGCGCGACCAATCCGACGATTCAAATCCAGACGACGACTGGCAGCCTGGGCAACTGGACAGTGTCGGTTCCGACAGCGAACGGGATTTTCACGGTGAAGGATGTCGTCGCAAACACCTTTTCGTTCAAAGTCACTCCGGGTGCCCCCACAAACAGCTTTTTGATCAAGGCCAATGGCGGGCTGCAATTTGCGGGCCTTCCCAACTGCAAAAAGGGCCTCAAGACCAATGCGACAGGCGTCGTGTCCTGCGTCGGCGGAGACGCCGGCGATGTCCGGGCTAATTCAGAGTCAGTGAGCCTCGCTCCGGGCGTAACCCGCGCCAGTTATGGAGCAAGCCGTATCGCATCGGGTGGCGGTGCCACAGGATCGAAGTCCGCTGATACAAATGAGACGGAGGATGCTGCATCTGGGTGTGGCGATGCGGATATCGCCAGCAGCTGGAGCATGTTCGGCACCAATATCGAAGATGCCGGCGCCAACAGCGTGTTGTGGTGTGACGTGCAATTCAGCAAAGTGGGCAAGCTGGCCAAATACAGCATTGACGGTGTTTGCCGCAGCCATGCCACCAATGCGGCGCTGCCACAGAATTTCACCGTAAGCGGGGAACGTTCTATCAGCGTCACTCCCGCCTGCAAGTTCAGCGGCAGTTTCACCATCAAACAGGGAAACAAGACGCCTGTCACAGCAACGATTCTTGAAGGCAGGATCGAAGGTGAAGCCGGTCCGAAATCGCGTGCCATCGTTTTGACGCGCTGGCCGCACGGGAAGGCCTTCGCGTTGCAGTCATTTACGATGCAGCGATAATCGCGGGACAGCTATCCCCGCAGGTCGTTGAATTCCGGATGCGTTGCCATGTAATGAGAAACGAAGCCGCATGCCGGAATGACCTTGAGCCCTTGGGCGCGCGCCAGTTCCAGCGCGCCCTGAACGAGCAGCGAACCGATGCCGCGCTCGCGCAACTGCGGTGGCACCTCGGTGTGATAAATCGCGACCACCCCATCCGAAGCGCGGTAGTTTGCCACCGCCAAGCCGAATTCGGTCTCCAGCTCGAAGCGGGAGTGGGCGGTGTTATTGCGGACGGCCGGTTCGGTCATTGCGCCAGGCTCTCTCGGTCGCTGATGCGTTCGATATATAACGGCTCGACGACAGGCGCGCAGCCTTTATAGTCGAAAGACTTCGGTGGAGTTTTAGCCCGCGCCGTTGTGTGGCCGCCCGAAACAGTGGAAATAGGGGTCGAATTCCGGGGAGGATACCATGCAAGCCGATGAAGCTGCTGATCTGATGGACAAGGACAAGGAAAGCGACGGGTTCAAGCAGCGTGCTGCGGTAGCGATCGCCATTTTCGCCATGGTGCTGGCGATCTGCGGGTTGGGTGGATCGAACGCCGGCAAGGACGTGGTTCAGAACAACGTGCTCGCGTCCAACTATTTCAACTTTTATCAGGCCAAGAATATGCGGCAGACGGCAATCTCGCTCGCTGCCGATGAAATCGAGCTTGGACGTCTGACCGATCCGGCGCTGCCGGAAGCCGCCAAGGCCGCATTACAAAAGAAGCTGGCCGACTACAGGGCGACTATCGAACGTTACGAGTCCGAACCAGCTACCAATGAAGGCAAGAAGGAACTGCTGGTCCGCGCCAAGACGCATGAGGATATCCGCGACCACGCGCTCAAGCAGGATCCCTATTTCGATTACGCCGAAGCTTTGCTGCAGATTGCGATCGTGCTGATTTCAGTGTCGATCATTGCCAGTCTGCCGTGGCTCGCCTTTTTTGGCGGTTCAGTTGGTCTCATCGGTGTTCTTCTGACCGTCAACGGATTTTATCTGCTGGTGGAGATACCGGGGCTGTCGTAACGCAAAGTCTGTTCTTCAATCGGTAGCCGTATCTCCACGGATGCGTGCAGTCCCTGAGGTTCAAAGGACATCGCCACTTTGCCGCCGAGTTGGCCTTCCACCAGCCGGCGGAGAAGGTTCATGCCAAAGCCATGCTGTTGCGGTGGTGTGACGGCCGGTCCACCGCTCTCGATCCAGTCAAGGGTGACGACGTTCTTCCCGGAGTCCTGTCGCAGCGTCCAGGACACCGCGATCGATCCCTCGTCATTACACAACGCACCATATTTGCTCGCATTGGTCGCGAGCTCGTGAAACACCATGCCGACCGTCACCGCAGTTTGCGATGCCATGCGCAAATCCGGCCCCTTCAGTGTGACACCGCCCGCGCGATCGTAGGGCGCTAGCTCTGAAGCGAGCAATTCGGTGAACGAGATGGCGGCCCACTGACGTTCACTCAGAAGCGTGTGGGTGTTGGCAAGCGACGCGATGCGGCGCGTGATGCCGGTGCTGAACGTCTTCAAATCCGTCGAGGCCCGTAAGCTCATCTGCACAACGGCCTGCACGGTCGCGAGCGTATTCTTCACGCGATGATGCAGCTCTGCGATCAGGAAATCCTGCTGCGCTTCCGCTGCGCGGCGGAGACGAATCTCCTCGCGCAATGCGATTTCGTCCATCACGATCCGGCCGAAGTCGAGCAGCATCGCCACGTCATCCGCGGACCATTGCCGGGGCCGAAGGTCGAGGACGCAGAGCGAGCCGAGCACATGCCCCTCAGTGGTGGTGAGCGGCACGCCCAGATAGGCGGCGACGTTGAGGTCGCGGATCGTCAGGTTATCCTTGACGCGGGGATCGTTGACGGCGTCCGTCACCGAGAGGACGCCGCCAGTCGTCACGACGTGCTGGCAGAAAGAGTGGCTGAGCGGCGTCTCGCGGGTGTTTTCGATCGGTTTCGGCAAGCCGGTTGCGCTCTTGAAGAACTGCCTGTCCGCCGTCACCAACGAAACGAGCGACACCGGTGCGCCAATCATCTTGCTGGCCAGCGCAGTGATGCGGTCGAAAGCGGGTTCCGAATCCGAGTCAACAAGGCCGGTCTCTTGCAACGCAGCCAGCCGGGCAGGGTCATTCAGGACAGACATCCGCACATATATAGAGCCTCCCTCCCGCCGCGTCATCCGCCGCCACCAGCTAAATGCGGTGAGGAAAACGAGATCCATGGAACGTTGCTGCGTCGCAAGGGTTCACCTTTTTTACCAGGAGAATACAAATGCCCTCGACCCCAACGCTAGCCGGTCTGCTGGCCACGGCCGCTATCGCTTCCGTTGCCGTCACATCTGCCCAGGCGCAGGATCCCAAAGCTCCAGAGGCTGTGGTTTCAGCGCAAACGGCCGGGAAACCCGATGCCGACATGGCCAAGGTCCTCGATACGCTGGCTGGGCTTAAGGGCAAGCCAGTTGAGTCGCTTGAGCCTTCCGAGGCGCGCAAGCAGCCGACTCCCACCGATGCCGTGATGAAAATCGTCAAGGACGAGAAGATCAAGGCAGACCCCCATGCCGGCCTCAAGGTGTCGAACAGCCATTTTGCGGATATGGGAAATCTGCGTCTGCGCTACTACACCCCGGAGAAGGCGGATAAGGACTCCAACCTGCCGGTCGTCGTGTATTTCCGCGGCGGCGGCTGGGTGATCGCCAGCCTCGATGTCTACGACTCATCGCCGGCCGCGATCGCGCGCAAGGCCAATGCCATCGTGGTGTCGGTGGATTATCCAATGGCGCCGGAACACAAATTCCCGGCAGCGCATGACGAAGCGATCGAGGCGTATAAGTATATTGCCAAGAACGCGAAAAGCTGGGGCGGCGATCCGAACAAGATCGCCATCGTCGGCGAGAGCGCCGGCGGTAACCTCGCGGTGAATACGGCCATCGCTGCGCGTGACCAGAACCTGGTGAAGCCGGTTGCGGTGGTCGCGGTTTATCCGGTAGCGAGCAATTCGCTGGATACACCTTCGGAAAAGCAATATGCCGACGCCAAGCCGCTCAACCGCGCGATGATGGCATGGTTTTTCAAGTACGTGCCGGCGGATGAAAATGCCAAGAACGATCCGCGTCTCAATCTGGTGGATGCCAAGCTGCAAGGCTTGCCGCCGGTGACCATCATCAATGCGGAAATCGATCCGCTGAAATCCGATGGCGATATGCTGGCGGAGAAGCTGAAGGCGGCGGGTGTCGATGTGACCCAGAAGATCTATTCCGGCGTGACCCATGAATTTTTCGGCATGGACGCCGTGGTCGCCAAGGCGAAAGACGCGCAGGACTTCGCTGTGACCCAGTTGAAGAAGAGTTGGGATGGTCCTGCGACCGTCGGAACCGGGCTCGCGCAGTAGCTCCGACACCAAGTTTTATTGGGAAAGATTCTGATTGTGAAAGGCCCCGCTGGATTCCAGCGGGGCCTTTCCTTTTATCGTGCAGCAGGAGCCAACCACTTATTCCAGCGGCTCGACCTTGATGATCGATCCACCGTGGTTGTTGCCGACCCACAAAACACCGGAGCCCTTCGACTCGTCGATGAAGACACGCCGGATGTTGGTCGACCGCGGCAGCGGATAGTCAGTGATCTCGCCGCTCTTGGTATCGACGCGGGTCACGCGGTCCGTCAGCATCGAGCCGGTCCAGGCTTCCCCCTTCTTAGTGGCTGCGGCATCATACGGCGCGCTCCACATCGTCGGTACCTTCCATTCCTTCATGCTTGCCGTCTTCGGGTCGAACATGCCGATGCGCTCGCCCTGGTATTCCGCGAACCACACTTTGCCTTCTTCATCCACGCGTCCGCGGCGCGGGCGTGAATTCTGTGTCGGAGTCAGGAACACGGAGATCTGCTTGGTCTTGGCGTCGATCTTTGCGATATCGCCCGCGGAGAAATTGAGCAGATAGACGTTGTTCTCCTCGTCCGCGTGCAGGCCGTAGGTGCCGATTTTCTTGTCGTTGCGCGGGTCCTTCGGTGCGCCGAGATTTTCCCATTCCTTGGTCTTGGGATCGAGGCGGTAGATGAAGGTGCCGTCGGAATTCTTCACCCAGATCTTGCCGTCGTGTTGCAGGCCTTCCACCGCGAGATGGCTGAACTGCGCGCCATTGGTGTCCCATTCCTTCGGAATGGAGAAGGTTTCCATCTGCCCGGTCTTTTTGTCGAAGCGGGCGACGGCGGCCTGGTAGCTCAGCCCGATCCAGATGTTGTCGAAGTGATCGACTTCCAGATTGAGGGCTCCGAGCGGGAAGCCTTTCTTCAGTTCTGGTGTCGGATACGACGTCACAGCACCGGTCTTTGGATCCATCTTGCCGAGGATGAGCTGGCCGAAGTCGGAGAACCAGACGTAGCCCTCCTTATCGACGATCACGTCATGCGGCTGCATCCGGCGTTGCGGCAGATCGTATTCGGTAATGATCACGCGCGTCGATTTGCCTGTGAGGCGCGGCATGACCTTGAGCGGCCAACTCCATTTTTCCTGGGCGCTGAGATTGACACTGGCAAGCCAGTCCGCCGTCGCCTTGATATCGCCGCCGCGGTCGCGGACGCGCAGGAAATCGCCGTACAGTTTCTGCGGATTTTCCGGGGTGCTGCCGGGGTAATAGCCGCTCATGCGCTGGAAAATCTGCAGGAAGCCTTCGCCATCGTAGTTCGACTTCACGATGCGTTCGAGGGTGTGGCAGCCGACGCAATTGAGCAGGAACTTCTTCTGCTCATCGCTGCCGGGCATGCTGTTCAGCCAGTCGGCATTGGTCATGTGCGGGAGGAGGCTGGCGCTTTTCTTCAGTTTGAGATCGGCCTTGGTCTCCTTGCCGGCGTCGATATTGGTGTCCTTCGGGCCTTCGAGGTCAAAACCGGCGGCGCGAGCCTTCAGTGTGTAATGGCCGGGCTCGAGGCGTCCCGTAGGGAAGCTGTATTTGCCGGTGTTGTCCGTCACGACTGAGATGTTGATGGGCGAGCCGTCCTTCTTGGCGGTGACGACCACGCCTTCCATGTTGCTCTCTTCGGCGGAAGTGACTGTTCCCGAGAGCGTTTGCGCCAGCGCAGTGGTGGACAGCAGCGCGGCTTGCAGCAGCGTCAATGCGCCGGCTGCGGCGAACGCGAGGCAGACTCGTGTCTTGGTGTTGGTTTTCGACATAGGCGTAACCTCCGGCTTGGGGTCGCGCTCCGCCTGAAGCCGGCGGATTATTTATCGATTGTCGAAGCGCCCCGTCGGGAAAGTGTGCCACTCCTCAACCTGCGAGGGAAGGGCGCCTTCCCGGTGTTTATGTTCAATTTTCGAACGGTCGGCCGCCCAATCCGTGGATTGGCGGCGCGGCCGGGGCTTCCTCATCCCTTCTTTATTTGCCGGCTGCCTCGGCCGGCGTCACCCGCTTGTTCAGCCAGTCGGCGATGACGGCGGCGATCTCCATGTTGTTCTTTTCCAGCATGAGGAAGTGCCCGTTGCCCTTGATGCCTATATCCGCGAGCCGGATGAAGTCGATCGGCACACCGGCCGATTTCAGGTAGGCAGCGTTGCAATGCGCCATCGGAGCGCCGAACGACGCTTCGGCCGACATCTGCAGCGTCGGGATATTCTTGAAGTTGGTGAGCTTGTGCGCCGGCTCCTTCTGCTGCCAGCAGCGGATGACGTCGGGGCTATCTGCCTTCTCCTGCCGCACCAGGCCGAAATCCTCCACGCTTTTCGCCGGCGGATCGAAGGTCAACGGCGCGCGCGTCAGCCCGTTAAACTTGCCAAGCTCGCCGTCCTTGAACCATTCCGGCGCGCCGACGAACTTGACGTCATAGAAGGTCGAGCTGCCGGCCTCGACCATCAGCAGCGCCTTCACCAGTTGCGGGCGCGCATCCGCCGCGAGCCAGACCGGCGCCGCTGATTGCGAATGCGGCGCGATGATCGAAGGGCCGATCCTGTCGAGCAGCGCGATAGTCGCGTCGCGATTGAGAGTCTCGCGCAGGTCGCTGTCGTTGATGGCGGGGATCATCGACGCCATGAACTGGTCGAACACCGGGTCGCCGACCGTACCGGGGCCGGGCCATTGGGTGTGTAATTTCGCCTGCGGATAGAGATTGTATTTTTCGTAGGCGATGAAATCGCGCTCGATCTCCTTCGGCGAGCGCCCCTTCATCTTTCCATAGACCTCCTCGACATAGGGCGACCGGCCGCGGCCGACCTGGTCCATGATGTAGATGGCATAGCCCTTGGAGAGGAAATACTGGCCCCAGCCGTCGCGGCCGTCGGGCGTGCCCATGTAGGGCGCGCCGGAAGGGCAGCAGCCTTCGATGAAGACGATTGGCCAAGGATGGGTGCGCTGCGCCGGAATGTAGTATTCGACATAGGACTGGCCGGCGAGCACCTTGTCGTCTTTTTTGCCACTTTTGCTCTCGACGTATTTTCCGCCGACGAAGAAATGCCCGGTCTTGGCGATGGTGAGCGGGCCGATCTCGCCCGCGTGTGCCGTCGATGCAGCAAAGAAGCAGGCAGCAGTGGCGAACAGGCAGCTAAATACCAACTGCAAGAAGAGGGATGCGGTGCGCATGATCGTCTCCAAACCCGGCTTGAGGATGAGACTATTATGAACCCGGCAGGGACAGACGCAATGCAGATAACGCAGCGCCGAGAGCAGCGCTGTTATGATTGACGGAACGCATTGCACGCCAACAGGAAACGGTTGGGTTTTGCCCGGCCGTTTTGAATCTTGCCGCGCTACGGAGCCGCTGTAAAAGTTAGGCGCCGAAGATAGATCCGGTAGTCCGCTGGCTCATTGGACCGGCGGAATATCGAGCACTTGAAGTCTAAGGCCACCGTCAGAGCCCGAAACCAGCCGCTCCCAGATGGCAACAAACTTGTTCCCTGACAGGGTAGCAACAACAGGGTCTCCCAGATGGATATTGTTGGAAGGTGTCTGCGCTGCAGGAAACTGCCCCGTTTCGGATTGCCCGCCGGGAGTCAGAATCCGACCCGCGATTGTGGGAGAGGAGTTCCAGACGACAACAGATCGGCCGCTGGCAAACGAAGCAACGGCTGCAGTCCCAAATGCCGGGCTACCTAAGGTCGTTTTAGCGGCGAGGGCCTGTCCGGCATTATTGAATCGCCGCATGACAAGTTCGCTTGGTTGATCCAGGCCAGAGAGCCACATTACTGAAAATCCGGTGGCGGTACGCTGCGCCACCGGCCGCAACTGATCTCCGGTAGTCACGGAGTTGATCCTGAACTCAGCGCCTTTTTTCTTGGCGGTCTTGTCAAAAAGTTGGCCGTAGATATCCGCATGCGTCGGGTCTTGCGGCGTCTGTCCAACCGACTGCCATGCGATGACAAACCCGCCTTCCGGAAGGCCGGCAACCGTTGGATACGACTGGTTCTTGATTTTGGTGGTGTTGACGGCGAGTTCGCCGCCATCCTTTTTACCCTTCTTGTCGTAGGCTTGCGCATAGATCTCGTCACCGGTGCCTAAGGCAGTCCACGTGACGACGAAGCCACCATCTGCCAATGCAGCAACTTTCGGGTGCTGTTGATATTTGGTTTTGGTTTTGTTGATCGTGAACTCGCTGCCGACTTTGGCGCCGGAGTTGTTAAATCGCTGGCCCAGAATCGTGCCTGGGTCGATGCTTTTCTTTTCCCACTGCCACACAACAATAAAGCCATCATCCAGCGCGGCAATAGAAGGATTGTTGTCTTCGAAATTCACCATTTGTTTGATGAGAACAGGGTTGCCGAGCGGCTGGGCCGTCGCATTGTAGCGTTGGAAGAAGATGCCGCTTTTCGAGATGGGATCGGTATCCAGGTGCCACAGGACCACGAATGAACCGTTCCGAAGGTTAGCGACGGCGGGCTTCGAAACCGTTTGACGAGGTTAGGGCAATCTATAACGAAATCATGGTAGCAGTTGGAATGCTAGTAAGGACTTACAGAGGACGCAGTTACGAGAAAAAGCCTGAGCTGTACGACAAATGGGAAAAGAAGATTTGGGCCGACTTTGACGACAACGATGAAATTCCCCTGAAGCTTGATGCCGCGGTCAAGGCGATCGAGGAACTGTGCAAGCCTATAATTACCGAAGCGAGTCAGCGAGTAAGTAGTCAGCCTTAGAGCAGAGCGAATGGTACTGGTTCGTTTCAATCCCAGTCCCGCACGATCTGCTTGATCGACCACCACTTGCCATCGACCGTGCCGCGGATGTCGTCGATCACCCAGCGGCCGTCCTCGCGCTTCATGTCGTAGAGCACAGTGGTGCGCTTGCCTTTCTTCTCGTAAGTCAGGAAGGAAGCTTGGATCACGGTGGTGTCCTTGCCGCGCTCTTTCACCGTCACCTTCGGATCCTTGATCATCGGATCCTGCGAACTGCTGACCGGATCGAAGCCGGGCGGGTTCTGGTCGCCCTCCGCCGTGCGGTCGTCGGCCGCCTTCCACAGCGCGGTGGTTTCCTTCGACCAGTATTTCTGCCGGTCTGCGTGTTCCTGAAAAATGAAATTGCCGCCAACGTCGCCGGTCGCCTTTTTGTAGATCGCGGCGACGATGGCTTGCGGATCGTCGCCCGCGGCGAAGGCGGGCAGGGACACGAGCGCTGCGGCGCAGAGCGTCAGGAACGTGCGGCGGTGGAGCATGTGCGTCCCTCTAAGTTTTCGTGAAACCGATGCTTGGCGCGATGGCTTTCCGATAGCGTTCGATCCAATTCCTACCAGAAGGATAGCGAACGAAAGTAATCTACGCGAGGTGTACAAGCAGGCCGCTGGACGTGGCGCATGTGAGATTCTGTCTTAGGAAGCGTGAACCCCTGTTGCCGATACGACCAATTATACCAATCGAACCCACCTTCTTTCTCAACAATCAATATTGAATGGAAGGTAGAAACAAGTGATCCGGAACCGCCGTGATAGGTTTCGGACGACTGCATGTCGAGGCCGCTCAGTTCGTGAAGCGAGGTCAAAGGTTTGTATCGAATGAAATTGTCGGCTGTTACCTGGAGACAATAGGGCCGGCCAGAGGAGAGTTTTTCCGCTTGCATCACGACGATGCCAATATTGACATATGACCAAACAAAGAGCGCGGCCATAGCTCCGCAAACGACAAAAATATATCTCCAGCGGTACTTGGAAATTTCGCGTTCATCTTCGCTGTCCCGCGGGAGCAGAGCCAGCAGCACCAAGCTCGTCAACAAAAACGATGCGCCTAAAAGGCCAAAGTAGCCCATGCCGGTAAGCGGCTTCAGCAACGGGTGTGGCCCCAAGCAAGACACGAGGGTGAAACACGCCGTCAGAAACACGCTTGCCTGAACGAGGCGGCGCAAGATATTTGCTTGATGTCGCCAAGAGAACGGAGTGAATGTCGCCCACGCCAGCGTCATCAACGGCACCAAGCTGAAGCCTATCAGGATAATTACGCTGTTCTTGTCTACAGAGCGTGGTCCGCTGGGATATATCGACCAGATGACAAGCAACAGCACCGCTGTACTGAGGAAAATGCCAAACCAAAGCCGCACTGGAAGGCCCTGGCTTTCGGCCGTTGACATTGGCGTCTACTCCGCCGCCTCGACAGCCGCGTTGCCCTTGCGCTTCGGCGAGATGCGCCGCGCCAGCACCGGCTTGAGGAATTGCCCGGTGTAGCTGCGCTTTTCCTTCACGATATCTTCCGGCGGGCCGACCGCGACGATCTCGCCGCCGCCGTCGCCGCCTTCGGGGCCGAGGTCGATGATCCAGTCGGCGGTCTTGATCACTTCGAGATTGTGCTCGATCACCACCACGCTGTTGCCGCCTTCGGTAAGCTCGTGCAGCACCTCGAGCAGCTTGGCGACGTCGTGGAAATGCAGGCCGGTGGTCGGCTCGTCCAGGATATAGAGCGTGCGGCCGGTGGCGCGCTTGCTCAGCTCCTTGGCGAGCTTGATGCGCTGGGCCTCGCCGCCGGACAGCGTCGTGGCCTGCTGGCCGACATGGATATAATCGAGGCCGACGCGGTGCAGCGTCTCCAGGATGTTGCGGATGCGCGGCACTGCCTTGAAGAAGTTCAGCGCCTCTTCCACCGTCATGTCGAGCACGTCGGCGATCGACTTGCTCTTGAAGGTGACGTCGAGCGTCTCGCGGTTGTAGCGCTTGCCCTTGCAGACATCGCAGGTGACGTAGACGTCCGGCAGGAAGTGCATCTCGATCTTGATGACGCCGTCGCCTTCGCAGGCCTCGCAGCGTCCGCCCTTGACGTTGAACGAGAAGCGGCCCGGCTCGTAGCCGCGCGCTTTGGCTTCCGGCAGGCCGGCGAACCATTCGCGGATCGGCGTGAAGGCGCCGGTGTATGTCGCGGGGTTGGAGCGCGGCGTGCGGCCGATTGGCGACTGGTCGATGTCGATGATCTTGTCGATATGCTCCAGGCCCTCGATGCGATCATGGGGCGAGGGCGCGTCGCTGGCGTTGTTGAGCTTGCGCGCAATCGCCTTGTAGAGCGTGTCGATCAGCAGCGTGGACTTGCCGCCGCCGGACACGCCGGTGACGCAGGTGAACAGGCCGAGCGGAATTTCGGCGTCGACGTTCTTGAGGTTATGGCCGCGCGCGTTGACGACCTTGAGCTGGCGCTGTTTGTTCGGCTTGCGCCGTTGCGGGATCTCGATGCCGAGCTCGCCGGTGAGATATTTGCCGGTGAGCGACTTCGGATTGGCCATGATGTCGTCGACGGTGCCTTCGGCAATGATATGGCCGCCGTGGATGCCGGCGCCGGGGCCGATGTCGAGCACGTAATCCGCGAGGCGGATGGCGTCCTCGTCATGCTCCACCACGATCACGGTGTTGCCGAGGTCGCGCAGGCGCTTGAGCGTTTCCAGCAGCCGCGCGTTGTCGCGCTGGTGCAATCCGATGCTGGGCTCGTCGAGCACATAGAGCACGCCGGTGAGGCCGGAGCCGATCTGCGAGGCGAGGCGAATGCGCTGGCTCTCGCCGCCGGACAGCGTGCCGGAGCCGCGCGCCAGCGTGAGGTAATCGAGGCCGACATCCACCAGGAAGCGCAGGCGGTCGCGGATTTCCTTCAGGATGCGGACGGCGATTTCGTTCTGCTGCTTGGTCAGATGCTTCGGCAGCTCGGTGAACCAGTCGCCGGCTTTGCGGACGGACATTTCCGAGGACTGGCTGATGTGCAGGCCGTTGATCTTCACGGCCAGCGCTTCCGGCTTCAGGCGAAAGCCGCTACAGGCGGCGCAGGGCACGTCGGTGAAATATTTCTCGATCTCCTCGCGCGCCCACTCGCTGTCGGTTTCCTTGTAGCGGCGCTCGAGGTTGGTGATGACGCCCTCGAACGGCTTCTTGGTGGTGTAGCTGCGCGAGCCGTCCTCATAGACGAAGCGGATTTCGTCTTCGCCGGAGCCGTACAGGATGATGTCCTGCGTCTTCTTCGGCAGGTCCTTCCATTTGGTCTCGAGCGTGAAGCGGTAATGCTTGCCGAGCGCGACCATGGTCTGGACGTAATAATGCGACGATGAGCGCGACCAGGGCGCGAGCGCGCCTTTCTTCAGCGTCATCGCCTTGTCGGGAACGACGAGTTCGGCATCGATATGCTTCTCGACGCCGAGGCCGCCGCATTCCGGGCAGGCGCCGAACGGATTGTTGAAGGAGAACAGGCGCGGCTCGATTTCCGCGATGGTGAAGCCGGACACGGGACAGGCGAATTTCTCCGAGAAGATCAGCCGCTCCGGGCCGCTCTTGTCGTGGATCTTCGCGCCTTTCTTCTTCACGGCGTCGGCCGCCGCAGCTTCACCCGCCGCGGTGTCCGCGAATTCCGCGACCGCCATGCCTTCGGCGAGCTGCAGCGCGGCCTCGAAGGATTCCGCAAGCCGCTGCGCGAGATCGGGGCGGACCACGACGCGGTCCACGATCACATCGATGTCGTGCTTGAATTTCTTGTCGAGCGTGGGTGCTTGCGCGATCTCGTAGAATTTGCCGTCGATCTTGAGCCGCTGGTAGCCGCGCTTCTGCCAGTCGGCGATCTCCTTCTTGTACTCGCCTTTGCGTCCGCGGATGACCGGCGCCATGATGTAAAGCCGCGTGCCTTCCGGCAGCACCATCACGCGATCGACCATCTGCGATACGGTCTGGCTTTCAATTGGCAGGCCTGTGGCGGGCGAATAGGGCACGCCAACACGCGCCCAGAGCAGGCGCATGTAGTCGTAAATCTCGGTGACGGTGCCGACGGTCGAGCGCGGGTTCTTCGACGTGGTCTTCTGTTCGATGGAAATGGCGGGCGACAGGCCGTCGATCTGGTCGACGTCCGGCTTCTGCATCATCTCCAGGAATTGCCGCGCATAGGCCGAGAGCGACTCCACGTAGCGGCGCTGGCCCTCGGCATAGATGGTGTCGAAGGCGAGGGAGGATTTGCCGGAGCCCGACAGGCCGGTGAAGACAACCAGCTGGTCGCGCGGTAGATCCACATCGACGTTCTTGAGATTGTGTTCACGCGCGCCGCGCACCGAAATAAAGCGCATGTCGGCACGGCGCGGAGGGGTTTTGTCGAGACGGTCGGCCATTGTTCTCGTATCGCTTTTCCGGTGTCGCTCACATGAGAAAGGCCCGCGCGGCACCAGCATCAGGCGGCGGGGACACCCACAAGTTAGGGAGCCATCCTTCGATTGCTAGGCCGAAAAGCACCATGCGCCTATGCATTTACCTGCGGGGACGGCCTTTTCCCCGACGTATTCACAGGCGCGATTTTACTCTTGCTGATTCCACTTGACTTGGCTAGAACAAAAAGAGAACAGAATTATCGAGTTCCGAGGCGCGGATCAGTGTGGAAAACACCGACGCGGCGTCCCGGCGAGAGCCGCCAGCAGGTAGGGTGCGCTCGAACAGGTGGAGAGTTACATGGCAGGCAGCGTCAACAAGGTCATCCTCATCGGCAACCTCGGCAAGGACCCGGAAATCCGGCGGACCCAGGACGGCCGTCCGATCGCCAATCTGAGCATTGCGACATCCGAGAGCTGGCGTGACAAGACCTCTGGCGAGCGCAAGGAAAAGACCGAGTGGCATCGCGTCGTCATCTTCAACGAAGGGCTCTGCAAGATCGCCGAGCAGTATTTGAAGAAGGGCTCCAAGGTCTATCTCGAGGGCGCGCTGCAGACGCGCAAATGGACCGACAAGGACGGCGTTGAGAAATACTCCACCGAAGTCGTGCTCCAGGGCTTCAACTCGTCGCTCACGATGCTCGACGGCCGTCCGGGCGGCGGTGGCGCCATTGGCAGCGACGAGGGCGGCGGCGAAAGCTTCGGTTCGCCGGGCCCGAGCGCGGCGCGCAAGCCCGCGATGGCCGGCGGCGGACGTCGGGATGACATGGACGACGAGATTCCTTTCTAGGCGGACGATATTCTTCACGGCAAACGCGGCTTGCTGACGCAGCAGGCCGCGTTTTTCGTTTTTGGTGCCGCGATCTTGCGCAGCAGTTGCTTCGTGTAATGCTTTAAGGCGTTAAAGTTGGGCAACAACTGTTGCGCACAATGCGATTATACAGGCGGGTGATTTGACATTCCCCCAACGCTCCGAGACCATTGCGTGCCGGGCATTTTGCAACGGGTGCTCAGGGGCGGGCGCCAATTGGCTTCTATTGGGGGCTTGTCATGTCTGAGATCAAATCCATCGGTGTCGCTTACGAGACCGTCACCGTCGAATATTTCGAACAACGCAAACTCAAGCGCCATGCGCGGGTCTGGTCGCTGTGGGCGCTCGGCGTCGGCGCGGTGATTTCCGGGCATTTCTCCGGATGGAATCTCGGTCTCGCGTCGGGCGGATGGGGCGGCATGTTGATCGCCGCCATCCTGATCGCGATCATGTATCTCGGACTGGTATTCTGCATCGCAGAGATGTCGCCGGCGCTGCCTCACACGGGCGCGGCTTATTCCTTCGCGCGTTCGGCGATGGGGACCTGGGGCGGCTTCATCACCGGCCTGTTCGAGAACGTCGAATATGTTGTGACGCCCGCGGTGGTGGTGTTCTTCATCGGCAGTTACCTGACGACGATTTTCGGCACGCCGCCGGCGTTCCAGCCGTTCTACTGGGTGGCCTGCTACGTGATTTTCGTCGGGCTCAATATTGCGGGCGTCGAATTGTCGTTCCGCGTGACGCTGGTCGTCACCATCGCGGCGCTGGCCTGCCTTGTGGTGTTCTGGATCAGCGCCTTTCCGGTCAGCAACTTCTCGCGCTGGGCCTTGAACATCGGGCCGGGCGGCGTCGAACTGCCGAACGGCGGCGGACCGTTCCTGCCGATGGGTATATGGGGCGCGCTGTCAGCGATGCCGTTCGCGGTCTGGCTGTTCCTCGCCATCGAGCAACTGCCGCTGGCGGCGGAAGAGTCAGTCGATCCGAAAGCTGACATGTCGAAGGGCATCATCTCCGGGATGCTGACGCTGATCGTGTCCGCCTTCATGATCCTGTGGCTGAATTCGTCGGTCCCGAGCGGCGCGTTCGCGCTCGGAAAATCCAGCGAGCCTTTGCTGGACGGCTTCAAGGCGATTTACGGGGAGGGCACCGCGAAGGCGCTCGCTTGCGTGGCGGTGATCGGGCTTGTGGCCAGCTTCCACACCATCATCTTCGCCAAGGGGCGGCAGATCTACTCGCTGTCGCGCGCGGGTTATTTCCCGCGCAATCTGTCGGTGACACACGACACTTTCGCGACGCCCCATCTGGCGATGATCTGCGGTTCGCTGCTCGCGCTCGTCATCATGTTCGGCATCTGGTTCGCGCTCGGCGCGGAAGAGGGAACGGCGGCGATTGGGGGCATGCTGCTCAACATGGCGGTGTTCGGCGCCATGTGTTCCTACATTATGCAAGCGGTGTCCTTCATCCTGCTGCGGCAGAACTTTCCAGATATCCCGCGGCCCTATAAGAGCCCGTTCGGCATTGCCGGCGCGATAGCGACCATCGTGCTGGCGCTGGTGACGATTGCGTTCCAGCTGGTCGATCCGGTCTATCGCCAGGGCGTGTTCGGGGTCGGGATTTGGTGCGCGGTGGGCATTGCCTATTTCGCGGCGGTCGGACGCAACAGGTTGGTGCTGTCGCCGGAAGAAGAATTCGCGATGTCCAAAGGCACGGCAGAATACCGCAGCTTCTGACCGACTCGTCCCCGCTCATCCATCGGGGTGAGCGGGCGTTTCTCAATCGCCTATCCCGTAATAAATCACTGAATGTATTAGCTATTCAAAGTGTCTTTCGTTTCGACTTGAAACATACCGACCAGTTGGTATGTTCGAGGTAGAAAAGGAAACGGGCGATGCCACAGAGGCCTACAGCCAAGTCAGCGGCAAAGACCAAGCCAACCGCGCAGCGGAAGGCCGCAGGCTCTGCGAAGCAATCCGCGCGGGACAAGTTGCTCGATGCCGCGGTGCATGTGGTGCGGCAGAAGGGTTACGCATCGACCTCGGTCGACGACCTCTGCAAGGAAGCTG
The DNA here is from genome assembly GCA_947481685.1 of Bradyrhizobiaceae bacterium. Lineage (GTDB taxonomy): Bacteria > Pseudomonadota > Alphaproteobacteria > Rhizobiales > Xanthobacteraceae > CANKHA01. Next base: position 82,500 of record CANKHA010000005.1, read on the forward strand.
GCGTCACCAAGGGGGCTTTCTTCCATCACTTCGCGAGCAAGGAAGATTTGGGCGTTGCCGCCGCGCGTTACTGGAGCGACTTCACCACCGAATTTTTCAACAGCGCGCCGTACCAGAAGTTGAGCGATCCGCTCGACCGTCTGCTCGGCTATATCGACTTCCGCCGCGAGATTTTGCGCGGCAAGGTCGAAGACTTCACCTGCCTGCTCGGTACCATGGTGCAGGAGGCTTACGAGACTAGCCCGAAAATCCGCCAGGCTTGTGACGAGAGCATCAGCCGGCATGCAACGGCGGTCGCCCGCGATATCGTTGCGGCCAAGAAACTCTACGCGCCTGACGCGAGATGGGACGCCGAGGAACTGGCGCTCTTCACGCAGGTTGTCCTGCAGGGGTCTTTCATTCTGGCCAAAGCGAAGCAGGGGCCGGCGGCGGCCGAGGCCAGCGTTCTGCATCTTCGCCGCTACATCGAATTCCTCTTCAACAAACCAACAGGGAGATAGTCATGTCCAGAATTATTCCGTTCCTCTGGTACAATGCCAAAGCCGACGAAGCCGCGGCCTTCTATGCCTCGATCATTCCGAACTCTAAGGTCAACAGCGTCACCGAGATGCCGGCAGACAGCCCGAGCGGGCCGGCGGGATCGGTCAAGGTCGTCGATTTCACCCTGGCCGGCCAGCCTTTCATGGCAATGACCGCCGGCGGGGCTGAAGGCTTCAACCATGCGTTCTCCATGATGATCGAATGCGAGGACCAGAAGGAAGTCGACCGGCTTTGGGATGCGCTTGGCGCCGGCGGCAAGCCTGAGGCGTGCGGCTGGCTCAAGGACCGTTATGGCTTGAGCTGGCAGATCACGCCGCGCGTGCTCAACGAGATGATGAAGGACAAGGACCGAAGCCGCGCCAAGCGCGTCGCAGAGGCGATGATGCAGATGGTCAAACTCGACGTCGCCGCTTTGCAAAAAGCATTCAACGGTTAATCGGATTTTCCACTCAAACCCAAGGAGCTATCGTTATGGATCAACAACTCTCGCGCGGCGTCAGCCCGGTTTCCCCGCATCTCGTCGTCGCCGGTGGCGCCGAAGCCATCAAGTTCTATGAGCGCGCTTTCGGCGCCAAGGAATTGATGAAGATCGAAGGCCCCGACGGCAAGCTGATGCATGGCTGCATTCTGATCAATGGCGGAACCATCATGCTGGTCGATGAAATGCCGGAATGGAAGGCGCTCGGGCCGAAGGCTCTGGGTGGCACCGCGGTGACCATCCATCTCCAGGTCGAGAATGCGGACAAGGTCGCGCAGCAGGCCATCGCTGCCGGCGCGACAGTCGTGATGCCGGTGGCCGATGCCTTTTGGGGCGATCGTTACGGCATCGTCGAGGATCCGTTCGGCCACAAATGGTCGATCGCTCACACCGTGAAGCAGATGACCAAAGCCGAACTCAAGGCTGCGGCGCAGAAGGCCATGTGCGGCGAAGGCGCTTCCACCTGAGTCCAGGTTTCAACCCTTAAACAAGGAGAACGACCATGCGCGTGATCGTATTTGTGAAAGCGACCAAAGACAGCGAAGCCGGCAAGATGCCGACGACTGAAGAGTTCGCGGCGATGGGCAAATTCAACGAAGAACTGGTGAATGCCGGGATCATGGAAGCCGGCGAAGGCCTGCATCCTTCCTCGAAGGGCAAGCGCATCGCATTCGATGGTCCGAAGCGCACTGTCATCGACGGCCCGTTCAAGGCGACCGGCGAGCTGGTGGCCGGATTCTGGATCTGGAAGGTCAAGGATATGGCCGAGGCGGTGGAATGGGCGAAGCGTTGCCCCAATCCGATGCCTGGTCCGAGCGAACTCGAAATTCGTCCGTTCTTTGAAATGGCCGACTTTGGAGACGCCGTGACGCCGGAAGTGGCAGCGCAGGAAGAGCGGCTCCGCCAAAAGGTGGCGAGCCGCTAAGCGCGGCGACCGTTTCTGCGATAAAGGCCGGCGTTCGCGCCGGCCTTTATTTTGCCAGCAACACCCGCACGCCATCGACCACGAACTGCACCGCGAGTGCCGCAAGCAGCACGCCGAGCAGGCGCGACAGCACCACATTGCCGGTGATGCCAAGCAGCTTCTCGATCCTTGATGCAGCGAGGAACACGATCAGGCACAGCGCCACCACGACGAAGGCCACGCCGATCAATCCTGCCAGCATGTCGGGATGGCCGGTGGCGCGGCCCGACAGCAGCACCATGGCGGTGATCGCGCCCGGGCCGGCCATCAAGGGAATGGCGAGCGGGAAGGCGGCAACGTTGCGCACGCGTTCTTCCAGCGCCTGCTCGGCGGTGGCGGACTGGCGCTGAATGCGCAGGCCGAAGACCATTTCCGATGCAATGGAAAACAGCAACAGGCCGCCGGCAATGCGGAAAGCAGCAAGCGAGATGCCGAGCGCACTCAGCAACTTGTCACCGCCCAAGGCGGCACCCGCGAGAATAAGCACCGCGATGATGCTGGCGCGGATCGCCACCTGACGTCGCGCCGGGCCCGGCATGCCCTGGGTGATCGCAATGAAGGTCGGCGCCAGTCCGATCGGATCGAACACGATCAGCAGCGTCACAAAAGCGGAGATCAAAAATTCCAGCAGCATGGAATGGGCCTATAGCGGCCTTGCGAGAGCGTCAATTACGCCTCCGTCTCACGTCGCCGAAACACGAATATAAACTATTGAAATAACAAAGGAAATTAGCCTGTTTAGTCAGCGCTTTAGGGTAGCCTTGGATAACTGAATCAGTTACAAAAAACCGACATCAAAACCGCGCAGGATTCTGTTCATTGTCCGATATTGAAAATCCCAAGCCGGGGGACCAACCCCCCTCGGATCTGCGGCCGATTTCCATCACCGAGGAGATGAAACGCTCCTACCTCGATTACGCGATGAGCGTGATCGTGGCGAGGGCGCTGCCGGATGCGCGTGACGGGCTCAAGCCCGTGCATCGCCGCATCCTCTACTCGATGAACGAGCAGGGGCACACGCCCGACAAAAAATACGTGAAGTCGGCGCGCATCGTCGGCGACGTGATGGGTAAATATCATCCCCACGGCGACCAGGCGATCTACGACTCTCTCGTGCGTATGGCGCAGGATTTCTCCATGCGCCTGCCGCTGATCGACGGGCAGGGCAATTTCGGCTCCGTCGACGGCGATCCCGCAGCGGCGATGCGCTATACGGAATCCCGTCTCCACCGTTCGGCGCAGGCGCTGCTTGAGGACATCGACAGCAACACCGTCGACTTCCAGTCGAACTATGATGGCAATGAACGCGAACCGGTGGTTCTGCCGGCGCGGTTCCCCAATCTGCTGGTCAATGGCGCCGGCGGCATTGCCGTCGGCATGGCGACCAATATCCCGCCGCACAATCTCGGTGAGATCGTCGATGCCACGGTGGCATTGATCGACAATCCGGAGATGAGCATCGAAGACCTGATGGGCATCGTGCCGGGACCGGATTTCCCGACCGGCGGCATCATCCTCGGCCGCGTCGGCATTCGCGGCGCCTATCACCTCGGTCGCGGCTCCATCGTGATGCGTGGCAAGGTCGCGATCGAGCAGATCCGCAAGGATCGCGACGCGATCATTATCACCGAGATTCCCTACCAGGTGAACAAAGCCACCATGGTGGAGAAGATCGCGGATCTGGTGCGCGAAAAGCGGATCGAGGGCATCGCCGACTTGCGCGACGAGTCCGACCGCGACGGTTACCGCGTGGTGGTCGAGCTCAAGCGCGACGCCGTGCCGGAAGTGGTGCTGAACCAGATTTACCGTTTCACGCCGCTGCAATCGACCTTCGGCGCCAATATCGTGGCGCTCGATGGCGGCCGTCCGCTGGTGATGAACCTGAAGGACCTGCTGGTCGTCTTCATCGCCTTCCGCGAAGATGTGATTTCCCGCCGCACCAAGTTCCTGCTGAACAAAGCGCGCGACCGCGCCCACATTTTGGTCGGTCTTGCCATTGCTGTGGCGAATATCGACGAAGTCATCAAGCTGATCCGGGGATCAAAGGACGCCCACGAGGCCCGCGAAGCCTTGATGGCGCGCGAGTGGCCTGCCACGACTGCCGCCTCGCTGATGGCGCTGATCGACGATCCGCGTCATCGCGTATCGTCCGCAGGCACTGCGCGGCTCACCGGGGAACAGGCCAAGGCCATTCTCGATCTGCGGCTGCAACGCCTCACGGCACTGGGCCGTGACGAGATCGCCGCCGAACTGGACAAGCTCGCCGCCGAGATCGCCGACTATCTGGATATCCTGCGTTCGCGCGCGCGCATTCAGACCATCATCAAGGACGAACTGCAGGCGGTGAAGACGCAGTTCGCTACGCCGCGGCGAACCATGATCGTCGATCAAGAAGGCGAGATGGACGATGAGGACTTGATCCAGCGCGACGACATGGTGGTGACCGTGTCTCACGCGGGCTACGTCAAGCGCGTGCCGCTTTCGACTTACCGTGCGCAAAAGCGCGGAGGCAAGGGCCGCGCCGGCATGCAGACGCGCGACGAGGATTTCGTCACGCGCCTGTTCGTGGCCTCGACCCATACGCCGGTGCTGTTCTTCTCGTCGCGCGGTCAGGTCTACAAGGAAAAGGTCTGGCGTCTGCCGTTGGCAGCGCCGCAGGCGCGCGGCAAGGCGATGATCAACATCCTGCCGCTCGAGCAGGGCGAGGTCATCACCACCATCATGCCGTTGCCGGAGGACGAGAGTTCCTGGGCCAACCTCGACGTGATGTTTGCCACGACGCGCGGCACGGTCCGGCGCAACAAGCTGTCCGACTTCGTGGACGTGCGGCGCTCCGGCATCATCGCGATGAAACTCGACGAGGGTGAAGCCATCGTCGATGTGCAGATCTGTACGTCCAACGACGACGTGCTGCTGACCTCGGCCGACGGCCAGTGCATCCGCTTTGCGGTGGATGACGTGCGTGTCTTCACCGGCCGCACCTCCATGGGCGTGCGCGGCATTACCCTGGGTGACGGCGACAAGGTTATCTCGCTCACCATCCTGCGTCACTTCGAGGCGACGCCGGATGAGCGCGCCGCCTATCTCAAGCGCGCCGCCGCGGTGCGTCGCGGCAGCACGGGCGAGACCGAGGAGGTTTCTGCCGACACCGAAGATGCAACCGGCGCGATCGAACTCGGCGAGCAGCGTTATGTCGAAATGTCGGCCGCCGAGCAGTTCGTGCTCACCGTCTCCGAGAAGGGCTACGGCAAGCGTACCTCCTCGTACGAATACCGGGTGACCGGCCGTGGCGGCAAAGGCTTGGTTGCCATGGATATCTGGGACAAGAACGGCAATCTGAAAACAAAGATTGGACGCCTGATCGCATCATTCCCCGTGGACGAGAGCGATCAGATCATGCTGGTGACCAATGGTGGCCAACTGATCCGCTGCCCGATCAACGGCATCCGCACCGCCGGGCGTGGCACACAGGGCGTGATCGTATTCAGCACCGCCGATGACGAGCGCGTTGTCTCGGTAGAGCGACTCTCGGAAGAGGATGCAACGAACGGGGATGACGGCGAATAGCCGTCACCACCCTCGTTCGATGTAGACGACGTGGCCGCGCCGGCTGCTGATGTCGCGCCCGGTTGCTGCTTCTACAGCCGAGATCACTTCATCAGGGACGTCCTGCGCGGACTTGCGGTTGTTCTTGAGGCTTTTGACGGTCGCAACCACGTCTTCGGGCACGCCGTTGGCGTCATCCATCATCTTGCGGCGCTTCGCCTCCCGTTTAGAGTCGCGCTTTTCCGCAGCCCGTTCGGTTTTGGATTTCTTCGGACGCGCTTCGTCGATCGCCGCTCCACCGGCGGAAACAGGTGTCTCGGATGATGCGGCCGGAGGCACGGGCGTGCGGGCAAATGCTTCCGTCGGCTGCGGATCGGTCGTCGCAACAGCGGCCTGAACGGTTGGCTTGGCTTCGGCCACGCTGGGTTTTGCTTCGGCAATGATCGACGCCGATTTAGGTGCTGGGGCCGGAGCTGGCGGTTGCGCTACGGACGCTGTCTGTTCGATTGGCGGTGAGCCTTCCGGCGCCGGCGGAACGGCAGCCGGCCCCATCTTGCGCTCGACTTGCGCGACGACCGGTGTGGCTGTTGGCTTGGGTTTCGCCTCTACCACTGGAACCGGCGTCGTCACAGTGACGGAGTTTCCTTTATCCGTCACGATCCGTACCTGGCGCGTGTCGCGCGCTTTTTCGATGCGCTGAGCGCAGCGCTGATCGACATAAGGCCAAGCCTGCTTGTCGCAGGCCGAGTCATCGACCTCTGAAGTTTCCGCTGCGCTGGCACTGCCTGTCGTCCCCACACTTGCGGTAGTGGCCGTCGTTTTGTTCGACTGTCTGTTGCTGTCAGGAAGACCGAACATTACGCCTGCGCCGAGCAAAAGAAGCGCGGCGGCGGAGACCAAGGGAGCATAGGAGCGATAACGTTTGATCCCGTTCCAGAAGACAGGAAGATCCAACTGCTTGGTCATTTAATAACCTCTCCCAGGAACGTCCGAAATTCGCCCCATTTGGTGTTGTGCCAGATCAACGCGGAGGCTAGCCTTGGGGTTCCTGAACCGAATTCCCCAGACATAACCAATGCTCCGAATCGCCCTTTACGCAGGCTCGTTTGATCCCGTTACCAACGGACATATTGATGTCGTGACCCATGCGGCGCGGCTGTGCGACCGCCTGATTCTGGCGATCGGCCTGCACCCGGGTAAGGCGCCGCTGTTCACCGCGGATGAACGGGTGGTCATGTTGCAGGAAACCTGCACTCCGCTCGCGCGCGCCGCCGGATGCGAATTGCAATGCATCACCTTCGCCGACCTCGTGGTAGAGGCCGCGCGCCGTCTGAACGCGACCACCCTGATCCGCGGATTGAGGGACAGTACCGACTTCGACTATGAAATGCAGATGGCGGGAATGAATGCCGGGCTTGCCCCGACCATCCAGACGATATTCCTGCCGGCGTCGCCCGCAGTTCGCCCGATCGCTGCCACACTGGTGCGGCAAATCGCGGGCATGGGTGGCGACGTATCCGGATTTGTGCCGGCTAACGTCGCTGCGCAGTTAAAGAAGAAATTCGCAGTCCAATCCCGTTAAATTTCGGAGACACCATGATTCGCATTCTCGCTTTCGTCATTGCGCTCGTCTGCGCATTCCCCGCGTTCGCCCAGGCGCCGAAACTTCCCGCCGGCGTCGATCCGCAGAATGCGCTGGTGATCGACACCACAAAGGGCCGCGTCATCGTCAAGCTCCGCACCGATCTTGCGCCCAAGCATGCCGAGCGCCTCAAGCAGCTCGCGCGTGACGGTTACTATAACAACGTGCCATGGCATCGCGTGACGGATGGTTTCATGGCGCAGACCGGAGACGGCCAGAACTTCAACGGCACCGGCGGCTCTAAATATCCAAATCTGCAACAGGAATTCTCGTCAACGCCTTTCAAGCGCGGTGTGCTCGGCATGGCGCGTTCCGCCGATCCGAACTCCGCAAACTCGCAATTCTTCATCTGTTTCGGTGATGCTTCGTTCCTCAACAACAATTACACCGTTATTGGCGAGGTGGTGTCGGGAATGGATGTTGTCGACAAGCTCAAGAAGGCACCGGCCGGTTCACAGAGCGGCTCGGTCACCGATCCCGACAAGATGACGAAGGTGCAGGTCGCTGCCGACGTGAAGTAACCTGATCGAGACGCATTGGCCGCACAAGTTTTCGAGGCTTTCCATGCGGAAGCATGCTGCGGTGGCTTTGCTGTTGCTGGCTGCGATCATCGGTTGCGGCGGTTTTCGGCCGGCGTGGGCTGGAGATCCGAAGGCACGTTTTGGCCAAGGCGTCAGTCCAGAAGGGCCAATCACTACTCTGACCGGGGTCACCGATGCGCTGAAAGGATGCTGGCGCTGGCCGCCGGCGGATCAAATCCAAACCGGCATGGAACTGACGATCGTGCTGAGCTTCAGGCGCAATGGTGAAATCTTTGGAAGCCACATCACCTACCAAAGCCCTGGGGTTTCGGAAGGCGAGCGCGCCCTGTATCACGCCGCCCTGGAGCAGATACTCTTGCTGTGCTCACCAATGCCAATTACTGAAAGTCTCGGCCATGCGATTGCGGGCAAACAGTTCGCTATTCGCTTCATAGGTACTCGAAAATAGAGGAAGGCGTAACACAATGGCTAATCCGGAAGACACCATCATTCTCGATACCACGCAGGGCAAGGTGGTGATCGAAACCCGCCCCGACCTCGCACCGGGCCATGTCGCCCGCATCAAGGAGCTGGTGCGCGAAGGCTTCTATGACGGCATCGTGTTTCATCGCGTGATCGACGGCTTCATGGCGCAGACCGGCTGCCCTCAGGGCACCGGCACCGGCGGCTCCGGCAAGAAGCTGAAGGCGGAATTCAGCAAGGAGCCGCATGTTCGCGGCGTGGTCTCGATGGCGCGGGCGCAAGACCCGAATTCCGGCGACAGCCAGTTCTTTATCGTGTTCGACAACGCGAACTTCCTCGACGGTCAATATACCGTCTGGGGCAAGGTCACCGAAGGCATGGAGAACGTCGACAAAATCAAGAAGGGCGAACCGGTCCAGAACCCGGACAAGATCGTCAAGGCGACCATCGCGGCTGACGCCAAGTAGCCGCTGCCGTTTTGAGATGCTACGTGATGGCCGGGGTAATCCCGGCCATTTCACGTTTGGAGCCGCTCAGTAAGACCCATGCGCACCGACCTGTTCGATTTTGAACTGCCATCCGAGCGGATCGCGTTGCGGCCGATTGCGCCGCGCGACGCTGCGCGGCTGTTGGTTGTGCGGCCGGGCGGTGTGCCGAAACTGGAGGATTGCGTGGTGCGCGATCTTCCGGATCTGCTGCAGCCCGGCGATGCGCTGGTGGTCAACGATACCAAGGTCATTCCGGCACGGCTCAAGGGCAGGCGCATCGGGCGCGGCGATACCGAGCCGAAGATCGAAGCGACCCTGCACCGGCGAATTGATGGTTCACACTGGCTTGCTTTCGCGCGTCCGGGAAAGCGCCTCGACGTGGGTGACGTGATCCGGTTCGGCACCGAAGGCCGCGTCTGCTTTCTCGGAGAGCTTGACGCCACGGTCCAGGCGAAGGGCGAGGGTGGTGAAGTCACGCTCGCCTTTACATTAGACGGCGCGGTGCTCGATGAAGCGATCGAAGAGCGCGGGGAGATGCCGTTGCCGCCCTACATCGCGTCAAAGCGCGGTGTCGATGCGCAGGACCGCAGCGATTACCAGACGCTGTTTGCAAAGCAGGAAGGGTCGGTGGCAGCACCGACCGCCAGCCTGCACTTCACGCCTGAACTTCTTGACCGGTTGAAAGCGCGCGGCGTGACCGTACATATCGTGACACTACACGTTGGCGCTGGCACGTTCTTGCCGGTCAAGGCGGACGATACCGCAGGCCACGTCATGCATGCGGAGTGGGGCACAGTGAGTGCCGAGACGGCGGACGCGTTGAATGCTGCGCGGCGTGCGGGTGGACGCGTCATCGCCGCCGGATCGACCTCACTGCGATTGCTGGAAAGTGCGACGGGAGAAGATAGTGTCATTCGGCCTTTTGCCGGGGAAACCGCTATCTTCATCACGCCGGGCTATCGGTTCCGCGCCATCGATCTGATGCTGACGAATTTCCACTTGCCGTGCTCGACATTATTCATGCTGGTGTCGGCCTTTGCCGGCCTTGATGTGATGCAACGGGCTTACACGCATGCGATTGCGTCGGGCTACCGTTTCTATTCCTATGGCGATGCCTGCCTGCTGCATCGCGCCAACATCTGAGTGCCATGGCCGAATCTTTCTCCTTCCATCTGACGAAGACCGACGGCGCGGCACGGCTGGGTGAATTCGTCACCCCGCACGGCCGTGTATCGACACCCGCATTCATGCCGGTCGGGACGCAGGCGACGGTGAAGGGCATGACGCCGGAGATGGTACGCGCCACAGGTGCTGAGATTCTGCTCGGCAACACCTATCATCTGATGCTGCGTCCGGGTCCTGAGCGCGTGGCGGGGCTGGGCGGCCTCCATAAGTTTATGAACTGGTCGCTGCCGATCCTGACCGACTCCGGTGGCTTCCAGGTGATGTCGCTGTCCGGCCTTCGCAAGCTTGAAGAGAAAGGCGTCACCTTTCGCTCGCATCTCGATGGCACGACGTATGAATTGACGCCGGAGCGCTCGATCGAAATCCAGCTGCTGCTGGGCTCGGATATCGTGATGCAGCTCGACGAGTGTTTGAAGTTGCCCGCGACCTCAGCAGAGATGGAGCGGGCAATGCAATTATCGTTGCGCTGGGCCGAGCGCAGCAAGCGCGCGTTCGAGCAGGCGCCGACCGGCCATGCATTGTTCGGCATCGTGCAGGGTGGCGACAATCATGCGCTACGCCAGCAAAGCGCCAAAGGCCTCATCGGGATCGGCTTCGATGGCTATGCCGTCGGCGGTCTTGCGGTCGGCGAACCGCAGGATGTGATGCTCAAAACGGTTGAGGAGATCACGCCCACGCTGCCTGCCGACCGGCCGCGCTATCTGATGGGCGTGGGTACGCCCGAGGATATTCTGGAAGCAGTCGCGCGCGGGATCGACATGTTCGATTGCGTCATGCCGACGCGCAACGGCCGCCACGGCCACGCCTTCAGTCGGTTCGGCACGATCAATCTGAAGAACGCCCGCCATGCCGAAGACACGCGTCCGCTCTTCGAAGAAAGCAGTTGTCCTGCTGCGCGGGATTATTCACGCGCCTATCTGCATCATTTGGTGAAGGCCAACGAGATGCTGGGTGCGATCCTGCTCACTAGCGTCAACCTGCATTACTACCAGGATCTGACGCGCGGGATGCGCGAAGCCATCGGGCAGGGCCGGTTCGAGGCGTTTCGGGCGGCTACCAAAGAAGGCTGGGCACGCGGCGACATTCCCGAGCGGTGAGAAGCAAAAGGGCCAGCCGGTGGGCTGGCCCTTTGTTCTTACGAATGCTTGCCGTCGGGATGCTTTGGATCGCGCAGGATCCAGATGCCCCACTTGTCGTCGTCGGCATAAATGTAGCCGCGCGTATCCTGCGTCACATCTTCCATCCAGTTGGTCGGCGCGGAGTGCGGGCCGCCATGGGCGGCTTCGGAGTCGTCGCGTTCCGGCGGCAGGAAGTAACCGACGTCGGTTGGCGTGTAGGGATCGCTGATGTCCCAGACGCGCAGGCCGGCGTTGAACCATGTGATGTACATGATGTCGGTCGTGGGATGCACGGCGGAGTTATGCTGCTCCATCACCGTGTTGTGTGGGCCGAAGCGGCCTTCCTTGTAGCAGAAGCTCTTGTAGGGAGCGTCGGCCGGCGGCTTCGGTGACGGAAACACCGACATCAGGCGTGGCTTCTTCGGATCCTTGTTGTCGATCAGCGCGGCCCAGTTCATCGGATCCTTGTCGCAGCCCCACTGCTTGGCTTCGGAGCTGGCGAAGATGATCTTCCTGTCCCAGAACGGAAGCGCGGTGTGCACCGACTGATTGCCGCCATACATAAACGGCGGCGTCATCGTCAGGCGGCCGATCAGCTTCGGATTGGTCGGATCGCTGATATCGAGATTGACGACGTCCGGCGTGAAGCCCGTCACCGCCATCTTTCCGTCGGGGCTGACATTCACCGGGCCGTGGAATCCGGGATCGAGCTCCGGCTTCGGCTCGCCTTTCTTCTGACCGGGCTGCGCCCAGACCGCAACCTGCTTCGGCTCCGCAGGATTGCTGATGTCGAGAATGACGATCTCGTGGCCGCGGCTCTGGTAACCCTCTGCGAAGGCGGAGATGTAGGCATACTTCCCGCCGGGATAGCTGTTGCGGTGCGATCCGCCTTCCACTCCCTTCCACTGGCTGAGCTGTTTCGGATTTTCCGGATCGCTGATGTCCCAGATCAGCAGAGTGGGATCGTTGCTTTTCGACTCCTTGTCGACGGCGGTGATCATGATGTCGTCATGGATGGTGACCTGCGCGGTCAGAACGTTTTTGGATTCCGACTTGTACGGAATGAATTTCACGTAACGTGGATTTGCCGGGTCGGTGACGTCGATAATGCTCCAGCCCTGGTCGAAGGAATGACCGGCGTAGAGATACCATTTGTCGTTCTTGGTGTGCTTAAGCGCGAGCTTGAATGCTCCCGGCCGTCCATTGAGGCCGGTGAAGCCGACGACCTCGAGGTTAGAGGACTTGCCGCCGGCCGGGATCTCGTCCGCGCGGGCGGGCAAGGACAACAACATGGCTGCGCTGGCAACGCCGGCAGCTAGGATGAGCTTTCGCGACGTACGTATCGATTGAGACAGAACGTGTGGTGTCATGCGGTACCTCCCTGCTGGCTTTTTGTTGCCTGCAAGATGTCACCGAACACCCCTGCGTCGCAAGGTCGCACCCGTGATAGGGGCATGAAAATATTGAAAAACAGAAGGGCTGACCACCGTTTTTGCCTGTGATCAGCCCCTTCCGCCAACGGGCGGTGAGCCCAAAAAACCTGCCGCCTGGCGGCAGGTTTGATTTTCAGTGTCTTACACAGCCGGCTATTTGCATTCTATCTGCGTCGCTTCCTGGCCATCGCCCGGTGCTGTCACCGCGCAGACCTGCCCGACCTTGAACTCTTTGCGGTCGCCCTTTTTGCCGGCGATCTGGAGCTTCGTGCGGGATCCGGAAATGCTGGTTTTGTAGTTTTTCCCGTCTTTGAGCTTGATGGTTATTTGCCCCCCGCCGTTCTCGATCTCCGAGATCGTGCCTTCTTTCGCGGGCACGGCCTCGATCTTGGCGGTGATGGTCGGGCCCTTATACTTGAGCGAGTCCGCCAGCCTCTCGACCAGGCTTTTTGGCGTCTTGGCAAGACGTTCGAGCAGCGACTGCATCTCGTCGCCATTCACGATATCAAGTTCACGCTTTTCCTTTTCCGCATCGGCCAGAAAATCCTTGTCTTTCACCATTTGATTGAAGGCAGCACGAAGCGCCTTCACCCGCTCGGCAGGCACGCCGGGCGGCAGCATGAAAGGACGGCCGATCGCAAGCCGCGCGTCATTGAGCTCAAGCAAGGCCTTGTCGTCGGGGGTGGTCGCAAGGTCGAGAGCAAGCGGCACGTTCGGAAGCTGGGGAAGCTTTTTCGTCGATTCCTGCACCAGGATATTGACCAAGTTGTCCTTGAACCAGTGCGCGTTACGGGTCGTAAGGGACGAATACGAGGAGCAGATTCCCTGAACTTCGCCGCGCTCGACCGCAAGCGTTACCGCGGTCGATGATGGATAGCCGGAGATGATTTTGAACTTCGCTCCGAGCACGTTGTTCAGGATCGCGGGGACCGTTTCGGTGTCGTTCGGCCCGCTGCCGCCTACAATGAGCTCTTTTTTCTGAACATCCGCGAAGGTCTTGATATCGGTGCTCTTCTTCCAGGAGACGCAAACCGTCACTTCACTTGCCAGACTGCCCAACCAGTTGAATTTCGCGGTTTCGAATTGCGGTCCCGGCTCGCCCATAATCTGCACGAAGGGAACCAAGCGCTGGACCTGCGCCATGACAGTGCCGTCCTTCGGCGCGACATTATAAAGATAGTTCGCCGCGACGATGCCGCCCGCCCCGGGCATGTTCTGCACCAGGATGGTGGGATTGCCTGGGATGAATTTACCCAGATGCCGGGCAAGAAGGCGGGCGTATCCATCGTACCCCCCACCGGGTTCCGAACCCACCAGCAGGCGAACGGTATCGTTCTCATTATAAAAGTTAGCGACCGAATCTTGAGCGGAAGCGGATGAAGCGGCAAGCACGCCCGCAAAGCGCGAGGAGGAGGCTGGGTTTCATGGTCTGACCTTTGCTTTCGCAACCTGAAATTGTCCCCCGGTCAGACTCCCAAATTCTCCCCGTCGTCACAACGCGACGGGATGTCGCCGCGCAAATGGTCGCAGCCCCGTTGGCAGCGCTTTGAAGCTGGATGAGGTGCGGCAGCTCAAGGCGCCCAACGCGGTCTAGCCGCCGCCGTAGAGCCACGCGATGCCGTCGTAGGCCTGCGTCGGCGTGCGCCCGCCCAGCATGGTGTTGCGCAGTTCGGCGGTGACACCGCGGGCGTGATAAAACTGACCATAGACACCGGCCATGATCTGCACCCGGCCGGTGCGGAGATAACGCGCCGCCTGATAGGCCTGGAACGCGGACGCGATATCGTCGGGCTGCTCCGCAACTTTCTCCGCCAGCACCACGGCGTCCTCGGTGGCCTGGCAGGCCCCCTGGGCAAGATATTGCAGCATCGGATGCGCCGCATCGCCCAACAGCGTAGCGCAGCCCTGCGACCAGTTCTTTACCGGCTCGCGATCGCACAACACCCACATGCGCCAGGTCTCGATGCGCTCCAGCAGTCGCAGCACTTCCGGCCGCTGTCCGCTGAAATGCTTCCATAGCTCGCTGGGGTCAGCCTCGGCGTTCCAGCCTTCCTCGTAGCGATCGGAATGAAAAACCGCGACCAGATTATAGAGCTCGCCGCGCCGCAAGGGATAATGCACGAAATGGGTGCGGGGCCCGGCCCAGAGCACGATATCGGGCCGCCATAGATCTTCCGGCACGTCGGAGCGCTTCAGCACCGCGCGATAGGCAATGTGGCCGGAGACGCGCGGCACGCCGTCGCCGATGATTTTCTCACGCATCTTCGACCACATGCCGTCGCAGGCGATCAGCGCGCGGCCTTTGATCCGGTCGCCGCTGTGGAGCAGGGCAGTGATGCCGGTGCCATCCTCCTCGAAATCCTCAACGCGCTGATTGTTTTCAAGCGCAATGAGATTGCTACCCTGGCAGGCCTTCAGGAAGACAGCGTGGATGTCGGCCCGGTGGCTGACGGCATACGGTTGCTTGAAGCGGGCGACGATTTCCTTTTCCAGTGGCAGGTTGGTGACAAGATCGCCGGAGAGCGCACAGCGCATTTCCATCGCCGGTGGCTGCCACGCATCGGCCAGCAAAGCGTCTCGCAGGCCAAGGTGCTCCGCGGCGGCAAAGATATTGGGAGCAAGCTGGATGCCGGCGCCGATCTCGCGAAACTCGGAGGACTGTTCCAGGACGCGGACCGGAAAGCCCTTGAGCGACAGCGCATAGGCCGCCGCGAGGCCGCCGATGCCACCGCCCGCGATCAGGATTGGAAGATTGTCGCCGCCCGCTTGTCCCACCCGGACTACTCCCATGCTTGTCCCGGCGTTTTAGCGCGGCCGAAAATTCAATGCCATGCAGGAAAAGCAACGGCGGCCGTTTTGAAGCGGCCGCCGGGCTTACGCACTCTATGGACAGCGAGGTTTACGCAGGCAAGGAGGGTGTTGTGACGTCCGCGATTTCAACGCTGGTTTGGAATTCCTCACCGCAGGATTCGCAGGCCCAGGAATGGCGAATATGACCGTCGGGCAAAAATTCCGATGCTTCCGCGGCCATCACATGATTGCCGCAGCGTGGGCAGCTTGGCGCGCTCAAATAGGTCCGGAATTCGAACGCGAGGGGTGCTTGGCTTTGAAGGCTCATGGCGACGCTCCCGGTTTCTTGGGGGACGCTAGGAGGCCACTATGGCAGGCTCGCGACGACGATGTGAAACTCTTGAGGTGAAGTCCTTAAGGCCGGGCTGTGTGGATAAGTCCGATTTAGTTTAATCCGGCCAAAGGATTGCACCTGGATCGGGCAAATCACCATCCCAATACCTCTCGCGAACGTGATATCGAGTATTCGGCAGTTGCCGCGCCGCGCCATCGGCGTGATAGAGAGATTTTCAAACGGGACAGAGGAAAACTGCACGCATGTCAAAAGAAGCTGCTCGGGGCGAACTGGAGCGTCTGGTTCGCGAGGCGATGGAAAAGAAGAACATCGCCGTCAAAAAAGTCGATGCGCGGCTGGAAGCCAAGTGCGGGAAATGCGGCATCGCGAACAAGGTGAAGGTGTCACCGGGCGAAGAGGGCCGGGGGATCAAGTTCACATGCAAGGAATGCGGGCATCAGCAAAGCGCGTTTTGACGCGGAGTGTGTGATGCCGGGATTCTTTAAGCTTCGTCGAAGAACTTTGATGCCAGTAGCGCTGGCGCTCGTTGGGTGTGCATCAACCGCGCCATCTAGCGCACAAACCACTTCAGTTCCCTATGACAAGACTTGGAATATTGCCAAGTTCTGGTCCGGCGAATATCCGACGGGCTTTTCAGTCACGCGGCGAGGCACGATCGTTCTTGCGCGCTCCGGCATGGACAAGAGTTTGCCGCGAACCATTAAATGCGAATTGCCTTACCTAGCAGTAATTCACCCGTGGAATCAGAGTCGCGTCAAAAAGAGCAACATCGAATTTTTGTCGGCTACAAAAATTGAACGGCTGACTGCAAAGCAAGACTTCGACTTTCATGACATCGCGATCAAGAAAGGGGACATTTTGGAGTATGTTCAGCCTTTCTCCGAGGGCATGTTCCAAGTCCGCGTGGCGGGGAAATTATATGACGCGGATGAGACGTTGTTTGAGCAGTTGGAAGATGTCGAAAAGGGGCAACTCATCCAAGACGAATGGGTGGCATTGAACTGCCAGCGTGGCGGCCGGGCTTATATCTACCTGGCGGATATTGATGTGCGACCATACGAGAATGTCAAAAGCACTGTGCCCGGTATCTCTGACATGGGCCCGGAGGCGATGGGCTACGGGAAAACCCGGGATATCACGGAAAAAGAAGCCCGGGAACTCGAGAAAAAGGCCAAATGACTGGCCGTTTCAGGGCGTTGCAGGTTTTGCCCCGGCTTCGAGCGCGGCGAGTGCGTCCTGCAACAAGCGTTTTGTCCGCTCCTGAGCGCCCTTGTCGAGCAGCTCCAGATCGAGGAACAGGTCCATCCCCGGCACATGTTCGCTGATCACGCTGGGGCGCTGCTGGACGTCCTTGACCAGCCCATCGACCACATAAGGCACGATCATGCGGCTGATGCCTTTCATCGCGATGGGCTCCTGCGGCCGCGCGCGAACGATGTCGCGCACCAGCGCGTAGGTTTCGTAAGACAACACGATACCACCCGGTTCGGCATTGGCTTGTAACCGCGCGGCGAGGTTCGCCTCCGCGCCGATGATCGTGTAATCCATGCGGTCGTCGCTGCCGAAATTGCCAACGTTGCAGAAGCCGGTGTTGATGCCCATGCGCACGCGGAACGGCTGCTCCACGCCGCGCTTGCACCATTCGCCGTTGAGCTGGGAAATGCGCTTCTGCATGGCGACTGCCATCAGCAGGCATTGCTGCGCGTCTTCGCTCACGCCCCTGGTTTCGGGATCGCCGAAGAAGGCCACCACGGCGTCGCCGATGAACTTGTCGACGGTGGCGCCGTATTCCGACGCGATCTCGGACATCGCTGTGAGATATTCGTTTAAGAGCGCGGTCAGGTCTTCCGGCTGCAACCGCTCGGTGGTGGCGGTGAAATCCTTGATGTCGGAAAAGAAGATCGTGAGCTTCTTGCGCTCGGTGACGATGGTCACATCCCGCTGGCCCGAGAAAATGCTCTTGTAGATCTGCGGTGACAAATACTTCGCGATCTTCATCGAGATGCTGGCGAGAAAATCGTTGGCCTCGGTCAGGTCACGATTGGCGCCCGCGATGGCTTTCTGTTGCTTGCGCTGGAGGGCGACGAAGGTAATGCCGATAAGCGCGGCGAGCGCGAAGTAGAGCATCAGGTACTTGAACGAGAAGATATTGGCGGCGATCGGCTGCTCCACGGAAATTTCCTGGATGCCGCGCACATCGCCGACCTTCCAGTCCTTTCGGGGGCTGTCGGGGTGGCTGTTGTGGCAACTGACGCAGCCGGCCGCCATGATCACGGGGCCAGCCGCGCGAATCCGGCTGTCGAAAATAGACCCGGAGACTTCCACCACCTGCGCCTTGGGATCTTTCCGCAGCGTGGCAAGAGCGTCCGTCTCGAACCCGTCGAGCTTGTGGGTTTCGCGACCCTTGAACGGCAAGTCGGACAGGAAGCTGTATTTCACTGCGCCATCGCGCGCGGTGATCAGCTTGCCGAGTTCGATAGAAAGGGTAGCGGGGATCGGGATGCCGCCCGGGACGTCTCGGTAGTTGCTGGTCGGGATAGCCTCGTGCTGGACCAGAACGCGCCCCACCACGTCGCTGGCGTAGAAATTCCGCATGTCATTGATGATGCGCCCGACCTCGTCGGCCTGACGCCGCAGGATGCTTTCGGACAGGTTGCGCAAATCGAGCCAGGCCGCGAACGGCAGGCCGGCAAGCAGCAGAATGACAAGGCACACCACAAGAGGACCGGAACCAGACTCGCGGCCGGCTGACTTCTGCGTCGGTGTCATATTTCCCCGAACCCCCGAAAGTGGCGCAAAGCCGCCTGATGACGGCCATTATACATCACTGAACGCCGATGGAAGGGCTGCTTCGTGCGCCGCGAAACAGTACTGGATCGACCTTGCCTAAATGTGTAAACGGACCGCTCTTTGGGAGCGACGATGTCAGCTTGCGGACTGGATTTTGGGACCTCCAATACGGCGCTGGGCAGGTCCGTGGATCATGTGCCAGAATTGTTGCCGCTCGAGGCCGGCCAGACCGCAATTCCCAGTGCAATTTTCTTCGAGCATGACGGTGCTGTCTTCATCGGTCGCGCGGCGATCGATGCCTACGTCGATGGCGGGCCGGGCCGGTTCATGCGGAGTCTAAAATCGGTTCTCGGCACCGCGCTGATCGACGAGAAAACCAAGATCGGGCGCGAGCGCGCCAGCTTCCGGGATGTGATCGCATCCTATCTTCGGGTGGTGAAGCATCGCGCCGAGCAGGCCGCCGGTTATTCCTTCAACAGCGTCGTTCACGGCCGCCCCGTGCATTTCGTCGATAACAAGCCGGAGGCGGACCGGAAAGCCGAGGAGACGCTGCGCGAGATTGCGAAGGACATAGGCTTCGCCAACGTTACGTTCCAGTTCGAGCCGATCGCGGCATCGCTTGATTACGAACGCCAGATCACCCGCGAGGAAATCGCGCTGATCGCCGATATCGGTGGCGGCACGTCCGACTTCTCCATCGTGCGGCTTAGTCCGGAGCGGCACAAGAAGGCCGACAGGAAAAGCGACATCCTCGCCAATGACGGCGTGCGGATCGGGGGCACGGATTTCGACCGGCGACTCAGTCTTGGCACGCTGATGCCGCTGTTCGGCTTCGGCAGCGAGATGAAGAAGGAGGGCCTGCACGCGCCGTCGGGTTATTTCAATGACCTCGCCACATGGTCCAGCATCAACCGGATGTACGAGCACAATGTGAAATTTCAGATTGGCCAGGTACGGCGGGAGGCGAAGGCGCCGGAGCTGTTCGACCGGCTGCTGCATGTGCTGGAAGAGCAGCGCGGCCACACGCTGGCGATGGATGTGGAGGACGCCAAGATCGCATTGTCCGATGTGGAGCAGTTCGATTTTTCGCTGGACTGGGTCGAGCCGGGTCTGGGCGCCACGATTAGCCGCGACGATCTTGTCACCCATACCAAGCGGCTCGCGTTACGCATCGGCGCGCGGATCGAGATTTGCCTCAAGCAGGCCAAGCTCTCTGCCGACAAGATCGACGTAGTATTTCTGACCGGCGGCTCCACGCGGCTGGCGCATGTGCGGCGCGCTATCGTCGAAGGCGTTCCTGCCGCGCACGTGATTGAGGGCGACACGTTTGGCGCGGTGGCCAAAGGCCTCACGATCGAGGCCGAGCGGAGATTTGGCCCTGCCGGCTAAGCGGCTGATAGCGCCACGTTTTGCCTTCGGCATATCTCTGCAATGAAAGAAGCCGGATCGACGTCTGCATTCTTCTGGCGCTGAATCATCGCGTTCCACAAATGGATCGCTTGTGTTTGGGGTGTGAAGCTGTCTTCAACGCGGCCGTCGGGCGCGAACAGTCGTTCCGCCCCGGACCAGTGGATGGGATAAAAAACGTCGCGCGGCGCCACCTGCGCGGTCAGGCCATTTTTCCCGATGAAGTGAGTTAGCGCCTTGGGGCCGGCGGTACCCCATGGCATGTCTTCAAGTGTCAACGCGCGGCCCTGCGCGGCCAGTTGCCGCTGGCGTTCCTGTTCTTCCAATGGCCACCACGGCGGAATGACAGGATCCGCATTCACGAATTCCAGGAGATCGGCCAGCAACGGAGACGTAGGCGGGATTTGCAAAATGGCGGAGCACACCTGCTGATCGTCTTCAAAACCGAAAACGTGCGTGTCGTCTCCGAACGTCAAAGGCTTCAGAAAATAAACATCGGCGTCGATCCAGCAGCCAAGGCCAAGCCGCATGAGTGCGTATCGGAAAATGTCCGACCCCAGGGCAACGCTTCCGGTCGCCTTGTTGCGGATCAGCCGCTCTTCGGGCAGGACGTCCCGCGCATCGCGCAGATCGATTCCGGCGGGGACGTTGGCGATGCCATGATAGGTGTACAGCGAAACGGGATGTCCGACGGCGACAGCGGAAGCGAGGCAAGCCTGTTCCAGATATCCGAGGCTGCCGCCGACCCACAGCGCATTCAGTCTCAGCAATGCCGTCAACGGACCATCTCGACCTTGACCGGGTACTGGCCATTCTGGATCTCGACGTCGCCCTGAACCGCAACCGACCCGCCGCGGACATAGACGTCCACCCGCGACGTCGCCATCGCAGCGACGCTGATGGCAGTCACGACGTTTGCTATCGCCGATATCAGCAGCAACCATGTGAGAAAAGTCATGGCGCGGATGCGCGCCGCCAGCGTTCTCATTTCAAACTCCCATTCCTGCACCGAAGCTGCGGGCTCATTCAGCGCCCAGGCATGCTTACGGGTCAGGATATATCATGGTCGAGGATAGAGGGATGTCTTGCCAGCGTTCTCCGCCGGGCGAATACTGTCCCTGCGTCGTGGGTCTGGAATGAGGTGCGGTCGGAAAATCAAATGCAATAAACCCTGGGGAGGGGACAATGAATTCCACAAAAATGTGGCTGCTGGCTGGGACAAGTTTCGCTGCCGTGCTTTTGCAGGGCGACCTGCGCGCGCAGGCGCAAACTGTGGCGGCGGCGCTGAGCGGGAAAGTGACGTCGGCGGAAGAGCCGGTCATGGAAGGGGTGGTCGTCAGCGCCAAGATGGATGGATCGACGAAAACCATCTCCGTGGTGACGAACGACAAGGGCGAATACAGCTTTCCGGCGGCGAAGCTCGAGCCGGGTAAATACAAAATCTCCATCCGCGCCGCCGGTTACGATCTCGACGGTTCCAACAGCGCCGATGTAACAGCGGCGGGCGGCAAGGCCGACCTGAAACTCGTCAAGGCGAAGAATGAGGCGCTGCAACTCTCGACCGCCGAATGGCTGATGAGCGCGCCGGGCCTGTTGGACAAGCAAAAGGCGACGCTCGGCGGCTGCCTTGGCTGCCATACCTTGCAGCGTCCGTTCATGTCCAAATACACCGCGGAGGAGTGGCCGGCGGTGTTCCAGCGCATGGGCTTCTACTATCAGGGCAGCGTCCCGACCAAGCCGCAGATGCTGGTGCAGGGCGGAGCACGGGGCGAACGCGTGCGCGTGCGGGATGATGCCCAGAAGACAATGTCCGAATGGCTCGCCAAGTCCAATCTCAGCGCCGGTGACAAGCACAGCTTCGAGTTCAAGCGGATTCCGCGTCCGAAAGGCCGCGCCACCCATGTCGTCTATACGGAATACGATCTGCCCCGGAAGGACGCCGAGCCACATGACGCCATGCGTGGCCCCGACGGCAACATCTGGTACTCGGATTTCGGCGAGCTGATGGTCGGCTCGCTTGATCCCAAGACGGGGAAGGTCACGGACTATCCGCTGCCGGTGATGAAGCCGGAAGAGCCGAAAGGCACGCTCGCGCTCAGCCTCGACAAGCAGGGCAATTTCTGGATCGCGGCAATGTATCAGGCCGGTGTCTACAAATTCGACCTGAAGACCAAACAGGCCACGCCTTATCCCTTCCCGAAGGAGTGGCAGACCAACAGCACGCAGGCGTCGATGGCCACGGCGACGAATTCCCACGTCGACGGCAAGGTGTGGGTCGTCAACAACGACACCCACAATCTCTACAAGCTCGACGTTGCGACCGGGCAATACACCGACATGGGCGTGGCCACCGATGCCAGCGGCTCGCATATCAGCGGCTATGGCATGCCGACGGACTCCAAAAACAATGCCTATCTGCTCGAACAGGGCAACACGCGCATCGGCCTCGTCGATGCCAAGACCAATGTCACCAGAATATGGTCCACGCCGACCGTAGGCTCGAAGCCGCGCCGCGGTCGTGTGGATGACTAGGATCGCGTGTGGTTCGGTGAATTCGCCGGCGGCGCGATCGGCATGTTCGATCCGAAGACCGAGAAGATCAGGGAATGGCAGCTGCCGACACCGTGGAGCGGGCCTTACGATGCCGAGCTTTCCAAGAGCGGTGACGCCTGGGCGGGCTCGATGTACAACGATCACGTTTCGCGCGTGATCACGACGAAGGACGAGTTCGTCGAGTATCTGTTGCCGCGCCCCACGAATATCCGACGTGTGTTCGTGGACAACACGACGAGCCCGGCGTCGCTCTGGATTGGCAACAACCACGGCGCGGCGATTATTCACGTGGAGCCGACGGACTGACGACAGCTACGGAAGCTCGACCTTGCTGTAGATCGTGACGTTCAGCCCGACCTTCTCGCTCGATAGCGTGACGGCGGCGGTGAAGGTTTCATGGTTCTGCAGCTTGCCGCTGGCAACGGCCTGGCGGACGGCTTTCTTGATTTCGCGCTGGGCGGTGAGGCTGATGTTCTTCATGAACTGGGCAGCGATCGAATTGAGTGCGTCCTCGTTCATTGCGATCCCGGAGTATTTTCGCTTGCCTGCGCGCGCCTGGCAGCCTGAATGTGGGCTTTGCCCGCTCCAAATCTAGCGGGAAACGCACCGCTCCGGCAATGGCGCGGTGCTTGCCCGATCGTCAGATGGTTTACGCCGGGCGCCCGTCGGGGCGGCGTTATGGATAATTCCCGATTTTCCAGCCGGCGACGCCAATTCATTTACAGTGGGATCGTCGGTGAAAGCGGAGGCTGGTGGCTGGCCCCGCGGCGCGGGAAATTGGCGATCAGGAGGGTTAATTGAGCTACTTCAAGCAGGGGAAAAACGAGCTCGGCGGCACCAGCGCGGGAGGCGAGCCAAGGCTCGTCGGCAATCCGGTGCCCGAAGATACGTCGCCGGAAAATATCTCGACGCTTGGCCGTAACCTCACGATTACGGGCAACATCGTCTCCGAAGGCTCCGTGCAGATTTTCGGACGCGTCATTGGCGATATCCATGCGAAAAGCCTCAGCATCTGCGAAGGCGCGCAGGTCGAAGGCAATGTGATGGCGCAGGAAACCGTCATTCGCGGCCAGTTCAAGGGCGTAATCCACAGCGACAGCGTCAAGATCCAGGGCCGGGCCTCCGTCGAGGGCGAGATCTTCAACAAGTCGTTGAGCGTTGAAGAGAACGCCCAGTTCGAAGGCATGGCGCGGCGGCTCGAGAAGCCGGTGGTTGCGCCGTCCAATATTCAGGCAAAGGCTGAGAAGCCGGCCTGGGCCCAGACCGCCGATGTCGTGCCGTTTAACGACGGCGTTCGCTAGTTCTGATTGATCCGGCAAGCGGGATCGCAATTCCGAGCTTCAGGTTCTCACGCAGAACCTGAAGCTTTTTTGTGCGCACCGGCGTTTCTGCTTATAGCACTGACTACCGGCATGCTGGCCGACCCACTCTCGGGCGAATATGGTGTCAGTTATTGCTGACCAGGCCCAAGGATATTTCATCTCCCGTCATTGGCCCAAAGGGCAATGCCCTTGAGGATAAAATATTCGCTACAGATTCTGATGTTCCTTTTAAACCCCGCAGCCTCACTGACGGGAAGGTGCCCATGCGCAACCCCATTCTTTTCCTCGTAGCAGCCGCGCTCCTTGTTGGCGGTCCCTGCGCAGCGCAACCGGCGGGCGTTGCGGACGCCGGCTTTTCCGTTCAGCGGGAGTTGGTCATCGGCACCAAGCAGGCGCCGCCTTTTGCGATGAAATCGAGCGACGGCAATTGGTCCGGGATCAGCATCGACCTTTGGCGCCATATCGCTGAGCAGAACAAGTGGCAGTTCCGTTTTGCCGAAGAAGAGACGGTTCAGGACCTGATCGACGGCGTTGCCGGGGGGAAGTTTGACGTCGCCGTGGCGGCGCTGACGGTTACCGCACCGCGCGAGAACATGCTCGATTTCACCTCATCGTTCTTTGGGACGGGCCTTGGCATCGCCGTATCGTCCGGTCGTGATCCGAGCTGGGCACCGGTTGTACGTACCCTTACGTCCTTCGGATTCATACAAGCGGTGCTCGCGTTGGTTGGTCTCGCCCTCGCCGTCGGATTGATCGTCTGGCTCTTCGAGCGTCGTCACAATGAGGATTTCGGTGGCGGCGTCGTGAAGGGGCTCAGCAGCAGCGTGTGGTGGACTACGGTCGCGATGACGCAGCGCGGGATCGGGAATTTCGGTCCAAGAACTTTTCCCGGTCGCGCCGTTGCCATTTTGTGGATGGTTGGTTCCATCATTGCGATCGCCGTATTCACCGCCGGTATTACCTCGGCGCTTACGGTGAGGCACCTGCAAGGGACGGTGCAGGGTGTTACGGATCTGTCGGCGGTGCGCGTCGGTGTCGTGGCCGGATCGTCGACCGAAGACACGCTGAAGCGGATGCGGGTGAGTTATGATGGGTTTGCAAATGCCAGGGACGGGCTGCGGGCCGTGCGACAAGGCGAAGTTGACGCATTTGTCTATGACAAGCCTCTGCTCGCATGGGTCGTGAATCAGGAATTCCGATCGACTGTCCAGTTGCTCGATGTGACGTTCGATCCGCAGAACTATGCTTTTGCGCTGCCGAACAACAGCCCGCTTCGAAAGCCACTCAGCGTTGCCATTCTGAACGCCGTGCAGAGTGACTGGTGGGACCGCACCCTGTTTCAATATCTGGGATCGATGCGTTAGCGATCGATTTGTTCTCGCCAGGTGACCGGAGAAAGCCGGTTACGTGAGGCGCTGGAATTATGTTACAACGAAACCAGCTGTTGATGCAGAGGGCGCCGCAAACTATGTGTCAGCGACAGAGTGCGCGCGCCTGCTTAATTCTTTTTAAGCAACAAGAGGGCAGGCGATGACTTTTAGATTGGCGACCGCATGTTTATTTTTGGCGGCATTTGCCGGGGAGGCTTGTGCCGAAACTATCAATTGGCACAGCGTCCCAAAGGACGCGGACAAGCTTGAATTTTTTGGCCTGGTAAAAGGCGATGTCGAGGGCGATACCGTCCTGCGCGTGATTTGCGCAAGCCCCGGCAAAATTCAGGTCACCGTCGGCGCATACAAGGACCTCGGCAAGGGGAAGCCGGCGCCCCTGTCAGTGACCTTGGCGAGTGGCGACTTATCCGTCACGCTGAAGGGCAAGTCGGTCCAAAGCAACAATTTCGAGATGACCGGTTTTTATGAAATGCGCACGGAGCCGTTTCCCGTCAACGACGGTCCCATTCGCCTTCTTCCTTTGTTTCAGACGAAAAAGCCCATCACTGTGATCGGAGCGATGAAGGCGACATGGACAACCAGAGGCGTTGAGAAACTTGCGCAGGATTTTGAAAAAGGCTGTTTGAAGCGATAGAGAAGGGAAAAGGCCTGACATTTGCGTGGCCTCTGTTTAGCTTGGTTGCCAGTTCACAGCTTAATTGGGGCGCGGGCGATGAGAGGATTTGGACGCTGGGTAGTGTCGCTCGCATTCTTGTCTGCTGGCCTTTCCATGCCAACCCCATCCCGCGCCCTGGATTATCCTAATATTTTAGGGAACTGGTGCAGCGAAACGTCGAAATATACCTTCACGCGGGAGATGTTCTCCATCTTCGTGTTCGCCACGAGGGGTGAAGGCAGCTTCAAGATCATAGACTACAGGTTCACTTCGGAAGAAGTTGACGTTGGCTGGTTCAACCCGGAGGCCGGCGAACGCCATGCCGCTTTCGGCGAGTTCACCAAAGACGGTGCGACGATGTTTCAATTGGCGCGCGGTTCAGCGCCGCACAAGCGCTATGAACGCTGCTGAATCGGTTTTGCCGTGGTTCAATGTCGAAAATGTAAAGCACCCCTCACAAAAGTCGGCCCAACCGTAAAGGTGCCGACTTGTCCTTACTGTGGGGCGTACTACCCGCAAGGCTTCGGGCCTTTCTGGATAGTTTTGGCGGTGATGGCGGGATTACTTGCGCTGTGGGCGATAAGATGAAGCCCACGGGAACGACTGCGCTCGAAGCGGGGTTAGCGTTCCTCCAACATCTTCCGCCCCGCCTGCGTCATTTCGTAAAGCACTTCGGAGATATTCACCGCAGTTGCGTTCACAAGCCCGGATTCGACCAGCTTTGACATGTCCGAGCCCGGCCGGGTACCGCCGTAAATGACCTCGCCCTTCTTGGTCAGCCTACGCAGAACATTCATTTCAGTTGGGGTCATGTGAAAATCTTCTATGGCCAGCGGAATTGGCTTCGTGGCAGTCCGGCTGCATCTGCAGGACGGTTAAAAGGGGAGCGCATTCTTCCCATGGTCTTCCCAATGGAAGAAGCTGGGAAGAGGAAACATCAGAAGCCATTGGATTTGTTGGTGGGCGCGATGGGACTCGAACCCATGACCACCGGATTAAAAGTCAGGTGCTCTACCAACTGAGCTACGCGCCCGCCCGGAGGCTGTTTAGGGGCGGTCCGGGATGGGGTCAATAGCGGGGCGGAAATGCCTCTGAATTATCGATTTCGACTCGAATTTGCCCTGAATTAGGCCACCGGCCAAGGCCGGATTTTGCTACACTTGGCGCTTCGCACCAGCGCAAGAGTTTGCAATGCCGATCAATAACCGCGTCGCCGCCATGCAGGGTGAAATCACCGAATGGCGGCGCGACATCCACGCCAATCCGGAGCTGCTCTACGACGTGCACCGCACCGCCGCCAGCGTGGCCGAGAAGCTGCGTGCCTTCGGCTGCGATGATGTCGTCACCGGTCTCGGCCGGACCGGGGTGGTCGGGCTGATCCGCGGCAATCGTCCCGGCAATGGCGAGCACGTCATCGGGTTGCGCGCCGACATGGATGCGCTGCCGATAGAGGAAGCCACCGGCGCGGCTTATGCCTCGAAGAATGCCGGGAAGATGCATGCCTGCGGCCATGACGGCCACACCGCCATGCTGCTGGGCGCTGCGAAGTATCTCGCGGAGACGCGCAACTTCGCCGGCACCGCGGCATTGATTTTTCAGCCGGCGGAGGAAGGCGGCGCGGGCGCGCGGGCCATGATCGCCGACGGCCTGATGGACAAATTCCGGATCGAGGAAGTCTACGGCATGCATAACCTGCCCGGCTTGCCGGTTGGGCAATTCGCGATCCGCCCCGGCGCGGTGATGGCCGCGACCGATACCGTCATCATCGATATCGAAGGCAAGGGCGGCCACGCGGCCTGGCCCAATCACACCATCGATCCGGTGCTGGTCGGTGCCCAGATCGTCGCCCAGGCGCAGTCGATCGTGGCGCGCAGTGTCGATCCGCTGGAAGCCGCGGTGATCTCGATCTGCGTGTTTCAGGCGGGCTCCGCCATCAATATCATTCCGCAGACTGCGCAGTTGCGCGGAACCGCGCGCAGCTTCAAGCCGGAGGTGCGCGATCTGCTGGAGAAGCGGCTGCGCGAATTGGTGGAACACACCGCGCAGGCGCATGGCGCCAGGGCGACGCTGACCTACCGGCGCGGCTATCCGGTGACGCATAATCACGAGGAGCAGACGGCGTTCGCCGCGTCCGTTGCAAAGGAAATTGCCGGCAACGATCGCGTCGATACCAACACGCCGCCGATGATGGGGGCGGAGGATTTCTCTTACATGCTGGAAGCGCGTCCTGGTGCTTTCATCTTTGTCGGCAACGGCGACACCGCGGGCCTCCATAACCCGGCCTACGACTTCAACGACGAGGCGATCCCGACCGGCACGTCCTATTGGGTGAAACTGGTCGAGACCAAGCTCGCGGGATAGCAAAAAGGCCGGGCATAACCCGGCCTTTTCATTTCGACTACTCAGAAAAAATTACAGCGCGATCGCGATGTTCTTGACATGGGTGTTCGAGAGCATTTCCTCGATCACCTTGTCGCGGCCGTAGCCCGACTGTTTCATGCCGCCGTAAGGCGTACCGAGCGCCTGACCGCCGGCGGTGTTAACCCAGACATAGCCGGAATCGATCCGCCGGGCGGCCTTGAGGGCCGTCGAGATGTTCTGGGAGAAGACCGCGCCGGTGAGGCCGTATTCGACGGCGTTGACGTCGGCGAGCATCTTCTCCTCGTCGGACCACTTCATTACCGAGAGGATCGGTCCGAACACTTCCTCGTTGGCGATGCGCATGTCCTGGGTCACGTCGGCGAACACCGTCGGCTCAAAGAAGAAGCCGCCCTTGAGCTTCGGATCGTCCGAAGGCTTTCCGCCGGTCATCAGTTTGGCGCCGTCCTTCTTGGCGATCTCGACATAGGAGAGCACCTTGTCGAACTGAGCCTTGGAGATCAGCGCGCCCATCTTGCAGTCTTCGTCGAGCGGGTTGCCCGGCTTGATCTTCGAGATGCCCTCAACCACCGCCTTGAGCACCTCGTCGTAGACGCTCTCATGCACCATCAGGCGCGACATCGATCCGCAGGACTGACCGCACCAGGAGAAGTTCATGCCGGAGATGGCGAACTTGATGGCCTTCTTGATATCGGCGTCGGGGTAAACGATCAGCGCGTTTTTGCCGCCAAGCTCGAGCTCGACATGCTTGAGACGGTCTGCTGCGCCCTTGGCGATCGCGCGCCCGGTTGCCGGGCTGCCGACGAGCGACATCTTGGCGATCAGCGGATGCGCGACCATCGCCTGGCCGCACTCGACACCGCCCGACACCACGTTGACCACGCCGGGCGGCAAGATGCCGTCGATAAGCTCCATCAGGCGATAGGCGGAGAGCGGCGCCTGATAAGCGGCTTTCACCACCAACGTGCAGCCAGCGCCTAGCGCCGCGCCGAACTTGGCTGCGGTGAAGGCGAAAGGATGGTTGTAGGCGACGATGCGGCCGATGACGCCGATCGGAATGCGTTCGGTGACGTTAAACATGTCTGGGCCGAGCGGCACGTTATTGCCGTGCATTTGCAGAACGAGGCCGGCGAAGTAGTCGATTGCGGCGGCGGCGTTGGTGATGTCACGGCGCAGCGCGGAGATCGGGTTGCCGCAGTTTAGCGAGTCGATCAGCGCGAATTCCTCGGCATTGGCGCGGATGACGGCGGAAACCTTGCGCATCAGCGCGGCGCGGTCGGTTGGCTTTACGTTGCGCCATTCCAGGAACGCCTTGTGAGCGGCCTTGGCGGCAGCATCGATGTCGGCGGCGTTGGCATTCGGCGCATTGCCAAGGCTCTCGCCGGTCGCGGGGTTGATGGTTTCGGCATAGCCGCCCTGGGGCTTAACCCACTGGCCGCCGATATAGAGGTCACGGTGGGTGGGAAGCGGCGAGCGGCCCTTCGTATCTGCTGAATCGCGAAGCGCTGAAACCGTCATTTTCTTCCTCCCTTGGTGATGAACCGCGGGACCTTAAGGCGCGGCGGCACACATGACAATGCGTCGCCATCACGGGGTCAGGAGGAAGAAAAACGATAGTTTTTCGCGCAATCTTGCGGCGAACCCGTTTCCCACTTCGCCGGACTGCGCTCTAGGGTTGCTGCGCGGTCTCCACGACTTTATCCGCGGGCACCGATACCGAAATATCGGACACGCGGGCCACCTGTGCCGGCCGACGGGTGAACAGTTCCGCCGTGCGGGTCTCAAGGCTGCGCCAATAGGCAAACTCGTTGAGCTTGGTCGCCTCGACCGTCGCAATAATGACTGCCGCGATGAAGGGAAGGCTCTGTACCACCAGCACAGCGGCAAATAGGTTGATCTCGCGCACTTCTTTATAGTTGGTCGCGACGAGGATAACCGCGCCAGCCAGCAACAGGCTGGCAAGCACCGCTTCCCAGAACGCTGGGAAGTCGGGGCCACGCTTGCCTTTGCCGCCCTTGGCGGTGCGCACGAAGGGCAGGTGGTCCCAGATCAGGCCGGCCGTGACGGCGCGCGCCACAGTCCACTGCACCGACATCGCGGCGAACATGGTGGCGAACAACTGGCTTGGTGAAATTTTCACCCGCAGGCGGTAGAGCGCGGCAAAATGGACGAGCGAAATGGCGAAGGACGCCAGGATCGGAATCGTCAGGATGGTGTCGGGAATGGCGATGCCGGAGAAGGCAACGAACGGCACCCAGATCAGGTTGAGGATGGCCACCAGCACGCCGATGCTTTCGGCGCCCAGCCAGTTCAGCCAGCCAAGACCGAATTCACGCTTCTGCTCGCGCGTCAGCATGCTTGCGCCCGGCAGGAACCGGCGCCAGTGCTTCTTGACGATCTGGAAGCCGCCGTAGGCCCAGCGATGACGCTGCTTCTTGTAGGCTTCGAACGTGTCGGGCAGCAGGCCGTGGCCGTAACGGCGGTTGGTGTAATGCGCGAGCCAGCCGTTCTCGAGAATGCTCAAGCCGAGATCGGTGTCTTCGCAAATCGTGTCGCTCGACCATCCACCGGCCTGCTCAAGCGCAGTACGGCGCACCAGACACATCGTGCCGTGCACGATGATGGCATTGACCTCGTTGCGCTGGACCATGCCGATGTCGAAGAAGCCGGCATATTCGCCGTTCATCGCATGGTGGATCACACTGCGGTCGCCGTCGCGATGATCCTGTGGCGCTTGCACCAAGCCAACCTTGGGATCGGCGAACAGCGGCGTGAGATCCTTCAGCCAGTCCGGCTGCACGGCGTAATCGGCGTCGATGATGCCGATCACTTCCGCATCCGGCGCGGTGTGGGAGAGGGCGAGCCGGAGCGCACCAGCCTTGAAGCCCTGCAGGTTCTCGGCATTGATGAACTTGAAGCGTTCGCCAAGCGCCAGGCAATGCTCCTGGATCGGGAGCCAGTAGGCCGGATCCGGCGTGTTGTTGATCACGACGATGCATTCGAAATTCGCATAGTCGAGGCGCGCAACGGAATCGAGCGTCGCCTTCAGCATTTCCGGCGGCTCGAAGTAAGCCGGGATGTGGATCGAAACCTTCGGCGCGATGCCTTGCACGTCCGGCACGATCGACGGCGAGGGGGCAAGCGCCAGCCGGCGCGGCTTGCGGCCGAAAGCAATGGCGGCGATGTCATCCACGCGCGCGAAGGCGATGGCGACGAGCGGCATCAACAGCACCAGTCCAAGCCCGAGCGCGAAAGCGGCGCCGGGAACGAAGTAATGCTTGTCCCAGAATGAGAAGACAATCGCGAACCACGCGCCGACAACATTAGCGGCTGCAGCCAGCGTCACGGCCTGCGGCACTGTAGGCGTGCGCAACGCGAGGATTGGCAGCGAGAAGAGGAAGGCGAGCAGGATCGCGAGACCCGCGAGCTTGTAATGGTCGGGATCGCCGACCGGGCCGCTCCAGGCAAACTTCGGCTGCCGGTTGGCATCGAACAGACCCCAGTAAGCACCGACGCCGCCTTCGATCGCGACCTTCCATGGCTGGTCGATCGCTTCGACGATGTTGTAGTCGATGCCATAGGCATCCGCGCGCGCAACGAAATCGCGCAGGATGACAGCTTGCTCGGTGCGGCCGGGGTTGGCCAGTTTCATGTTGTAACCGCCGCTCGGCCAGCCGAACTCGGCGATGACAATGCGCTTGCCGGGATAGAGCCGGCGCAGCGTATCGTAACCACCAATGGCGGCATCGACGGCAGCTTTATCGGATACGCCTTCCCAGTAAGGCAAGATGTGGACGGCGATGTAGTCGACCGCCGACACCAGTTCCGGATGATCGCGCCACACGCTCCAGATTTCACCGGTGGTGACAGGCACGGGGCTCTGACGCTTCACGCGCTGGATCATCTTGATCAGGCGTTCGACTGCCATCGACTGTTTCGCGGCGGCAAGCTTCTTGGGCTCGGTCCCGGCGCGAAGGAGCGAAGCTTTCTCCTCGCTGGTAATGTCTTCGTCGGACGGCTCAAGTTCGCCGCGGAAGATCGTTTCGTTGCCGACCACGATGCCGTTGACGTTGTTGTAGCGCTTGGCGAGATCGACCGCGTTGCGAATCTCACGCTCGTTGCGCGTGGCTGCAAGCCCCGCAGGCGTATCCGCCTTCTCGGGTTTGCCGATCCAGGCGCCGACATTGACCTTGAGACCCTGTTCAGCGGCCGCAGCCGGGATCAGTTCGGCACCGTTCGTCGCAGAATAGGTACGGATGGCGCGCGTGTATGGCGCCAGCAGATTCATGTCGCTGCGAATCTGGTTGATATCGGCAGTGGCGTTTTCGCCGGCCGACTTGTTGGATGGGTCGTATGAAAGACTGTTGAGCTGCGCCCCGTAATTAGGCGCTGCTGTTTTGTTGCCCGCTAAAGCCCAAATACCGGCATGCACGCAAGCAACAAGCGCGATGACAGCAACTACGGTGCGCATGGAATCCAACACCAAAACGGGGCAGGGAAACGGACCCGAACCCGTCCCCTAGGTTCGACCGGAAGAAGCTGCCGATATCAACTTATCGCAGCGACCGTATGTGGAGCAAGTAATTGCGTTGGGATGGCGAATTAAGGGCGGCTACCGGCTCTTATGCATTAAATAAGTGATAGCTAGATGACCGGCCATTCATTCGTGCCAAAACGCATTTCTATGCCCACTGACCGAACGCTCAGCGCTTCACCGGGTTCCCGACGGTCGCTGCCGGGGCTTCCTGTGCGGTGGCGGCTCCGGGATTGATCCAGCACGCATGGACGCGCGAGTTGAGCGTGTCGGCCGCCTTGGTATCGAAGGGGCCCTGGCGCACCAGGCAGCGATAGGTCGCCTGGATATGGTTGGCCGGGCAGCCGAACCGGTCATAGAGATCGAGGTGCCGGAAGGCGGTATCGAGGTCGTCCTGCCAAAGCCATCGCACTACCCGCCGTCCGAGCCAGACGCATTCCGCATTGCCGGCCGGAGCGCTCAGGGCGGCTGCAGCCTCGGCTAACTCATCGGTTTTTGGAGCGCTTTTGGCGCTATCGGTCGGGTTGCCGACCTGTTGGCCTGGCGGCTTCAGCTCCCCGCTTTGGGCGAGGGCAGGCAGCACCGAAAAGGACAAAGCTGCCGCACAGAGCGCGGCGGGGACTAAACGCTGAAAGAAACTCATCATTCGCTTTGCTTGCTAGACGCCACCCAGACGAACGGTCACCTGCGCATCAGATTCCGACAGGAATACGACGAATGGCGAACCGGCCGCCGATGCTGCAACTTTGGACGGAAGTCCTTTGTCTTGTCCAGCACCGTTCATACTCTTGATTAAGGACGGCGCCTTTGGCACGGGTTGTTGCAGCCGGGCGGCATCCGGATTCTCGGTCAGGAGCGCGGATGCGCCTTCCCCTCGCGTTATTTGCGGTTTTAGCGGCGGCGATCTTCGCCGGCTGGGCCTGGCTGGTCGCGCCGGTCGCTATGCCGGCATCGCCCCTGGCCGCCGGCGAAAAGCTCCCGTGCGTTTCCTATGCGCCATTTCGTCCCGGTCAGTCCCCCTTCGATCCGGCGACCCGGATCGATCCCCGGCAAATCGACGAGGATCTGGCGCTGTTGGCCCCCGTGACCCAGTGCGTCCGGACCTATTCGACCGATTTCGGCCTCGACCATGTCCCGGAAATCGCCAAGCGCTACGGTCTGAAGGTCATTCAGGGGTTGTGGCTCTCGGGGGAGGCCGAGAAGAACCGCATCCAGGTCCAAACCGCGATCGATCTGGCCAAGCGCTATCCCGACGTCATCACGGCGGTGGTGGTTGGCAACGAAGTCCTTTTGCGCGGGGAAATGGCCCCTGCGGAGCTCCTCAACACCATCCGGACGGTGAAATCCCAGGTGGCGCCGGTGAAGGTTACCTACGCCGATGTCTGGGAATTCTGGCTGCGTAACCGGGCCCTGCTGGACGGGGTGGATTTCGTCACCATCCATATCCTTCCGTATTGGGAGGACTTTCCAATCCCGGCGAACAACGCCGGAGCCCATATCGACGCTATCCGGAAGCAGGTCGCGGATGCTTTCCCTGACAAGGAAATCCTGATCGGGGAAACCGGCTGGCCGAGCGCCGGGCGGATGCGGGAAGGCGCGTTGCCATCGCCGGTGAGCCAGGCTCGCGTGATGCACGACGTTCTGACCTTGGCGAAGCGGCAGAACTATCGGGTCAATCTGATCGAAGCCTTCGACCAGCCGTGGAAGCGGCTGCTGGAAGGCACGGTCGGCGGCCATTGGGGTTTGCTGGATGCGGGCGACCGGCAGGTCAAATTTCACTGGGGCCAGGCGGTATCGAACCACCCGTTCTGGATCTGGCAGGCGATTGGTGGCGTGGCGCTGGTCTTTCTGACCTTTGTGGTGGCGCAGGCGAGCGCCAGCAGGCGACTGCTGTCGAAAGACTGGCTGGCCATTGCGGCAATTGCCCTTGCACCTGGGCTCTTTGCTGGATGGGCGGTTGCCAATGTCCCGCTGGAAAGCCTCGGGCTTGGCGGATGGACACGCTCGTTGGCGCTTGCGGCCGTTGCGCTTGCGGCGCCGATCTTGGCTGCGGTTGCCGTG
The DNA here is from genome assembly GCA_947481685.1 of Bradyrhizobiaceae bacterium. Taxonomy (GTDB): domain Bacteria; phylum Pseudomonadota; class Alphaproteobacteria; order Rhizobiales; family Xanthobacteraceae; genus CANKHA01. The sequence continues at coordinate 117,135 of CANKHA010000005.1, forward strand.
GCGCGCGATATTTCCATTCCCGCGTTCGCGCAGGTGCTGGCGCAATCATCCGAGCGCCTGCGGGATTTGCCTGCGCTCGCACTCGGTGCGGTCATGATTGCGGTTGGCCTGCTTGCAACGGAACGCGCTCTCATTCTGACCTTCAACCCTCGCTACATCGATTTCGCTTTTGCACCGCTGACGGCGGCAATCGCGCCGTTTCTTGTACTGGCTTTGCTGCGCCCATCGGCCGGCATGCGCGGCACAGCCGAAGCCGTGATGGCGGGCGTCTTGGGCATTTGCGCGATTTATATCGCCTTCAACGAGAGCTTCGCGAACTGGCAGGCGTTGTGGTGTTGCGCGGCGTTGCTCGCTCTCGCGTTTACGCTGCTGCGCTCGCGGGCCGCGCCAGGCTGAGGATCAACAGTGCCACGGCAAAAGCCGAAAGCGTGACGTTGTAGAGAACAATGCCAAGACCGGCGAAGGCCAATGCAACGGCGAACAGCACGATCGATGGTCGCACCAGATTGAGCATCGCGACTGCGAGCGCGACGACGCCGAAGACCGAGTTTTGAAACAAGGTCGTCGCGGTCTTGCGTGCGAGACAGAGCCATGTGTCGAGGCCCGCATGACACGAAAGTGCGAACCCTGGCATCTCGATTGCAAGATAGCGCAAATAAAGCGCGTAGCCGACGGACACAAAACCAACGACGATGAGCCAATTGGCCTGCCGCGCGGTGGGCTGGAATAAGCGTTGTTGCATCGGGCGAATATGCAGCGTGCAGCACGATGCTGCAACCGTAAGACTTACGGAGCCAGGCGTTCACCCTGATACGTGCGCGTCGAACACATGACATCTGCCGAACCGAGAGAGGCGCAGACTCTCGCGGCTGCGCCGGCATTCGCAAACGGGCCGATAATCAAGCGGTAATCGGGGCCGCCGGCGGGATCCTCACGCTTGAGCACGAGCGGCTTCAGGTTTCCGATTTGCTTGCCATACTGCGTTCGGGCGGCATTCCAGAGAATCCGAACGTCCGCGAGGTTTGAGCCGCTGCCAATGTCGATGCCGAATTCGGTCCGGCTGGTCCCTGTTGCTACTGGCTGTGTTTCCGGGAGCGCGGCGATACGAACAGGGGGCGCAGCAGTCACGCGTGGAAACGGATTTGACGATGGGACGGCTGCAATCTCGCGTGCAGATGAAGGGCTGGGCCAGGGCTCAGGCACATTGGCCAGCCAATCCGGCAGGTCGGCCGGCTTTGTCGCCGGAGCGTCGGCGGTAATCGCAGGAAGGGCGTCATACAGATTGGCTGCAGGCTCCCGGGCCGTTGACTGCGCCGGGCGCGTGGCCGTCTGGCTTTTAATGGAGCCAGTGATGTCGTCGATATTGCGCTCAAGCGAACCGACGCGCGTCGCCAGCCGGTCGCGATCCGATGCCAGCAGGCGCAGGGTTTCGTTGAGGCTGCGTCGCTCATTCTCGATGTAGGGCTGGCGCGACGTCAGTTGCGCCACATGGCGGGTTTCAACGCCGTTGCCGCTCAGGGATGCGATCGCGACGCCGATGCGCTGGGATCCCGCGGAAGACATGCTCGCGAGGCTCGCGACCGTGAGCGCAACGGCAGCCGCGGTCGCCCAGCTTGTCAGCCGCAGCAGACCGCTGTGCGTAGCCCGGTCGTGATCGGTTGCATCCATTAGGCCGCCTGTTGCTAAATCTCGGCTTCCGAGCCTGAAAACGTTAGCTGATTCGTGCTTCGGGCGCTGCTTTTGGCGCATAAATCGCGGTATATGCTCACTACCGGAATCGGCCCTGCGGGGCGTTTGGAGAATCGATGCAGGGGAAGACTGATGCAGGGAGGACTTGCCTTTCGATCGTGCTGGCCGCCGGCGAGGGCACGCGTATGCGTTCGACCTTGCCCAAGGTGCTGCACATGCTCGCCGGGCGTTCCCTGCTGGCGCATGTGCTGACAGCGGTGCGCGATGCGGGCGGCACGGCCACGGCTGTGGTGATCGGTCCGGGGCACGAGGCCGTTGCGGCGGAAGCCAGACGGATCATTCCCGACGCGGATATTCACGTGCAGACCGAGCGGCGCGGCACAGCCCATGCGGTGCTGATGGCGAAATCCGCGCTCGCGCGTAGCGCCGACGATGTGGTGGTGATCTTCGGCGATACGCCGCTGCTCGGCGCAGATACCCTGCGCCGTCTGCGCGGCGCGCTGTCCGCAGGTGCTGCAGTGGCGGTGCTGGGATTCCGGCCGGCCGATCCCGCGGGCTATGGACGGCTGATCGTGGAAGGTGGGCAGCTTGCCGCCATCCGCGAGGAGAAAGATGCAACGCCGGCCGAGCGCGCGATCACGCTTTGCAATGGCGGGCTGATGGCGCTCGCGGGCCAACAGGCGCTCGACATCATCGAACGGATTGGCGACGACAACGCCAAGAGGGAATTCTATCTGACGGACGCTGTCGCCATCGCCCGTTCGATGGGACTACAGACGGCAGCGATTGAAGTGGAGGAGGACGAAGTGCGCGGCATCAACACCAAGGCGCAGTTGGCGGAAGCGGAAGCCGTATTGCAGAAGCGGTTGCGCGATGCGGCGCTCGAAGCCGGCGCGACCATGCAGGCGCCGGAGACGGTATTCCTCGCCGCCGACACCAGGCTGGGCCGCGACGTGACCATCGAGCCTTATGTCGTGTTTGGTCCCGGCGTCGTGGTTGAGGATGGCGCAGTGATCCACTCCTTCTCGCATCTCGAAGGCGCGCATGTCGGCACGAAGGTTTCGGTCGGTCCGTTCGCGCGGCTGCGTCCCGGCGCGCAACTCGGCGCCAATTCTCGCGTCGGCAATTTCGTCGAGATCAAAGAGGCAAAGCTTGGCGAAGGCGCCAAGGCCAACCACCTTTCCTATATCGGGGATGCGACGGTCGGCCCGGATTCCAACATCGGTGCCGGCACCATCTTCTGCAACTACGACGGCGAGGCGAAACATCGCAGCGAAGTCGGCAAGGGCGCCTTTATCGGGTCGAACTCGGCACTGGTATCTCCGGTCAAGATCGGTGACGGTGCCTATGTGGCCACCGGCAGTGTCATCACCGACGATGTGCCTGCGGATGCGTTGGTTTTCGGCCGGGCGCGACAGGTTATTAAGGAAAATCGGGCCAAAGTCTTGCGCGAGAAGGCTGCGGCAGCCAAAAAGAAGTCGAAATAGCCGCTGTGATGACTATGTGTGTTGAGGTTTGTCACACCGCGTAATGCTTTTTGACTTCACTCGGCGGGCCCGGCGCGTCAAACAGACGTGGACTAGTGTCACGAATGAAGCGAATTTCTGAACCACGACACTAGCGGCAGGGGGCTTAAGCACATCAATGTGCGGGATTGTCGGAATTCTCGGCCGCGAGGCCGTCGCGGACCAATTGGTCGATGCGCTCAAGCGCCTCGAATATCGCGGTTATGACTCCGCAGGCGTTGCCACGCTCGAGGGCGGCAAGCTGACGCGTCGCCGCGCCGAAGGCAAATTGAAGAATCTCGAAAAGCGCCTGCGCGACGAACCGCTCGCAGGCACCAGCGGTATAGGTCACACGCGCTGGGCGACGCATGGGCGTCCGACGGAAAACAACGCGCATCCGCATGCCACCGAGCAGGTGGCGGTGGTGCATAACGGCATTATCGAGAATTACCGCGAGCTGCGCGCGCAACTTGAAAAAGAGGGCGCCAAGTTCGTCACCCAGACCGACACCGAAGCGGTGGCGCACCTCGTCAGCCGCGAGATCAAGAAGGGGCTCTCGCCGGCGGACGCCGTCGCCGCGACGCTGCCGCAACTGCGCGGCGCTTTCGCGCTGGCGTTTCTATTCGCCGGCAAGGACGATCTGCTGATCGGCGCGCGCAAGGGTTCGCCGCTCGCAATCGGTTACGGCGACGGAGAAATGTATCTCGGCAGCGATGCGATCGCGCTTGCGCCCTTCACCGATACCATCAGCTATCTCGAAGACGGCGATTGGGTCGAGCTCAACCATAAAGGCGCGGCGGTCCACGACGCCGGCAATCGCGCGGTGAAGCGGCAGGTGCTGAAGTCGTCTGCGTCGTCGGTGCTGATCGACAAGGGCAACCATCGTCACTTCATGGCGAAGGAAATTCACGAACAGCCCGAGGTCGTCGGCCACACGCTCGCGCATTACCTCGACATGGCGAATGAACGCATCGATCTGCCGAAACTGCCGTTCGATCCTGCCAACCTGAAGCGGATATCGATCTCGGCCTGCGGCACCGCCTACTATGCCGGTCTCGTCGCCAAATACTGGTTCGAGCGCTATGCGCGGTTGCCGGTTGAAATCGATGTCGCGTCGGAGTTCCGCTATCGCGAAGCGCCGATGAACGAGGGCGACCTGGCGATCTTCGTGTCGCAGTCCGGCGAGACCGCCGACACGCTCGCGTCGCTGCGCTATGCCAAGGAGCAGAAACAGCACGTCGTCTCGGTGGTCAACGTGCCGACCTCAACCATTGCGCGCGAAAGCGACGTGGTGCTGCCGACGCTGGCCGGGCCGGAAATCGGCGTTGCCTCCACCAAGGCTTTCACCTGTCAACTTGCGGTGCTGGCCTGCTTTGCCATCGCGATGGGCCGCGCGCGCGGCGTGCTCAGCGAAAAGCAGGAGCAGGAGCTTGTGCACGCGCTGATCGAAGTGCCGCGTCACATGGCTCAGGCCCTGACGCTGGAACCGCAGATCGAGGCATTGGCGCGCGACCTGGCGAAATGCAAGGACGTGCTCTATCTCGGCCGTGGCACGAGCTACCCGCTCGCGCTCGAAGGCGCGCTGAAGCTGAAGGAGATTTCCTATATCCACGCCGAAGGCTATGCGGCCGGCGAACTGAAGCATGGCCCGATTGCGCTGATAGATGAAACCATGCCGGTGATCGTGATCGCGCCGCATGACCGGGTGTTCGAGAAGACCGTGTCGAACATGCAGGAAGTCGCGGCGCGGGGCGGGCGCATCATTCTCGTCACCGACGCCAAGGGTGTCGCGGCTGCGCCGGTTGATTCCGTGCTGACGCTCACGCTTCCGGATGTGCCGGAAACGATAACGCCGCTTATTTATGCATTGCCGGTGCAGCTTATTGCCTATCATACGGCGGTCACCATCGGCACCGATGTTGACCAGCCACGCAATCTTGCGAAATCGGTAACGGTGGAATGACGTCCGAACTGGAAAAATCAGTGCACGAAACGGCCAAGGTCCTGACGGCCGAAGCCGAAGCGGCGGCCGAAGCCGAAGCGGCGGCCGCTGCCGAACGCAGGCCGATGGCGCGGTTGCGCAATTATTTCCTGACCGGTCTCGTCGTCGCTGGTCCTGTTGCCATTACGTTGTGGCTGACATGGGCGATCGTCACCTGGGTCGATGACCTGGTGCGTCCATTCATTCCGGTCGTCTACCGCCCCGAAACCTATTTGAATGTGTACGTGCCGGGTTACGGGTTGATCATTGCGCTGGTGATGTTGACCTTCCTCGGCTTTCTCACCGCCAATCTGGTCGGGCGCAAGCTGGTGGAGTTCGGCGAGAAGCTGCTCGATCGGATGCCGATCGTGCGCCCTGTGTACCGGACGATGAAGCAGATCTTCGAGACGCTGTTTTCGAAGAGCGGATCGAGTTTTCGCACTGTGGCGCTGGTGGAGTTTCCCGCGCCGCGCATGTGGTCGCTGGTGTTCCTGTCGCAGCCGCCGAGCGCGGACGTCTCCGCGAAGCTGCCGCAGAGCGAGCACGTCTCAGCCTTCCTGCCTTGCACCCCGAACCCGACCACCGGTTTTTTCTTCTATGTCCCGCGCAAGGATGTGGTCGAACTCGATATCACGGTGGAGAGCGCGATGACGCTGCTGATGTCGGCGGGCATGGTGCAGCCGGGCGAAGATCAGCAGAAGAAGCTGGCCTCCATGGCTGCTGCTGCGCAGGCCGCCCGCGCGTCGCCGGTGTGATTGATTATCCGTCATCCTGAGGTGCGAGCACCGCAGATAAGTTCACGCAATCTGCGTACACTTGATTGCTTTTGCGAGCCTCGAAGGATGAGCGGCCCAGGCCGGAGCCCTTCGAGGCTCGGCACTTCGCGCCGAGCACCTCAGGGTGATGGTGACACTTAATATCCTGTTAGCCTGCCTGGATCAGCCGGACCGCTTCGTCTTTTTCGAACAGATAGAGCAAATGCAGCAGCGCCTTTGCGCGCTCGCCCGCAAGCTTAGGATCGCGTTCGAGGATGAGCGCGGCGTCGTCCCGCGCGGGGCCCAACAGGTGACTGTGGAATTCCATCCGCGCGAGCCGAAATCCAGGCATGCCGCTCTGGCGTGTGCCGAGTACGTCGCCTTCGCCGCGCAGTTTCAGGTCTTCTTCGGCGATCCGGAAACCGTCTTCGGTGTCGCGCAGGATCGCGAGCCGTGCTTTCGCAGTCTCGCCAAGCGGTGCCTTGTAGAGCAGAAGGCAGGTGGAGTGCTCCGAGCCCCGTCCGATGCGGCCGCGCAATTGATGCAACTGGGCGAGGCCGAAGCGCTCGGCATGCTCGATCACCATCACGGTCGCCTCAGGCACATCAACGCCGACTTCGATTACGGTGGTGGCGACCAGCAGGCGTGCATCGCCTGAAGCGAAGCGCTGCATGGCGCGGTCCTTCTCCGCGCCCTTCATCTTGCCGTGGACCAGTTCGACAGTGTCACCGAAATACTGGTGCAGCATTTCGTAGCGGTCAGACGCAGCAGCGAGGTCGATCTTCTCGGACTCCTCCACCAGCGGACAGACCCAATAGACGCGCTGGCCGTTGTTCAGGGCGCGCCCGACGCCGTCAATCACTTCTTCGAGGCGATCGAGCGCCACTGTGCGGGTGTCGATCGGTTTGCGGCCTGCCGGTTTTTCCCGCAGCTCCGACATATCCATGTCGCCGAAGTAAGTGAGCACCAGCGTGCGCGGGATCGGCGTCGCGGTGAGCACCAGCACATCGACGGCGGCGCCCTTGCGGGCGAGGGCGAGGCGTTGATGCACGCCGAAGCGATGCTGCTCATCGACAATGGCGAGCGCCAACTCCTTGAAGGCAACATCGTCCTGGAACAGGGCGTGGGTGCCGAGCAGAAGATCGATCTCGCCAGCGGCGAGGCGTTCGAAGGTCGCGGCGCGCTCTTTACCCTTTTCGCGGCCGGTGAGAATGGCGATGCGAATTCCGGCGGCTTCCGCCAGGGGTGCGATGGTCTTGTGATGCTGCCGGACGAGGATTTCTGTCGGCGCCATGATCGCGGCCTGCCGCCCGGTCTCGATCACGGCAGTGGCCGCCAGCAACGCAACAATGGTCTTGCCGGAGCCGACGTCGCCTTGCAGCAGCCGCAACATGCGCTGCGGCAGTGCGAGATCCGCCGTGATTTCCTCCAGTGCGCGCTTTTGCGAAGGCGTGAGTGAATAAGGCAAAGCCTTGACGATCTTCTCGCGCAGTTTGCCGTCGCCTGCATGCACGCGGCCCGCCGGGCGGCGGATATGGGCGCGGACAAGACCGAGCGCGAGCTGGCCCGCCAGCAATTCGTCATAGGCGAGACGCGACCAGGCCGGGCTCGCGGGCTCGATATCGCGCGGCTCCGCCGGACGATGCAGGGAACGCAGCGCGTCGGCGAAAGCCGGAAGGCGTTCCCGCGAGACCCAGGCTTTGTCCTGCCACTCGGGAAGATCGGGCAGTTTCTCCAGCGCGCCTTCAACCGCCTTGCGCAGCAGATTGGGGCCGAGCCCCTCGGTCATCGGATAGACCGGCTCGACCAGCGGCAAAGTCGCGAGCCCGGTCTCGTCCACCACGCGGTCGGGATGCACCATTTGCAGCATGCCGTCGTAGAGCTCGGTGGTGCCGGAGACGTAACGCGTCGCACCTTCCGGGAGGAGCTTCTCGAGGTAATCCCGCCGCGCGTTGAAGAAGGTCAGTACCAGGGTGCCGGTGTCGTCCGAGCAATAGACCCGATAGGGCGCGCGCGGCCGGTTTGGCGGCGAGGGTTTGTGCTTGTCGACGGTCACCGCGACGGTGACGACGGTTCCCGGCTGCACGTCGACCAGTTTTGGCTGCGCCCGGCGATCGACCACGCCGGAAGGCAGATGAAACAGCAGATCGGCGATGCGTGGCGTGTCACCTTCGCGGCCCAGCAGGCGCGCATAGAGTTTCTCCTGCTTCGGACCGACGCCGGGCAGGCTGGTGAGCGCAGCGAAGAGCGGATTGAGCGACAGTGGACGCATGGGGGAAATATTGCAGACTTTCAGGCGCGATGCAGCGATGACATCGGCGATTTTGGCCTTTATATAAAATCACCCGGCACCGTCCGGGCTTTCTGCGTTGGAGAAACCATGACCGGGATGATGCGTTCAAGTGAAGGGCTGGACCCGCGCAGGCGGCGGCTGCTCTTCATGTGCTGGCATCGTGGCATCCGCGAAATGGATCTGATCATGGGCCGCTTTGCCGACGATCATATCGACCGTCTCAGCGACGATGAGGTTGCAGCGCTGGAGCAACTCTCCGAGCAGCGCGACCAGGACTTGCTGGGCTGGTTCACCGGGGAATTCGCGACACCTGCCGAATTCGACACCCTGGTATTCCGCAAGATCCGGGAATTCAACTGGCGTTTGCGGGAGACGGAATAGGGAATGGCGAAATCTCCTGCTGAATTGCTGGGGCCCGGCAAGCCGCTGACGCTGGCGAGCGTTGCCGATGGCGCCGAAGGCCTCGTGATCTCCGACCTCGCGCGCGCGGTGGCAGCGCGCAAGGACGCGCCTGCGACCAGTCTCATGGTCATTTGCCGCGACGGGCCGCGGATGGCCGCGCTTGAGCGCGCGCTCGGCTTCTTCGCACCGGACATCGGCGTGCAGCAATTGCCGGCATGGGATTGTCAGCCTTATGACCGGGTGTCGCCGCATGCCGGCGTGGTGGCGCAGCGGATGCTTGCGCTGTCGCGCCTTGCACGAATCAAGGGCAGTGAACGGCCCACGATCTTGCTGACGACGGTGAATGCGATCCTGCAGCGCGTGCCGCCCAAGACCATGTTGGCGCAGCAGTCGCTCTCGGCCGCGCCCGGCAATCTGCTCGACATGAACGGCGTCACCGCGTGGCTCGAGCTCAACGGCTTCGTCCGGGCTTCAACCGTGCGCGAGCCCGGCGACTATGCGGTGCGCGGCGGCATCATCGACCTGTTTGCGCCGGGGATGGATATGCCGGTGCGGCTCGATTTCTTCGGGGGCACGCTGGAGTCTATCCGCAGCTTCGATCCGGAGACGCAGCGCAGCGAGGACACGCTGCGCGCGCTCAATCTGGTGCCGGTATCAGAATTCCAGCTCACCACCGAAACCATGAAGCGGTTTCGCCGCGGCTACGTCGAAGCCTTTGGCGCGGCGACGCCGGACGACGCGCTCTATCACGCAGTCAGCGAGGGGCGGAAGCATCCCGGCATGGAACACTGGCTGCCACTGTTTCACGAGAGCCTCGACACCATTTTTGACTACGTTCCGGGCTCACCCGTGGTGCTTGAACCGCAAGCGGAAGATGCTGCGCATGAGCGTCTCGCCCAGATCGCAGACTATTATGAGGCGCGGCGCGAGGTGCTGCGCAACCATGGCGAGGGCCAACTTTATAAACCGCTGTCGCCCGATCGGCTTTATCTGAACGAGACCGAATGGAAGCAGCGCCTCACAGATACTGCGATGGCGCGGCTGACGCCGTTTGCGGTGCCGGAGGGCACCGGCCCGATTGTCGATATCGGCGCGCGACAGAGCCGTGGCTTTGCGGCGGAACGTGCGCAGGAAGGCGGCAATGTCTTCGATGCGGTGCGTGAGCACATCTATTCATTGCAGGCTGCGGACAAACGCGTCGCCATTGCCATGTGGAGCGATGGCTCGCGCGACCGCATGAGCCACGTGCTCGCCGATCACAAGGTGATGAACCTTGCGAACGCGGAATCATGGCCCGACCTCCTGAAGCTGCCAAAACCGCAGATCGGCCTGATCACGCTCGGGCTGGAATCCGGTTTTGAGACCGCGGATATCGCGATCGTCAGCGAGCAGGACATTCTCGGCGATCGTTTGGTGAGGCCGCGCCGCGCCGCGCGCCGGGCGGATAATTTCATCGCCGAGGTCACGAGCCTCTCTGCAGGCGATCTGGTGGTGCATGTCGATCACGGCATCGGGCGCTTCATCGGCCTGAAGACGATTGAAGTGGGCGGGGCGCCGCACGATTGCCTGGAACTGCATTATGCCGGCGGCGACAAGCTGTTCCTGCCGGTCGAAAATATCGAACTGCTCTCGCGTTACGGCTCCGAGGAAGCCACCGTCGAACTCGACAAGCTTGGCGGCGGCGCCTGGCAGTCGCGCAAGGCGCGGATGAAGGCTCGCATCCGCGAGATCGCGGGTGAACTGATCAAGATTGCGGCGGAGCGATTGTTGCGTGAGGCGCCGAAGTTCGTCCCTGAACGCGCCAGTTACGACGAATTCTGCGCGCGCTTTCCCTACGAGGAAACCGAAGACCAGCAGGCCGCCATCGATTCATCGCTGCGCGATCTCGCCAGTGGCCGCCCGATGGACCGGCTGATCTGCGGCGACGTCGGTTTCGGCAAGACCGAAGTCGCGCTGCGCGCAACCTTCGCCACCGCGCTGGAAGGCAAACAGGTGGCAGTCATCGCGCCGACCACATTGCTGGCGCGCCAGCATGCGAAGAATTTCACCGAACGCTTCAAGGGTTTCCCGGTGCATGTCGGGCATATATCGCGGCTGGTGAGCGCCGCCGACCGCGCCGCCGTGCGCAAGGGTCTGGCGGAAGGCGGCACCGACATTGTCATCGGTACCCACGCGCTGCTTGGCAAGAATATCAAGTTCCGGGATCTGGGCCTTGTTATCGTCGACGAGGAACAGCACTTCGGCGTCTCGCACAAAGAGAAACTGAAGACGCTGCGTGCCGAGGTTCATGTTCTTACGCTCACCGCAACGCCAATCCCGCGCACGTTGCAACTGGCGCTCACAGGCGTACGCGATCTCTCCATCATCGCGTCGCCGCCGGTCGATCGCCTTGCAGTGCGCACCTTCGTCTCGCCGTTCGATCCGCTGGTGGTGCGGGAAGCTTTGCTGCGCGAGCGCTATCGCGGCGGACAGGCGTTCTACGTTGCGCCGCGGATCGAGGATCTCGTCGGCATCAAGGATTTCCTCGACAAGAATGTGCCCGAAGTTCGCGTGGCCGTCGCCCACGGCCAGATGCCTTCGCAGGTGCTGGAGGACATCATGTCCGCCTTCTACGACGGCAAATATGATGTGCTTCTCTCTACCACGATTGTGGAATCCGGCCTCGATATCCCGACCGCCAATACGCTGATCATCCATCGCGCCGACATGTTCGGCCTGTCGCAGCTCTACCAGTTGCGCGGCCGGGTGGGGCGCTCCAAGACCCGCGCCTATGCGCTGTTCACGCTGCCGGAAGCGCGCAAGATCACGCCGCAGGCGGAGCGCCGGCTCAAGGTGCTGCAATCGCTCGATACCCTGGGCGCAGGTTTCCAGCTTGCCTCGCACGACCTCGACATCCGCGGCGCGGGCAATCTGCTGGGCGAAGAGCAGTCAGGTCACATCAAGGAAGTTGGCTTCGAGCTTTACCAGCAGATGCTGGAAGAGGCGGTCGAGAGCCTGAAGGCGGGCATCACTGCGCCGGTTGCCGATCGCTGGTCACCGCAGATCACCATCGGCATGCCGGTGCTGATTCCGGAAGATTACGTCCGGGACTTGCCGGTGCGGCTTGGCTTGTATCGCCGTCTGTCGGAGATCGACAACGATCGCGACATCGACTCCATTGGCGCCGAAATGGCCGATCGCTTCGGTCCCCTGCCGATCGAAGTCGAACATCTGCTTCAGATCGTCGCCATCAAAGCGCTGTGCCGCCAGGCCAACGTGGAGAAGGTCGATACCGGCCCGAAAGGCGCGGTGTTCTCCTTCCGCGATAAATCCTTCTCCAATCCGGATGGGCTGGTCGAGTTCATCCGCAAGCAGGGCATCGGCGCCAAGGTGCGGCCCGACATGCGGGTAGTATTCTTCGATGACTGGGAAAGCCCGGAGGAGCGCCTCAAGGGCACAACGGAAATCTTGCGGCAGCTTGCGACGATCGCAACGCACGCCAAGGCGGCTTAACCTTCGGTTGCTGCCTTGCGGATCGCGTCTGCCAGCGTCTGGGAATCTTGCGCGCCGGAAACCGCGTGGCGTCCATCAATAATGAATGTCGGCACGCCATTGATGCCGGATTCCTTGGCGGCGTTTGCGGCCATTGTGATTTCTTCTACGTCCTCTTCGCTTTCAAGCAACGCGCGCACAGCGACGGGATCGAGGCCGACATCGGCGGCGGCTGTTACCAGCACCTCGCGGTCGCTGAGATCGCCGCCTTCGGTGAAATACAGATCCATCAACCGTTGTTTCATGTCGGCGCTCTTGCCCTTGTAACCCGCCCAGTGGATCAGCCGATGGCTGTCGAGCGTATTTGGCTGGCGCGCGATCTTGTCGATCGCGTAGGTGAGACCTTCCTGCGCCGCTGCGCCGGCCACGCGTCCGGCCATGCCGCGATACGCATCCACCGAGCCGAATTTTTTGGTCAGATAATCTTCCCGCGCGATACCTTCGCGCGGAATCCAGTCGTTGAGGAAATACGGATGGAAATGGATATCGACCGGAATGTCCGGCGTCAGCGCCACGGCCTTCTCAAGCCGGCGCTTGCCGATGAAGCACCACGGACAAACCACGTCGGATATCACGTCAATGCGAATGGGTTTTGTCTCTGCCATTGGGCAGATGTGGTGCTTGCCTGCCGTTTCGTCAATCAGGCGGCGAAGGCTTCGGCACCGACGCGCGCCAGCAGACTGTCGGCGGTATCGGTCGGTTTCAGAGCGCCGAGCGTGATGTGGGTTTCGAGCTTCGGCCTGCCCACGTCCGATATCAGCATGGTGTTTCGCAGCACGCTGGCTATCCGGCGCGAGATCACATTGGCCGACCGAAGATCGGTGCCGGTGAAGACGCAGAGGATAGAGCCATCGGAGCCCTGACAGGCGAAATCGATGTTGCGCACGATGCGGCTCACCAGCCGGGCGGTATCCATGCTGGCGCGGCGTTCGAGTTCCGGTCCGAAGGTAAAGCGGGCGACCGACAGGCCAATGCCCTGTTGCTCTGACTGTTGCATTGCCATCGCAAGATCGTGCCAGAAGGCATCGCGGGTCAGCAGTCCGGTCTGCGGATCAAGCAGGCCTTCGGAATCGAAGGACTGCATCACGCGCTTGAGCCGCGCATCGAAGGCATGTAGCCGCACCAGCGGAAGGATCCAGTCGATCCAGGCGCGCGGGTCACCGTGGGCGGACTCGAGATTGACCAGATGCGGGGCGAATTCATTCATCAGGTCGGGCGTGCCGCTCGCGAGCGCAACCGGGAGATCGCGAAAGCCCGGGTCTTCGGCCATCACCGTCAACAGCGCTTCGACCACTTTCGGGCTAAAGCCGTCGCCGATGACCACGCCATCGATGTCGCGGGCGTTGAGATATTTTGCGGCGGTCTCAACCGAAAGTGCGCCGATCAAGCCGACGCGTTCGCCGACCGCAACGGCCATGGCTGGATAAGAACGGCCGCGGCCGGCCACCAGCACTGTTGCGTCATCGATCGCATCGGTTTGCGACAGCGGCGGCAGGATGACACCCGGGGCGCTGAAGGTTTCCATCCGGCGCAACACTGCTGCATGGAGAGCGCGGACGCGAAGCGCCATCCGGAGCCGCGCAACCAACCGTGTGGCGGAGGCATCCACATCGATTGGCAAGGTATCGGGGATAGCCATGGCCTGGTCGCTGCGGGCGCGTCCGATCAGCGGAATGAAAGGACCGTTGCGGGTGCGGATTTGCAGTCCGAGCGTGTCGGCGGCTTTGAGGTCGGAAGCCGGGCCAGCTTCCGCCAGCACGATGGCGGAAGGCTGGACGGAAACGAATGCGGCAGGCGCGTCGGCCCAACGGCTTTCGACAACGGGAAAGGCTCCCGCTTCTCCCAAGGCATCCACAAGATCGGGCGCCGGATTATCGGCTACGACGACCATCGGACCTTGCAGGGACATGGGAAACTCTGGCTAGAAAAAGCGCATCCTACCCATGTGGCCTTAATGGGCCGTCAACACCGAGCAAACACAGCGGTTCAGGCGAAGGCGCCGGCGATCAGTGGATTGACGCCGTGCTGGATCAGCGCTGCTTGCAACGCCGGGACATTGTCCGCAGTGCCCGCCAGGCGGTGGCCTGACAATTGATCGGGCAAGGCCGCAATGCGGCCTGCAATGTCGAAGCCGCCGACAAGTCTTTGCAGGTCGCGCACCGCGAAGCGGTAGCCGCCGACATCCGCAAGGCCGGCGGGCGGCCCGGTGACGATCAATGTACGCGCGTCATGATCGATGCGGCAGGGATAGCCGGTGTCGATCACGCATTCCGCCGCGCTGAAGTAGGGGAGTTTCGCGTGATCCGTGCCGGACGGATAAGTATAGCGCGGCACCATCGGCCCGCTGATTGCAAGGCTGCGGTCGCGGATGCGCGTCAGCTCGGCAACAAGAATGGCGCCGGGTGCGCCATGAGGCGCGGTAACGATACCCCATGGAAGCGCACCGGGCCTGCCGTCGGCATCGCGCCGGATCGGGATTACACAAGTTTCACCGAAGCAGGCGATATCGATCATGCCGGAGGCGTCAGCCCAAACTGGCGCGCTGCTGATCCGTTCGGGAGAGCGCCACAGTCCCATCACCGTGCGTACCTGCGGATTGAAAAACCCGGCTTCGCTGAGACTCGGGATGACCGGCGCCGGCAGAACAGCCGCGTCGCATCCATCCTGCAGTTGCTCCTTCAGCGCTTCCGGATCGAACGGCTGATGCAACAACAGCGCGCCGCCGGTCAGCAGCCACGGCAGGACGCTCGCCGCCAACCCAGCAAATGACGAAGACGGGACCGCGGACACGAATACGGCGCCGGTTTCGAAGCGCCCCTCCAGCAGCACAGCGAGACCGCCCGCGACGATTTCCGCGTGATTGCGTGCGACTGGTACGCCGCCGTCAGTTGTCTGCTCCCACGTCAGCAACGCCAGATGGGCTGCGCGATTGCCGGCGCGTTCGTTTTCCGGCGGCGGCGGCTTGGGATTTTGCTCCGCATACAAATCGTCGAAACCGACAACGCCGTCGGGCAAATTTTCGCCGAAAGCGCAGACATAGCGGATGGGAAAAACATCGGCCGCTGTCTGCATCGCGAGATCGGCATGATCGGTCGAGCCGACACGGCCGCAGGTGATCAGCGCCTTGGCGCCAACACGGTTGAGCGCCGCAACCATATCACCGCGCCGCCAGAGCATCGGCAGCGGTGCTGCGATCAAGCCAGCGCGCAATACGCCGAGCAGGGTGAGCACGCTTTCCACGGTGTTGGGGAGTTGGATGCCGATGACCGCATCGAGCGGCAGGCCGAGATCGCGCAGCCTCGCCGCAATCGCGGAAATCATGAGGTCGGTTTCGGCATAGGTGAGGCGGCGGCGCATGCCACCGGTGAAGCTTCCGCGATTGGGCGGATCGATCAGTGCAATCGTTTCCGGATGACGCTGCACCGCCCGGCGGAACAGGTCGTCCAGTGTTGTGCTCGTGCTGGGGACGATGGCGTCCCGATGATCGCCGAGGATCATACCGGCCTCATTGCACGGCGCTCCGCCACCAGGTTTCGGGCAGATAGCCGTAAAGCGATGTCGTCTTTGGTTGTTCGACACGCGTCCAGTGCGCCACCCATTGCCCGGGAACGCTGAACAGCGGAATAGTATAGAAGCCGGAGACCAGCGCGCGATCTTCCGCGCGCACGGCGGAGACGAAGTCTTCGCGCTTTTCCGCATTCAGCATGGCAGCGATGGCTGCGTCGATTGCAGGGTTTTTGACGCCCATGTAGTTGCGGGTGCCTTCGGCGTCGGCCGCGCCGGAGCTGAAGTAGAAATTCTGCTCGTTGCCCGGCGACAGCGACTGGTCCCACCGAAAAAGAATCATGTCGAAATCATAACTCACGCGCCGGCGGTCGTATTGCACAGCATCCACTGACCGGACGTTCACCGCAATGCCTGCGCGCTTTGCGGCTTCTGCGAAAAGAAGTGCAAGCCGTTCATCGTCTCGGCCGCTCACCATGATCTGAAAGGCGAGGGGCTTGCCGGTAACTCTGTTGATCATATTGGCGCCGCGCAATTCGTAGCCGGCCGCGGTGAGCAGGTCGAGCGCGCGGCGCAATGTTGCGCGGTCACGTCCCGAGCCGTCGGTTTGCGGCGGCGACCATGTGCCGGCGAGCACGTCGGGGCGAACCGCCTGCGGAAAGGGTGCAAGCAGGGTGCGTTCATAGGCATCGGCGGGTTTACCGTGCGACGAGAGCTCGGAACCTTCAAAATAACTTGTCACCGGCGCGTAGAGGCCGAAGAACAGATTCTTGTTGGTCCATGAAAAGTCGTAGAGCAGCGAAACGGCCTCGCGCATGCGGATGTCGTCAAACACCGGCTGGCGGGTGTTGAAGATAAAAAAGAAGCTGGGTTTTGGCAGGCCGGTGGTGACTGTTTTGCGCAACACGCGTTCGTCGCGTACTGCGGGGAAATCGTAGCCCGATGCCCAGCGCAACGAATCCGTTTCCACCCGCAGGTCGTACAGCCCCTTTTTGAAGGCTTCGAAATGCGCGTTGGCATCGCGGTAATAGTCGAACTTGATCTCGTCGAAATTCCACATCCCGCGATTGACCGAAAGATCGCTGCCCCAGTAGTCCGGATTGCGCTTCACGGTGACGCTTTGCCCGGGCCGGACTTCGCTCACGACATAAGGCCCGCTGCCGATCATCGGCTCGAAGCTGGTTTCCTCGAAGGTGTCGGAGTTGATCGCGTGTTTCGGCAGCACGGACATCAAACCGAGGATCAAAGGCAGTTCGCGGTCGTTACTGCCGGTGAGATCGAAGCGCACGCCGTTGGCCCCGACCGCTTCGGCTTTCGTCACCTTGCTGTAGTACAGGCGGTGATTGGGCCGGCCCTTGTCGCGCAGAAGCTTCCAGGTGAACAGCACGTCTTCGGGCGTCACCGGCTTACCGTCGGAAAAACGCGCGGCGGGATTGAGCGTGAATGTGACGTAAGAACGTGCGGCGTCGGTTTCCACCGATTGCGCGAGCAAGCCGTAAAGCGTGAAGGGCTCGTCATAGCCGCGCTGCATCAGGGATTCGGTCACATAGCTGCCGATCACCGATCCGCGCACGCCCTGTGCAGCGAGTCCTTTGATGATGAAGGGATTGAGACTGTCGAAGGTGCCCAGGATGCCTTGCACCAGGCGCCCACCTTTCGGCGCATCCGGATTGGCGTAATTGAAATGGAAAAAGCCCGAGGGGAGCGCCGGCTCGCCATGCATCGCGATGGCATGATGCGCGGTTGGCCGCTCTTGCGCGCAAACGCTGCTGAAGGCGAATGCCGCCACAGCCGCGATGACAATAGCTGGCAGCCTGCGCAATCGGGACATCAGGACAGTCACATGCGGTTTGATTCGGTGGGAAGCCGCTGTTTTTACCACATGCGTCGGGGAGCCTCGCGGCCATTTGGGTATCCATGGCCTCAAAAACCGGGCGCCGTCGTAAGACCTTTCAGCCCTTTATTAACGGGCAGATTCCAGCTATCACGACGCTCAAAGTCACGCTAAAGCCTCATTTGACGCCGAGACAGCCCGCCAAACGGGGGCCTTTCGGGATTGGCCAAACGGCTGTCAGAACGGCAAGGACAAGAGGGATTTGTTTATGACTTACTCCACTTCGGCGCGCGCGGTTGCCGCCCTGGCGACAACGTCGATCGCGGCCTTGATGGTTTCTTCGGCGCTAGCCCAAACGCCACCTCCTGCGGCCTCGAAGCCCGCAGCCCCGGCGCGTCCGGCGGCACCGGCGAAGCCGCCCGCGGCAGCACCGGTACCCGCGGTGCCTGCACAGGCGCAGCCGGTTCCTCCGGCAGATCAGGGCGCAGCTGCCGGGCAGCAGCCGATGCCGCAGCTGATCTACTCGCAGTGGGTGAAATTCTGTGTGGGTCCGGACGGCCAGCCTGCCGACCAGAAGGATCCCGCGATCAAGACCAAGCAAGTCTGCCTCACAGGCATCGACGCGCGTCTTGAGTCCGGCCAGCCTATCGTTGCCGTCGTGGCCATTGAGCCGCCGGGCGCGGATGCAAAGAGGATTCTGCGTGTCACGTTGCCGATCGGCATGCAACTGCTGCACGGCACGCGGATCGTTATCGATCAAACGCAACCGTTGCAGGCCCCTTATGTCACGTGCTTCGCCAACGGCTGTCTCTCGGACTACGAACTGAGCGCCGAAACGCTGGCACGGATCAAGAAAGCCAAGTCCGCCGACGTTCAGGGCATTAACGTTTCCGGCAGTGCGCTGAGCGTGCCGGTGCCGCTGAACGAATTCGCCAAAGCCTTTGAAGGCGCGCCGACCGATCCGAAGGTTCTGGAAGAGCGTCAGAAGAAGATCGAAGAGGATCTGAAGAAGAAGGGCGAAGAACTGCAGAAGAAGGCCAACGAAGCCCGCCAGAAGCTCGAGCAGAGCGGCGGCGCGGCCAAGCCGTAAGGCGCAAAGATATTCCTAAATTAAAAGCGCGCTCAAACATGAGCGCGCTTTTTTGTTTCTAGTTAAGCAAGGAATTGCGCGGCCGGTAGCTGCCCTTGTCGTCAGCCTCGAAGACTTCCCGAACCTGGGGATGCCGCAGCGGTTGGCCTGAAGTGTCGGGCAGAAGGTTTTGCTCGGACACATAGGCGACGTATTCCGTTTCCGCGTTTTCCGCGAACAGATGATAGAACGGCTGGTCTTTCTGCGGCCGGACTTCTTCCGGGATCGATAACCACCACTCTTCCGTATTGTCGAATTCCGGATCGATGTCGAACACGACGCCGCGGAACGGAAACAGCCGGTGCTTCACCACCTGTCCAATCGTAAATTTCGCGGTTCGGGTCTTGGCCATCAGACGAATCTAGCAAATGATTGTGGCGGCGCACGGTCCCAAGATTGAATGACCGTTCATGTGTGACAAAATTACAGCGTTTCGCCCCGCATCAGCCGAAGCCGGGGTAATGAGGGCGCCACGCCCTCGCGCATCACCGTCCGGCGCAATGGTCCGATGGTTTGCATCAGGAAGAAACCAAGCTGGCGCGCCCCCTGCAGCGGCAGGAAATCCGAGAGCAATGTCCAGTTGAGTGCATCCGCGGCAAAGGTGCGGCTTGTGACATCTGCCCGGCGCAATGCCTCGTAGCGGTGCAGCGTCGTATCGCTGCCGGGATCTTCGCCGGCGCGGAGCGCATCGACGGAGATTTCCGCGATGGCTGCGGCATCCCTTAATCCGAGATTGAGTCCCTGCGCGCCGATCGGTGGCAGCACATGCGCCGCTTCTCCGATGAGCGCGATCCGCGACGCACCGAAGCGCCGTGCGGTTTCCATCGCAAGCGAAAAAGCGCCGCGTCCGGGTTCGGCCTTGAACTTGCCCAGGATCGAATGCGCGCGCCGTTCCAGCTCTTCCATCAGCGCGGGTTCGTCGAGTGCGGCGACAGCCTGTGCGATTTCTGGATCGGTGACAAAAACGAGACTGGAGCGCTGGCCGGGAAGGGGCACAAGCGTAAACGGTCCCTGAGGCGTGTGAAATTCGGTCGAGATGTTATGATGCGGACGCGTATGGGCGAGATTGAAAACCAGAGCGGTCTGCGGATAGTCGCGCCGCTCGCTTTCGATGCCGGCAGCGGCGCGGCAAAGCGACCTGCGGCCATCGGCACCGACGACAAGCCGCGCCGATACATGGTCGCCACTTGCGAGAGCGATCGTTACATCGTTGGCGCCGATATCGATGCTGGTGGCCGCGCTGTCGAAGCATTTGAGTGAACCGCCCAAGCTGCGGGCCGTATTGTCCAGCGCTGTCAGCAGATCGCGGTTCTGCATGTTGTAGCCGAAGGCATCCAGGCCGATTTCGCCGCAATTGAAGGTGATCTCCTGCGCTCGCAGCAGGCGTCCGGTATCGTCGACGATGCGCATGCAGCGAAGCGCCGCCGCCTTGTCCGAGCAGGATTGCCAGATACCCAGCGCCTCCAGCGCCATCACGGAGGCAAGCAAAAGGGCTGTGGTCCGGTGATCCTCCTGCGGCGGAGGGCTCGATATCAGCGCGGTCTTCACGCCCGCACGCGCAAGCGCGATGGCTGCGGTCAGTCCCGCAGGACCACCCCCAACAACCGCCACTTCCGTTTTCAACATGGTCATAACGATCCCTACCTATCGCGTTTGGATGCACCTGCGCTAGGGTTGCCATATGCTTCGTGTCACGGCTTTTTCCGTCCATATTCTCACTGCTTCCGGCGTGCTCTGGGGCCTGTTGGCCCTGATGGCGGCCGTGCGCAACGACTGGACATGGATGTTCTGGTGGCTCGCGATCGCGCTTGTGGTCGATGCCATCGACGGGCCGATTGCACGGCGGCTGAAGGTTGCCGAACTGCTGCCGCAGTGGTCCGGAGACAGCCTCGATTTCGTGGTCGATTTTGTCACCTATGTCTTCGTGCCGGCCTATGCCATTGCCGCTGGCGGGCTGCTGCCGGACATGGTGGCTGTACCGCTTGGCGCGCTGGTCGCCATGACGGGTGCACTCTATTTCGCCGATACGTGCATGAAGATGTCGGATAATTGTTTTCGCGGCTTTCCGGTGCTGTGGAACGCTGCGGCGTTTTATCTGTTTCTGCTAAAGCCTGCGCCGTGGCTCGGTGCAGCGGGGATAGCGCTTCTGGTGGTCCTGACGTTTGTGTCGTTTCCTTTTATCCATCCGATCCGCGTGGTGCGCTGGCGCAAGATCACCTTGGTCCTTGGCGCCCTTGGCGCGGTGCTCGCGTTCACCACGCTTCTGTACGATCTCGATCCACCGTCTTTGGTCGCACTGGCGCTGATCGCGATTGGACTCTATTTCTGTGCCGCAGGACTGTTACAGCGCCTCTCGAGGGAGAATCTTCATGATTGAGCTTTTGTACGACCCGCACGCCTGGGCGGCGCTGGTGACCTTGACGGTCCTGGAAATCGTGCTCGGCATTGACAATCTGGTTTTCATCTCGGTGCTCGTGTCGCGCTGCGAACCCAAAGAGGCGGAGCGGGCCCGCAAGATCGGGCTGTCGTTAGCGCTTGTCTTCAGGATTGGGCTTCTTTTCACGCTCACGAAGCTGATGAAGCTGAGCGCTCCATTATTCACGGTGTTTGGCAACGCGATTTCCTGGCGAGACATCATTCTGATCGGCGGCGGTTTGTTCCTAATGGCCAAAGCGACCCATGAGATTCATAATGAGATCGAACCGAACGAGACCGAAGGCAAGGTTGCCGTTGCCCAATCCTTTTTCTGGGTGGTGGTACAGCTCATTGCCATCGATTTGGTGTTTTCCGTCGATTCCATCGTCACCGCCATCGGCATGGCGGAAGACATCGAGGTCATGGTTGCCGCGGTGATCATTGCGATGATCGTGATGTATGTCGCTTCCGGACCTGTCAGCTCTTTCGTGACGAAGCATCCGACAACGAAAGTGCTCGCACTTGCCTTCTTACTGCTGATCGGCGTTGCGCTCATCGCCGATGGTTTCGAATTCCACATCCCGCGCGGATACATTTATTTCGCGATGGTCTTCGCGGGGGCTGTCGAGCTGTTCAATGTGATCGCCGCGCGCAGGCGCAAGGCGCACTAACGTTTAGGGAGTCTGTGGAGATGGTTGCAGCAATTCGCGTGCACAACGTTGGCGGCCCCGAGGTCATGGTACCGGAGGACGTCGATGTCGGCGCGCCTGGCCCCGGCCAGATTCGCATCAAGCAGCACGCCTGCGGCATCAACTTCATCGATACCTATTACCGGACCGGCCTTTACGCCGCGCCGAAGCTCCCATTTATTCCCGGCAACGAAGCGGCCGGAGATGTGGTGGCGGTTGGCGAGGACGTAAAGGATTTCAACGTCGGCGATCGCGTAACCTACAACGTCACGCTCGGAAGTTACGCGGCGGAACGACTGCTGCCAGCCGAGCGCGCGATCAAATTACCCGTAGGCATTTCGTACGAGCAGGCCGCCGGGATGATGCTGAAAGGCATGACCGCGCGTTATCTTATACGGCGCACTTACAAGGTTGAAAAAGGCACGACCCTGCTCATGCATGCCGCGGCCGGCGGCGTCGGCCTTATCATTTCCCAATGGGCTGCCTCGCTCGGCGCGACCGTCATCGGAACCGTCGGTTCGAAGGAAAAGGCGGAACTCGCCAAAGCCAACGGCTGCCATCACGTTATTCTTTATCGTGATGAGGACTTCGTTGCGCGGGTAAAGGAGGTCATGGGCGGCAAGCTTTGCGATGTGGTCTACGACGGCGTAGGCAAGGATACGTTTCCCGGCTCGCTCGACTGCCTCCGGCCGCTCGGCATGTTCGCCACCTTCGGCAACGCGTCTGGCCCCGTGCCTGCGTTCAATCCCCTGCTGTTGCTGCAAAAGGGTTCGCTGTTCATGACGCGGCCAACGCTTGTGCATTACACGGCAACGCGCGCCGATTTGCTCGATTGTGCCAACGATCTGTTCGACGCGGTCAAGAGCGGCGCGGTGAAAATCCCTGTGAACCAGAAATATCCGCTGAAGGACGCTGCGAAGGCGCACCAGGATCTCGAAGGCCGCCATACCACCGGCTCTTCGATCCTGGTGGTCTAGAGCGCAATCCGGCGAAGTGGGAACCGGTTCGCCGCAAGATTGCGCGGCCAACTAAGGAATCTAGAGTCTGATCCGATTGAATAGGATCAGACTCTAGAGCAGGGCGGCGAGCGCCGCAAAGGCGGGATGTGTCTGCGTGCCGGACGCAAGCCGGGGCAGCGGGATTACGTCGATCAAATCTCCGAAACGGTTGATGCTCGCAACGGTCTCCTGGAGCGATACGACGCTGCCCGGTGTCTCACTGACAACGATGGCCGCCGTCGTCAGGTTTCTCTGCGTGATGACATTGATCGCCGTCAGGGTGTGACTGATGGTGCCGAGATAGCTGCCCACCACCACAATCGACGGCACACGAAGCGCGGCGATCCAGTCCAGTACGGTGTGGCGATCGTCGATCGGAACCATGACTCCACCAACGCCTTCGATCAGGAGCAATTCGTCTTTACGCATCGCGCGCTGACAAAAATCGATGAGCGCGGTAAAATCAACGGAGCGGCCTTCGCGTTTTGCCGCGAGATCTGGCGCCACCGCAGCCTTGAAGCGCCAGGGGGAAATACGGGCGATCTCATCGGGATTGACAGGGCGCCCGAGTGCTTCCAGCAAAACCGCGGGATCGCTTCCTGCGGGCGCATCGACATCGAAGCCGCTGACCACGGGTTTGATCGCCGCGACGGCGATGCTCGAAGCACGACAATGCCGGATCAAGCCAGCAGTGACGAACGTCTTGCCGATGTCCGTTCCGCTGGATGTGACGAAGACAGCCGGCACGGCTCAGTGGCCCAGCACGCGGGTACGCACGATGTCTGCAAGCCGTTCGATTTCCGCTGAAGGATGCATGGCGCTGAAGGTCAGCCGCAGGCGCGACGTGCCGGCGGGAACCGTCGGCGGACGGATGGCGATGACCGCGAAACCTTCGTCTTCCAGCAGCCGCGACGCCGCGAGCGCTTTTTGCTCGTCGCCGATGATCACTGGGACGATGGTGCTGGTGGCATCCGGCAAGCCGACGCGGCGCGTGAAGGCTATGGCATTCTGCATCGGCCGCGCGATGGTCTCCGGCTCGTTTTCGATCACGTCGATGGCGGCAATGGCGGCTGCCGCAATGGCGGGTGGCAGGCCGGTGGAATAGACGAAGGTGCGCGCGCGATTTTTTATCAGCTCGATCACCGGGCGGGAGGCGCACAAATAGCCTCCGTAGCCACCAATCGCCTTCGACAACGTCCCCATTTGCAGCGAAACGTCCGCCTTTGCTCCGGTGGCGAAGCTCGAACCACGGCCGTTGCCGAGCACACCGACGCCGTGGGCATCGTCGGACATTAACCAGGCATCGTAACGACGCGCCAGTTCGCCCAGTTCAGAGAGCGGCGCGAGATCGCCATCCATGGAAAACACCCCATCGGTCGCGATCAGTGCGCGCGGGTGATTGCCGCGATGCTCCGTGAGCAACTCCCCGGCGTGTCGGACATCGTTGTGACGGAAAGTCAGCATCTTGCCGCGCGTCAGCCGCGCGCCAGCCCACAGGCAGGCGTGTGCCAGTTCATCGAGAAGCACGAGATCGTCGCTGCCGATCAGGCTTGGAATGATGCCGGCATTCGCCAGGTAGCCCGAGCCAAAAACGGCGCACGCCTCGGTACCTTTCAGACGTGCCAGCCGCGTTTCCAGCTCGGCGAAAAGGGGATGATTGCCAGTCACCAGCCGTGACGCCCCCGAACCCGCGCCATAACGGTTCAGCGCGGCCATGGCCGCCTTTTTGACCGCCGGATGGTGCGAGAGATTGAGGTAGTCGTTGCAGGAGAAAGACAGCAGCCGCCGCCCGTTACGGGTGATCCAGAGGCCGTCCTCGCGGTCGGTTTCGGCCAGCGTCCGGCGCAAATGCCCGCGCTCCAGTTCGGCGAGTTTGTCGCTGGCGAACCGGTCGAGAGAGGACATACTTTGCGTGCCGCGCGGGGTGGAAGATAAGTCGTTCATCGGCTATCGGTTCGCCTGCGTTACGGAAACAGAATGCATCAATGAGCAGCAGGGCGCCAGACGACAAGACCGGCTCGCATGACTGGCTTGCGCAGGGCTTGCCGCATGTCTGGCTGCCCTATGCGCAGATGAAAACGGCTGCGCCGCCTTTGCCGGTGGTGCGTACCGAAGGCTGCCGCATCATCCTTGCCGACGGGCGGGAATTGATCGACGGCGTCGCGTCCTGGTGGACCGCCTGTCACGGCTACAATCATCCGCATATCCGAAAGGCCGTCGAGCGACAGCTCGCGACGATGCCGCATGTGATGTTCGGCGGGCTCGCGCATGAACAGCCACTGACGCTGGCGCGGCGGCTGGCCGCGCTGTTGCCGGGCGACCTCGACCGCGTGTTCTTCTCCGAATCGGGTTCGGTCGCAGTCGAAGTTGCGCTGAAGATGGCGGTGCAATTCTGGATCAACCGCGGCCAGCCGAACCGGCGCAAATTCGTCGCATTCAAAGATGGCTATCACGGCGACACTACCGGTGCGATGGCGGTCTGCGATCCGGAGGAGGGGATGCATGCGCTCTTCCGCGGATTGCTGCCGGAGCATCTGATTGTCGCTCTGCCGCGCGACGAAGAAACCACCCTCGCGTTCGAACGCGTACTTGAACGGCATAGCGACGAGATTGCCGGCATCATCACCGAGCCGCTGGTGCAGGGGGCGGGTGGGATGAAATTCCACGAGCCGATCGTGTTGCAGCGCCTGCGTCAGGCGGCGGACCGTCATGATCTGCTTTTGATCTTCGACGAAATTTTTACCGGATTCGGTCGCACGGGAACAATGTTCGCCTGCGAAGCAGCGGGTGTCATCCCGGACATCATAACGCTGTCAAAAGCGTTGACTGGCGGGACGCTTCCGCTGGCCGCAACGGTGGCGCAGCGCAAGGTGTTCGAAGCCTTCTGGTCGGACGACCCGAAGAAGGCGCTGATGCACGGCCCGACCTACATGGGCAATGCGCTCGCCTGCGCGGCAGCCAACGCCTCGCTCGATCTGTTTGAATGCGAACCACGGCTGGCGCAGGTTGCCAAAATCGCCACCGGGCTTGAAGCCGGGCTCGCGCCCTGCCGTGGCCTGCCGGGCGTGAAGGATGTGCGCGTAAAGGGCGCCATCGGCGTCGTCGAGATGCAAGGGATCGCCGATCTCCACGCGCTACGCGCGCGTTTTGTCGAGGAGGGGGTTTTCATCAGGCCTTTTGGCAATGTCGTGTATCTAACGCCTTCCTTCACGATCACGGAAGATGAATTGGCCAGGGTGACCGGCGCAATCGTGAAGGTTCTGGAATAGATTGCAACAACGATAGGTGATGCATGTCGGATGATGTCAGGGTGGTGATGAGGCTCAGGGCCAAGGCGGAAACCGTCGAACAATTGAAGCAAGTGCTCTTCGACCTGTCGTCCGCTTCCAGCAAGGAAGATGGCTGTCATTCCTACAAGGTATTTCTGAACCAGAGCGATCCGCTCGATCTGGTTCTGTACGAAACATGGCGCGATCAGGCATCTGTTGACGCGCATCTGACGACCGCGCATGTGCAGCAGGCTTTCGCCAAGGGATTGCTTTTGCTCGATGGGACGCCAGACCGGCAGGTCTATACGGCGATCGACCGGCATATCAACCGGCCGGGCGAGATCAAGATTAGCAGTACGCCCTAGAATCCGACAACGCTGCCGTGCAGATCGTAGGCGTCGGCGCGTTCGATCTTTGCGGTGACGATCTCGCCGACCTTTAACGGCCGGCGGCTCGAGACATAGGCGTTGCCGTCGATCTCTGGCGCATCGCCTTTGGTGCGTCCCCTGGAAACCGTCGGGCCGACCTCATCGATGATGATCTGCTGGCGGGTGCCGACTTTCTGCTTCAGCCGCCGCGCGGAGATTGCCTGCTGCTTCTGCATGAAGCGGTGATAGCGCTCGGCCTTCACTTCTTCCGGCACCGCATCGCCAAGACCGTTGGCGACCGCGCCTTTCACCGCCTCGTATTTGAAGCAGCCGACGCGGTCGAGCGACGCTTCGTCCAGCCAGTCGAGCAGGAACTGGAAGTCCTGCTCGGTCTCGCCCGGGAAGCCGACGATGAAGGTCGAGCGCAGCGTCAGCGGAGGGCAGATCTCCCGCCAGCGCGCAATACGATCGAGGTTTTTTTCCTGCGCGGCGGGCCGCTTCATCCGGCGCAGCACATCCGGGCTTGCATGCTGGAAAGGGATATCGAGATAGGGCAGCACCTTGCCCTCGGCCATCAGTCCAATGACCTCGTCCACATGCGGATAAGGGTAGACGTAGTGCAGTCGCACCCAGGCGCCGAGCTCGCCTAGTTCGCGGGTGAGGTCGAGGAATTTCGCGCGAACCTCGCGGTCCTTCCACGGGCTGGCAGCGTATTTGATGTCGAGGCCGTAGGCGGAG
Organism: Bradyrhizobiaceae bacterium; assembly: GCA_947481685.1. GTDB lineage: Bacteria > Pseudomonadota > Alphaproteobacteria > Rhizobiales > Xanthobacteraceae > CANKHA01. The sequence continues at coordinate 144,235 of CANKHA010000005.1, forward strand.
GTGTCCTGCGAGATGATCAGGAGCTCCTTCACCCCGGCGGTAACCAGCTTCTCCGCCTCGCGCAGCACATCGTTGGCCGGGCGCGAGACCAGGTCGCCTCGCAGCGACGGGATAATGCAGAAGGTGCAGCGATTGTTACAACCCTCTGAAATCTTGAGATAAGCGTAGTGCCGCGGCGTCAGTTTGATGCCTTCCGGCGGCACCAGATCCAAAAAAGGATCGTGCTTTGGCGGCACGGCCTTGTGCACGGCGGCCAGCACGCTCTCATATTGTTGCGGCCCGGTGACCGCCAATACGGAAGGGTAGCGTTCGGTAATGCTCTCGGGCTCGGCGCCCATACAGCCAGTGACGATGACTTTGCCGTTGACGGCCAGCGCTTCGCCGATGGAGGCGAGCGACTCCTCCTTGGCGCTGTCGAGGAAGCCGCAGGTATTCACCACCACGAGATCGGCGCCCTCATGCTGGCGGGAGAGTTCATAACCCTCGGCGCGCAGGCGGGTGATAATGCGTTCGCTATCGACCAGCGCCTTGGGGCAGCCGAGCGAGACGAAGCTGATTTTCGGCGCCGGCGCCGGATCGGCTGCAGGTGCGGGACTAATGACGGTTTCCGTGGACATGGGGGTAGGGGCTAACCGCCTTCGGTGGCGATATCAAGGAATTGCGTAAGCCGGGGGGCTTTCTGCTATCCTTTCCGGTAACCGGGAGCGGGAATGATGAGACTGGTGCTGTTGCTTGCCGCGTTATTGCTGATGACGGGCCTTGGCTCGGCCCAGGCCGCGGATGCAGGCGTCTGGAGCAAGTCCGCCGCTGCGCCCGCGACCGTCTATCGGGTCATTCCCCGCAGCCCGGCCGCGGAACTGGTCTGGGCCGGCGATGCCTGCTGGCGCGGTTGCGCGCAGGATTGCGGCCGTCATCACCAGACCTGCCTTCAGGGCGATACTTCGGGAAATTGCATGGCCCAGAATGCAGCCTGCGACCGGTTCTGTCAGCGCGAATGCCGCTTCTATGGCGGGCCGTTCCTGCCGTTCGATTAGGGAATCTTCTCGAAGCCTGCTTTGTCCCAGACAGGTCTTGCGGCAGGCCCGGCGACAAATTTCAGAAAGTCTTTGGCCTCGTCCAGCGCGGCGACGTCTGTCGTCAATGCCGCCTCGAAAGTGGAATAGAGCTGCAGCGGCTCTGGCACCGGCCCGGCTAGCACCACGCCCGGGCTCGCCACCTCACTGATATTGTAGAAGCCGTATTGGATCTCGCCCTTGCGGATCGCCTCCTTGGAAGCCCCGAGGTTCATGATCTTGATCTTCGGCCGGATGGTGTCGAGGATTCCGGTGCTGGCGAGGATCCGTTCGGCCAGGGCACCGGAGAGAAAGCTTTCGTCGATGCGGCGATAGGCGATCGATTTCGCCGCGAGCATCGCTTCGCGGAATTTCTCCGGGGTGGAAATGTCGGGCTTTGCCGCCCCCTCCTGCATTGCGAGACCGATACCGACCCGCGCTAGCCTGACCCGGCTGCCGCCCTGGATGCGGCCAAGCTTTTGCTGCTCGTCCATCTCGGGCGATGACAGCACCATGACATCGAAGGTTTTGCCCGCCAGGCTCTTTTCGACGATGTCGGAAGCCACAACGGTCGATGTCAGTTCCCGTCCGGTGGCCTGGTACATCGCAGACAGCCCGGCGATGCTCGTGCGTACCGGCGCGACGCCAAACAGCTTCAACTCGGCAGCGGCCGCTGCGGCCGGCAAGAGAGCAAGCGAGGCGGCAATCCCGACAGCTGAGGCGAGGCACGCGAAACGCGGATGCTGATTCATCGGTGAAATCTCCCTGGAGCGCTTCTCCCTTCTCGCGCGCCAGACATGCGCGTGGGAAAACTTGTGGCAGGCACGCAAGTTCGAAGGTGCGATTAAGTACACAGCCGCAGGTCTGGCGGAAGGGGTGGGATTCGAACCCACGGTGGGCTTGCACCCACGGCGGTTTTCAAGACCGCTGCCTTAAACCACTCGGCCACCCTTCCAAGCCCTGAAATGCTTGGTTTCCTGCATCGGCTGAATGCCACCGGCAGGCCGTTTGCTACCGCTTTGCTACCCTTTCGGCAGATCGGGCGCTAGTTCGGTCTCGCTTTGTACCAACGGCAGCGATTCTGAATAGGGGCTTATTCAGCCACCAGGATTGCCGCTGAGAGTCGCAAAGGAAAAGGGGGCCGAAGCCCCCTGTAATCAGTAGCGCCGCTGGGTGGACTCTCAGAGCTGGTCCCGGTTGTCTGAACAGATTCTCCGCGTCGATAAGTGGAGCGTCTGCCGGGGTTAGGCTGCCAAGCGGATTGGCAGCGGGTTGAAGTAGGCTTGATCGGGTGTGGCGTCGTCAAGGCTCGAATGCGGCCGGC
>CANKHA010000006.1 GCA_947481685.1 Bradyrhizobiaceae bacterium
GAAGCGGCGCTTCTGCTGAAGAAACAATCCAGGAATTGATCGCGCCAGATGCGCGCGTCGAGCGGAACTCCCCTCTCCGGCCCCGACTACACTATGGGACGGTACGTCAGGCGAACTGAGCAAAATTGCTCACCCGGCCGGAGCCGCGTTTTCAAGCACTTCGGACAAGTCTAGGGTCTGATCCGATCAGATTAAATCGGATCAGACCCTAGATTCTTAGTTTGTCGCGCAATCTTAAGGCGAACCGGTTCCCACTTCGCCGGATTGCGCTCTAAATCACCGTGACCTTGGCGCCGACGTTCACGCGGTCATAGAGATCGATCACGTCCTCATTGCGCATGCGGATGCAGCCGGAGGATACCTCCGTGCCGATTGTCCAGGGCTCGTTCGAGCCGTGGATGCGGTAGAGCGTCGATCCGAGATACATCGCCCGCGCGCCCAGCGGATTTTCCGGTCCGCCCGCCATGTAATGCGGCAGTTCGGGACGGCGTTCGAGCATTTCCTTCGGCGGCCGCCAATCGGGCCATTCTTTCTTTGCAGTGACTTCATGCCTCCCCGCCCAGGTAAAGCCGGGACGTCCGACGCCGATGCCGTAGCGCAGCGCCTTGCCGTCTTCCTGAACCAGATAGAGAAACTTGTCGGGCGTGTTGATAACGATGGTGCCAGGCGCTTCCCTGCCACGATATTCGACGACCTGTTTCAGGTATCGCGGATCCATTTGCTGCCGCGCCGGCGGCAGCGAGGCCTGCATCACCTGCGCAGGCTGGCCATACATCGGTTGCGCCGGGACATAAGACTGCTGGCCTGGAACGTAAGGCTGCTGAACTCCCGCTTGCGGCGCGGGCTGTTGTTGCGACCCGCGACCCGGGCGCGTTTGCCCGCCGTTGAAAATGAATTCAATGAAGCCGCCACCCATGCCGCCCCGCGCAGGCTCGGCAGGCTGCGGCTGTGCATATTGCCGCTGGGCATATTGCTGCTGCGGGTAAGGCGCCTGCGCCACCACGACTTGCGGCTGGTAATAAGGTTGCGGCTGCGCGGCTGAAGCCTGCGCATAGTAATAGCCGTTCGGCGGCATTGGCTGTGCCAGGGCCGGGACTATCCCCGCTACGCTCAACAAGAGCGTCATGACGAGTGAGCGTTGCATCGACGTACTCTGAACTGATCGCCGTTACGACGCGGACCAACACACAGCCCGCTGCAACCTATGGATACAGGCCTGAATCGACCGATTGGTTAAAAGCGGCGTTCGCCCTGTCCCCGCTCAAGCCGTTCGAACGGATACGGTTTATTTTCGATGAAACCGGGCGCTTATGGTTAAGCCTCCGTTACTCTCAGCATGAACCGGGCATTAAGTCGTCCTCGCTACAACGAAGTTCGTTCTTTCACAGCAGCGGCTAAGCACAATGCCCAAGCGGCGAGACGTTTTTCGCATCGAAGAGCTTGGCGGCTTTCGCGTTTCGCCCATGGCGGCCGATCCCGAGACCGAAGCCGCGCTGCGTCACGCCGAAATCATGACCGAATTGCGCGCTCTGCGCGAAGCCATCCTCGCGCGCGAGGTGCCGCTATCTCTCGAAGACAAAGCCGTCGCTTTCACGAGCGAACTTGGCTCGGTCTATGAAGCGGTCCAGCACACCAAGCAGGAGATCGCTGCACTGGTGCTGACGAGCTTCACCAACCCGGAAATGGGGCGCATCACACGGGAACTCAGCGCGGTCTTCGGCGGGAGCGAAAGCGCGACGCATCGCATCCTGCAAGCCGGCGAGGAAATCGAAGACGCCGCCAAAATGCTGTCCGCCTCGATCAAGAACATCCAGGATCAGGATCTTGCGCGCGATATTCTCGATCAGGTCACCAGCATCATCGAAGCCTGCAACTTCCAGGACCTCGCGGGCCAGCGCATCACAAAAGTCACCGCCGCCTTGAAATTCATCGAGGAGCATATCCTGCGCCTGATGCAGATCTGGGGCGGGATGGAAGAATTCGTCGATGTTAAGCCCGCGGCAAAAGCGGAGCTCGCCCAGTATCCGAAGCTGGTGAATGGTCCGAAGCTGGAAGGCGATCGCGGATGCGTATCGCAAAAAGAAATCGACGAGATGTTCGCACGCGGCTAGTCGGCGGTTCGTCCGGTGGCCGAAATTCGAAATCGGAACACCGGCGCCTTAGTCCATCCGCTTCATCATCGCTGCTTCTGCGTCGTCCTGGAAGGCTGCCGCGTCACGGATCGGTTTTGGCGCTTCCGAACGGGGGCAGGCGTGATAGCCAAGACGCGCGAAGAAATCCGTTGCGTCGTCGGTCGCAAGCCAGACCGTGCGGCAGCCGCGGATCCTGGCTTCGGTTTCCATGAGAGCCACGATATGGGCGCCGATCCCGCGGTTACGCACCGGCGGCAGCGTGACCACCGAACGCAACAGCGCGTGGTCGCCAAAAATCTCAAGCCCGCCGAACCCGACCGGTCCATCGTCCTGTTCAAAACGCCAGAACAACGCGCTCTCGGTATTGATTTCTTGGGTCGAAAGGCCCGCTTTGGCGAGCGCTGCAACCAGGCCTTCACGCTCCGAGACAGCGAGCGGAAGGGGAACGGGAACCGGCCGCTGCCCCTCGTTCACAAAATCTCCTGCAGCCGTTCCACCGGCCGGCAGAGACGCGTGCCTTTCTTGGTGTGCACCACCGGCCGCTCCATCAGCAGCGGGTGTTCCGCCATGGCATCGACCAGTTCGGCATCGCTGAGTTTCGGGTCGTCGAGACCAAGGTCGTCATAGGGCGTGTTCTTCCGGCGCAGCAGATCGCGCGGCTTCATGCCCATGGCCTTCAGCGCCGCATTGATCTCCGCCTTGCTGGGCGGCGTCTTCTGATAATCGATGACGGTCGGCTCGACGCCTTTGGCGCGGATCATGTCCAGCACCTTGCGCGAGGTCGAACATTTCGGGTTGTGCCAGATTACAGTGCTCATGGGCTGATCCTCAGGCGCGCGGGGCGCAGCGGACGTAAATGCCGTTGCCGTAGCGGCCGGCAATCTCCGGATCCATCCACTTGGTGATCAGGACGCGACCGTCGAACAGCACCACCTCGCGGTCCTGCATTCCGCCGGGCTCACCCTCCGGGCCGATGTAGTTTTTGCCGCCCGGCGCACCCTTGACCCTGAGCTCCTGCGGCTGCGTCTGATCCGCCAGATGCATGATGATGCCGCCGGACGGTCCCGCGCTGATGACGTAAGGCTGCTTGCACTGACCCCGCGCCGCCGTTTCGGTGCGCGCCCGATCCTCCGGACGGTGATAGGCGGCGAAACCCCAGCGGCCGACCAGTTCCTGCGGCGGGAAGCTCGGCGGCAGCGAGGGCACCATAGCGGGGGCCATCGGCTCGGCAGGCCCTCCTGGCCCCGTGGACGTGGCGCAACCGGCAAGCAGCGCCGCAATAAGGGCCACAGATGCAGCAATGGCAGGGCGCGGACAGGCTCGGCGCATAAAACTCTCCGAAGAAAAGGAAATGCGACTTTGCTAGCCTGCGGCGGACAGCGCAAGTCGCTTTGCGTGGTTCCACCTTAAGTACTGAGGCGGATAGGTTTGACACTCGCAAGGCAGAGTGGCGCAATCTTGACAGCCCACACCCCAAGCCCTATCTCCGTCGCGTCTTGGCACTCTCCGTTGTGGACTGCTAAGACCCCATCAGATCGACGCATTCCGTCATCAACCCGTGCGCATCGCGCCGACGAGGAAGCCATGGCCAAGACCCAGTTTCGTCCCCTGCATGACCGCGTGGTCGTGCGCCGCCTACAGTCCGAAGAGAAGACCAAGGGCGGCATCATCATTCCGGACAGCGCCCAGGAGAAGCCGCAGCAGGGGCAGATCACCGCCGTCGGCCCCGGTGGCCGCGACGAAGCCGGCAAGCTGATCCCGATCGACGTCAAGGTCGGCGACAAGGTGCTGTTCGGCAAATGGTCCGGCACCGAAGTGAAGCTCGACGGCGAAGAGCTCCTCATCATGAAAGAGTCCGACATCATGGGCGTCATCTGACGCTCACCTCCTTCGAAGAATTCAACCGGAGTAGATTCCAATGGCTGCCAAGGACGTAAAATTTTCCACTGACGCGCGTGACAGGATGTTACGCGGCGTCGATATCCTCGCCAACGCGGTGAAGGTCACGCTCGGCCCGAAGGGCCGCAACGTCATCATCGACAAGAGCTTCGGCGCTCCGCGCATCACCAAGGACGGCGTCACCGTCGCCAAGGAGATCGAGCTCGAGGACAAGTTCGAGAACATGGGCGCGCAGATGGTGCGCGAAGTCGCCTCCCGGACCAATGACATGGCGGGCGACGGCACCACGACCGCCACGGTCCTCGCCCAGGCGATCGTGCGCGAAGGCGCCAAGTCGGTTGCCGCCGGCATGAACCCGATGGACCTCAAACGCGGCATCAATATCGCCGTCACCGCCGTCGTGAAGGATATCGAGAAGCGCGCCAAGAAGGTCGTCTCCTCGGCCGAAATCGCCCAGGTCGGCACCATCTCCGCCAACGGCGATGCTTCGATCGGAAAGATGATCGCCGGCGCGATGCAGAAGGTCGGCAACGAAGGCGTCATTACGGTTGAAGAAGCCAAGTCGCTCGATACCGAGCTCGAAGTGGTCGAAGGCATGCAGTTCGACCGTGGCTACCTCTCGCCGTACTTCATCACCAACGCAGAAAAGATGCTGGCGGAGATGGAGGATGCCTACATCCTCCTGCACGAGAAGAAGCTCTCCAGCTTGCAGTCGATGCTGCCGGTGCTTGAAGCTGTGGTGCAGTCGGGCAAACCGCTTGTCATCATCGCGGAAGACATTGAAGGCGAAGCCCTCGCCACGCTCGTGGTCAACAAGTTGCGTGGCGGCCTGAAGGTCGTAGCGGTGAAGGCTCCGGGCTTCGGCGATCGCCGCAAGGCCATGCTGGAAGACATCGCCATCCTGACCGGCGGTCAGCTGGTTTCCGAAGACCTCGGCATCAAGCTCGAAAACGTGACCGTGGATATGCTCGGCAAGGCCAAGAAGGTCCTGATCGAGAAGGAAAAGACCACGATCGTCGGCGGTGCCGGCAAGCGCAAGGAAATCGAAGCCCGCGTTGGCCAGATCAAGGCGCAGATCGAGGAGACCACCTCGGACTACGACAAGGAGAAGCTGCAGGAACGTCTCGCCAAGCTGGCAGGCGGCGTTGCGGTGATCCGCGTCGGCGGCGCGACCGAAGTCGAAGTGAAGGAAAAGAAGGATCGCGTCGAAGACGCGCTCAACGCCACCCGCGCTGCCGTTGAAGAAGGTATCGTGCCCGGCGGCGGAGTTGCGCTGCTGCGCGCCAAGAAGGCCGTCGGCCGCATCGTCAACGACAATGCCGACGTCCAGGCCGGCATCAACATCGTGCTGAAGGCGCTGGAAGCTCCGATCCGGCAGATTGCCGAGAACTCGGGCGTCGAGGGATCGATCGTTGTCGGCAAGATCGGCGACAACAAGTCGGAGACCTTCGGCTTCAATGCCCAGACCGAAGAGTATGTCGACATGGTCGAAGCCGGCATTATCGATCCGGCCAAGGTTGTGCGTACCGCGCTGCAGGATGCGGCTTCGATCGCCGGCCTGCTCGTGACCACTGAAGCGATGGTCGCCGAAGTGCCGAAGAGCGACGGCGGCGGTGGCATGCCTCCGATGGGCGGCGGAATGGGCGGCATGGGGGGAATGGGCGGCTTCTAAGCCCCTCTCTCAGCAAATAAAAAAGGGCGCGGTGCAAACCGCGCCCTTTTTGTTTACCTGAACGAAAGCGCTCAGCGCTTCATCTTGGCGAGAACCTTGTCGTCGAACATCTTCTCGCGCTTCATCGATTCCTTGGTCGGCGTCAGCGCGGCTTGCCATTCCGGATCGAGCTGGCCTTCCTTGAAGCCCTTGCGGATGTAGTAGTTCCACAACTTCTTGGCGTGCCAGTCGCGCATTTCCATGAGCTCGATCGCCTCGATCTCTTCCTCGGTCAGGGGCACCGGCTTGGCGCCGGACTGCAGCACCTGCAGTTGCGCCAGCGCATTTTCCTTGAAGTGGATCGCATCGATGTAAAGATGACGGACGCTTTCCGCCGTCATCACCAGGCCATGGGCGCGCATCAGCGCGACGTGGTGCGGGCCAAGTGTGTTGGCGAGATCGACGGCCTGCTCGACCAGTTTGATGTGGCTCGGATCCGGATGGGTCGGGATGCCGCTCTTCCAGCGCGATGCACGCGCGCGCATCGGCAGCATCTTGACGCCTTCCATCATGGTGAAGGCGATGGCGAGATCCATGTGGCAGTGGATCACCGAGTTGACGTCAGGGCGGGCCTTGAGAATTTCCGCATGGATGACGGTTTCGCTCGGCGGCTTGCCTTCACCCTCGAGCACGTTGCAGTCGTAGTCGACGATCAGGATGTCGGCCGGGCCGAGTTCCTGGCGCGAGGTCGAGCCGATCTGGATCATGAAGGCGTCGTCGCGCCCCGGAATGCGGCAGGAGATATGGCCGCTGTAATCCAGGATATCTTCCGCCTCGAGCATCCGGGTGGCGGCCGCGAGTTCCAGCGCCAATTGCGGGATGGGAGAAGCCCCGGAGTTCTTTTTCGAAGCAATATCAGTGACGCTCATGGGGCCTCCGGCGCTGGTGTTCAGGATGTGCCCCTACATCCCACGAATGGAGCGAAATGAGAAGTGCTGCCCAACTGGCAGAACTAGTTGGTTGCGCGGTAGAAGCGCAGGTTCTGGGGGCCCATCAGAACGACACCGTTGCCGTCGCGACGCCAGGTCGTCACCTGCTCAAGTGCAGACAGCAAGTCCGCGTCGCCCTGCTCGCGCTCCGGTGTGCAGGCCTGGTTCGTCTTCGGACCCGTCAGCACGGTGATGGTGTTGTCCGCCACCACAAGCTGACCCTGCACACTGTTGCACCACAGATCGATCATGACGGCGCCGTCCGCCCGGATATCCAATGTCGGAATCCGCTTGGAGCCGCGCATCGGTTTGGCATCGAGCAGCAGTTCTTCGTCAAAGGGAAAGCTTTCCGCCGCAACCGCCCGGCGATCAGGCAACGCGGAGACCAGCCCAACACATGCGATCCCGGTGCAAAGCACCCGGCACCAAACAGATTTTGAATTGAAAGACCGCATCCCCACTCCACCCGCCAATCGCACTTGCGCACCCCTGCCACCCCCTTTCGACCCAATCACGCGTCTTGGGTCAACATCCCGGGGCCCTTTTCCCAAAGATTTGAAAGATATTTCCATGCCCGCAAGGGGATACACCCCTTACAACCGGAGATAGCCGGTGTAATCTTCTACCTTCAAAACTTTCTAGGGAGGAGCGACAATGATCAAAATAAAAAATCACGCGTTTCTAGGCCTGGCGACAGCCGCGCTGCTTGCCACCGCGGCGCCTGTGCGCGCGGGAGACATTTATCATGGCGTTCTGGAAGGCACCGTCAAGGATGCATCCGGAAAACCGGTAGCCGGCGCTTTCGTCAGATTGAAGAACGCCGACAAGCGTCTCGGGTTCATGGTCATCAGCCAGGACGGCGGCACATTCAGCGCTAAGGATCTGCCCGGCGGAAATTATGAGGTTCAGAGCGTCGGTGGAGACTTGCAGAGCAAGGTGGCTCCTTCCGTCGCGGTGCCGGAAAATGGTTCGGCAAAAGTTGACCTCGCGCTCACAGATAAACGCGCTGACGATCTGGCTCCCGCGTGGCCACGTCGTCTGCCGCCGGAAGTTGCAGCTACGATGACGCTGCCGGAAGGCCCCGGCAAGGAGATCGCGGAAACCCGATGCGTCTCCTGCCATAGCCAGGAAAACTGGGCGGGACTCGGCGGCACGCATGAACGCTGGCACGAGCTCGTCACGGAAATGCGCAAGAACATGAAAGAAGCCGGCATGCCGGACCTGGAGGAAAAGGACGCCGAAACGCTGATCAGCTATTTCTCCACCGTCTGGAAGCCGATGCCCACGCCGGACGTCAACAGCCGCTTCCCGCATCAGCTCATGCAGGGCGAGGCTCGGAAATACCGGGTCGTTCAATATGATTTGCCGAACCCACGCGTCGAGCCACATGACGTTGCTGTCGATCCCTGGGGCATCGCCTGGTCGAACCAACGGCTCGGCGGCGTCATCAGCCGCTTCGATCCGGACAAATATACCTATTCCGAACTCTCTCCGCCGCTGATCAAGTCCGACAAGGCACGACCAGGCAATCTTCAGATCAGTAAGGAAGGCATCATGTGGGTGCCGGATCCGAACGACAAGCGCTGGATCCGCTACGACATCAAGGCTGAGAAGTGGGAGAGCGTACCTTTCCCCGCCTCCATGCTTGGCCGCGCCAACAGCAATAGTCTTGCGCTATCTCCTGATGGCTCCGTCTGGGGCTCCGGCCCTGGCGCCATGCGACGCTACGATCCCGCCACTGGAAAGTGGGATCAATTTGTGACGCCGACCTGGAACAAGACCAAGCAGAACCCTGGAGGTTACGGCATCTCGGTTGCTGGCGACGGTCGCGGCTGGATGGCATTGCAACGCACCGGCGCAATGGCGCGAGCCGACATCAAGACGGGAGAGACTGACGAGTTCAAGCTCCCCGGCGACGGCACGCTGTTCCCGCGCCGCATGGCAACCGACAATACCGGCGATGTCTGGGTTGCTCTGTGGCAGGCCGGCAAGCTGGTCAAAATCAACCAGAGCACGGCGGATATGACTGTTTTCGATCCGCCGACGCCCCTGAACGGCGCCTATGCCATTACTGTGGACCGCAAGACCGGAAATCTCTGGATCACCCTTCACCGGGTCGACAAGATCGCCCGGTTCAATCCCAAGACGAAGGAATGGCTCGAACTGGCATTGCCCCAAGCTGAAACCGATGTACGCCGCATCGAAGTCGATCCGAACAATTCGAACCGGATCTTCTGGAGCGGCGTCTCTCGCAACGCCCGGATGGGCTATATTGAACTGCTGAACTAAACGGCAGATCGAACGCGTTCCAATCGTGCGGCGGTAGCCTACACCGCCGCACGATCATGTTGCGACGACGTGCCGTCCCGGGCGGGAATACATACCGCAAGCGGCATGTTAGTCTGCTTGCAAGCACCCAAAAAAATATGGAGGAAAATATGAAGATGAATTTTGTTTGGGCGGGGATTTTTGGCCTGGCCACGATTGCAAACCTTCCTGCTGCTAACGCAGCGACGATCATCGACGAATGGGCGAGCATCAAACCCGAGGCTGCACCGGAATTGAAACCGGCGACGATCGATCCGAAAACGACTGCTCTCATTGTGATGGACGTGGTCAAAGGCTCGTGCAACGCGGAGAGGCGGCCGCGCTGTGTCGCGTCGGTTCCGGTTATTGAAAAATTTCTCAATGACGCCCGAGGCAAGGGCGTCACGATCATCCACACTGTCGCTGGATCGGGTGGCGTGGCCGACATCCTCCCTCCGTTGGCTCCTAAGGAAGGCGAAACCGTTCTGACCGGCACCGTCGCCAACAAGTTCGTCCGCACGGATCTGGAAAAGATTCTGAAGGACAAGGGAGTTACTACTGTGATCCCGGTCGGCACCTCAGCACAAGGCGCCGTCCTCTATACCGGCAGCGAGGCCGCGTTCCGGCAATTCAAGGTGGTTCTCCCCGTCGACGGCGCATCCTCGGAAAGCATGTTTGCTGAAGCGGCTGTTGCCTGGTTGTTTGCGAAGGCGCCTGGCGTGTCGGCACAAACGACGCTGACACGTTTTGACATGATCAAGTTCTAACCAAGAAATCATCACTCGGAGGAAATGTCATGGACCAACGGATTATCGATCTTTACGACAGCTTCACGCACGGTTTCATCAACCGGCGCGATTTCATGGACCGGCTCGGCATCATGGCCGGCTCGACCGCGGCTGCTACGGCAATCTTGCCGATGTTGCAGAACAATTACGCTCTGGCTGAAACCGTCCCGGCAAACGATCCGCGGCTGGTCAGCGAGATCGTCAGCTTCGACGCACCGGGCGGCAAGGTCTCGGGCTATCTGGTGCGGCTGAAGGAAAAGGGCAAACGCCCGGCGGTCGTCGTCATCCACGAGAACCGCGGCATGAACCCGCATATCAAGGACGTCGCGCGCAGGCTCGCGCTCGAAGGGTTCCTGGCTTACGCGGTCGACTTCCTGTCCACCTCCGGCGGCACACCGGAAGACGAGGACAAGGGACGCGACATGATTGGCAAGCTCAACCTCGACGAAACCGAGAAGCAGGCGGTCGCCGCTGTGGCTTTCCTGGAAAAGCATGCTGAGTCCGCCGGCAAAGTGGGCGCGGTGGGCTTCTGCTGGGGCGGCGCGATGATGAATCGCCTTGCCGCGGCAAGCCCCGAACTTGACGCGGCCGTGGCTTACTATGGGCGCGCTATCTCGGCGGACAAAGTGCCCGCCATCAAGGCCCCGCTCCTTGAGCACTACGCGGAGAAGGATGACGGCGTGAATGGCGGCACGGCGGCCTTTAAGGCGGCGCTGGAGGCGAACAACAAGAAGTTCACGATGTACACCTATCCGGGCACACAGCACGCCTTCAACAATGACACGAGCGGCGAACGCTACAACAAGGAGCAGGCCACCATCGCCTGGGGCCGCACGCTGGCCTTCCTCAAGGAAAACGTCGGTACCCCGCCCAAGGCGTAACGCTCACGTCACCTCAAGCAAGAAAAAGGCCGCGCGTGCGGCCTTTTTTATTGCCGCGACAGCGATCATGTCAGTTGCCGTAGAGATAATTCGGCAGCCACAGCGTCATCCCGGGCCAGATATACATGATGATCATGCAGAGAATGACCACCAGCATATAGGGCATCATACCGGCAAATATCTGGTTGAGCGTGACGTGCTTCGGCGCGACACCCTTGAGGTAAAAGGCCGACATCGCCACGGGCGGTGAGAGGAATGCGGCCTGCAAATTCACGAACACCAGTACGCCCCACAGGATCGGGTCGATGTTGAAATGCTTCAACAGCGGCAGGAAGATCGGCACGAAGATGATGATGATCTCCGTCCACTCCAGCGGCCAGCCCAGAACGAAGATGATCGCCTGCGACAGAAGCATGAACTGAACGGGAGTCAGGTCGAAGGACAGCACCCAATGCTCAAGCAACGCCTGACCGCCAAGAATGGCGAAAACGCCTGAGAAAATTGCGGACCCGACAAACAGCCAGCACACCATGGCCGTTGTCTTCGCCGTCAGAAACACCGCTTCCTTTGTTCGCTTCCAGTCCAGCGTGCGCGCGTGGAAAGCCAGGAGAAAGGCACCTGCCGCCCCCACCGCCGCAGACTCGGTCGCCGTCGTAATACCGAACAGAATGACTGCCAGCACGATGATGGTGAGGATGCCAAGCGGCATCACCGACGAGGTGAGGAGCTTGATGACCACCAGCCGGGACGCATCGATGCGCGAATAGTAGCGGGCCATAACAAGCGCCACCAAGGCGACGATAATCCCGTAGGTAACATAGAAACCGGTCGCCGGGCCGCTCGCTGCGGGAGCTGCCGGGGCTTGCGAAAATCCTCCACCAAGCTGCTGCAGACCTTCCGGAGCAACGGCTTCCACCACCTGTTGATGGATGACGACGTACCACCAGATGCCCCACAGCGTCAGCACGAGCAGCGCGAGAGGGACCAGTGCGTAAGCTAGATTCGAGATCAGCGTCCAATAGGTGACGGGCTTGCCCTCTGCATCGAGCCGCAGTGCTTTTCCCGGCGAGAACAGCGCGGAAGCGAAAGCTATCACGGCATTGCGGGAATAAAGCTCCTGCATTTTCTGCAGCCAGGCGGGCACAGGAACCCGAGTCTGTTCTTCCGGCAAGGGCGGCGCGATCTTCGGATTAATCAGCGCCCAGCCGATGATGTAGACGAGGTAGAGGAAAGCCAGGAAGAAACCAGGAAACATTGCCGCGGCGTAAAGCTTGACCACCGACTGCCCCGCCACCGCCGCATAGACGATGATCATCACCGAAGGAGGGATCAGGATGCCGAGCGTGCCACCCGCGGTGATAACGCCAGCCGCGAGCTTCACGTCATAGCCTGCGCGCAGCATCGGGTTGAAGGCGATCACACCCATCAGCACGACAACGGCACCGACAAGACCGGAAGCGATGCCCCAGAAAGTGCAGACGATCAGCGTCGCCACCGCGAGCGAAGCCGGCACCCGGCGGAAGGCAAGCTGGATCGAATAAAACATCTTGTCGACGAGCGCACCGCGCTCCATCACATATCCCATTAAGACAAATAACGGGATCGAGATCAGCACGTCGTTGGTCATGGCACCGTAAGTGCGCTGAACCATCAGATCAAAGACGCGGTTATGAATCCAGGATTCGCCGGGAACATAGAAAGCGATAAAACCGAAAAAGATGCCCAACCCCATCAGAGTGAAGGCGGTAGGAAATCCCATCATGATTACGACCACGATGAGTCCCAACATCAACAGGCCGAGGGCGGGATCGCTCATGATTGCAACTCTGAACCCATGCCGCGCTGCCGCGCGGTCTCATCGATTTTCTGCGCACCTGCGATCGCGCGCTTGCGGTCCTCTTCATCCACGTACTCGCTGTGGGCCAACTGCTCTTCAATGACGTCGGTCTCGGCAACGTCCTTCAATCGCGCCGGCCACTCCCCGGTTTTCAGGCAGACGACGCAGCGCATGATTTCCGCAAGCCCCTGCAGCATCACCATCGCGCCGGCGATCGGTATGACGGTCTTGAAGTGATATACCGGCGGCCCGTCGGCCGTGACATTGGAATGTTCGGCGATGCGCCAGGAATCCCCGGCGTAATCGGCGCCGGCGTAAATCAGCGCGGCAATACCGGGCACGAAAAACACGACATAGAGAATGATATCCAGCGTGGCCTGCGTGCGCGGCCGCATCGAGCTGTAGAGGAAGTCGCCACGCACGTGCGCGTTCTGCGCCAGCGTATACGCGCCGCACATCATGAACAGGGTGCCGTAGAGCATATTCTCCGCGTCAAAGATCCACGCAGTCGGCATGTTCATGATGTAGCGCTTGAAGACCTCCGTAACCACCATCAGCATCAATCCGATGATAAGCCAGGCCGCTGCCTTGCCCACCCAGGTGCTAATGCCGTCGATCGCGTAGAGGATGCGCTGAGCGTTCATTGGTGCGTACCGGGACACGGGAAACGAGAATAACAAAGCACCATCCGGTTGTAACGCCGAATGGTGCTTTGCAAAGTCCAATTATCCTTAGATTTTTGAAGCCGCGCCGTTGGCTCCGAAGTAGTGATCAAATGCCATGCGTCGGGGCACCACGGTGTCCTGCTCCCATTGCGTCACTCGCTTGGCGAAAACGATCTGCGACTGCACGATCTCCTTGAACAAGGGATTTTCCGCCGATTTCTTTTTCACCACCTCGTCGTAGATCTCGAGCTGTTTTTTCAGAATCGAGTCCGGCGTCTTGTAGAACTTGACGTTATCCTTCGTCTGCATCTCGACATAGTCCTTCGAGTAGCGGTCGAATGCTTTCCACGCCATGTCCTGTGACGCCGCCTCCACCGCGTTGGCGATGATGGCGCGAATCTTTTCCGGCAAAGCGTTGTATTTGTCCTTGTTGAAAGTGATCTCAAACTGCTCGGCGTTCTGATGATAGCTCTGCAGCATGCAAACCTTCGAAACGTCGGGGAAGCCGAGCGCCTTGTCCGAGGAGGCGTTGTTGAATTCCGCGGCATCGAGCAAGCCACGGTCCATGGCGGAAACGATTTCGCCACCAGGCAATGCATTCACTGCTGCACCCATCCCGGTGAAGACATCAATGGAGATGCCAACGGTGCGGTATTTCAGGCCTTTGAAGTCGTCGGCGCTGGTGACCGGCTTCTTGAACCAGCCGAGCGGCTGGGTTGGCATCGGGCCATACGGGAATGAAACGACATTCGCGCCGACCGAAGTGTAGAGCTTCTCAAGCAGTTCCTTGCCGCCACCGTATTTGTGCCAGGACAGCAGCATGTTGGCATCCATGCCCCAGCCGGGGCCCGATCCCCACAGCGCCAAAGCGGTCTGCTTGCCGTAGTGATAGACTATCACGCCGTGGCCGCCGTCGAGCGTTCCCTTGGAAACCGCATCAAGCAGGCCGAAGGCCGGCACCACTGCGCCGGCGGGCAACACCTCTATCTTCAGATCGCCACCGGTCATGTCGTTGACCTTCTTGGCGAAGTCGAGCGCGTATTCGTGGAAGATATCCTTCGACGGCCAGGTGCTCTGCCAGCGCATGCTGATAGGCCCCTGAGCCTTGACAACGTTTGGCGCCAGGACAACCGCACCGGCCGCAGCCACGCCCGCGTTACGCAGGAATTTACGACGGCTCGTCATAGACTTCGACTTATCGGATTTCATTTTTCCCTCCCGATCTGCATTTGCAGAATGACGGACGTTTCAGACGTCCAATTGCTTCGCCATAAACCGGCGTTGTTCGTAGTCTGGCCGGATTGCTGGTATTTCACAAGTGATGTTCAATACTTGGCATCATCGACGTTAGGCGTAGTCATCTTCCGCCACTTGCAAACCGTTCCCGGAGAAACGCCCGATTTACCCGAGGCGCGCAGGCCCATGCGCGAATTCATGGTTGAACAGGAGAACACCGCGTGAGACGGATTATTTCCAACCTCGCCATCATTTGGCGGCTGGCGGCGCCATATTTCCGATCGGAGGAGCGCTGGGTAGCGCGGCTGCTCCTGGCGTCCGTGATCGCCATCGAATTGGCGTTGGTCGCCATCGACGTGCTGATCAACCAGTGGAACAACCGGTTTTATAATGCACTGCAGGATCGCAACTGGGAGACCTTCGTCAGCGAGTTGATGTTCTTCTGCCTGCTGGCCGCCGCCTTCATCCTGCTTGCGGTCTATCAGCTCTACCTCAATCAATGGCTCCAGATTAGCTGGCGGCGATGGATGACGGCGCGCTATCTGGATCATTGGCTGACCGGAGCCAATCATTATCGCATGCAACTTCTCGGCGACGCTGCCGACAATCCCGACCAGCGCATCGCTGAAGACGTCCAGCAGTTTATCGACAAAACGCTGCAGATTGGCATCGGTCTGCTCAGTTCAATCGTCACGCTGGTGTCCTTCGTCGTGATTCTGTGGGGTCTTTCATCTGATGCACCCCTCGTCCTGTTCGGCCGCGAAATGCCGATCCCTGGTTATCTGGTTTGGGCCGCGCTGATCTACGCCATGGTCGGGACAGTGTTTACGCATTTCATCGGCCGCAAGCTGGTGGGCCTCAACTTCATGCAGCAACGCTACGAAGCCGACTTCCGCTTCAATCTCGTGCGCGTGCGCGAAAACTCCGAGCAGATTGGCTTGCTGGAAGGAGAAAAGGCCGAAACCAACCGGCTGCTCGAGCGCTTTGCTCGCGTGGTGGCCAATTGGTATCAAATCATGACGCTGCAAAAACGGCTGACCTTCTTCACTGCCAGCTATCGTCAAGCATCCGTGGTGTTTCCGTACATCATGGTCAGTCCGGCTTATTTCTCCGGCGCCATGCAGCTGGGCGGCATGATGCAGACGGCATCTGCTTTTGGGAGCGTGCAAGGCGCGCTCTCCTTTTTCATCACGACCTACACTCAAATTGCAGAATGTGCGGCGGTGATCGAACGCCTGGACGGCTTCGACAAGACCGTGGTTGCAGCCCGCGATGCCGCGGTGACGCCGCCGGTGGTCGAAGTACAAAGGCTACCCGGAGCAAGTTCCCTCGACATCGGCAAACTCGTGCTGCGTCTTCCCAACGACAGGCCACTGGTGGAGGCCGACGGTATCAGCATCAAGGCCGGGGATCGCGTGCTGGTCACGGGCCCTTCGGGCTCCGGCAAATCGACGCTGTTCCGCGCCATTGCGGGCATCTGGCCCTTCGGTTCCGGCACGATCTCAGTCCCCGCAGAGGCCGAGGTGATGCTGCTGCCGCAGCGGCCCTATTTTCCGATATCCCGTTTGAGTTCAGCCATCGCTTATCCCTCCGAACCGGGAACCTTCGACGATGAGACCATCAAGGAGGCGTTGCACGCCGTCGGGCTGCCGGCCATGGCGGACAGGCTCGGCGAAGAAGGACATTGGAACCGCATGCTCTCGCTCGGCGAGCAGCAGCGCCTCGGCGTGGTGCGGGCATTGTTACACGCGCCGGACTATCTGTTCCTCGATGAAGCAACCGCCTCACTGGACGAGCCGGCGGAGGCGAATGTCTACCGGTTGCTGCAGCAGCGTCTGCCACGCACCACCGTCGTTTCGATCGGCCACCGCTCGACGCTGGCCGAATTCCATAACCGGCGGCTTACGCTGGTGGCGGACGGAAACCTCTATCGCCTGCGCGAGACACTGGTCGAAGCACCGGCGCAATAAAAAACGGCGGCTCCAGAGGAGCCGCCGTAATCAACTCGAAGTCAGGCTTGAAGCTTACTTGATCGCCGACAGGGTGGTGTCGAACGAGAGCTTCACGATGCCAGTCGTACCGCAGTAGTTCGTGCCGCCGACCATCGCGAAGCACTCAGCTTTGCTCAGGCTTGTGTCGCTGTAGCGGAAGTCCAGCGTGGCAGCCTTGTAGGTGAAGCCAATGCCGGCGTTCCAGAAGGTCGTGTCGGTCGCAAAGGCAAGAGCGAGCGTATTCTCGTAGCCCTGGTAACCAATTTCACCCGAGATGTAGGTGCCCTGACCGGCGAAGATGCTCCACGGCAACGTTGCCTTCGCGGTACCGGACACCCAGAAGTAGCTGTCGCCGAAGTTCGCGAAGTTGTTGCTGTACACGCCGTTGGCGCCGAGGGTCAGCCAGTCGTTAACAGTCCATGCCACCTTGGCGTAGACTTCGCCGAAGTCGCCATTGCTCTCGCCGACCGGGATGAGAAGCGGGTTGATGCCAGGATATTTGTAGTAGGTGAAGCCGAAATCAAAGGCGAAGGCGCCGAAGGTCGGGCGGATACCGCCGTAGATATCGTATTCCGCGTCAGCAAAACCGGTCCAGAGGCTATAGCCAGCGATACCGGCGTAAAGCTGGAGGTTCGGATTGATGTTAAAGCGGGGCTCGACGTAGCCAGAAACGCCCGCCTTGCGGTCGGACTGGGAAATGCCGCGCAGAACATAGTCGCTGGCAAGAGCGGTACCGAAGGCGATATCCCACGGCGAGACATAAACCGGCTCAGCGACCTTGGCCGCTTTCATCGGCATATCCGCGGCAATTGCCGGCATCGCAAAGCCGACCAGCGCAACTACTGAAAGAACAACTTTCCGCATTTTTTTGACCCCTGTTCCTGTAAATCATGGCGCAAACAGAACGCGCGCCTCCAAATCTCGCCAAAATCTAAACAAGGGGGACCGCATTGCAGCAAGTTGAAAGACTCAGCATTTGCTGCCTTTTTAGGCGAATCCGAGCGCTCAACAATAAACCGCCATTGAATGTGCTGGGCTGTGACAGAAAAGACACAAGAATGCGACGCCAAATGGGGAAAACTTTTCCGAACTGGGGCGCGCTTAGGCACTAAAGCGCGGAATATTCTTCCTCTGGAACCTCAAAAGGCGCGCCTGATCCGAGTCGCCATATGGCGGAACCCATTCGGCAGGGTGCGAGGCAGCGTCACCGACTCGCTTTGGGCCGCCCGGATGAATGTGCATCCCACGGTTCGCTCATCAGGATTTTAGAAGATTTCGTTTGGGAGGCTGAGGCCGGGACGTGCCTCGAGTTTTCGCGGCCCGTTCCGCCGTGTAAAGCGGCGAAGCGCGTGGACACCCTGCGGCAAGGCATCCACGCGCTTGTTATCGCAGCTTAGGTCTTGCTGCCGTCAGAGCCGTCGTTGCTGCTGAACGGGTTGATGTTGCTGATCATCGAACCGAACGTGCTGGTTTCTGCCGGCGCCGGAGCGGGCTTCGCCTTCGGCTTGCGGCGCTTGACGGCCTTCTTCTTCGGCGCAGCCTTCTTCGCGGCGGTCTTCTTCTTGGCGCCGCCGCGCTTCATCTTGCTGACCTTCTTCTTGCTCGCCTTCTTGCTGGCCTTCTTGCTGGCCTTCTTGGCGCCAGAACGCTTCGCTGCCTTGCGCGCCGGGGCCTTCTTTTTCTTCGTCTTCTTCGTCGCCTTGCTCTTCTTCTTCGCCTTCTTTGCCATGGTGATCTCCTGTTGGCGCTACCTATGGGCGCTCAGCCTCGTTTC
This sequence comes from Bradyrhizobiaceae bacterium, assembly GCA_947481685.1. Lineage (GTDB taxonomy): Bacteria > Pseudomonadota > Alphaproteobacteria > Rhizobiales > Xanthobacteraceae > CANKHA01. The sequence goes on from CANKHA010000006.1 coordinate 18,151, forward strand.
AGCGGGTCTTCCGCGAAACGATTGCCGCCGCACTCGATTGCAAATTTCCGCCGGCAGAGGACGCCGTACGGTACTCACTCGGTACGCAACGCTTCCGGTGCAGGCCCGCCAGTCGCCCAATCGATGAGTTCGACCGTGTGCACCACCGGAATGCCCGTGCCTGTCGCGATCTGTGTGATGCAACCGATATTGCCGGCGGCGATCACGTCAGGCTTGAGCAACTCGATATTCGCGACCTTGCGATCGCGCAATCCGGTCGCCAGCTGCGGTTGGAGAATGTTGTAGGTCCCCGCCGATCCGCAGCACAGATGACCTTCATTCACATCTTTGACTACGAAGCCGCACTTGGAAAGCAATTCTTTCGGTTCGTGCGTGATTTTCTGTCCATGCTGTAGCGAACACGCTGCGTGATACGCCACCGTGAGTCCATTCGGTGACTCACTGCGCACCAGCGTGAGCTTGCCGAGAAACTCGGAAATGTCTTGTGCAAGCGCGGAGATCGTCGCGGCTTTTTTGGCATAGGCCGCATCGTTTCGAAGCATGAAACCATAGTCTTTTACGGTAGTTCCGCACCCCGACGTGGCGATCAGGATGGCATCGAGACCGTCCGGCACTTCGGTCATCCAGGCATCGATGTTGGCGCGCGCGGAGGCGAGCGCTTCCTCCTCACGACCCATGTGATGTGTCAGCGAGCCGCAGCATCCTTCGCCCGCCGCCAGAACCACCTCAACGCCGTGACGGTTCAAAACCCGGATCGCCGAATCGTTAATCGCGGGAGAGAGAATCGGATTGACGCAGCCGTCGAGCAGGGCGACCCGCGCCCAGCGTTGACCCTTGGCGGGGAACACGTGCCGCTTGCGGTCCGGCGCCTGCGGCGGCAACCGCGGCGGCGACAGCCGCACCATCGCTGCGATGCGCGTCATTCCGAGGAGCGAAAGAACGGGCGCCAAAGGCCGTGCAATCAATCCCAGCCCGACGGCAAGCCGGAACCGCTCCGGATGAGGCAGAATCCACACGAGGATATTGCGCAACAGCCGGTCGAACAGCGGCCGACGGTAGGTCTTCTCGATATGCTCGCGGGCATGATCGACAAGGTGCATGTAATGCACCCCGGAAGGACAGGTGGTCATGCAGGCGAGACACGAGAGGCAGCGGTCGATGTGCTTCACAACCTCCCGCGTGGCCGGCTGTTCCTTCTCCAGCATCTCCTTGATCAGGTAAATGCGGCCACGCGGCGAATCGAGTTCGTCATTCAGCAGCACATAGGTCGGACAGGTGGCGGTGCAGAAGCCGCAATGCACGCAGGCGCGCAGGACCTTTTCCGATTCGGCGAATTGCGGGTCGGCAAGCTGGGCGAGCGAAAAGTTGGTTTGCATTACACTCCCGCCCACATGCGCCCGGGATTGAGCACCCCTTTGGGATCGAAACTTTCCTTCACCCGCCGGCTCAGTGCGGCAAGTCCATCATCTTCGGGCGTGAAGACATCGACAGCCGCGCGGTGCGCAGCAGGCGCCCGGATCAAGGTGGCATGACCGCCGTTGGCGGCAACCGCACGCTGCACCAGCGCAGCGCCGGCATCGGAGGACGGCAGGCATTCGACCCAGAGCAATCCACCCGCCCAGTCGTAAATCACTTGGGCACCCGCCTTCTCCACGATGGCTTTGGCGACCTCGGCACCCTTGCTGGGGGCCGTGGAAACCCGCCACAGCGGCCGCTCAGCCGCGCCCGTGGCAGCGAATGGGCCAACCTCACGCAAGCTTTGCCAGAAGGTGTGAGATCTGGATTCGGTCAGCGCATCGAGTGCACCGAAGGGGCGCATGATCTGTTGCAAAGCGGCTTTACGATGCGCGACCGACGGCTCAAAGCCCTCGAGCCTGAACGCTGTGACCGCCGTGCCGTGGTAATGGCCGGGCACCCGAGACGCTACCCCCGCCGGCAGATGCGCAGCACCCGACACGTCGCAGGACGAACCCATGGCCGCGCCCATGGCGGCAATCGCCACTCCATCGGCGAGGCCGAGCACCAGTACCGTCTCTTCGGTTTCCGGCTTCGGCAGCGTCTTGATCGTCACGTCGGTCATGGCGGCGAGCGTGCCCCAGGAGCCCGCCATCAGTTTGCACAGGTCATAGCCGGTGACGTTCTTCACCACCCGCCCGCCGGACTTGATCGTTTCACCGCGGCCCGTCACCGCGGAAAAGCCGAGGAAATGATCGCGCGCAGCGCCTGACTTGATCCGGCGCGGCCCTGACAGATTGGCGGCCAGCACCCCGCCAAGCGTTCCCTGACCTGCGGGTTTGCCGAATACCGGACCGTAATCCAGCGGATCGAAGGCCAGCATCTGGCCATGGGACGCGACCAGCGCTTCGACCTCGGCAATCGGTGTGCCCGCGCGCGCGGACAGCACCAGCTCTTGGGGCTCGTAGAGCGTGATCCCCGTGAGCCCGGACAGGTCGAGCGTGATGTCGGTCTGGCTTGGGCGCCCGATGGCGCGCTTCGAGCCCGCGCCCACAACTTCGAGCGCCTTGTCGCCGTCGAGCGCCCAGCGGAGCGCTTCCTCGACCTCCCCGGCGTTGCGGGGTTTGACTGTGTTGGACATGCGGGAACTAAAACCTCGGGATGTCCGGGAATGGCATTTTCCCGCCGCTGACATGCATGCGGCCAAGCTCCGTGCAGCGGTGCAGCGTGGGAAACACTTTGCCGGGATTGAGCAGGCCCTTGCCGTCGAAGGCACATTTGAGCCGCTGCTGTTGATTGAGATCGATCTCGCTGAACATCACCGGCATGAGATCGCGCTTCTCCACGCCGACGCCATGTTCGCCGGTGAGCACACCGCCGACCTCCACACAAAGCTTCAGGATGTCAGCACCAAAGACTTCGGCACGCTCAAGCTGGCCCGGCAGATTGGCATCGTAGAGAATCAGCGGATGCAGATTGCCGTCGCCAGCATGGAAGACATTGGCGACACGCAGACCATGTTTCCGCGACAGTTCCTTGATGCGATTCAGCACTGCCGGCAGCTGGGCACGCGGGATGGTGCCATCCATGCAGACGTAGTCCGGCGAGATCCGTCCCATGGCGCCGAAGGCGGCCTTGCGGCCAGACCAGAACAGCAGCCTCTCGTCCTCGGAATGCGAAATCTTGCAGGTGACGGAACGGCATTCCTTCGCGATCGCCTCCACCCGGCTGCAGAGATGATCGACCTCCGCCTGCGGGCCATCGAGCTCGACGATCAGCAACGCTTCCACATCGAGCGGGTAGCCGGCATGGACGAAGGCCTCGGTGGCCTGGATGGCCGGGGCATCCATCATCTCCATGCCCGCGGGGATGATGCCCACACCGATGATGCGGCTGACGCAGGCGCCGGCATCTTCCGACGTCGGGAAGCCGATCAGCAGCGCCCGGGCCGTCTCGGGTTTCTTCAGCAGCCGCACGGTCACTTCCGTGACGATGCCCAGCAAGCCTTCCGAGCCGGTGACGATGCCGAGCAGATCGTAACCGCCGCTGTCGAGATGCCGTCCGCCCAGGCGGACGATCTCGCCGGTGATCAGCACCATCTCGCAGCCCAGAAGATTGTTCGTGGTCATTCCGTATTTCAGGCAATGCACGCCGCCGGAATTCTCCGCCACATTGCCGCCGATGGTGCAGGCGATCTGCGAGGAAGGATCGGGCGCGTAGTAAAAACCTTCATCCGCTACCGCGGCGCTGATGGCGAGATTGGTCACGCCGGGCTCCACCACCGCCAGCCTGTTCTCGTAGTCGATCTCGCGGATGCGATTGAATTTCGCCATGCCGAGCAGCACGCCATCCGCCAAAGGCAGCGCCCCCCCCGACAGCGAAGTACCCGCCCCGCGCGGCACGACCTTGATGCCGTGCTGGTGGCAATAACGCAGCACGGCGGCAACCTGCGCGGTCGTTTCCGGCAAAACCACGACCATCGGAAGCTGGCGGTAGGCGGTGAGCCCGTCGGACTCGTAGGGACGCATCTCCCGCTCGGCATGAATAACGCCCTCGCCGGGCACGATAGCGCGCAGCGCCCCGACAATACGGTCGCGCCGTGCCAGAATATCGGCATCAGCCTGGGGCATTTTCATCGCGAGCGACCTTTCTCCCCGCTGGTGTCCCCACTGGTCAACTGCAACGAAGCGTCGAATACTGCATTGACATGGATCGTGATCCTTCGCATCGAAGACCGCATACGCCGTCGTCGGCACCAAGGAAACATTCGGTACCCTACCCTATTCGGATTTTCACAGGAGAGACAGATATGCGGCTTACCCTACCGGCTATAACCTTCGTCGCCCTTGCGTTATCGACCACGTTCGCTGCGGCGCAAGATGTGGCGGCCGGGGAAACCTCGTTCAAGAAGTGCCTGCCCTGCCACGCGGTCGGCGATGGCGCGGCGAACAAGGTTGGGCCGGAATTGAACGGTCTCGATGGGCGGAAGTCCGGCACGGCGGCTGATTACAACTACTCCGATGCCAACAAGGGTTCCGGGCTGACCTGGGACGAGGCCACCTTCAAGGACTACATCAAGAACCCGATGGCGAAGATACCCGGCACCAAGATGGCCTTTCCGGGCATCAAGAACGAAAACGAAGTCAACAATCTCTGGGCCTATTTGAAGCAGTTCACCGCAGACGGTAAAATCAAGTAAGCTGTCTTCCTTAGGGAAGGGTTCGCATGCCGAAGGATCTTGTCGTCAATCTGATGGTGGCCGGCTCACGTGATGCCGCAGCCACCTATGCCATTTCGATCGCGCAAGCCTTCGACGCCCATGTCGCAGGGGTCGCCTTCGCCTACGAACCGGTACTGCCGGCCATCGTCGGCGGGGGCATCCCGGAGTCGGTGATCGAGGAGCAGCGAGAAGAAAACGAAAAGGCGGCGAAAATCGCGGTGGAGCAATTTGAGGCCGCGGCCAAGGGCGTGAAGCATGAAACGAGGCTCGTGCCGGCCTCGCTCGCCGGCGCCGCCGACACCTTCGGCGAGGTCGCGCGGCTTTACGACCTTGCCATCGTCGGCCAATCGGAACGCGACAAGGTCGGCCCGGAAGAGTTGATCGTTGAGGGTGCGCTGTTCAATTCAGGCCGTCCCGTGCTTGTCGTCCCTGCCGAGTATGTCGGTGGCATGCGGCTTGACCGGGTGATCGTCTGCTGGAACGGCGGGCGCAATGCCGCACGCGCCACCGCAAATGCGATTCCGTTTTTGCGTCGGGCCAACGCGGTGGAAGTTGTCACGGTCGGGACTGAGCTTGCCGCTGCAGCGGTGACCTCGGCCAACGATCTCGGCAAACATCTCGAGCGTCATGGCGTCAACGCTCAGGTGACGCGTATTAAGCCCGGCAGCATGCGTGTTTCCGCCGCGATCCTGGACCATGCCGCCAAGAGCGGCGCCAACATGATCGTGATGGGTGGCTATGGACATTCGCGTTTGCGAGAATTCATCATGGGCGGCACCACGCGGGGCGTGCTCGGCACCATGACTGTGCCGACACTGATGTCGCACTAAGCGCGTAGTCAGCGGCAGATCACTTCACCGACTTGGCGAAGCCGGCAACGGCGGAGACGACCTGACCGTCCAGGCCATTGAAGCCATGATAGGCTTTTGCCTCACACGGATCGCCGACATTCACCCCGCCATCCATCCATGTGACCTTCACCTTGCTTCCGCCCCAGGCCTGAAACGGTTCGACGTTTCCCGGCAGCGTATGGCGACAGGAATCCTTGCGGTGCTGAACCACGAGCGTGGGCGGAAGCGCGGAGGCCGAGCCAACCCTTGCACGCACGTCCGGCAGGAAGGCCGCCGTCAATACCAGCCCGCTTGGATGTGCGGACAGGCCATTTGCCGCGCGCAGGGTTCCCCTGCTGGTGCCGACGATCGTCACCTTGGGGGCGATCTTGCGCATGTACTCGACCGCCGCACCGACATTGACGCCGAGGTCGATGGTGAGCGTCGCAACGCCATATCCCAGATAAGCCTGGCGCGTCCGGACCAGTTGATTGCCGCGCAGGCTGCCGAAGCTGCCGTCCGGGCGAATCTCCATCCTGCCATCGCCCCCCGGAATCAGGATCACTGCAGCCTGCGGTGATGCTGGCTTGTTCAGCAGCGCATAAGCGCCACCGATTTGCACCGCTTCTTCGGCGGCGACCACAGTTGGAAGAAATGCGGCAAAAAAAGCGACACTAACGGCTTGGCGGATCGACATCCGGTCCTCCCTTTCCATTTTTGCCAACGATACCGCGAAGGCCGGCCGCCGTCTTCCCGTCAGGGCGCGATTTCGATTGTGCTGTGCCCGTCCTGGCGGCTCTTCTGCCGATACGTCGCCCAGTCGTAAAAGCCATCGACCCAGGCCCATGCGTCCAGCGCCGTGCTTTTCACAACGTACGTGTTGAAGTCGAAACGGTTTTTTCCGGCCTTCATCGTTGCCGGTGAAAAGTCCGCGATCGCGCCGGACGCACCGGGATCTGCTGCCGTGTTGATGATGCGGTTGTGGTGCACGTAGTTGTTGCGGGTGGCGTGGGAACCGTAAGCGCCGCTGCCGCGGTTCTGCTGAATCAGCGCGATGCCGTTATAACCGCCGGTCTGATCCACGGTGTTGCCGTAGACCTCAACGTCACGCGAGTTCTGGATCTGGATCGCCGGTCCCCACAGCCAGACCGGGAACCCGAAGCCGTTGCCCTTGAACTGGTTGTTGCGGATCACCGCCTTGTAGCTGATTTCGTGCGAAATGCCGCCGTGGACGTTGTCCTCGATACGGTTGTTTTCATATAGCGTGTCGATGTTGTCGATGTCGGTCCAGAAACCGTAAGCGTTGTTGTCGTGGGAATAGTTGTTCCGGAAAATCAGTTTCTTGGTCAGCGCACATTTCCCGCCTCCGCCTTCCCACAACGGATCGACGCCTGAGAAAAATCCGTTGCCTGAAATCTCGTTGCCTTCGATCAACACGCCGCTACCGTTGCAGCCGATACCAAGCTCGCCGTTGTCGGAGATGGTGTTGTCGATGATCTGGCTCTTGCTGCTCGCGCTGATGCCGACGCCATAGTTCAGGCGCACCGTGTTGTTGCGGATCACCCAGCTCTCACCCGGCGTGTTGTAGCCGATGGCGCTGGCCTGGATCGGGGAGGAATATTTCTCGACCGTAAGATCCTGGATCAGGACTCCATTCGCGCCGCCGATAAAGGCATAAGGGCTGACGCTGGCCTCGACCTTTTTCCCGGTTGGATCGTCGAGGAAATAGATCTTGTCGGCATCGTAGTCGAAGAAGAATTTTCCGACAGTCACGCCCGCCTTGTCGGCGACCGCCAAAAGCGGGCTGTTATCGATGAAAAATGCTTCGGGACGATCGCAGCGCGGCCGGTCCTCCAGGCAATTCTCCCCGGCGTGCTGGAAGCCCTCCTGCGTCTGATTATCCGCGACCCAGAAACTTCCATCGCGGCTGAACGCCGTGATCAGCCGTGAGCCGTTGAGGATCGGATTGCCCTGCCCGTAGAATTTCTGATTCTTTTTCGGCCGCACCGACTGCATGCGGTATTCGCCCGCCTGCAGGCAGAAACTTGCGCCCTGAGCGGCAGCAACGACAATACTGTGCAGGTTGGCGCCCGGCGTCACCTGGATCGCGCCGACAGGACAGGCGGCCTGCACCGCTGAGGCGGCCAGCAAGCCGACGAGGCTGAGACCAAATCCCTTCACCAAGGCTGACATGTGACGCGCGGTCCCTGCTCCATGGTCAAAAGGTGCGGGCAAAATCTTCACAAATCGACAAAAAAATTCCATCAGTCTTCCGCAGCCGGCAGTGCCGTCTGCACCACCAGACCGCGCGCACGCGCATCCACCACGCCGAGCGCGCGCAGGCACAACAGCGTCAGCGTCTGCACGGCGAGCCGTGCCTCGGCCGGCTCATCGGCGTCATGGGCCAGCGGCCCGATCAGGCCCTCGACCAGCGCTCCCACCAAAGCGGCCGCGGATAGTGCAGCGTCCTGCGCCGGAAGATGGCCATCGTTGATCGCAGCGCGGATGCGGGTCTCGAGCTCACGGACGATGGTCTGGCGATAGACCAGACGCACGGCATCGATCTCCGCTTCCACCGGCTCCGTCAGCATGGCCCAGGTGAGCTGCCGCACACGCAAGGCGCGGATCGCGAAGGTCGTGATGGCGGCAGGCAGCGCGGACAACGCGCCGGGCGCAGCCTCCGCCGCACGGCGCATGGCGAGCGTCTCCTGCTCAGCGACGGCCGTTGCCAATTCGGCAACCAGATCGGTCTTGGCGGGGAAATAGCGGTAGACCGTGCCGGCCGCGATGCCGGCCTTCTCCGCGACGAGCGCGATGTGGACCGCGGACATGCCGCCCTCAGCCGCCGCCGCCCGCGCCGCGGCCAGAATGGCATCCCGCCGTGCGGCAAGCCTGCGAACCACTGTGTCGGTGCGGCGATAGGGCATCGTGAATCCACGTTCAAAGCTATGAACGCTGATTCATGGCCATCCGGCAAGCGTAAAAAAGCGCGGGCTTAAAGCCCGCGCTTTTTTAAACTCACGTCGAAGAAATCAGGACTGTGGCTGCGGCTCAAGCGGACCGGTATCCGGCCGCGGACGGCCCTTGCCCGCCGGCGGCACCGCCGAAGCACGCGGCGTCAGCGGCTCGATCACCGACTCGCGCACCGGGCGCTTGCCGTTGATCAGATCCTTGATCTCGTCACCGGAGAGCGTTTCGAATTCGAGCAGGCCTTTGGCCAGGGTCTCGAGATCGGGACGCTTGTCGGTCAGGATCTGCTCTGCTTCCGCGTAACCGGCTTCGACCAGCCGGCGAATTTCGCCGTCGATCTTGCGGTTGGTTTCCTCGGAGATGTTCTGCGTGCGGCCCATGGAGTAGCCGAGGAAGACTTCTTCCTGGTTCTCGCCATAAGCAACGGTGCCGAGCTCGGCCGAAAGGCCCCAACGGGTCACCATCATGCGAGCAAGCTTGGTCGCCTGCTCGATGTCGGACGACGCACCCGAAGTCACCTTCTCCCTGCCGAAGACGAGTTCTTCCGCCACGCGGCCACCCATCATGATGGCAAGACGCGAGGTCATCTGCTCAAGGCTCATCGACATCTTGTCGCGTTCCGGCAACTGCATGACCATGCCGAGCGCACGGCCACGCGGAATGATCGTCGCCTTGTGAACCGGATCGGTCGCCTTGACGTTGAGAGCCACGATGGCGTGGCCACCCTCGTGATAGGCGGTCAGCATTTTCTCTTCTTCGGTCATGACGAGCGACTTGCGCTCGGCGCCCATCATCACCTTGTCCTTCGCATCCTCGAAGTCAGCCTGCATGACCATGCGCTTGTTGCGGCGCGCAGCCATCAATGCAGCTTCGTTGACCAGGTTGGCGAGGTCGGCACCGGAGAAGCCGGGCGTACCACGCGCAACCGTCTTCAGGTTCACGTCCGGCGCCAGCGGCACCTTGCGGACGTGGACGTTGAGGATGTGCTCGCGGCCGACGATGTCGGGATTCGGCACGACCACCTGACGGTCGAAACGGCCCGGGCGCAGCAGCGCGGGATCCAGCACGTCAGGCCGGTTGGTGGCGGCGATCAGGATGATGCCTTCATTGGCTTCAAAGCCGTCCATCTCGACCAGCAACTGGTTGAGTGTCTGCTCGCGCTCGTCGTTTCCACCGCCGAGACCGGCGCCGCGATGGCGGCCGACCGCGTCGATTTCGTCGATGAAGATGATGCAGGGTGCATTCTTCTTCGCCTGCTCGAACATGTCGCGCACACGCGACGCGCCGACGCCGACGAACATCTCAACGAAGTCAGAACCGGAAATCGTGAAGAAGGGCACGTTGGCTTCGCCCGCAACCGCGCGCGCGATCAACGTCTTGCCGGTGCCGGGAGGCCCGACCAGCAGCACGCCGCGCGGGATGCGCCCGCCGAGCCTTTGGAATTTGCCGGGATCGCGCAGAAATTCGACAATCTCCTGCAGATCGGATTTGGCCTCATCGACGCCCGCGACGTCTTCAAACGTCACGCGGCCATGCGCTTCGGTGAGAAGCTTGGCGCGCGACTTCCCGAAGCCCATCGCCTTGCCGGCGCCGCCTTGCATCTGTCGCGACAGGAAGACCCAGACGCCGATCAACAACAGGAAAGGCGCCCATGACATCAGGTAGCCGAGGAACCACGGCACGTTGTCGCCGGGCGCCGCCGCCGTAATCGACACGCCTTTGCCGTAGAGACGCTGCACCAGGCTTGGGTCGTTCGGCGCATAGGTCTGGAAAGTGCGGCCGTCCGTGAAGGTGCCGTGGATGTCCGGCCCCTGGATCTTCACGTCGCGCACGCGGCCCTGATCGACCTCGTTCAGCAACTGCGAAAAGGAAATATCCTGGGAGGTCGTCCGCTGGCTTGGATTCTGGAACAGCGTGAACAGTGCCAGCAGCAGCAGAACAATAATGACCCACAGAGCGAAATTGCGGAAATTCGCGTTCATCCGGCGTCCTTCATGGGCGCAGACGCGCGCCCAGTGCACTGATTATGCGTGAAACTTTTGATCCTCACCGATCCTGTTTGCCAATGTAGGTATGGGTCCCCTTCAAGGCAACCGAGGCGATTCGTCCTAGTTTAGCGCCGCCCGGAACGTTTGTTAGTGGTGACTCGGGGCGTGGTTAAGGCAGCCCGCCGGGCCGGGGCGCGTTCCACCGTAAGATCGGTTGAAGTCAGCGTAATCATGGCTCCCGCCAGAGTGCGGCGGAAACGCGCTAAAACGGGCTTTTTCGCCAGTATTGCGGTGTGAAGTGCTTCGAGTTTGGCCAGTTCCACCGGCCCCTCATTCCCGGCAATTGTGACAGCACGGCCAAGAAGCCGGATCGCCACCTCGGCCGGCAAGGCATCGAAATGGCGCGCCTCGATCTGGATATCGCCGCCGGTCTGCCATGTGCCACGCGCAAGCCCGGCCGCGCGATCGACCGCCTCTTCCAGCGCCGCTTCGGCACGCCGCAAACGCCGCGCGAGCAAAGCCAGACGCCGCGCACCCAACCCCTCTTCCGCCAACACGGGCATCAATCCGCGCATCCGCACCCGCGTGAATTTGGGATCGCGGTTCGAGGGATCATGCGCGTAGTCAATTTTCGCTTTCGCCAGCGTGGCAATGAGCCGCGCCTTCGGAATTTCCAGAAATGGCCGTGTCAGCGTGAATGCGCCGAGTGGTGTTTCCCGCGCCATCGCGGCAAGACCGGCAGGACCGCTGCCGCGCAGAAGGCGCATCAAGACCGTCTCGGCCTGATCGTCGAGCGTATGCGCTGTCAGGATATGCGAGGCGCCCGCTTTCGCAGCAGCATCAGCCAGCAGGCTGTAACGCGTCGCCCGGGCTTTCTCCTGCAAACCGCTTTTGGGTTTCTTGCCGGTCCAGCGCAACGTGCGATGCGGCACATGGAGTTTTTTCGCGAGCCTGGCGACCTGCCGCGCTTCGGCCGCGGCTTCCTTTCGCAGGCCGTGATCGACGGTGACTGCGAGAAGCTCCGGTCCCCGCTTTCGTTTGGCGCGCCATTGCGCAACGAGCAACAACAGCGCGGTGGAATCGGGACCGCCGGAAACGGCAAGTACGAGCGCCGGCGCGGAGACAAGATCGGAAAATAGAATGTTGGCTTCCGCCGCAGTCAGCGGCTGCGCAGTTGAGGCCAACCTAACAGCGGACACGCTTCTGTTCCGCCGCCACGTTCTTCTTCACAGTTGCCGACGCGTTCGCGTATTTACGGCCGATCTCGCCCCAGGCGGCGCAGGCGGTTTCCTTCTCGCCCAGCGCGGCGAGCGATTGACCGAGCCGCATCAACGATTCCGGCGCCTTCGCGCTGCGTTCGAATTTGGTCGTAACCGTGAGGAAAGACTCGGCGGCATCGCGATAGCGCTGGCGCTGATAGAGGCTCTCGCCGAGATAATACTGCGCATCGGCAACGCGGGTGTCGCTCGGATATTTCTTCAGGTATGAGCGGAAAGCACCTTCCGCCAGTTCATAATCCTTGTGCTGGATGTAGCCTGCGGCCAGATCGAATTCATCGCGCGGTGTGGCGCTCGGCGGCGCAACCGACGCCATCTGCGAATCATAGGAAGGATTGCTGCCGGGCGCGGACAGATCGACCGGCGCACTGCCGTCGCGTCCATTGGCTCCGGGCAGAGGCTGTGATGCGGAGCGGGACGATCCGAGCACCTGCGGCGCGCCCGGCGCATTGGGATTCTGCGATGGATCGAACACGTCACCACGACGCCCACCGCCCGGCGAAGCCGACACAACCGGCGGCGGGTAGTTGTCAGCCGCCGGATAGCCGTTTCCGGAAGGCGGATTGTTATTTCCCGACTGCGGATAGCCCGCCCCGGCCGGCGGATAGTTGTTGGCCGTCGGCGCCGTCTGCGGCGCGCCACGCGGCGGCATTGCCGGCGTCGCGCCCATTCCGGAACCCGGAGCGGCGGACATGCCGGGGCCGTTACCCGGAACATTGCCACCCATACCGCGGACCTGCTGCTCGAGTTGCTGATTGCGGTATTGCAGCTGCTCGACCGTGCCGGTCAGCTGGCGGATCTGCGCCTGCAGCCTGTCGATCTGGACGGTGAGTTCGGCTTCATCCGGACCCGCGTTGCGCGCTGGAGCTGGCGGCCGCGCATTGTTGTTGCCAAACAGATTGTCGAGAAAATTGGGCGAGCGCCCCTCATCTTGCGCCAGGGCAGGACCGGCAAGACTCAAGATGATTACGGCGATGGCCGCAGATGTGCGAGCAAATACAGGCATGAACGAAAGCCGAAGCTTCTCCCCGAAGACCGTCCGTAGCATAGCCCAAGCTGCGTTCAAATTGTGACTAACCAAAGTCTGATCCAGTTCATTGGATCAGACTTTGATCTGTTGCCGATCGCGCAATCTCGCGGCGAACCGGTTCCCACTTCGCCGGATTGCGCTCTAAACGCAAACCGGCGCCCGCAGGGGCGCCGGAAAGCAATTCACAGGATTGAACGCTCAGCTTTGACCGCCGGCATTCAGCACCGTCACAGCACGACGGTTTTGCGACCAGCAGGAGATGTCGTCGCAAACCGCGACCGGCCGCTCCTTGCCGTAAGAGATGGTGCGCATACGCGTGGGCGCGACGCCGCGCGCCGCCAGATATTCCCGCACCGACTGGGCACGGCGGGCGCCGAGCGCGATGTTGTATTCACGCGTGCCGCGCTCGTCCGCATGACCTTGGATGGTGAAGGCATAGCGGTTGTACTGCTGGAGCCACTGCGCCTGCTTGTCCAGGGTGGAGCGCCCCTGCGCGGTGAGCTCGGTCTGATCCGTCTCGAAGAACACGCGGTCACCCACGTTCACGACGAAATCCTGCGGACTGCCGGGCGCAGCCGAACCGGCCAGGCCAGCGCCTTCCTCAATCTGTTTGCTGGCGCATCCCGCGACGGCGAGGGATGCGAGCAAGAACACTACAAACTTTGCACGGCCGAGAATCATTGCCGGTGCCTCCAATTTACGGATTACGCATTGTCGAACCTGTCACGGTCTTAACGGGCGTTCGTTAAACGAACGTTCCATCAACCTTGATGAGGCCTTTCGAACGCGAGGAAAAACGCCGGAACCTTCGAAACCATTTTTAATGGTTAATCGATGGTGAATTTGCGGCGGAATGGAACTCGCTGTGCGTTACGATAGCAGGGGCGACCAGGCGGGGTCCGATCCGAAGGCCGGTGTCTGCACGCGCTGCTCGTTGCGTCCGCTGACATCGACCGTGAAGAGCGAAGGTCCGCCGCTGCCGCCGGCTTCGCGGAAGAACATGATGACGCGCCCGTTCGGGCAGAAGGTCGGGCCTTCGTTGTGGAAGCCTTCGGTCAGGATGCGTTCGCCCGAGCCGTCCGGCTTCATGATGCCGATGGAGAAGCGGCCGCCGCCGAGCTTGGTGAAAGCGATGTAGTCGCCCTTCGGCGACCAGACCGGCGTCGAGTACGATCCTTCGCCGAAGCTGATGCGTTGCGCAGCGCCACCGCTGCCGCCCATGACGTAGATCTGCTGCGAGCCGCCGCGATCGGATTCGAAACAGATGCGCGAACCGTCCGGCGCAAACGACGGCGCGGTATCGATGGCCGGCGTGTCGGTGAGGCGCGTGGTGGATTTCGAGCGCAAGTCCATGATGAAGAGATTGGAGTTACGACCTTGCGCCAAGCTCATGATCACACGCTGCCCATCCGGCGAGAAGCGCGGTGAGAATGTCATGCCGGGAAAATTGCCGACGATCTCGCGTTGCCCGGTCTCGATGTTGAGCAGATAGACCCGCGGATCGGACGCCCCGTAGGACATGTAGGTAATTTCCTGCGTCGTCGGGCTAAAGCGCGGCGTCAGCACCAGATCGTCGCCACGGGTGAGATAGCGCACGCCGAAGCCGTCCTGATCCATGATCGCGAGCCGCTTGACGCGCTTGTCCTTGGAGCCGGTCTCATCGACGAAGACCACGCGGCTGTCGAAATAGCCGTTCTCGCCGGTGATGCGGGTGTAAGCCGCATCGGAAATGATATGCGCGAGGCGGCGCGTGTTCTCGGCGGTGGTGTTGTATTGCTGGCCCGTAAGCTGCTGCCCTGCGAGCACGTCCCACAACCGGAAGTCTGCCTTCACCCGCGAGCCTTCGCGACGGACGCGACCGGTGATCAGCGCCTGCGCATTGATGACCTTCCAGCTATCGAATTGCGGCACCGCATCGACGTCGGTGATCTTTTGGATATAGGCGGCCGGATCGATCGGCGCGAACAAACCGCTGCGGCGCAGGTTGTTGGTGATGACCTGGGTGATCTCGCTGGCAACACCGGCATCTTCAGCGGTGACCGGCACGAACGGCGGGATCGCGATCGGAACCGGCTTGAAGTTGCCCTGGTTGATGTCGACCACGGTCGGGGCCGCTCGCGCGAAGCGTGGTGCAAAGCCGGTCACCGATACCAAGCCGGCACCAGCTCCTAGTTGGAGAAGGAGTCGGCGCGAAAAATCCCGTTCTTTGCTCGTCATTCTGGTTGAAGCTTTCCGTTGTGGAACGAGAAGGTCACATAAAGTCAGATGTATTGAACACGAGAATCAATTCCTTCCACCCGCCATCAATTTCGTAAGTCGATTGCCGCAGCATGTCGAAGGGCTGGCTGGCGCGAACGGCGCGCAACGCGCTTTCTTGTATCGCTTGATAAATCGGCCCGGTCCCATCAGTTCTAACTTGCAGTGCTGAGAGCGTTCCATCTCGCTTCATCTTGAGCATGATCATAATCTTGATTTCTCGCGGCACGGATACCGCTATGCTCCAGTTTTGGGTCAAGCGGGCTTTGAGCGCGCCTAACTCGCTCGCTGACATAACTGGCGCGTCTCCTTTAGGCGCTCCCTGTGACGCAATCGAATTCATTGTCGTGCCGGTCGCGGCCATACGTTGGGCGTCGCGCCTATCGACGTTAGCCAGCGCTTGACGCGGATCGAACTTGGGCTGCTGGGGCTCCGGCTTCTTTACCGGCTGCGGCTTGGTCTCGACCTTCTTTTCCTTCTCGGGCTTTTTGGCCTCATCCTTTTTCAAGGCCTCGGCGATCGGATCGATCTTCTGGTCAGGCTCTTTCTTGTCCGCGGCCTTTGCTTCCTGCTTGGGCTCAGGCGGGGCAGCCACCGGCTTGGGATCGAGCTTTTTCGGTGTGGGTTCAAGACTGGTTTCTTCGGTAGACGCCTTGACTTCTTTTTTCTCGTTGACCTTTGCAGTGAGATCTTCCGCAGGTTTAGGCTCAGCAATCTTCTCTACCACCGGCTTCGGGGTGTCTTTTTTTTCCGCCTTTTCCGTACCGGCCGTTAGTTTTGAGAAGTCATCAGCCGAAATCATGTCGGCGGATATCGCCTCAATCGGTTTGCTCTCGAACGGTTGCGCGAAGGAGACCAGGGCCCACACTAGGAAGAGCCCATGCCCCGCAACCGACAACATCGTTCCGCGATCAAAACGCATCCCGTCAGGAACCCTGTTCAACCTCTGTGACAAGGGCAACACGCTTGAATCCGGCGGCGGACAACCGCCCCATCACCTTCATCACCGTGCCGTAGTCGACCTTCTTGTCGCCGCGCACGTAAACCCGTTCGTCCAGGCCGCCACGCGCTTCGGTAATCGCCTTCAGTTTCGCTTCCAGTTCGCCGATCGGGATTTCGGTCTCCTGCAGGAAGACCTGCCCCTTGTCATTGACCGAAACCGTGACCGGCTTCTGGTCCTGATCCATGCTTTTAGCCTGCGATTGCGGCAAGTCGATGGGCACGCCGACGGTCAGAAGCGGGGCGGAAACCATGAAAATGATCAACAACACCAGCATCACGTCCACCATGGGCGTGACGTTGATCTCGCTCATCACCCCGTGCCGGCGCCGGCGGCGGTGACCGCCGCTGGCGATGCCGTTCATTCCCATCGCTTTGCCCTCAAGCCCGCTCGTCAATCTGACGTGACAGGATGGCGGAGAACTCGTCGGCAAAACCTTCGAGTTGCTGCGCCTGCTTGTTCACGTCGGACGAGAACTTGTTGTAGAAAATCGTCGCCGGAATGGCGGCGACAAGACCGATGGCGGTGGCAAACAATGCCTCGGCGATGCCGGGCGCTACGACCGCGAGCGACGTATTCTTGGAAGCGGCAATCGACACGAAGCTTGTCATGATGCCGACAACCGTGCCGAACAATCCGATGAACGGACTGGCCGTGCCGACGGTCGCGAGCACCAGCAGCCGGCGCTCCATGCGCTCGATCTCGCGCGCGATGGTGACATCCATCACCTTCTCGATGCGCATCTGCAATCCCGCAAAGCTCTTGTTGGGGGATTCGAAGCTGCGTTTCCATTCACGCATGGCCGCCACGAACAATGCCGTCATGGCTTGCGTCGGTTTGGATGAGACCCCGCGATAGAGTTCTTCCAGGGACTGGCCGGACCAGAAAGCCTGTTCGAAACGCTCGTTGGCGCGCTTGGTGCGCGCAAACAGCAGGGTCTTGTCGATGGCGATGGCCCAAACCCAGACCGAGCAAACAATCAGCCCGATCATCACACCTTTCACGATCCAGCTCGCCTGCAGAAACAGGCTCAGGAGTGAGAGGTCGGAGGTAAGCGGCAAAGCCGACTGGGCAACGTCGGCAGGATTCATAAGCTCGTCCTTTCGGCTACGGGTTCCCTCGGTCGAGCCCCGGCCGGCGGGTGGGGGCCTTCAGCGCTAAAGCGGGCGGGCGGCGTCAAGCCACCAGTCCGCTGAAAATCCAGCACTTCACGAAGTTCAAAACGTCCACCACTTGCGGCTCAGGAATTACCGTCAAAGGTGTCCAAATGAGGACCGCGAAACGCTGGATTCACGGGCTTAAACAGCGGCATTTATGGTTAAGGAAGGGTTACCTGCCGGGCCTCGGACCGCACAAAGAAAAGGCCCCGTCTCCGGAGAGACGGGGCCCGACACCGACCTGAATGTCAGCGCTGATCAGTTCTGCGACGGGGGCGCGTCGGCAGGACGATTGCGCCGGTCGGCCATGAACTGATCGAACTCGGCTTTGTCCTTGGCCATCCGCAGGCGATCGAGAAAACCGCGGAATTCGCGTTGCTCTTCTTCGAGGCGGTTCAACGTCTCCGAGCGATACTCATCGAAGGCGCGGTTGCCGCTGGAGGATGGCTGCTGCCACCACATGCCCTGGCCGCGTTGATGGCCGCCATTATGACCGCCGTGGCGACCCCACATCTGGCTTCTGAAACTTCCGCATCCCATGCGTCCACTCCCTATCAAGAAGGCAAGGGTGGCCAGACCGACCGGCCACCAGACCATAAATCCCAAGATCATCAGGGCAATCCAGGCGGCCTTGCCCTGATCGTCGAGTTTCGCAGCTACGGCGGTCATTGGACCCTCGCGTGTTAATGTAAATAACATTTACATAGATAGAGCGGGCCTCACGGCCTGTCAACAACCCCTCAGGGCTTTTTTGTCGCGCTGTCCAGGAAGCCCAGTCCCTGGAGATAAACCAGCACACCGGCTTCCAGCAGCTCTTCAGGAGAAATAGGCAGGCTTCGGCGCGCCGCATCCCCTCGCCCAAACAAAGAGGCCACCCCATGGGACAGCGCCCAGATATGCAGGCTCATCATCAGGGCCGGCGGGCGGCCTTTCTCCGGCATCACGCTGATCAGCTTCTCAGTAGCGCCGCGCAGGACGCCGAAGGCGCGCTCGCTGGCCTGCCGCAGATTGGGGTCGGCCTCGTGCGAGACACCGGCTTCAAACATCGCTGAATAATAAGCCGGCTCGCCGCGCGCGAAGGCCAGGTAGGCTTTGCCAAGCCGGTCGAAAGCCACCAGCGGATCCGGCCGTCCATCGTCCCAGCTTTTCGCCAGCGCCGCTTCAAACAATTCGAAGCCGCGGCGCGCAACGTCCGCCAGCAATTCATCGCGATCACGGAAATGACGATAGGGCGCCGCCGGGCTGACCCCGGCCCAGCGTGCTGCCTCCGCAAAGGTAAAGCCGCCGGGGCCCTTCTCGGCGATCAGCGCCAGCGCCGCGCGGATCAGCGCTTCCTTCAGGTTGCCGTGGTGATAACCCCGGGGCCCTTTATCGCCGTGGTTCGACCAGCTCATGTGAAGACTTGTTACATGGAGCGGTGAAGACGGGAAGGGCTCAGCCTTCGCCGCGCATCGCTATCCGCAGCGGCTTGGGGATCGGTTTGGCCCTGCCGCCGGAAACGAAGGCGACGCGGACCCTGGCTTCGACCAGCAAAGCGCCGTCACACATCACTCGCTGATGCAATAAGATTGAAGCGCCTTTCACTTCTTCTGGCCTGGTCACGACTTCCAGCAGGTCGCTAAACTTCGCCGGCTTGAAAAAATCGATAGCCATCGACCGCACCACGAAGGCGAAGCCGGGCGCTTCCTTTTCGGTCTGTTCGAACAGCACACGCTGGTCGGTGCCCAACAGCCGCAGATAATCCGTCCTGCCGCGCTCCATGAAGCGCAGATAGCTGGCGTGATAAACGCTGCCGGAGAAATCCGTGTCCTCGTAATAGACCCGCACCGGCAGGAAATGATGCCCATCGCGGATTTCGCCGGCATGCAAATGATCGTTCATCGCCACGGCACGTCTTTCTTCATGGAGTCTTCCCAGTTCGCACCGTCGAAGGGCTTCGGCGTGATCGTGTTGATATCGAAATCGTCGAGGCAGCGCGCGTTGACGTCGATCTTGTCGGGATCGGAACGCGGCACATAAAACGGATGCATGCCGCAGTGTTTGCAGAAAGTGTGCGGCGCCACGCCGGTATTGAAGGTGTAGGTCGTGAGATCGTCCTTGCCGCCGAGCAATTCAAATTGCTCCTGAGAGACGATTAGATGCCAGATGCCCTTCTTTGTGCAGATCGAACAATTGCATTCGGTGATGCCATCAAGATCGGCCGTGAACTTGAAGCGCACGCGTCCGCAATGACAACCGCCCTGGTAGGTTTGCATCATCAAGTTTTTGCGATCGTGTATCGATTCAGCGCTGCAGCCCGCGCGCAAATCAACAGCCAGAGAGTGAGAGCCAGGAAGGGTACCATCAGAGAAGGCCCATAGACGAGGACTGAGCCAAGAACGAAAAGCACGGGCGCAGCAATGATCATGGTGAGAATCGTCCACAACGCGTGACGAACGAAAGCTCCCGACATCGGCGGGAAAATGGGTGCAGGCAAAGGACTCTTATAAAAGAAGACCAATCCAATTGCCGCCCACAACAGAAGATATGGCACAAGCAAAGCGATAAGACCCGAAGGAATTTCAGACAAAGGAATGGCGAGACTGTCGGCCCACCAAGGATAATAATTGCGGGAGAATTCAACAAATAGAGACATCAAGTAAGCCGGTATTTGGACCAACCAGCACATAGCCGCCATCAGAAAGATGACCGTGAATGTTTTTGGTGTCTGTATCTCGCGCCACCTCAGACAACCTTTGCGATGATAGACGCCTCCAAACGCGGCGAGGCTGATGCTGGAAACAATGAGCCCAATTCCAAAATCAACATATGGCCATTTGTTGGTTCGCAGGCTTTCCATCGATCGATGCCATATCTTCGAATCGCACATTCCATCCTGAGAAGGGTTTGCGACGCCTGGCTCACACTCCTTACCAAATATGACCTGCTGCACCGCGTCGGCATCCCGATAAGCTGGCGTGAACAAACCCGTGATCAAAAACGCCCCGCCTACTAACGCGAGCAATCCCACGACCACGCGGATCGATTTTAGGAAAGGCGGTTTATCGCCAATCATTGTTGTTATTCCTCGCCCTGCCCGAACAATCCGAACTGTGCCGGATCGCGCGCGGGCTCGGCAAGGCCGAGATGCTTGAAGGCATTGCCCGTGAGCAGACGTCCGCGCGGCGTGCGCTGGATGAATCCCTGCTGCAGCAGGAACGGCTCGATGATGTCTTCGATGGCGTCGCGCGGCTCCGACAGCGCTGCCGCGAGCGTTTCCACGCCCACCGGCCCGCCGCCGTAATTCTTCGCGATAATGAGGAGATAGCGCCTGTCCATGGCATCGCAGCCCGCGGCATCCACTTCCAGCGCGCGCAACGCCTTGTCGGCGATGGCGCGGTCGATCTTGTCGGCGCCGTCCGCATGGGCGAAGTCTCGCACGCGGCGCAGGAGCCGCCCGGCGATACGCGGGGTACCGCGCGAACGCTTCGCGATCTCGTTGGCGCCGTCCGGCGTAATGCCGATGCCGAGCACGCGCGCACCGCGGTTGACGATCAGCTCCAGCTCCGCCTCGGTGTAGAAATTGAGCCGCACCGGAATGCCGAAGCGGTCGCGCAACGGATTGGTCAGAAGCCCCGCGCGCGTGGTCGCGCCGACCAATGTGAATTTCGCGAGATCAATCTTCACCGAACGCGCGGCCGGACCTTCGCCGATGATCAGGTCGAGCTGGAAATCTTCCATCGCCGGATAGAGGATTTCCTCCACCTGCGGACTGAGCCGGTGGATCTCGTCGATGAACAGCACATCGCGTTCTTCGAGGTTGGTGAGCAGCGCCGCGAGATCGCCCGCCTTCGCAATCACCGGCCCCGAGGTGGCGCGGAAACTGACGCCGAGTTCCTTCGACAGGATTTGGGCAAGCGTGGTCTTGCCGAGCCCCGGCGGGCCAACGAACAGGACATGGTCGAGCGCTTCGTTGCGCGACTTCGCCGCCTTGATAAAGATTTCGAGATTGGCGCGGGCCTGTTCCTGACCGACGAATTCCGAAAGCCGCTGCGGACGCAGCGACATCTCCGCGGCATCGTCTTCGCGGCGTTCGGGAGTGACGAGGCGCGGAGCGTTGGTCATAACGTCCGATGCAGCGGCCGGCTGCACAGCCAGCACAGGGAAGCCGCGATGGCGGCGGGAACCGACAGAAACAACGCAAGCCAAGCGCCCTGCCGCAAGCCCTGAAGGCTCGTCAGCAGCAGCGGTGAATTTTCCGACGGCGAGACGAAGAAACTGAGAGTCACGACGCCGACGACCATGATGCCCACCACCGCCAGCGCCGTCCACAGCGAGTTCAATCCGAAATAGACCGCCGTGATGGCGAAGATGAGACCCGCGAGCGCCGACGATGGGATGGTCGCCACCAAGGCAAAAAAGAACAGCAGCGCCACACCGATGGTGAGCCAGGGGCGCAACGCTTCGAGCTCGACGAAGACCAGCAACAGTTGAATCAACTGGACGCCGATCACCAGCATCAGAGTCATGAACAGCGCAGAAACAACCAGCGGGCCAACGATCGCAAAGATTGCGACGATGCCGAGGCTGCGTGCAAGCCGCCCGAATTCGTAGCCGATGCTCACCGCGACAATTCCTTCAGCCCGAGCCGGATCAACTGTTTGGTCTCCGCGCCCTCACCTGCGCTGCGTGCAGCAGCGGCAATGGCAGCGGCGGCCTGCGGCTGACCATAGCCGAGATTGACCAGCGCCGAGACGGCGTCGGCAACCGGCTTTGGTGCGCGGTTCTCGTCGACCGCGCCGGAGAGCCGCACCACCGCCGGATCGATGTCGGCATAGGCCGGCGCCTTGTCCTTCAATTCGGTGACGATGCGCTCGGCTACTTTCGGCCCGACGCCCGGCGTGCGCGAAACGGCGGCCTTGTCACGCAGCGCAATCGCGGAAGCGAGATCGGCGGGCTTGAGCGTGCCGAGGATCGCGAGCGCCACCTTGGTGCCGACGCCCTGCACGGTCTGCAACAGCCGGAACCACTCGCGCTCAAGATCGCTGGTGAAGCCGAACAGCTTGATCTGGTCTTCGCGCACATGGGTCTCGATCGCGAGCGCGACGGCTTCACCTGTTGCAGGCAATGCCTGCAGCGTGCGCGTCGAGCAATGCACCAGATAGCCGACGCCGCCCACATCGACGATGATGAAATCCTCGCCGTAGCTGTCGATGGTGCCGCGCAGCTTGCCGATCATTGCGCAGCCACCCTCAACAAAACGCTGGTGCGGTGATGCGCGTGGCAGATCGCAATGGCGAGCGCGTCGGCGGCATCGTGCGTGGCGGGATCGGCTTTCGGCAGCAGCACGCCGATCATCATGCGGATCTGCGCCTTCTCGCCATGGCCCGCCCCGACGATGGTCTTCTTCACCAGGTTGGGTGCGTATTCGGAAACCGGCACGCTGGCCTTCGCCGGCACCAGCATGGCGATGCCGCGGGCCTGACCGAGCTTCAGCGTCGCCACCGCGTCCTTGTTGACGAAGGTGGCTTCCACCGCCGCCTCGTCCGGGACGAATTCCGCCACGACACTGGCAAGCCCGTCATGGATCGCCAGCAGCCTGCGGGCGAGGTCCATCTTGTCGTCGGAGGTTACCGAGCCGCAGCCGATGAAAGTCAGGCGATTGCCATCGATCTCGATGACGCCCCAGCCGGTGCGGCGGAGCCCCGGATCGATGCCAAGGATGCGAATCGCGCGGCGTTGCATATGCCTGTGATACCCCGGCCCGGAGGAGTTATCGAGGCGAAAAGGCGCGTCAGGCCGCGCTCATCTTGCTCATCAGGGCTTCGGACACTTCGAAATTGGCATAGACGTTCTGAACGTCGTCCAGTTCTTCCAGCAATTCGATCAGGTTGAACAAGGACTCGCCCTTTTCGTCATCGACCGTAATCGTATTCTGCGGCTTCCACAGCAGCGCCGCCTTGCGCGGCTCGCCGAACTTGGACTCCAGCGCCTTCGACACATTGTGCAGGGAATCCTGCGTCGTGTAGATTTCGTGGCCGCCATCGGTGGAATTCACGTCATCGGCACCGGCGTCGATCGCTGCTTCCAGCATCTGATCGGCATTGGCGACCTTGGCGTCGAATTCGACCACGCCAACATGATCGAACATGAACGACACCGCGCCGGTCTCGGCGAAGTTGCCGCCATTCTTGGTGAAGGTGGAGCGCACATCGGAAGCCGCGCGGTTGCGGTTGTCGGTCATGACTTCGACGATGACGGCAACGCCGCCCGGCCCATAACCTTCGTAACGGATCTCTTCGTAGTTTGCCGCGTCGCCGCCCGCGGCTTTCTTGACGGCGCGTTCGATATTGTCCTTCGGCATGCTCTGCGCCTTGGCGGCGATGATCGCGGCGCGCAGGCGCGGATTGAAGGCGGGGTCGGGCATGCCGAGCTTGGCGGCCACCGTGATTTCGCGGCCGAGTTTGGCAAAGAGCTGGGCACGGACTTTGTCCTGCTTGCCCTTGCGGTGCATGATGTTCTTGAACTGTGAATGGCCAGCCATGGTCTCACTGCATCTGTTGGTTCAGCGCGATTATAAGCGGGCAAAATGAGGAAATAAAGCAGCTAACTTTATTGCGGCGTTTTATTGCGGCGCATGATCTTTTTCGAAAACCGGATTCCACTTTTCGGGATCATGCGCGGTCCCAGAAAGCCGCTCTGGCCTCTTCCAGCAGGCCGCCGAGGCGGACCGGCGCAACGCGCGTGGCGAGGCCGGTGGCATCGTCGGTTTCGACCGCTAGCCCGCACAATGTTCCGGGACCATTCGGCGGTTCGAAACGGGAAGACGGAATACGCCGCAGGAAACGATTGATCGGCTCTTCCTTGGCCATGCCGATGACGGAGTCGTAATCGCCGGTCATGCCCACATCGGAAACGAAGGCCGTTCCACCCGCCAGCACGCGATGATCGGCTGTCTGCACATGGGTATGGGTGCCGACTACGAGGCTGGCGCGACCATCGACAAAATGCCCCATCGCCTGCTTCTCGCTCGTCGCCTCGCAATGCATATCGATGATGATGGCATCGGCGCCGGATTTCAGCGCGCAGGCATTGAGCTCGCGCTCGATGGCGGCAAACGGATCGTCCAGCGGGTCCATGAAAATGCGGCCCATGGCGTTGATCACCAGCGCACTCGCGCCGTTCTTGGCTTCCACCATCGCAGCGCCCCGGCCGGGCGTTCCAGCCGGATAATTGATCGGCCGCACCAGACGCGGCGCGCGCTCGATGAACACCAAAGCCTCGCGTTGATCCCAGGCGTGGTTGCCGAGCGTGATGGCATCGGCACCCGCATCGATCAGCTCGTGATAGATCGGCTCGGTGATGCCGAAGCCGCCGGCGGCGTTTTCCCCGTTGATGATCACCAGATCGAGCTTCCAGTCGCGCACCAGTTCCGGCAAGCGCTCGGTCACGACAGCGCGTCCGCTGCGTCCAACAATGTCGCCAATGAAAAGAATGCGCATGCTTCTCAGGCCTTACGGCAATCGATGATCTCATGCTCGGTTAGCACAAGATCGAGCCGCTCGTCGCGTTCCGTTGTCGGTACCTGGGGGATTTCCTGGGTTGCGAAGGCAATGCCGATGGCGATGACGGGTTTCAGCCCGCGCAGCCGATGGATGGTCATGTCGTAATAACCGGCGCCATAACCGACGCGGTGACCTGTCCGATCAAACGCTGCGAGCGGCACGATCAGGATATCCGGGTCGACTTCGGGCGCATCGGGTTTCGGCTGCCGGATACCCCAGACGCCGGTATCGAGCGGGCTACCTACTTCCCAGGCGCGCATGATCAGTGGCTTGCCGCGACCGGCGACCACCGGCAACGCCAGCCTCGCCCCACCGGCTGCGAGACGCTTCAGCAACGGCAGCGGATTGATTTCGCTTTTCATCGGCATGAAGCCGGAGACGATGGCGCCGCGCGGCACATCAACCGGAAAGGCGCGCGCTGCAATCGTCTCTGCAGCAGCCTGACGCTCCGCAGCGGACATGGCATCACGCCGCGCAAGCGCTTCGCGGCGCACCAGCTCTTTCTGTTCGGTTATAGCGGCGGCTGAATTCAAGACATCATCCTGAATGATTTCAGGATTTGGGTTTTCGGCTGAGGTAATGCCAAAGCCCGATAGCGGCAAAGATCGCTGCCGCGGAGACCAGCGTGTTATTCGGCTCGCGGCCTTCGAGATAATAAAGCGCTGTGATCACCGCGAATGCGGCAATGCCCGCGATGGCGCTGAAGAGAAGTTTTCGGGAGTCAGTCATTTCGGGAGTCAGTCATAAGTGCGGAGCCGCCAAAGCCGTCAAAGGTGTGATCCCGGGAACCTACATAAGTAGGTGGGCGCCATATACCCGGACCCACGGGTCCGGACAGGGACAGCTCCCGTCGTGATCGTAAGGCCCCGGGGAAATGTACTTCAACAAACCCAGCAGCCCCGCCTGCGTAATGTAGTGTGTTCAAGTGCCAAGCGCCATCCACCCGTCTTTAGCGACGCGGGCACGTCGTCATCCTGTTTTTGCCCCTCGGAACATCCGAGGGAGCGGAGCGCCGTAAAGCGCACCGAAATTCTCCATGCTGTGAGGCATGGCGTGCATCACGGAGATTGTCAGCGAAACTATCTCCACAACGCACACGCCTCACGGCGCTCCACTTGCGACGGTTTATCGCCCCGGGGCCATGCTTCCGGGGACTGGACGCCCGCGGTTTTCACCGCCGTTGTCCGTCCCGCGTCCAGCCATTGAAGGCAGCCCCTCGTAATAGGAGCGAACGGCGACCCGAGGCACCCCGGACGATGCGTGCGAAGCATCGCGCAGGCGCCGCACCTCACTCCATCTTGGAGACGCCTCTAGAAGACGCCCTCGGCGAGTGAGGTGGGCGAACGATGATGCCGGAGCGGGGAGGAAGCAAGTTTAGCGTAAAGCGCAATGTTAATATCGCGCGATGTATTTGGCGGCGTTCGGTTATCGCGATAACAACGCGCGTCAACAGCAGTTCGTAGGGCGCAATAGCGAAGCGTATTGCGCCACATCTTGGAAGCGGCGGGCTACGCTGCGCTAACCCGCCCTACGGCTCTCTGTGAACTCAACCCACAATCTTGCGATTATCAATCTACAACGGAGATATTGAGTGCTTCCATTATTATGAATGGGCCATTACCGGGAGGCGTGTTCCACGTTCTCTCAAAACTCGAAGGTTCGTGGCCGCTTATTCTTGTGAAAAGGATAGCTTTGCCTTTGATCACGGCCTTCACTGCAATATCGATGCAAATGTAAAAAAGATTTTCTCCTGCATACATCAGTTCGACAGCCCGCTCCCGTGAGACAATCTCGCCAGAAAGGCCGGCACCATGAAGTTCTACCTCGAAGTCGTCCGACAACGGCACGCCAAGTCGCCTCTGCGCATCTGCCAACGCCTGACGTGCACATTTTAGAAATAACGCGGAAAAATCTTCCTTAGTCATGATTCATTCCCGCGCCCATGCGAGAAAAATAGAAATGACATCAGACAATCGACGCGGCCCGCAGAATGCTTCAAATTTTCCCGGAACAACTTTGCAATTATACCAATCGTTCTTATCCGCGCCCTGCACATTGATCGTTTCGAACGCGCGCTCAAAGAGATAGGTCCCGCAGGTATCTATTTTGAGGCTCCAACCGGGATTGTCCATGGTGTCGATATCTATCCCGTATTGATGCTCCCATCCTCCGTCGCATCTTGCGGCGTACCAGGCCTGCAACTCTCCCAGCGGGTCCAAATTTTTGTCGGTCATGGAGTCCTCGTGCGAGAGAAGAATCAACCCATCGCGACGTCGCTGCCGACAGTCTGGTTGAGCTTTTTGGCGAGGCCTTCGATGCGCTCGGCCGCCGAGTTGAACGCATTGACCAGCGCGACCTGCGTTGCCTGGCTGCGATCCGAAGCCATCACGCGCGCATCGCGCAACGCGGCGAGTTCCTCTTCCATCCGCCGGATGCTCTTGCCGGCTTCCGCCAATTCGTCCGCGACTGTCAGCGCGGCCATCACCGTGAGGCGCGTGTCGCCGATCTCGCCAAAGCTGGCGCGCAATTGACCGATGCGCTGATCGAGATCGGAGGCGAGCTTGAGCAGGTGATCCTCCTGCCCGTTTTCGCAGGCCATCCGGTATTGCCGCGCATTGATGGTGACGTTCACTTCCGACATTGGAGGTCCTTTGGAATGTCCTTTGGGATGTCCTGTCACTGCTCGCCGTGGGTTTCGAGCACGGCCTTGATGCCGTCCATCGCAACATCGATGCGGCGGGCGACCTCGCGGTTGGCCGACTCGATCTCGCGCGAGCGTGCGGTGGCCTCATCAAGCTCCGCTGCGAGCCTGGAGCGGTCCGCCCCGAGCACATGAAGCTGCGCGCCAAGCGATTGCTCGCCCCGGTCGGCCTCGTGACGGCGCTCGACCGCCGCCTCAAGCGAATCGAGCGCCTGAGACAGGCGCCTGGTCGCCGCTTCGATGGCGGTCGGATCTGCCATGGACCAAAACCCCGGTTGTTGGTCGCTCGTGCCGATTTCTCTTGAAATTTCTTGTATCGGCAAGCGTTTAGATCGGAAAGCTTACGTGGTGCAGCATCAATGCGTCAATTGCCCGGCCGGACTTGCGCCCGGCCTTTTCGTCAGGCCTGTGCATGGCCTGTAATTGCGGCACTGCGTTGGTTTGACTCGGGTTTTTCACGTGCTATCCCACCCTAAAGGATGGCTCTCCCATGACACCACAATCCTCTTCGGCCGCTGTCGCCGCCGCTCCGCAGGCCCATTCCCGCGCCGAACACGACCGCATGGCCAACGCCATCCGCGCTTTGGCGATGGACGCAGTGGAACAGGCAAAGTCGGGACATCCCGGCTTGCCGATGGGCGCGGCGGATATCGCCACCGTCCTGTTCACGCAGTTCCTGAAATTCGATCCCGCCGATCTGAAATGGGCCGACCGCGACCGCTTCGTGCTGTCGGCGGGCCATGGTTCGATGCTGATCTATGCGCTGCTGCATCTGCTCGGGTCCGAGACGATGACGATCGAGCAGATCAAGAAATTCCGCCAGATCGGCTCGATCACGCCGGGCCATCCGGAAAACTTCGTGACGCCGGGCATCGAAACCACCACCGGTCCGCTCGGCCAGGGCATCGCCAACGCGGTCGGCATGGCGATTGCGGAACGCCATCTCGCGGCGGAATTCGGCGACATCGTCGATCACCGCACCTATGTTTTGTGCTCCGACGGCGACCTGATGGAAGGCATCAGCCAGGAAGCCATCGCGATGGCCGGGCACCTGAAGCTGAACCGCATGATCATGCTGTTCGACGACAACGGCATTTCGATCGACGGCCCGCTGTCGCTCGCCGACAGCGTCGATCAGGTGAAGCGCTTCGAGTCGGCGGGCTGGAACGCCATGCGCGTCGATGGCCATGATCCCGAAGCCATCGCAGCGGCAATCACGAAAGCGCAGGCCTCGGACAAGCCGACACTGATCGCCTGCAAGACCACCATCGGTTTCGGCGCGCCGACCAAGGCCGGCAAGTCTTCCTCGCACGGCTCGCCGCTCGGCGCCGACGAGATCGCCGGCGCGCGCAAGGCGCTTGGCTGGACCGACGCCCCATTTGAAATTCCCGCCGATATTCGCGCGGCCTGGAGCAAGGCCGGCAAGCGCTCGCAGGATGCCAATGCTGCCTGGAAGAAGAAGCTGGCTGCCCTCGATGCCGGCAAGCGCGCCGAATTCGAACGCCGCATGCGCGGCGAGATCGACGCGGGCAAGCTCACCGAAGCCGTGATGGCAGTGAAGAAGTCGCTCGCCGATGCGCCGAAGGACATCGCCTCGCGCACAGCGTCGGAATTCGCGCTGGAAACCTTGGCCGCGGCGATCCCGGAAATGGTCGGCGGCTCCGCCGATCTCACCGGCTCCAACAATACCCGCACCAAGAGCATGAAGGCGATGTCAGCCGCCGATTACAGCGGCCGCTTCATCCATTACGGCATCCGCGAACATGCCATGGCGTCGGCCATGAACGGCATGACGTTGCATGGCGGCATCATTCCCTATTCCGGCACGTTCCTGGTGTTCTCCGATTACCTGCGCCCGGCACTCCGCCTTGCCGCGCTGATGGGCGAGCGCGTCATCCACGTACTGACGCATGACTCCATCGGCCTCGGCGAAGACGGACCGACCCATCAGCCGGTCGAGCACCTCGCGGCGCTCCGCGCGATCCCGAACACGCTGGTGTTCCGTCCGGCCGACGCGGTCGAGACGGTGGAGTGCTGGCAACTGGCGCTGGAAGCCAAGGACAGCCCGAGCGTGCTGGCGCTGACGCGTCAGAATTTGCCGCAGTTCCGGCTCGGCCAAGAGAAGGAAAATCACAAGGACAACCGCAGCGCCCGCGGCGCCTACGAACTCGCTCCGGCCGAAGGCACCGCGCAGGTCTCGCTGTTTGCCAGCGGCTCGGAAGTGCCGATCGCCATGGAGGCCCGCAAGCTGCTCGCCGCGCAGGGCATCCCGACCCGCGTGGTTTCAGTGCCCTGTTTCGAGCTGTTCTTCGCCGCGCCGGACGATTATCGCGCGTCCGTCATCGGCACCGCGCCCGTCCGGATCGGCGTCGAGGCGGCCATCCGGCAGGGCTGGGACGCCATCATCGGCAGCGATGGCCTGTTTGTTGGAATGTCCGGTTTCGGCGCCAGCGCGCCGTTTAAGGACCTTTACAACCATTTCGGCATTACGCCGGAGAAGATTGCCGAGGCGGCATTGAGCCGCATCGGCAAAAAGTGATAGCAACGGCAGATATCTGATATCGCCGTCGCGGCCGGGCTTGCACCCCAGTCGGGTTCACCCGACTTGGGTGTGTATTAAATAGCTACCGAACTCGGGCAAGCCCGGAGTTCGGTGCGTTCCACGACTTTACCTATGCGGCAGAGGCGGTGGATGCCAGGCGCAGCATATGCTGTGCTTGGACGTGACCACTCATTACCGGGAGCACAGAAATGACCGTTCGTGTTGGTATCAACGGCTTCGGCCGCATCGGCCGCAATATCCTGCGCGCCATCGTTGAATCCGGCCGCAAGGACATCGAAGTCGTAGGCATCAACGATCTCGGCCCGGTGGAAACCAACGCGCATTTGCTGCGTTTCGACAGCGTGCATGGCCGCTTCCCCCACACCGTCACGGTCAAGGGCGATACCATCGATGCGGGCCTCGGCCCGATGAAGGTCACGGCGATCAAGGATCCCTCGACGCTGCCCTGGAAAGAGCTCGGCGTCGACATCGCGCTGGAATGCACCGGCATCTTCACCAGCAAGGACAAGGCTGCGGCACACCTCGCGGCCGGCGCCAAGCGCGTGATCATCTCGGCCCCTGCCGACGGTGTCGACATGACGGTGGTCTATGGCGTCAACCACGACAAGCTGACGAAGGATCACACGATCATCTCAAACGCGTCGTGCACTACGAACTGCCTTGCGCCTGTGGTCCACGTGCTTCACCAGGCCGTGGGCATCGACAAAGGCTTCATGACCACGATCCACTCCTACACCGGCGACCAGCCGACGCTCGACACCATGCACAAGGATCTCTACCGCGCCCGCGCGGCGGCTTTGAACATGATCCCGACGTCAACGGGCGCCGCCAAGGCTGTCGGTCTCGTGCTGCCTGAACTCGCTGGAAGACTCGACGGCGTTGCGATCCGCGTCCCGACGCCGAATGTCTCGGTGGTGGATTTCAAGTTCATCGCGAAAAAGGCGACGACGGTCGAAGAGATCAACAACGCGATCAAGCGCGCATCGGAGCAGCAGCTCAAGGACATCCTCGGTTATACCAACGAGCCCAACGTCTCGACGGACTTCAACCACGATCCGCGTTCCTCGATCTTCCACATGGACCAGACCAAGGTGATGGACGGAAACTTCGTGCGCGTGATGGCGTGGTACGACAACGAGTGGGGCTTCTCCAACCGCATGGCCGATACGTCGGTCGCGATGGGCAAACTGATCTAAACTCCAAGGAGGCGGGGGCGCTTTCTGAATGTCTGTGAGTAAATTTCGTACGCTTGATGAGGTTGAGTTGCGCGACAAGCGCGTGTTGTTGCGGCTCGACCTCAATGTTCCCACCGAAAATGGTCAGGTCACCGACGCCACGCGGCTTGAACGCGTGGCGCCGACCATTCTCGAAATAGCGGACAAGGGCGGCAAGGTTATCCTGCTGTCGCATTTCGGCCGGCCAAAGGGTCCCGATCCGAAGGACTCGCTCAGGCCCGTTGCCGCCAAACTGTCGGAAGTCATCGGTCGCCCTGTCACTTTCGTGGATGACTGCATCGGACAGCGCGCCGAAGCGATCGTGAAGGCAATGAAGCCGGGCGACATCGTTTGCCTCGAAAACACGCGCTTCCATTCAGGGGAAGAAAAGAACGATCCGGCTTTCGCCGAACAGATCGCACAGCTCGGCGACATCTATGTCAACGATGCCTTCTCCGCCGCGCATCGCGCCCATGCCTCGACTGAAGGCCTGGCGCACAAGCTCCCCGCCTATGCCGGCCGCGCCATGCAGGCCGAGCTTGAGGCGCTGTCCAAGGCTCTGGAAAATCCGCAACGCCCGGTCGTCGCGATCGTTGGCGGCGCCAAGATTTCCACCAAACTCGATCTGCTCGGCAACCTGCTCAAGAAAGTGGAGGTTCTGATCATCGGCGGCGCCATGGCCAACACATTCTTGCTTGCTCAGGGCAAGCCGGTTGGGAAGTCGTTGGTTGAGCGGGATCTGATCCCGACCGCACAAGATATCCTCGCCAGGGCCAAAGCCGAGAAGCACGAAATCGTGCTGCCGGTCGATGTCGTGGTGGCGCGGAAGTTCGAGGCCAACGCCCCCTCGCGGGTCGTCGGCATCATGGATGTGGCCGACGATGAAATGATCCTCGATATCGGGCCGAAGAGCATCGAGCAGGTCGCCTCGGTGCTGGCGCGCAGCAAGACGCTGGTCTGGAATGGCCCGTTCGGCGCCTTCGAGATGGAGCCCTTCGACATCGGCACGGTAGAGGCGGCGGAAGCCGCGGCGGAGCTGACGCAGGCCGGAAAGCTCGTTTCGGTGGCAGGCGGTGGCGATACCGTAGCCGCTTTGAACATTGCGCATGCAGCCGACCGCTTTACCTACGTCTCAACCGCCGGCGGCGCGTTTCTTGAATGGATGGAAGGCAAGCCCTTGCCGGGAGTGGATGCCTTGAGGGTAAGATAGGCCCAAAGCTTTCGTCCTAGCCTGCGCTTCAGCGCGACTGATAACCAATGAGGAACCTCCGATGAGTCTCGCCGACCTGAACAAAATCGCACTAGCCATGGTCGCCCCGGGCAAGGGCATTCTCGCCGCCGACGAATCCTCCGGCACGATCAAAAATCGCTTCGACGCCATCGGCGTGGAATCGACCGACGACAATCGCCGCGACTACCGCGAACTGATGTTCCGCTCCAAGGATGCGATGTCGAAATACATCTCCGGCGTCATCCTCTACGAAGAGACGCTGTACCAGAAGGCCAAGGACGGCACGCCGCTGGTCAAAGTCATCGAACAGGCCGGTTCGATTCCCGGCATCAAAGTCGACAAGGGCGTCAAGCCGCAGCCGTACTGCCAGGGTGAAGTCGTCACCGACGGCCTCGATGGCCTCGGTGAACGCCTCGCCGAATATCGCAAGCTCGGCGCCCGTTTCGCCAAGTGGCGCGCGGTCTATGACATCGGCCAGGGCATTCCGAGCTACGCCAATATCCGCGCCAACGGTCACGCGCTCGCGCGCTATGCCGCGCTCTGCCAGGTAAACGACATCGTTCCGATCGTCGAACCGGAAGTGCTGATGGATGGCAGCCACGACATCGACACCTGCGCAATGGTGACGGAGTTCGTGCTGAAGGAAGTGTTCCAGGAGCTTTACTACCAGAAGGTCCCGCTCGAAGGCATCGTGCTGAAGCCGAACATGATCGTGCCGGGCAAGAAGAGCTCCAAGAAAGCCTCCGTGCAGGAAGTCGCGGAGAAGACCGTGAAGGTGCTCAAGGCCTGCGTGCCGGGCGCCGTGCCGGGCATCGCCTTCCTTTCCGGGGGGCAGTCGGATGAAGACGCCACCGCGCATCTCGACGCCATGAACAAGATCGGCAACCTGCCGTGGCCCCTCACATTCTCCTATGGCCGCGCGCTGCAGCATGCCGTGCAGCAGAGCTGGAAGGGCAAGACCGAGAATGTTGCCGCAGCACAACGCGCCTTCTCGCATCGCGCCGAGATGAATAGCCTCGCCGCGCTCGGCAAGTGGAAGAAAGAACTCGAAAAGGTGGCGTAGAACGCGTGATCCCGAAAAGTGGGAACCGGCTTTCGGACAAGATCACGCGCAACGCTTAAGTAGCTTCACGCCGAGACCTGAAGCATAACGGGTCCGGCCCTACCAGGGAGGACGCTATGAAGGCACGAGCCCTCGTTCGCATGCTCGCGGCTGCGCTGTTGCTGGCCACGATTTCACCCCTGACTTCGACCGCCGACGCGCAGAGCAATCCGCGCTTCATTCGGCTGGCGTCGAAGGTGAAGGGCGCGCTCTACATGCCCGACAGCGGTCCCGCGCCGAAGATCGGTTTCATGGTGATGCATGAGGACTCAAATTTCCTCGTACATCTTGCCTGCACCGAATTCTCCAAGCGCGGCTATGCCGTGCTCTGCGTCAACGGGCGCTCGGATAACAACGAAGCGCTCGACACCTGGAACGAGCTCATTCCCGATGCCGCGCTCGGCATGAAATACCTGCGTGAAGAGCTGAAGCTGGAAAAGGTGGTGCTGTTCGCGCACAGCGGCGGTGCGCCGCTGCTCTCCTTTTATCAGGCGCTGGCAGAGACCGGACCGGAGTTGTGCAAGGACCCGCGCCGGCTCCTGCCCTGCGGCGATGAAGTGAAGCCGGTGCCGAAGGCCGACGGTGTCGTGTTCTTCGACGCGCATCCCGGCACCGCCATCAACCTCCTGCGCAGTCTCGATGCTTCGGTGCTGAGCGAGGACGACCCCAAAGGCATCAATCCCGCGCTCGATCCCTACAGCGAGGCCAACGGCTACAACCCGAAGAGCATGAGCAAATATTCCGAGGAGTTCAAGAGCCGCTACTTCAAGGCGCAGTCCGACCGGATGAACAAGCTGGTCGATAGCGCGGTGGAGAAGCGCAAGCAGATCCTCGCGGGAACCTACAAATTTCCCGACGACGACACTTTCGTCATCACTCGCAGCAACGCACGCCTGATGGATCTCGACTCCAGCATAGGCATGACCACGGTGAAGCCTCGCAAGCTGCTCAAGAACGACGGCACGATTTCCGAGCAGATCATCTCCAGCGTGAAGACGCCCAACCTCAAGCTGAAGGAAGCCAATTCCTCATTTGGCGACTCCAAGCAGCTGACGGTGATGTCGTTCCTCGGCACCCGCGCAGTGCGGTCGAAACATGCGATGGACGATTACGACATCCAGTCCAACAGCAACACCACCGAACTCAGCCTGCAGAATATCCGGGTGCCGATCCTGATCATGTCGGCTGGCGCGCATTACTTCCTGCGCGACGACGAAAAGATGTTCGACAGCGCGGTCAGCCCG
The DNA here is from genome assembly GCA_947481685.1 of Bradyrhizobiaceae bacterium. GTDB lineage: Bacteria > Pseudomonadota > Alphaproteobacteria > Rhizobiales > Xanthobacteraceae > CANKHA01. Next base: position 52,933 of record CANKHA010000006.1, read on the forward strand.
GACAAGGACTATGCCGTGACCGAAGGTGCGATGCATGGCGTGGTGCCGTGCAAGCCTTGCGAGAAGACTCCGGGCCAGTATTCCAATTCGGTGAAGAACACCTTCGACTACATGAAGGCCTGGGTCGACAAGCGCTTCGCACCCTAATTCACCCCCTGTGATGCGGCTTGCCGCCGCATATCCGGCTGGCTAGGCTGACGCGCGCATTTCTTCCGGGGAATGACGCCAAGACGTCATAAAATCGGGAGGATGGTATGTCGGCAAACGCGAAATCGGCGATGCTTGGCTTGGCGCTCGTTCTCATGGCGGCGGGAGTTTCCCAAGCGCAAAGCACAAAATCTAATGCCCTTTCCGGGTTGACGCCGGTTACCGACGCCGTGCTGACCAACCCGCCGCCGTCCGACTGGCTGCAGTGGCGACGGACCTACGATGGCTGGGGCTATAGCCCGTTAGATCAGATCAACAAGAGTAACGTCAAAAATCTAAAGCCGGCCTGGACCTGGTCGCTGACCTCAGGCGTCACTGAAATTGCACCGCTCATTCATGATGGCGTCCTGTTCGTTACCAATGCCGGAGACAAGATTCAGGCGCTGGACGCAGCGACCGGCGATCTGCTGTGGGAATATCGCCGCGACGTACCGGCAAAATTGATTGCCGAAGGCGGGAACACGCTCGCCAAACGCAACATGGCGCTCTACGGCGACAATCTCTACATCGCAACCTCCGACGCCCATATCGTCGCGCTCGACGCCAAGACCGGCAAGGTGGTCTGGGATCATACGGTCGCCGACTGGAACAAGGGATGGCGCTATTCCAGCGGGCCTCATGTCGCGGGCGGAAAGATCGTGATTGGCATGAGCGGCTGCAACGCCGCACAGGGTGGCGGCTGCTTCATCACGGGGCATGACGCAAAGACCGGAGCGGAGGTGTGGCGGGTCTATACCCTGGCGCAGACGGGCGACCCCAACGAGCATTCATGGAATGGACTGCCGCTGGAAAAACGCTTCGGCGGATCGGCCTGGATCGCCGGCAGCTATGACCCGGTGCTGAACACACTTTATTACGGCGTCGGACAACCCAATCCTTGGATCGCCGAAATTCGTGGCACGCTGCCGAAGAAAGATGGGTTCGACAACGCTGCGCTCTACAGCGATTCAACGCTCGCCATCGATCCCGACACCGGCAAGGTCAAATGGTACTTCCAGCATCTGGAAAATGACTCCGACGATCTGGATTATTCCTATGAACGCATCCTCGTCGATATTCCCGTCAACGGGCAGATGCGCAAGGCCACGATAACAGCGGGCAAGATTGCCATCATTGAGGCTATCGACCGCACCAACGGAGAATTCCTCTGGGCCAAGGAAACGGTCCCGCAGAACATCGTCGCGTCGATTGATCCAAAAACCGGCAAGAAAACCATCAGGCCGGAAGCCATTCCCCATATTGGCCAGACGACCCTTGTCTGCCCGGCCAACCCGGGTGCCCGCGGCTGGCCGGCGACGGCCTACAGCCCACGCACGCAGATGCTGTATCTGCCGATGACGGAATTCTGCGCCAACACCACACCCACACCCATCGAACCCGGCCAGACATTCACCGGCGGCGGCCGTGCCGTCCACAAGATGATCCCGATGCCCAACACGGACGGAAACTTCGGCCGTCTCGACGCGGTCAAGCTCACGGACCGCACGCAGGCCTGGTCCAAGCGCCAGTTTGCGCCGATGACCAGCGCGGTATTGCCGACGGCGGGCGGTATCGTTTTCGCGGGCGACATCGATCGCTGGTTTCGCGCCTATGATGACGAGACGGGCGACGTGCTCTGGCAAATTCGCACCAACAATGCGGTCAACGCATTCCCGGTCAGCTACAGCGTCGGCGGCAAACAATATGTTGCCATCGCGGTCGGCAATGGTTCTTCGCAATTGCGCAACCTGAATACGCTGACGCCGCAGATCAAAAACCCGGACGGCGGCTCGATGCTGTGGGTGTTCGCGCTGCCAAGCCCGTGATGCAGCGGGCAGGTATCCAAGTCATCGCCGGCATGCTTTGCATTCTGGCTTCGCTCGAGGCGAGCGCGCAGACGCCGGGGCCTTCTTACACGCCTGCGCAGGCGGAGCGTGGGCAGGCAAGTTACGTGCATTCCTGCCAGGTCTGCCATGGCTCCGCACTCGATAACGGCGATTTCGGCGGCGCACCGCTGAACGGCTCGTGGTTCCGGGAGCATTGGGGGAAGAGCGATGTCGGCGCCCTTTTTGGTTATGTCGCCGCGACCATGCCACCCGACAATCCGGGAGGGCTGAACGATACGACTTATGCGGACATCCTCGCCTTCATCTTGCAGGGCAATGGCTATCCGCCTGGCGGACAGGAACTACCAAGCGACCCCGGCGCGTTGCAGCGCATGACCCTCAGCCGATGAACGGCCGGGTGGTGCCGGCACGAAGACATAACCGACGCCGTTGAAACGGTGCTCCTCTTTCCGCCGATGCTTACCCCTCACATGCCGCTGGCGATATTGATGTCCGCGCTTTCCAGAACAGGCTTTGAATAACCGTCAGCTGCGGCATTGATCATCGCCTGGCCAAGCCGTGCGGTTGTCGTCGCGATACCCGGAAACCGACGCACCAGCACGGACGAAAATGGACGGATCACTGCATAGGCCGTCATGTACCAGCGCGTCTTTGAGACAACGCCGTGAAGTGGCTGGATGAAACCCGGGCGGAAGAAATATGTTGCTTTGAAGGGCAAGGCAGCAAGCGCGTCCTCGGTACGAGCCTTCACGCGCGACCACATCTGCCGACTGTCGCGGCTGGTCCCGGCACCGGTCACGTAGATGAAAGTCATTTTCGAATTGAGAGGGGCAAGCACGTTGGCGACCGCTAACGTGAGGTCGTAAGTGATCCGCGTATAGTCGGCCTCGGACATGCCGACCGAGGAGATACCCAAACAGAAGAAGCAGGCATCAAAACCCGAGAACCGGTCCGCAACCGCCTCAATCCCTGCCAGATCCGGAAGCACGATCTCGGAGAGCTTGGAGCTCTGTTGTCCCGACGTCGATCGGACGACCGACACAATCTCCGTAATGCGATCGTCGAGAAGGCATTCGCGCAGCACGCCCTGACCAACCATGCCGGTCGCGCCGAACATCAATATCTTCATTGGAATTCCTTAGCTGTCGACCGCTCGCCCATCTCACTTCGGGACTGAACGCCTAGCCCTTGGCGTGCGCGGCGCGTTCCGCGTCGATCATGAAGTCGCGCGTGATCGGCACTGCGTCACGCGTCTTCGCCAGCAACAGCTGGAACACCATGTGCGAGCCGTGGAGGAATTCCAGTTCCACGGCCGAGAGATACCACTCCCACATGCGGCAGAAGCGTTCGTCATAAATGCGCTTGGCCGCTTCGCGGTTGGCGGCAAAGCGCTTCCGCCAATGCTGGCACGTATAATAATAGTGCAGCCGCAGGACTTCGTTGTCGGCTACCCAAAGGCCGTTGCGCTCGGTGGCGGCGAACACTTCCGACAACGCCGGCACGTAGGCGCCGGGGAAAATATATTTGCGGATGAACGGCCCGGTGGTGCCGGGCACCGACATACGCCCGATGCAGTGGATGAAGGCGTAGCCGTCGTCCTTCAGCAAGTCGCGCACGGTCCAGAAATATTCGTCGAAGTGGCCGATGCCGACATGTTCCATCATGCCGACCGAGACCACCCGGTCGAACTTGCCTCGCAGGTTGCGGTAATCGAGCTCGCGGAAGTCGATCAGGTCCGCGACGCCCGCTTCCTTCGCGCGCTCGCGCGAGACCTTGAGCTGCTCGGGCGAAACGTTGATTGCCGTCACATGCGCGCCGGTCTCGCGCGCGATATGGATGGCGAAGCCGCCCCAGCCTGAGCCGATTTCCGCGACCGTCATACCGGGCTTCAGTTGCAGCTTGGTGGTGGCGTGGATGAGCTTGTTCTGCTGCGCCTGGTCCAGCGTTTCGTTCTCGGGATCGCGGAAATAGGCGCAGGAATATTGCATCTGCTTGTCGAGGAAGAGTTGGTAGAGCTCGCTCGACACGTCGTAATGATGCCGTGCGTTTTTCGCCGCGGCTCCCACGGGATTGGCCTGGTGCCAGCGCCGCAGCGCACGCCAGATTTTCCGCATCACCCGCTGCGAGCCGTACGTGTAAAGCGCCTGGCGGTTGACCGAGAACAGCATCAGGAAATCATGGACGCTGCTGCCCTCTTCGAAGGTCAGCTTGCCGTCCATGTAGGCTTCGGCGGCGTAAAGCTCCGGGTTGGTGAAGAGCTTCTTTTCCAGTCCGGCGTCGTGCAGGCGAGTGGTTACCGCCGGGCCCGGCTCCTTGCCGCCGAAAACGTGCCCCCCGGCGTCGTAGAAGCGCAGGCTGCCCTTCTTGATGAATTTCTCCAGCAAGTTCGAAAGCAGACGCATGGGGGAATTCCTTCGAAGGAACGGTAGCTTGACGCCGAAGCCAATGTGTAACCTTAGGGCTGGTATAGTCAAACTGCTGCCAGATTAGGGTATCATAAGCCTCATCTGCCGAATTTAAGGACACCATGGCCAAGAAACCGCAGCCCGAACCCGAACGCCCCGCCCCGCAGCTTTACCTCGTGACGCCGCCGGTCGCGGACGCCGAGGCTTTCGCGCACACGCTCAAAACCGCGCTGGGCGCGGCCGACATTGCCGCGGTCCTGCTGCGGCTGGCGCCGGGCGGCGAATCCGAACTGGTCGGCCGCATCAAGCATCTGGCCCTGGTCGCTGAGCAGGGGGGCGCGGCTCTGGTGCTGGACGGTCATGTCGATCTGGTCGGCCGCTCCGGCGCCGACGGCGCCCACCTCACCGGCATTCATGCGCTGCAAGACTCGATTGATCGCCTGAAACCGGCGCGGATCGTGGGCGCCGGCGGGATGACCACCCGCCACGACGCCATGCTCGCGGCGGAAGCGGATGCCGATTATATTTTGTTCGGGGAGCCCGATCTCAACGGCGAACGGCCGAGCCTGAGCGCCATCGAGGAGCGCGTGTCGTGGTGGGCGGAGGTTTTCGAATTGCCCTGCGTCGGTTACGCGAGCAGCCTTGATGAAGTTGCTGCCTTGACGGCAGCGGGCGCGGATTTTGTTGCCGTGGATTTCGTCTGGGACGATCCTGTCACAGCCGTTGCCAATGCAGCGCACCGGCTGAAGCGAATGGAAGCCGCGAAATGAGCCCGCGCATTTTCGTTGTCTTGCTCAGTGCGATGCTTGCAACCTCCGTGCAAGCACAGACATCCAAACAACCCGCCAAGCCTGCAGCGACAACCCCTGCGACGCCGGCACAGCCCGCGCAGATCGCACCGGATGGCGACGCGGCCTATGGCGCCTATCAACGTGGAAACTATCTCACTGCGTTGATCGAAGCCCAGAAGCGGATGGAGCAAAACAACGATCCGAAGGCCATGACGCTGCTCGCGGAGTTATATGCCAATGGTTTCGGCGTTCCGCAGAACGAGGCCAAAGCCATCGAGCTTTATAAAAGCGCTGCCGATCGCGGCGACCGCGAGGCTATGTTCCAGCTTGGCCTGATGCGCTTTGCCGGACGCGGCGGAAAACGCGATCCGGACGAAGCCGCAAAATTGTTTGCGGCGGCGGCCAAGCTCGGAAGCCCGGCGGCGGCCTATAATCTCGCGCTGCTCTATCTTGAAGGTCAGGTCTTCCCGCAGGATTTCACCCGCGCTGCGGAGCTGTTCAGGACGTCCGCAGGAGCCGGAAATCCCGAGGCGCAATACGCGCTCGCCACGCTCTACAAGGAAGGCCGCGGCGTCGAGAAAAATCCGGGCGAAGCGGCGCGCTGGCTCGCGGCTGCGACGATCGCTGGCATCAAGGATGCCGAAGTCGAATATGCGATCGCGCTGTTCAACGGCACCGGCGTTGCCAAGGATGAAACGAAGGCCGCGGAGATTTTTCTCAAATCCGCGCGGCAGGGAAATCCGATTTCGCAAAACCGGCTGGCCCATATCCTGTTTCGCGGGCGGGGTATGCCGGTCGATCAGGTGCAGGCCGCAACGTGGCATCTGGTTGCCAAGGCCCAGGGCAACGGAGACCCCGCACTCGATGAACTGGTCTCCAAGCTGTCGCCGGAAGACAAGGCTTCCGCCGACAAAGGCGCCAAGCCCTGGCTCGATTTTCTGGCCAATCGCGGCTCCAACTGATTTTACCTTCCAGTTCGGAGAGGGTGGCCTCGCGGCGTCGGGACGTGTAAGCAACCTGCCTGCCTAACAAGAAATCCAAAGCCTCATGCTCCACTCCGCCCTGCTCAATGTCATGGTCAAAGCCGCGCGTCTTGCGGGCCGCAGGCTCAAGCGCGACTTCGGCGAAGTCGAGCATCTGCAGGTTTCGCTCAAGGGCCCGGCCAATTTCGTGACCGCCGCGGACCGCAAGGCCGAGGAAATCCTGCGTGAAGAGCTGGCCAAGGCGCGGCCTGGCTACGGCTTCATTGGTGAAGAAAGCGGCAAGCACGAAGGCAGCGACGCTACGCATCTCTGGATCGTCGATCCGCTCGATGGAACCACCAATTTCCTGCACGGCATTCCGCAGTTTGCCATCTCGATCGCGCTGGAACGCGACGGCGTGATTGTCGCGGGCCTGGTCTACAACCCGGCCACGGATGACATGTATTTGGCCGAGCGCGGCAAAGGGGCTTTCCTCAACGATACGCGGCTGCGCGTTGCCGGACGCAAACGGCTCGCGGACAGCGTCGTCGCCTGCGGTCTTCCCCATATCGGCCGCGGCGACCTGGAGTTGAATCGCCGGGAAATGGTGGTGGTGCAGGAAAAGGTCGCCGGCTTGCGCCGCTTCGGTTCCGCCGCGCTCGATCTTGCCTTTATCTCCTCAGGGCGCTTCGACGGCTATTGGGAACGCGGTTTGTCGTCCTGGGACATGGCTGCCGGTATCCTGCTGGTGCGTGAGGCAGGCGGCTATGTCACAGATCTGCAAGGTAAAGACGCCATGCTGCAGACGGGTGACATCATTGCAGGCAACGAAACGATCCATCGCGACCTGTTAAGCGTCCTGCGGTCCGCCGGTTAACTCTGCAAAGATTAATTCCGCCACGATTTGACGGTTTTTAGCCGTAGCACGGCAACCGTGTTGTTTTCTTTCGCCCAGCCTGTGCCATATTAGGGCCAGCTGTCGCATTGATATGGCGAGCATGGCCCAAGACTCTGAACTGCTGAAGCTTTCGTCACCGCGCATCTTTTTGGTGCGCATGCTTGTATTCTTGATCCTCTGCGCCCTGCTGGTGGTGGTGCTCTACAAGCAGATCTGGGTCGCCTTCCTCGCCAATCCGGGACTCAATGCGGTGATCTGCGGCGTGCTGCTGGTGGGCGTCCTGCTCGCCTTCCGCCAGGTCATCCGGCTCTATCCCGAAGTTTCCTGGGTCAACAGTTTTCGCATCGCCGATCCCGGCCTCGCCGTGAACCGCCCGCCGGTCCTGCTCGCGCCGATGGCCACTATCCTCGGCGACCGCGTCGGCCGCATGGCGATGTCATCGCAATTGATGCGCGGCATCCTGGACTCGATTGCGACGCGTCTCGATGAAGCGCGCGACATCTCGCGCTACATGACAGGCCTGCTGGTTTTCCTCGGACTGCTCGGCACCTTCTGGGGCCTGATCGAAACCGTGGGTTCCGTCGGGCGCGTGATCCAGGGCCTCAGCATCGACGGCGACGCCGGCTCGATGCTCGACACATTGAAGGAAGGCCTTGCCGCGCCATTGAGCGGCATGGGCATTTCATTCTCCTCCTCCCTGTTTGGTCTCGCCGGCTCCCTCGTTCTCGGCTTCCTCGATCTGCAAATGAGCCAGGCGCAGAACCGTTTCTACACCGACCTGGAAGATTGGCTCTCGACCAGCGTACAGGACCTTTCGACCGAGCTCGGCGTGCAGGGCAATAATGGCGAAGTCCGCAGCGCCATCGACAAACTGCGCGATGCCGTTGCCGAAGCGGGTTCCGGCAAAGCCGCAACCGCCGCGATGGCCAATCTCGCCGAAGCGATCCAGGGCCTTGTTCATCACATGCGCACCGAACAGCAGATGATCCGCGACTGGGTGGAATCCCAGGCGGAGCAGCATCGCGATATCCGCAAGCTGCTGGAGACGCTGGTGCGCGAGAACGTGCGCAAATAGGCATGGCACTGGCTCGCAGATCGCGCGGTGATCCCGGCATGAATTACTGGCCGGGCTTCGTCGATGCGTTATCGACGTTGATCCTGAGCGTGGTGTTCCTGCTCTCGGTCTTCGTCATCGTGCAGTTTTATCTGGCGCAGGAAGTCAGCGGCAAAGACACCGCGCTGCAACGCCTCAACGCACAGATCGCCCAGCTCACCAACCTGCTGTCGCTGGAAAAGTCCGGTGCCGTCGATCTCGAGCAGCAACTCGCGCAAATGCGCGCCGGCCTCGCCACCGCCGAAAACGAACGCGACCGCCTGAAGGGTTTGGCGGATAGCGCAAGTGGGGCCGCGGCAGCGCAAGGCCAGGTCAGCCAGCTGAGCACTGAGCTCGATACGCAAAAATCGTTGTCGGCGCGCGCGCTGGCGCAAGTCGAGGCGCTCAATCAGCAGATTGCAGCGCTGCGCCGCCAGCTCGGCGCACTGGAATCGGCGCTCGATGTCTCCGATCAGCGCGAGAAGGAATCCCAAACGCGCCTCGCCGAGCTTGGCCAGCGGCTCAACGTCGCACTGGCGCAACGGGTGCAGGAACTGTCGCGTTTCCGCTCGGACTTCTTCGGCCGGCTGCGCACCATCCTCGGCAATCGTCAGGATGTGCGCATCGTCGGCGACCGTTTCGTCTTCCAGTCTGAGGTTTTCTTCGACGCCAGTCAGGCGCTGTTGAAGCCGGAGGGCATGTCCGAACTCGACACGGTTGCGGGCGCCTTGCTTGAACTCGAAAAGCAAATCCCGACGGACATCGCCTGGGTCATGCGCGTGGACGGTCATACCGACGCAAGGCCGATCTTCACCGCGCAATTCCGCTCCAACTGGGATCTCTCCGCCGCGCGCGCGATCTCGGTGGTGCAGTATCTGGTCAGCAAGGGCGTCTCGCCGCAGCATCTGGTCGCCGCCGGCTTTGGCGAATTCCAGCCGCTCGATACCGCCGCAAGCGAAGCCGCCTATAGCCGCAACCGGCGCATCGAACTGAAGCTGACGGAGCGGTGAGCGCCGAGGCCCCGAGGCTTCGCCCTTACACTGCCGCGGACGAAGACGCGGCCATCGCGCTCTGGCTGCGGACCTGGCAGCAAACCTATCCCGACATCGATTTTGCCGCGCGGCTCGACTGGTGGCGCACCCGCTGGCGCGACGAACTGGTTGCACGGACGAAGATCACGGTGACGGAAAACTCAGGCCTCATGACAGGCTTTGTCACCGTCGATCCAGCCACGCTCTATCTCGATCAGATCGTGGTGGCGCCCGAAGCCTGGGGCACCGGGACGGCGGAAGCGCTGGTGGACGAAGCACGCCGCATTTCACCGCGCGGTCTGGACTTGCAAGTAAACCAGGACAACACGCGCGCCATCCGCTTCTATGAGAAGCAGGGTTTCACCATCACCGGCGAAGACAAGAACTCGTCAGGACGGCTGACGTACTGGATGCAATGGCGGCCATAAGCGCACCTGTTTACGGGAAGCGCATTACGAAAATAGCGCACCCGCTTGCGGGAAGCGCGTTACGAAAAAAGCTCACCCGCTTGCGGGAAGAGCTAAAAAAATTAAGAGCCTTCGAACTGCAAGCGGGCCAGCCGCGCGTAAAGACCATCCTGCGAAACGAGGCTTTCATGCGTGCCTTGTTCCACCAAACGGCCATGCTCCATCACCAGGATGCGGTCGCAAGTGAGCACCGTCGCGAGCCGGTGAGCGATCACCAGTGTGGTGCGATGTTCCATCAGCTTTTCCAGCGCAGCCTGCACCAATGTCTCACTCTCGGCGTCGAGCGATGACGTCGCTTCATCGAGCAACAGCAGTGGCGCATCGCGCAGGATCGCGCGGGCGATGGCGATGCGCTGGCGTTGCCCGCCGGACAGCATGACGCCGCGCTCCCCCACCAGGGTGTCATAGCCCTGCGGCATCGGCAGGATGAATTCCGCTGCGCGCGCCAGTTCCGCTGCATGCTCGACTTCAAGGTCGGTCGCATCCAGACGGCCGAAGCGGATATTGTCGCGCACGCTGGCGGCAAAAATCACGGCGTCCTGTGGCACCAGCGCGATGTGCTTGCGCAATTCAACCGGATCGGTCTGCGAAATTGGCACGCCGTCGAAGCGGATCGTCCCCAGCAACGGATCGTAGAAACGCAGCAGCAGATTGAAGATCGTCGTTTTGCCTGCGCCCGAAGGGCCGACGATCGCCACCTTCTCGCCCGGCTGCACCTGGAATGTGATGTCATGCAACACCGGCGCATCCTGCCGTGTCGGATAACGGAAGCCGACCTGATCGAAGGCAACTTCGCCCCGCGCCGGAGATGGCAAGGTCACCGGCTTGGCCGGCGCAACCACCGCAGGCTTCAGCGCCAATATCTCGAACAACCGTTCGGCTGCGCCGGATGCCTGGGTGATTTCTCCCCAGACCTGCGAAAGCTCGCCCAACGAGCTTGCCGCAAGAACGGCGAAAAGCAGAAACTGGCCTAGCCGACCGGCCGTGATGGTCCCACCCAGTATATCTTGCGCGCCAACCCAGAGCACGATGACCACGCTGGCGGAAACAATAAAAATCGCAAAGGCGGTAAGCAGCGCACGCGCCTTGGTGGATTCCAACGCGGTGGTATAGGCGCGCTCGACCGCTGCACCGAAGCGTGTGCGTGCGAGACTCTCGTTGGTGAAAGCCTGAAGCACCCGTACTGCACCGATCAACTCGGTGGCATAGGCAGAAGCATCAGCCAGCGTGTCCTGCGCCTGCCGCGAGCGCCGGCGCACGGCGCGGCCGAAGCCGACCAGCGGCAGCACAATCACTGGAATAGCGCCAAGCACGAACATCGAAAGCCGCGGGCTCGTCACGACCATCATCACGGCGGCGCCAAAGAACAGCACGAGGTTGCGCAACGCGACCGACACCGAGGCGCCGACCGCCGCCTTGATTTGGGTGGTATCGGCGGTCAGCCGTGACACCATCTCCCCGGTCTTGGCCTGGTCAAAGAAAGCCGGCGACAGCGCGGTGAGATGCGCGAAAACCTCGCTGCGCAAATCCGCAACAATCCGCTCTCCCAGAGTTGTCACCAAGTAGTAACGCGTCGCGCTCGCCGCGGCGAGAATGCCGGCGACCGCGATCATCACCAGGAAATAGCTGTCGATCAGCGCCACGCCTTCGGCCGAAAAGCCGAAGTCGATCATCCGGCGAACCGCCACCGGAACGACCAGGGTCGCGAAAGCAGCGACCACCAAGGCTATCAGAGCGGCCAGCGCCCTGCCCCGGTACCGCGCCACATAGGGCATCAGCAATGCCAAAGGCTTCAACCGGGGCGCATCCCGGCCGCGCTTTTCCTCACCCCCGGCAACACTCATTGCGTCACAAAACCCTCAACCCGGCCTTTGGCAGCCGGGCGGACAATGCCCCGCCCGGGCGGGGCTGGCAATCAGACCGGGGTAGCGGCTTGTTTCAGCCACCGGGCTGGGTTATAGAGCGGCCAATTCCAGCGAGACACGGACGAAAAACAGCGCGATTTCAAGGACGCGCGGGAGCAAAGCTATGAAGGCCGATACCCATCCGAAGTACCATTCCGTCAAGATCGTTATGACCGATGGAACCGATTTCACCACCCGGACGACTTGGGGCAACCCGGGCGACACGATGCAGCTCGACATCGACCCGAAGTCGCATCCGGCCTGGACCGGCGGTAGCCAGCAGCTGCTCGACCGTGGCGGGCGCCTCTCGCGCTTCCAGAGGAAGTTCGCCGGCATCGGCGAGCGCAAGTAAGCGCAAGATACGACAAGATACGGAATACAAAAAACCCCGCTTCCGCGGGTTTTTTTCGTTTCGGACGATAATTCGTTGGTTGCTAGATGGCGTCCTGCTCGAAGGCAGCCTTGAGCAGTCCCATCTGACGTTCCACCGGATTGCCGATCGGCTGCATTGTCGGCGCGCTGGCTGCATGAATGGTGGCGTCGAGCCGGCGCACCTTGATCTCAAGCTGGGAGGAGCGGGCAATCAGCTCCTGTAACTTCACCGGCAGAAGCTTCACCGCGTCGTCGTCGCTGGCGCGCACCGAAGAAAGCTTCACCTTGGCCTTTTCCTTGTTGGCCTGGGCGAGCGACATTTCGCCTTCTTTCACCGCGCGATGCAGCAGCAGCCAGGAGGCGAGCTGCATCAGCCGGGTCGTGAGCCGCATGCTTTCGGTGGCATAGGCCAGCGCCGCACTGCGCTCCAGCTTCTTGGATTCCGTCCGGCCCGGACCGTCCAGGTAGCTGGCGGTTTCCTCCACCAGCGCCATTCCGTCCCGGAACAAGGCGGCAAAAACATCGGAATTGGCCAGACGTTCCCCAAAGGAAACCGGTCCCGCTTCATTGGCGGATTTATCGAACATTTTTTTACGCCTCACCCAACCGTACGCCCTCGTCGAGGCAGAATGGTCGGGGATGGCCCGGGAGTCCAGAACCCGGCCGATAAAGGTGAAGACATAGTTGCCAAGCGGGCAGCCAACGCCCCAGCTGGCCCGAAATGGCACAAAAAAAGGAGCCGTCGTTTCCGACGGCTCAAAGGTGATAACAGGGAGGCATCAAACAGAGTGGACAGGAGCCACTCGCGTCCAAAACTGGACATTCCAGTAATGAACGAGAAAGCTTAACGACCCCTTAACGGCTGGCAGGCGGATGTACCTTTTTTGTCCCGCGGCAAACCGGTCTATTTCTTGAAAAATTGCGATGCCACGTCGCGCGAGGCCTTCTTGCTGGCAGCCACCGCCTCCAGCCGGGCGATCTCTTCCCGCAGCAGCGCGATCCGGTCGTTCAGTTCGCCAACCGACAGCAGCGCCAGATCCTGCCCGATCTCGTGAACGATCTTCTTTTTTGGGCGGTCTTCATCGTCAATCGCTGCCATCTTGGCCTCCGCATTTTGGGGAATTTTAGCGGCCCGCCCGATGGTTGTCACACGCGGTTCAGGCTTATTGATCTTGCGCATGATCTTCTCGGCGAACCGGTTTCCACTTCGCCGGATCATGCGCTAAACAGGCCCGCATGAACCCCTTCCCTCCCCATATGATGGCCATCGGCATCAACACGCCGGGCGGCCCTGAAGTTTTGGTGCCGGAAGAGCGTCCGGTGCCGCAGCCCGGTCCCGGGGAAATTCTGGTGAAGGTCGCGGCCGCAGGCGTGAACCGCCCCGACGTGATGCAACGCAAGGGACTTTATCCGCCGCCGAAGGACGCGCCGGACATTCCCGGCCTCGAAATCGCGGGCGAAGTGGCAGCGGTTGGCGACAACGTCACGCGCTGGAAGCTGGGTGACAAGGTGATGTCGCTTGTAATCGGCGGCGGCTATGCGGAATATTGTCTCGCGCACGAAGGTCATGCGCTGCCCATCCCGCAGACCCTTTCAATGGCGGAAGCCGGCGCAATACCCGAGACCTTCTTCACCGTCTGGCACAACGTGTTCGAGCGCGGTGGCTTGAAAAACGGCGAGACGTTTCTGGTGCATGGCGGCACCTCGGGCATCGGCACCACCGCCATCCAACTCGCCAAAGCCTTCGGCGCCAAGGTCATCACCACTGCGGGCTCGGCGCAAAAATGCGAAGCGGCACGCAAGCTCGGCGCCGATCTGGCGATCAACTACAAGACCGAAGACTTCGTCGCGATGACCAAGGACTGGACCGACGGCAAGGGCGCCAACGTCATCCTCGACATGATCGGTGGTGACTACATCGAGCGCAATTACGAAGCTGCAAGTGTCGAAGGCCGTATCGTGCAGATCGCCTTTCAGGGCTCGCCCAAGGCAACGGTGAATTTCACCCGAATCATGCTCAAGCGCCTGCATCACACCGGATCGACGCTGCGGTCACGCTCCGTGGAGGACAAGACCGCGATTGCCCGGGCAATCGAAGCGAAGGTGTTGCCACTGATCGCCGGCGGAAAGGTGAAGCCGGTGATGGACAGCACGTTTGCGCTGCGCGATGCCGCCGCCGCCCATGCCCGCATGGAATCCAGCGCTCATATCGGCAAGATTGTCCTAACGGTTTGATTTATTGTCGTATTTCACGTCCGCTGGAGCGCGCTCTTAACGCGCCTGTAAACCTTATCGACCATTGCTGGTGTACTTGGGCACAAGCCGCGAAATCGGCGTAAAGTCCGCTAAATTGCGCAGGTTGGCCCGGCCCCGGTCCCGGGGGCAGATAGCAGACGAGAACATCCGGTCTACCGGGAGGGGAGATCCAAGGTTTGCGTGTCCTTCGCGCCGCCTATCCGATGGCGGTCATCATTGCCTTGTTGATCGGTGCCTCCGCCGCGCGCGCGGTGGATGCGGTGAACGTGCGCCCGGATGCCGCTGCCATCGATCTCACGGCGGTGGTGGAGCGCATCAAAACCGAAGTCAACCGCATTCAGGTCTCTGCCGCGCCCGGCCCCGACGGCATCGTCCGTCGCATCCAGGTCCCGGCGCGCGAAGGCAACACCAACTGGGCGGTGTTCGCGCTGACCAATTCCAGCGACGAGCAGATGGACCGCCTGATCGTCGTGCCGCATTACCGCATGGTCGGTTCGGGTCTGATCTGGCCCGATCTCGGACTGTCGCGTGTCGTCTATATTCTTTCGAGCGGCGAACCGCCGGAACGGCAGGATAGCGCCACGGCGGATATTTTCCGCATCACGCTCGATCCCGGCGCCGTGCTCACCTTCGTCGCGGAGCTTCGCACCGACAACGTACCGCAGATCTACTTGTGGCAACCCGACGCCTACAAGGACAAGGTCAACTCCCTCACGCTCTACCACGGCATCGTGATCGGCATCGCAGGCCTGCTCGCGCTGTTCCTGACCATCCTGTTCGTGGTGAAGGGCAGCGTGATGTTCCCCGCCGCCGCCGCGCTGAGCTGGGCGGTGCTGGTCTATATCGGTATCGACTTCGGCTTCTGGGGCAAGGTGTTCGACCTCTCGGCGGAAAGCGAGCGAATCTGGCGCGCATCCGGCGAGGCCATTCTTGCAGCAACGCTGCTGGTTTTTCTATTCGCCTATCTCAATCTGAACCGCTGGCATGTGCGCTACGCGCACATCACCTTCGGCTGGCTGGCCTTCCTCGCCGCGATGGTCGGTCTTGCGCTGTTCAATCCGGAAGTCGCCTCCGGCATCGCGCGCGTTTCGCTCGCATTGATCGCCGTGCTCGGCTTCGGCCTCGTGATTTATCTCTCCACCCATGGCTTCGACCGCGCGGTGTTGCTGATCCCGACATGGTTTCTCCTGCTGATCTGGGTGGCGGCCGCAGCGCTGACTGTCGTGGGCTTCATGACCAACGACATCGTCGGCCCTGCCCTGCTCGGCGGCCTGGTGCTGATCGTGATGCTGATCGGCTTCACCGTGATGCAGCATGCCTTTGCAGGCGGCACCGGCCACGGCATCGTTTCCGACGTGGAGCGCCGCGCATTGGCGCTCACGGGCGCGGGCGACATGATCTGGGACTGGGATGTCGCCGCGGACAAAGTCTATACCAGCCCTGAGACAGAACAGTTGCTGGGGCTCAAACGCGGCACGCTGGAAGGCCCGGCGGCAGGCTGGCTCGAGGTATTGCATCCACTCGACCGCGATCGCTTCCGTGCATCGCTCGACAGCGTGCTGGAACAGCGGCGCGGACGTCTGATGCAGGAATTCCGGCTGCGCACCCCGGACAGTCATTACCTCTGGCTGGCGCTGAAAGCGCGCCCTGTCGTGGGATCCGATGGCGAGGTTGTGCGGCTGGTCGGCACGCTGACCGATGTCACCGAATTCAAGACGGCGGAAGAACGACTCCTGCACGATGCGGTGCACGACAATCTGACCGGCCTTCCCAACCGCGAATTGTTCCTCGACCGCCTCGAAGCGGTGCTTGGGTTTGCGCGCGCCGACACCAATATCCGCCCTTCGGTCATGGTGCTCGATCTCGACCGCTTCAAGCAGGTCAACGATTCCGTCGGCATGGCGGTCGGCGACTCGATCCTGCTGACACTGGCGCGCCGGCTTGGGCGGCTGCTGAAGCCGCACGATACGCTGGCCCGCATTTCCGGTGACCAGTTTGCGCTCATCCTCCTGTCCGAGCGCGAGCCTGACCGGATCAATGCCTTTGCGGAAACCCTGCGTCGCGCCTTGCGGGCGCCCATCACGTTCAACGACCGCGAAATTTTCCTCACCGGCTCCATCGGCATCGTTCTTTCGGACGACCAGCCGCATCGCACCGCGGAAGTGATGAAGGACGCCGAGCTTGCGATGTATTACGCCAAGCGCATCGGCGGGGATCGCATCGAAGTGTTCAAGCCCGCGATGCGCGCGCGCAAGACAGACCGGCTAACGCTGGAATCCGATTTGCGCCGGGCGCTGGAGCGGGATGAAATCACGCTGCTCTATCAACCGATCATCCGCCTGGAAGACAGGTCCATCGCCGGCTTCGAAGCGCTGGCGCGCTGGGACCACCCCAAGATGGGCCGCATGTCGCCGGGCGAATTCATCAGCATCGCCGAGGAAATCGGCCTGATCGTCGATCTTGGGCTGTTCGCGCTGGAACGCTCTGCGCGGCAGTTGAGTATCTGGCAGCGTGGCGTGCAGCAACGCGATCCGGTCTTTATCAGCGTCAACGTGTCGTCACGGCAATTGCTACGTCACGATCTCATCCAGGACCTGCGCACCGTGCTTGGCCGCTCCACCTTAGCACGCGGCACGCTGAAGCTGGAGATGACCGAGTCCCTGGTGATGGAAAATCCTGAGCACGCCACGCAGATCCTCACCCGCATTCGCGAACTTGGCGCCGGCCTGTCGCTCGACGATTTCGGCACCGGCCATTCGTCGCTGTCTTACCTGCAGCGCTTTCCCTTCGAGACGATCAAGATCGACCAGTCGTTCGTCAAGACCACCGCGCGCGGCAACCGGCCCGTGCTCCTGCGTTCGATTATTGCGATGGCGCATGACCTCGGCATGGAAGTAGTGGCGGAAGGCGCGGAGAACGACAGCGACGCCGTGGAGCTCTACCAGCTCGGCTGCGAATACGCGCAGGGCTATGCCTTCGGCGAGCCGATGTCGGCGGAGCGCGCAACGGAATTGCTTGCTGCCGAGCGGATGGAAATCGCCCGCTAGTTCACGGCACTTCCTGCGTCACATTTCCGATGACTGATCTGATGGGACCCAATTACAGTACCTTAATCGGGCGGTCTCGTTTAAACTCGGCACAATTCCGCGCATAGCTCGAGAGCGCAAGCTCGGACTTTCAATTTCCTTGGTGGGGGCAGTGTACAAGGCCAGCTTGAAAGAGGAGACCGACCCGCCAATTGACGTTCTCTGCCAAGACGTCGAAACGGGAGACCGTGGGCAGTTCACCATCGACGGCAACGATTGGGCGTTTAAAATTGTCAGCTTTCAGGGCAAGGTCCCGCCAAGTCAATCAGAGCGGACGTTGCAGCTCGAGAACGGCCACTACGCAACTTTGTTGGCTTGCCAAGACGGTGGCGGCGGGCATGCCAGCGGTCTATACGTTCGTGGAAACACTAGGCTAGTTTATCCGAACGCTATCGTTCTCGGACCGGAGCCTTGGTCTTCAAAACTTTTGACGAAACATTTTTCATTCGCTTTCTTCAAAGGCAAGGAAAGTGTGCTTCATTCGGAGTTGCCGTCCGAAGGATACGAGGTCCCACCAAAACTCGCGAAGTTTGTTGTAGATGGAATCGAAGTGTCACTCGGACTCCAAGTTTCGTTTAGCGTCGGCGGCGGCATCGCAAAATCAAGACCTCGCGTTTATTTCGACTCAGCAAGAGGGTTATCTCTTGAAGAGATTTATAGAATCGCGGCTGACGCACTGACTTTCTTCGAAATCTCAGCGGGAGTGCCTAGTTACCACTATGATTTCTCAATAAACCCATTTGATACATCGGAGATACTGCGGGCAATCGAGCATGACCCAAATCACTATTATCCCGAGTTCTCTTTGCGATTTATGAAGCCGGAAATGCCGCCGGAGCGGCCGGCGGGTCGCGAATTTCCAGTTTTCACATTCCTCGACGAACAGCGTGCCAAACAATCCGCGATTGCGTTTGAGCGTTGGATGATGCGGCGGGCAGAATGGAGTTACAGCTACACTCTGGCATCTCGCTATCTGCATGCCAATCCGTCGTTTGATATTAATCGCTTACTAAGGGCAATGGCCTGGTTCGAATCCCTACCTTCCTACGCAAGCAAAGACGAATTGACTGATACGCAAGTAGGAATTTTGAAGAGGGCAGCGCGATCTGCGGCTGAATCGGCAGGTATCGCGATAACGCCAGCCAGAATTGCTGAAACGATGAATCAGCTGCGACGCGAGTCGTTGAACGGCCGCTTAGAACGATGCATTACGAGTTTGAGAACAAGATTTGGCATGAGCTACTTGCCAGAGAGAATTCTGCAGGATTGTAGTAAAGCGAAGAAGATCCGAGATAGCGCGGCTCATGGTTTTTCGTCGGGCACCGACATCCAATCGCTATATGAGTACACTCTAGCGTTGGAGATTATGTGTTTTCTGGCGACGGTTGAAGATTTGAATCCAGATTTCTCAACCGCATATATGCATCCACTGACGGATTATCTGCGACTCCACTCGCTCGGCACAACTGGATGAACAGTAGAAGTGCCCTCACGGCCTGGAACGCAGCAGATTTCAATGGCTTCTGATGGAATTTGCCGCGCTTCCGGGAATTGAAGCTGGTTAGGCGTGCCCGGCTTCGCTCGACAGCATGGCGAGGTCGATGCCGATCTTGCGCAGGGCCTTATCGTATTTCCGGTCGGTATCGCTGCCGAAGATCAGCTCCGGATCGGCAGCGCAATGCAACCAGCCGTTCTGCTGGATTTCGTTTTCGAGCTGGCCCGCACCCCAGCCCGCGTAGCCGAGCGCAAGGATAGCGCTGGCAGGGCCGTCGCCACGGGCAATCGCCTTCAGGATATCCAGCGTCCAGGTCAGGAAGACGCCGTCGTCGATCGGCAGCGTCGAATTGTCCATGAAGAAGTCGCTGGAATGCAGCACGAAGCCGCGCTCGGCTTCCACCGGTCCGCCCTTGAGCACCTTCACCGCCCCGGCGCTTGGCGGCAATTGAATCCGGTCCGCTGCGGGAATGACGTCGAGCTTCACCAGAAGATCGGGGAAATCGATGTTCGATACCGGATGATTGACGATGATGCCCATCGCACCATCGGAGGAGTGCGCGCAAAGATAGATCACGCTGCGGGCAAACCGTTCATCGTTCATCGCCGGCATCGCAATCAGCATCTGTCCATCCAGATAGCCGCGGGCCGAGGTTTTGTCCGATCGAGAACGGGATAATCGCATGAAAAAATGTTATCCGATCGTATTGCCCTTGTGAACGAATCTGGGCCGATAAAGTTTCACATACCCTTTCCGATAAGCAAGCTTGCCCTTTCAGATAAGCAAGCTCGGGGCCAAAACCAGCGTTGGAATACCGCACCTGGCGAGAGTGGACGTTTTGTAACCATCTTTTCGGTGCTACGCTTGCCGCAATGCCAATGCCTCGTGTTTCACACCCCCATCGCTGGCACCTGGTGCCGCTGTCGCTTGCTCTCCTGCTATGCGCGGGAGCCCGCGCCCATGCGGAAGATGCCTCTGCGTGGGACACCGATCAATATTCCGCCCTGCGGCTGATTGCCGGCTCCACGGGCAAGGACGTGCCTACACTGCGGGCAGGTATCGAGCTGCGCATCAATCCCGGCTGGAAAACCTACTGGCGTTACGCCGGCGATTCCGGCTTGCCACCGAACTTCGATTTTGGCGGCTCGGATAATGTCAAATCCGTCACCGTGCTGTGGCCGGTCCCCAAGCGCTTTCCGGATGGCGCAGGCGGCAATTCCATTGGCTATACCGGCGACATCGTTTTTCCACTGCAGATTGTTCCCAGCAACGCGGGACAGCCGGTGACGTTGCGGCTCAAGGCCTCCTATGGAGTCTGCGAAAAAATCTGCGTTCCGGCCGAGGGCAAGGCGCAACTCGCCTTGACGGGCGAACCATCAAGCGCGGATAAGGCCCTCACCGAGGCGGAGACGCGTGTCCCCAAAGTCGCCGTTATGGGCGCTCCGGGTCCGCTGTCGATTCTTTCCGCCCGCCGGGAAACCAGCATTGCAAAACAACGCGTGATTATCGACGTGGCCGCGCCTGAGGGTGCCGAGGTCAATCTGTACGCCGAAGGGCCGACGTCGCAATGGGCTTTGCCTTTGCCCGAGCCGGTCGAGAGCGGTAAGGATGGAACGCGACGTTTTGCCTTCGACGTGGACGGCGTGCCACCCGGCGCCACCATCGCAGGCGTTCCGATCAAGCTGACTTTAGTCGCAGGCGGCGAGGCCATCGAGGTCACAACCCATCTCGACTAAATTTTCCCGCACGCTACGATAACTCCCAAGCAGATCAACAACCGCACGAGAGGAAAACAAACATGCCTATTAAAGTCGGCGACAAGTTGCCCGCGTCCAAGTTCCGCATCACCACCCCCGAAGGCCCGGTGTGGAAAACCACCGACGAAATCTTCAAGGGTAAGAAGGTCGCACTATTCGCCGTGCCGGGCGCCTTCACCGGCACCTGCCACAAGCAGCATGTGCCGAGCATCCTGGCGAGCTTCGATGGCCTGAAGGCCAAGGGCGTGGACACCATCGCGGTGACCGCCGTCAATGATGCCTCGGTGCTGGATGCCTGGAAGAAGGCAACCGGTGCGGACAAGGTGGAATTCCTTGCCGACGGCAGCGCGGATTTCGCCAAGGCCGTCGACCTGTCGCTCGACCTCAGCGGGAACGGCATGGGCACGCGCTCGAAGCGCTATGCAATGCTGGTGGAAGACGGAGTGGTGAAGACGCTTCAGGTCGATGAGCCGGGCAAATTCGAAGTGTCCGGCGGCGACGCATTGCTGAAGGCGATGTAATCCAAGCGCCAAAATCCAAAGAGACGATGGCCGGGAAATCCCGGCCATTTTCTTTTAGGCTCCCGGTTTCACGTCCAAGGCACCGATAACGCCCGCCCGGATGGCAACAATGGCATCGCGCGCGAGCTGATCCGCGCGCTCATTCATGGCGTGGCCGGCGTGGCCCTTCACCCAATGCCAATGCAGCTGATGATTTTTCAGCGCTTCGTCGAGCCGCTGCCAAAGATCGATATTCTTCACCGGCTTCTTGTCGGCGGTGCGCCAGCCATTGCGCTTCCAACCGTGAATCCATTTTGAAATGCCGTCCTGCAGGTATTTGCTGTCGGTATGCAGATCGACAATGCACGGAAATTTCAGCGCTTCTAGCGAGGCGATGGCGGCCATCAGCTCCATGCGGTTGTTGGTGGTGTGTTCCTCACCGCCCTTCAACTCCTTTTCCTTGTCGGCGAAGGTCAGCACGGCGCCCCAGCCGCCAGGGCCGGGATTCCCGGAACAGGCGCCATCGGTATAGATGGTGACTCGCTGCGTGGTCATTCTCGCTTTTCTTTCTTGGTCATCATCCGCGAAGGCGGATGATCCAGTAAAATGTAGCGATGGAAACGACTGGATGCCCCGCTTTCGCGGCGCATGACAAACAAAAAGATCATGCGTCGATCCCGTAATCGCGCACGCTTTTTGCCGCCTGATGAAAGCGCAGCTTGCGGAAATATTCCTGCGGATCCTTCGGCTTCAGCAACGCACCGGGCGGCACATCGAGCCAGACCTCAAGCCGCGTGAGCAGAAAGCGTAACGCCGCCCCCCGGCACAGGATGGGCAAAGCGTCCTTTTCGGCTTCGGAAAGTGCGCGCACCTTCAGATAGCCCTGCAGCAGGTCGCGGCCCTTGGTGACGTTGTAGGAGTGATCCACCTCGAAGCACCAGGCGTTGAGGCAGATCGCAATATCGTAAGCGAGCGTATCGGTGCAGGCGAAATAGAAATCGATCAGGCCCGAAAGCTTGTCACCCAGAAAGAACACGTTGTCGGGGAAAAGGTCGGCGTGGATCACCCCTTGCGGCAGACCCTTCGGCCACGCGCCCTCCAGATAAGCCAGCTCCGTGGTCATGATCTCCTTGAGACCCGGCTGCACTTCGTCCGCACGCGGCGCGGTCGCGTCATACAGCGCGCGCCAACCTCCCACCGACAGGGAGTTGGCGCGGGTCTGTGAAAAATCGGCCCCCGCAAGATGGAGCCGCGCCAGCGCTTCGCCCAGGGCCTCGCAATGGTGAGCGCTCGGACGCCGGATCCACATGCCCTCGAGGAAAGTCACCAATGCCGCCTGCCGGCCGGCGAGCTTGCCCAGCGATGCGCCTGCGCGATTCTTCACCGGCTGCGGGCAGGTGATGCCGCGCGCGGCCAGATGCTCCATCAGCGCCAGAAAGAACGGAATGTCGCCGGCGGTGACGCGCTTCTCATACAAAGTCAGAATGAAATGGCCGGAAGAAACATGGACGAGGAAATTGGAATTCTCCACGCCCTCGGCAATGCCCTTGTAGGACAGCAGTTCGCCAATGTCGTAGTCCGCGAGGAACGCCGCCAGGTCTTCCGAAGATACGTCGGTATATACGGCCACGATCTACTCCGCGGCCTCGTTCTCGCGCAGCGCGCGCGGCAGCGGAAAGAAAACATTCTCCTCCGCGGCAGCGACGGTTTCCACGCCGATGGTGTAGCGCTCCGCAAATGCGTCGAGGATTTCCTCCACCAGCACCTCCGGCGCGGAAGCGCCTGCGGTGATGCCAAGGCGCTCGATGTTTCCGAAGACCGCCCAATCAATCTCGTCGGCGCGCTGCACCAGCGCCGCGCGACGGCATCCCGCACGCTCGGCCATTTCCTTCAGCCGCAGCGAGTTGGACGAATTCGGCGCGCCGACAACGATCATGGCATCGACCTGCGGCGCGACCAGCTTCACCGCCTCCTGGCGATTGGTGGTGGCGTAGCAAATGTCTTCCTTGTGCGGCCCCACGACCTGCGGAAACCGCGCCTTCAGCCGCGCAATAATCTCAGCGGTGTCGTCGATCGACAGCGTGGTCTGGGTCACATAGGCGAGCTGCGCCGGATCGCGCGGCGCCAATGCATCGACGTCTGCGACGGTCTCGATCAAGGTTGCGGCGCCTGCGGGCAGTTGTCCGAGCGTACCGACGACTTCGGGATGTCCGGCATGGCCGATCAGCAAAATCTCGCGCCCACGGCGCAAATGGATCTCCGCTTCACGGTGGACCTTGGTGACCAGCGGACAGGTGGCATCGAGCGCGAGGAAATTCCGTCGCCTGGCCTCGTTGGGCACCGACTGCGGCACGCCATGGGCGGAAAATATCACCGGCGCATCGGTGTCGGGGATTTCGTCGAGCTCTTCGACGAAAATGGCGCCTTTGGCGCGCAGGCCTTCGACCACGTAGCGGTTATGCACGATTTCGTGACGCACATAGACCGGAGCCCCGTACAGCGCGAGCGCCCGCTCCACGGAATCGATCGCCCGCACCACCCCGGCGCAGAACCCGCGCGGGGAGCACAAAAGCACCCGAAGCGGCGGCTTTGGGGCGGTCGAAATTGCGTCGGTAGCGGCCATTTTCAGGTTCCGAACCCGCGCGATCAGCAAAAGTGGGTACCGGTTTTGCGTAAGCAATCAAGCTTGCGCAGATTGCGTACACTTATCTGCGATTCGCGCGTTAATTCACCAGTTTACGCATGATCTTATCGACGAACCGGTTCCCACTTCGCCGGATCATGCGCGTATTCTGTCTAACATAACCCCTCGCCAATGCCATTGCGCGGGCGGGGGTCAGCTGCCTATATTCAGGCTATTCCTGTCATCGCTGATGACTTGAGGCTTCGCCCGAAAAGGCGGGCGGAGCACAACAGAAATTCGCCTGGAGATTTGCCTGATGAACGCACCCCTGATGCCGAAGGCGACTGCTGTTTGGCTGGTGGAAAACACCGCCCTGTCCTTCGACCAGATCGCCGATTTCTGCAATTTGCACCCGCTGGAAGTAAAGGCGGTCGCCGATGGCGACGCCGCCCAGGGGATCAAAGGGCTCGACCCGCTGCAGACCGGCCAATTGACCCGCGAAGAGATCACCAAAGGCGAAGCCGACTCCAAACATCGCTTGCAGCTTTTGAAGCCGAAGGTTCGGTTGCCGGAAGCCAAGAACAAGAAGGGCCCGCGCTACACGCCGGTGTCGCGCCGCCAGGATCGCCCGAATGCGATTCTCTGGCTGGTGCGCAATCATGCGGAATTGAAAGACGCCGCCGTCATGCGGCTCGTCGGCACGACCAAATCGACAATTTCGGCCATTCGCGACCGCTCGCACTGGAATGCCGCCAACTTGAGCCCGCTCGATCCGGTAACGCTCGGCCTGTGCTCGCAGATCGACCTCGATCTGGAAGTGTCGCGCGCCTCCAAGGACAAACCGGCGGAAGCCGAGACTCACAGCGCAACGCTGCTGCCAGCCTCCGAAACTACCGCGCGCCGCGAAGCCGAAGCTGCCGCCGCCGAAGCCGAGAAGCCGAAAGAGCTGAACGTCGATGCGGTGTTCGCCAAGCTCAAGCAGATCGGCGGCAAGAGCGACGACAACGAATAGCGGCGGCGTTTGTTATTACGTCGCTGCTTTCGCGACCCGCTGGCTCTTGCGATACCTTGCGATCGGCGGCTCTGCCTTCAGAGCCGCCGGCTTGGCAACTCCTGAAATCCTGGCATCCCCGGCTGCAGCGTTGATCAGGTTCGGCAACGCCGGCACGCTCGCGCTGTCGGGGAAAATCGTCGTGTCCAGCAACGGCGTCGACACGCCGATATGGTCGCGCAGGATGCCCTTGAACACCGAACGCAGGTCGGTCGTCGGCGTGAGGTCACTGTCCTCATAAAGCTGGTCTTGTCGGAGACCCGGCCAGTCGGCATGGACGCGCGTGCCGTTCACCGCGCCACCCGCGAGCAGCGCCACCGTGCCAACGCCGTGATCGGTGCCACCATCGCCATTGATGTGAACCGTGCGGCCGAACTCGGTGGCGCAGACGACCACGCTCTTCTGCCACGCCGCCCCGGAATAGGTCTTGAAGTCGTCCATCGCCAGGTCGAGGCCGCCCAGCACCCCGGCGAGATAACCCTGCGCGCCGCCCTCGTCGGAGAGTGGGTGTCCCACCCGCCGACTGACAGGACCGCAATGCGGGGCCCGTCAGGCGCCGCCAGCAAACGCGCGGCGCCGCGGAAGGCCTTGCGCAGATCGCCGATATCGCCATCGTCGACATCGACGCTGGTTGCCAGGCGATGCGCCTTCAGACCGAGATCCAGCATATCGGCCATCTGCGGATCTCTTGCGCTGAAAAGCGACTGGATCGACGACAGCATGGGATCCTCAACCGAATCGAACCAGGTTGGAGACCAGCCCAGCACGGGAGCCGGACCGCGCAGGATCAACGGGGCTTCGCCGATCTGGATCGCACCGGCGGATTTGATCGGCGTTCCCGCCGGCAACGCCGAGAGCAGCCGGTTCAGCCACCCGGTGGGATTGGCGACGTTGTTCGACGGCAAGCCGTTCTCGAGATTGTCCTGGGCATCGAAATGCGACCGGTTGCGCAGCGGCACGCAGGTCGCATGCACAATCGAGGCTTCGCCGGCGCCGTACATCGCGCCGAATTTTGTCATCGCCGGATGCAGGCCGAAGAAGCCGTCGAGATGGATGGTCTCGGCGGCATCAATGGCGATCGAACCGCGCATCGACGGATAAGCGAGATCGCCAATAGGCACACAGACGTTGACCCCGTCCATGCCGCCACGAAGCACGACAACCAGAAGCCGCGCATCGCTCGTTGCCGCTTCCGCAAAGCGCGGCATGCAGGCCCATGAGAACAAGCTGGCGGTGACGCCGAGCATGGCCCGGCGCGTCATCAGCAGGCGGGATTCAGCGCATCCTTCCGAGGCGGCGCGGATGAGATGATCGTTGGTGAGGCCGTTGCGGGGATCGTCTTTCACGGCTGCTACCTTCTCTGGAATTCAGGGCAGGAGAACAGAATCGTCAGCGCGTCGTTCGGACCATCGGCGCTTGCGATCCGGGTGCGGGTCTCCGGGCTCAATGCCGGACCAAACATGCCGTTAGCCAGGGCGACAACGTTCAGCTTGCTCTTCGCAGCAAATTTCTAGCTCGAGAACTGCGCGAGATCGACGCGAATGCGCGATGCGTCGGGATTGAGCCAGGTGAGCGTGTCATCCGAATAGCCTTCCGGCGATGGCGATTCCCAGACCATGTTGTTGAGCGCATAGAGCGGCTCCGACAGCGTCCAGGTTTCGTTGTTCTTGTAGCGTTTGCCCAGCGCGCGATAGGTCGCGATCGACATCTCGTAAGGCGTGCGGAATTTGGTGAGCGGGGTGGACCAGGATTCCGGCAGGTCGAGCAGCGCCAGCGACACTGCCTTGAGGTCGCCGCCGGTCTGAAGAAACTTCTGCTTCAGCGGATCAACCATCGCCGGAGTAGGCTCATCGGTGATGAAGTGGCGCACCAGCTTGAAAGCAATATGCTCGGCAGTAGCCGGATGCGCCGCGAAATCGGCCAGCGCATCTCGCCCCTGCTGCTGTTGCCCCGCCGGATAAGGCTTGCCCATCAAAGTGATGGCGCCCGGTTCATGCCAAGTGGGGCGGTAGATGAATTGTCCGCGGTTTTTTGCATTGCCGCCGTTGTCGCGCCCATCCGCTTCCCAGTTTCGGACATAGGATCAGCCGGTCAGGATTTTGGCGAAAGCGGTGACATCGGTTTCGGTGTAACCGCCGCCGCTGCCCAGAGTGTGCAGCTCCATGGTCTCGCGCGCGAGATTTTCGTTCAGGCCGACTTCCCACTGGATCCCGATGGGAGAGTTCGGGCCGATCGAATCCTCGTTGTCGAGATAGCCGATCATCGCCGGGTGTTCGAAGGTTCGGCTCAGCATAGTGCCGAATTTGCCGAGGACATTGGCGCGCACAACGTCGCGTTCCCATTGGCCGCGTGTGCCGCGCACCGTCTCGGATTTATTGATAGTCATCGAAAAATGATTGGCCCAGAATATCACCAGGCGTTCGACAAAGCCGATCTCGACTTTCATCTGCTTGTCGATGCGTGCGTTGACTTCCGATTGCCGGATTTTTTCCGCGCGGTCGAAACTGCGCTGGGAATCCGAGCATGCTTTCTCATAGGTCAGCAGACCTGACACACCGATATCGGCGATCTTTGGGGTGGCGATCTCGGCTTTCAGAGCCGCAAGCCCATTAGTGATGCGCGTTGCTCCACCCGGCTTGGCGCCAAGTCCGAAGCGCTGGAAAGCAATCAGCGTGCTGTCTACCATCGGCAACGTCCTATGCTGCGCGGTGAAAACGCGAACAAACGGAGCCTGGTGGATTTTTACCGCGGCCCCCCGGAAACGGTACTGCAGTAACTATTGAACAAACATGGCCTAGATGCGGCAATTTTTAAGGAGCTCAGGATTGTCCCACCCCTAGGGTCCCATGCCGGCGCCGCTTACAAATCATCCCGATATTATCCACCGTTGGACGGAATGGAATCGTTACTGCGCCTGCTTCTGCTTCGGCAGGAAGGCCGCGAGTGGCCGCTTGACCGCGCCGGAGCAGGTGCGGTTGTAACTCTTGCCGTCATAGGTCCAGGTCTGGGTGCCGGAGAGTTTGGCGCTGCGGCGGACAAAGCTGCCGGCATAGCTCGCGTCATAAGACGCCTTCTCGCCCTTCCAGCCGCCGGTGAGTGTGATCTTGTCCCCATCGACCTTGGCCCGTGCCTGTTTCCATGCCGGCGACCCTGGTCCGGATCGGCATATGCACCGGCCGTTCATAGGGACCCTGGTTGCCTGCGATCTTCACGGTAATCGCTGCACGGGTTGGGTCTTGCGCGAACGTGAGTTTTCCGCACACCAGCGTGCCGCGATAATCCGCATCGCGGACCTGCGCCATCGCTGGAAGCGCCAGCATCACACCGACAATCGCCACACAAATAGATTGCACGTTTTTAGTCATCGCCCCTCCCCAAAGTCACCACGGCGCGTGAATGCGCTCTTCGGCTATTTAGAAAATAGCCGCCAGCTCCAAGGGAGCCGGCGGCTTCCATATCAAACACTCAATTGGCAGAACAATGTGGGTATCAATGTGGGTCAGTGAATACTGACGCCGTCATGGCGCAGCCTCATCATCTCATCCTTCAATAACAGCTTGCGACGCTTAAGCTCAGCGATCAACAACGCATCCGAAGATGGATGGGTCAGCGCTTCGGAAATTTCGTTCTCCAGCGCCTGGTGGCGCTGCTGCAAATCCTCAAGGTTCAGTGAAAGGGACATAGAGGAGACCTCCTAATTGCCCGACACCTGGATGCTACATCAGGGCCGGCGGAAGCCAAGCCCGATTTTTGTTCACCTCTACAAATCGCCGTTATCCCACCGAAGCGGCAGGGCCACCTTGAATGAGTCTGTCAAAAAATCCATAATAATCAGGATTTTGCGGCCAGCCCCACAATAGTACCGGCCGCGCGACGGGCGACGATGACCGACGAGGACGAGCGCGAGTTTCGCGCGCAATTGGCGCAGCTTCTGCAAGAGCATCGCGACCTCGATGCCGCGATCGCTGCACTGCAGGAATCCCCCGGCTCAGACATCCTGCAGGTGCAGCGCCTGAAGAAGCGGAAACTCTACCTGCGCGACCACATCAACCAGATCGAAGACCAGTTGACGCCTGACATTATCGCGTAGCGCATGATCCCGAAAAGTGGGAACCGGTTTTCGGATCAGATCATGCGCTACTTATAAATTGGCGCACGACCGGACGCAAAACCGGTGCTCACTTTTGCTGGTCGCGCTTATTCCGGCTGCACGCCCGCAGCCTTGATCACCTCGCCCCACAGTTTCGTCTCATCCTTGATGAAGCTTGCCGCTTGGGCGGGATCGGCCGGCACCGTGGCGAGATGCACCCGTGCAAAATGCGCCTTGAGTTCCGGTGACTGCGCGATCTCCATGATCGCAGCGTTGATCTTCTTGACGATGGCTGGCGGAGTCTTCGGCGGCGCCGAAATCGCGTTCCAGGTGCCTGAGACGAAGTCCTTGATGCCGGCTTCTTCCATGGTCGGAATGTCCGGCAATTCCGGAATACGTTTTTTGGTAGCGACCGCGAGGATGCGCGCCTTCTTGCCTTCATGCAGCTCGTATGCGGACGCCAGCTCCATGAAGATAAAGTCTACCTGGCTGCCGATCAGGTCATTCAACGCGGGCGCGGTGCCTTTGTAGGGCACATGAGTCATTTTCACGCCGGTACGGGTTTCGAACAGCTCCGTAGTCAAATGCGAGGTGGTACCGGTTCCCTGCGAGGCATAGTTCAGCTTGCCAGGATTGGCCTTGGCATAGGCAAGAAACTCTTCCGCTGTCTTGGCCGGAAAGTCCGGGCGCACGAGCAGCACGTTCGCGATCTGCGACATGATCGCGACCGGCACCAAAGCATCCGGATCGAAGTTGAGTTTCTTGTAGAGGAATTTATTGGTCGTGATCGGCGACGGCTGGGATGCCATCAGCGTGTAACCGTCGGGCGGCGCGCTCGACACGAACTCGGCTGCGATATTGCCGGCGGCGCCACCGCGATTTTCGACCACGACAGTCTGGCCCCACCGTTGCCGCAGCTTTTCGGCATAAAAGCGCGTGACGGTATCGACACCACCGCCAGCAGGCACCGACACGATGATCTTGATCGGCTTGTCCGGATAACTCGCGGCCGGGTCGCCTTGCGCCAAAGCCTGCGTTCCTAACACCAGCGGCAGAACGAGCGCTGCAAATATCCTGTTCATGACGTTCTCCTCCTAAAAGATTTTATTTCGATTTTACCCTGCGGCTGCCCGGCACGCTTGCGCGCATACATGGCGGCATCCGCGCGCGCGATCACATCCGCCGGCATGTCGCCGGCTTCGAACGTCGCAGATCCGGCAGACGCGCCAACTGAAACGGTGGCTGAACCGAGCCTGACCTTCGTTGCAGCGATCGCGGCTTCCAATTCCATCGCCTTTGCTGCGGCCGGTGCTGTGCCGATGTTCCACAACAATATGCCGAATTCATCGCCGCCGAGCCGCGACACGACGTCCGACTCCCGCACAGTTCGCAGCAACGTCGATGCCACCGCTTTCAGCACGCGGTCGCCGGCCGCATGGCCATGGCGGTCGTTCACCGGCTTGAAATTGTCGAGATCGAGATAGATCAGCGCCGCTGTGGTTCCGTAACGCCGCACATACGCGAGCGCGCGGCGCAATTCGCGCTCAAAGCCGCGCCGGTTCATGATTTCGAGCGAAGCATCGATATCGGCCCGGGCCTCGAGCTGCGCGACCTGGGCGCGCGCCGCCGCAAGTTCGGCCTGCAGGCGTTCCACTTCGGCGGCAAGCCGCACGGCCTCAGACCGGGAGGTCTTCTTTGCTGATGAGGGCGCCTTATTGACAGCCATCGGGCCTCGCACCGGCGCTTTCGCAGCCGCCCCGCGCTCTGGCCTGACAAGCCGGATCTTGCTTTTCGGCATCCTGGAAGCCTCAATAGGATTCGCACGGGCAGGATAGCCAAGCCGTTTCACCTTGCCACTGTAAAGCCCATACCTATAATCCGACGCTTCCTTTCGGCAGGCAGCCGGATTCGGGGGGGCAAATGGCTGCAAAACCAGTCGCGATCATCATGGGAAGCCAGTCTGACTGGGAAACCATGAAACATGCTGGCGAAACGCTCACGGCGCTGAAGATAGGCTTTGAATCGCTGATCGTCTCCGCCCACCGCACACCGGACCGGCTGTTCGAGTTTGGCAAATCCGCACGCAAGAAAGGCTTCAAGGTGGTAATCGCAGGCGCCGGTGGCGCAGCCCACCTCCCCGGCATGACAGCCTCGCTCACCTCACTTCCCGTGTTTGGCGTGCCGATGAACACCCACGCGCTGGAAGGCAAGGACAGTCTCCTTTCGATCATGCAGATGCCCGCCGGCATCCCCGTGGGCACGCTCGCGATCGGCAAGCCGGGTGCCATCAACGCTGCACTGCTGGCCGCAGCCGTGCTTGGGCTGTCGGACAAGGCCATCGAAAAGCGCGTCGACGCCTGGCGCGCAAAACAGACCAAAGCCGTGGCCAAGCGCCCGAAGGACAGCGCGTGAGTTCGAGACCGGTATTGAAGCCCGAAGCCACCATCGGAATCCTGGGCGGCGGTCAACTGGGGCGCATGCTGGCGCTCGCCGCAGCGCGGCTAGGTTTCCATTGCCATGCCTATTCACCAGAAGCGGATTCCTGCGCCTTCGACGTGGTGCATGATTTCACCTGCGCGCCCTATGAGGATCACGCAGCGCTTGCGCGCTTTGCGGACGCGGTCGATGTGATCACCTACGAATTCGAGAATATTCCCGCGGAAACCGCGGCCTTCCTCGCCGCGCGGCGCCCTATTCTGCCCGATCCGAATGTGCTGGCAAGAACGCAGGACCGGCTTGTCGAAAAGAATTTCGTCAAGGATCTCGGCATTGCCACCGCGCCATTTGCATCGATCGAAACGGCGGCCGACGTGGCCAAAGCCGTTGCGGCGATCGGCCTGCCTGCCGTCCTGAAGACGCGCCGGATGGGCTATGACGGCAAGGGCCAGAAGATGATCGGCGGGAAGGATGACCCGGCAGCGGCCTGGGCCGAACTGCACAGCGTGCCCTGCATTCTGGAAGGCTTCGTTCCGTTCGAGCGCGAGATATCGGTGGTGGCCGCGCGCTCCCGCGACGGTCAGGTCGAATGCTTCGACGTCGCCTGGAACGAACACAGCAATCACATCCTCAAGACGTCGCGGGTGCCGGCGCCGATCTCCGACGATTACGTGGTCGAAGCGCGCCGCATCACCGAGACCATCGCCAACGCGTTCGATTATGTCGGGGTGCTGGCGGTGGAAATGTTTGTCGTCGGCCAGGGCAGCGGCCCCGCCGTGCTGGTCAATGAGATCGCGCCCCGCGTCCATAACTCCGGCCACTGGAGCATCGACGGTTGCACGGTGTCGCAATTCGAGCAGCACATCCGCGCGGTCGCCGGCTGGACGCTGGGCAAGCCGGTACGTCACGGCGACGTCGAAATGACCAACCTGATCGGGACGGAAGTGAACGACTATGCCCGATGGCTCGGCGAGCCGGGTGTATCGGTGCATCTTTACGGCAAGACCGATCCGCGCCCCGGACGGAAGATGGGCCATATCACCCGCGTGACACCCGCCGGAGACAAGACATGACCAATTACCTCCTGGGGGCTTTGATTTGCTTCCTTGCCGGGTGGAGCGTTGCCTCCGCCGAGGTCCTGTTCCGGCAGGAGCAGCGGCCGGCGCCCTTCCAAGGCACCCCGGGCATGGTGTTCCTGCTGGCGCTGTCCGCCGTGGGCGCAGCCTTGGCGACGGGCGGAATCCTGTGGATTTTCCGATCAATTCCCTCTGCATCCGTCCTGATTATCGTTGGCGGCGCCGGCTGGGCCGGCTTCGCGGCCTCCAACTGGCTGAATGTCGCCGCTGCTGGGGCGGTGAACCGGCTGATCCTCGGCTTGGGCGGGCTTTTGCTGCTCTATGGCCTGGTCTGGAAGTTCCTCCCGCCCCCCTGAAATCCGGCCCGGAAGGTGGACTTTCCGGACATGCTCTGGTACATGCGCGCCTTCGGTTGCGAGTTATCGCCTTCTTTTTGGACGGTTTCCGCCACCACCCAGCTAACCCGATCGAAGAGGATAGACTGCGTGCAGGTTCTCGTTCGCGACAATAACGTCGATCAAGCCCTCAAGGCGCTCAAGAAAAAGATGCAGCGTGAGGGCATTTTCCGCGAGATGAAGCTCCGCGGACATTACGAAAAGCCCTCCGAGAAGAAGGCCAGGGAAAAGGCGGAAGCGATCCGCCGCGCCCGCAAGCTCGCGCGCAAGAAATTGCAGCGCGAAGGCCTGCTCCCGATGAAGCCCCGCGTAATCCCCGGCGCTGCCGGTCCTGGCGGCGCTGGTGGACGTGGCGCCGCACGCGGCCCGCGCAGCTAACCTTCAAGGTTTCAGTTTGTTTACAGCGCGGGTTGGAGCCATCCAGCCCGCGCTATTTCTTTGCGCGGATCAGTTCGGCTCCGCCAGAAACGCGTGCGCGGCTTCGATCGCGCCGAGCTCATCAAGATTGATATGCGTGCCGAGCGGAAAACGAACCAGTTCCTTCCGGCCGGGAGCCAGTTCGAACAACCGCTCGCCGAAACGCATCGCGACCGTTGAATCCTTTTCCCCGTGCATGATCAGGACCGGCGCTTTAGTCCGCACGATCCGTTGGTCAGAGCGGAATTGATCGCGCAGCAGCCACCGCACCGGGATGTAGGGGAACGCCGCTGCCGCTACGTCAGCCGTCGAGGTATAGGGAGCCTCCAGAATCAGTTTGCCGACCGGATGCTTCTCGGCCACGGCGACTGCAATACCGCTGCCGAGCGAATAGCCCCACGGCACGATGCGTTCCGCCGGATAGTGCTTCGCCGCGAAGCGATAGGCGGCCTCGCCATCGGACAGCAATGCCTTTTCACTCGGCTGCCCTGTGGACCCGCCATAGCCGCGGTAGGACAAGGCTATCAGCCCCGTGCCGTCCTCCGTCAGCGCGCGGAAGCGGGGCACGCGCCACGCAAGAACCTCGCCGTTGCCGTGGAAGAACAGCACCACCGGTTTGTCGCCCCTGGGTGGGACATGCCAGACGATGATCTTTTCGCCGTCCTCGGTGTCGAGGACAACTTCCTCGGCCTGTGGGAAATCCGCGTCGGCAGGTGATGTTCGGTTTTTCTGCGGCGCCGGATACATCATCGCGCGCTGCGCAAAATAAAGCAGCGCAACCAAACCGGCGTAGCCGACCACCGCAACGATAACGATCCCTTTGAGTACGAACACAGCGCGCCGTTACCAGCCTACATCGACTTGACGATCTGCTCCGCCATCTTCTTGGCGTCGCCGAGCAACATCATGGTGTTGTCACGGTAGAACAGCGGATTGTCGATGCCGGCATAGCCCGAGGCGAGCGAGCGCTTCACGAACATCACGGTGCCGGCCTTCCAGACCTGCAACACCGGCATGCCGTAGATCGGCGAGGTCTTGTCGTCTTCCGCAGCCGGATTGGTGACGTCGTTGGCGCCGATGACGAAGGCGACATCGGCCTGCGCGAACTCCGAATTGATGTCTTCCAGCTCGAACACCTCGTCATAAGGCACATTGGCTTCCGCCAGGAGTACGTTCATGTGCCCAGGCATGCGGCCCGCCACAGGATGGATGGCGTATTTCACTTCGACGCCGGCTTTCTTGAGATGATCGGCCATCTCGCGCAGCGCATGCTGCGCCTGCGCCACCGCCATGCCGTAGCCCGGCACGATGATCACCTTCGAAGCGTTCATCATCAGATAGGCGGCATCTTCCGCGGAGCCGAGTTTCACCGGCTTCTGTTCGCCGCCCGCGCCGCCCGCCGCCGCAACCTCGCCACCGAAGCCGCCGAGGATCACGGAGATAAAGGAGCGGTTCATGCCCTTGCACATGATGTAGGACAGAATCGCGCCGGATGAGCCGACCAGCGCACCGGTGATGATCAGCGCCGAATTGCCGAGGGTGAAGCCGATGCCCGCCGCCGCCCAGCCCGAATAGGAATTGAGCATTGAGATCACGACCGGCATATCCGCGCCGCCGATCGGAATGATGATCAGCACGCCGAGCGTGAACGACACCAGCGCGATCATCCAGAAGATGAAATGGCTTTCGGTCCAGACGAAAATGATGATCAGCAGCACCAGGGTGCCGGCGAGCGCGAGATTGATCACGTGCCGGAGCGGCAGCATGATCGGCGCGCCACTCATGCGGCCGTCGAGCTTGAGGAACGCTATCACCGAGCCCGTGAAAGTCAGTGCGCCGATAGCGGTGCCGAGCGACATCTCAACCAGGCTGCCGCCATGGATATGACCCGGCAGGCCGAGATCGAAGGCTGCCGGTGCATACAGGGCGCCTGCAGCCACCAGCACGGCCGCCATGCCCACGAGCGAATGGAAGGCCGCGACCAGTTGCGGCATGGCCGTCATCGGCACGCGCCGCGCAATCACAGCACCGGCGCCACCGCCGATACCTAGACCGAGGAGAACAAGCAGCCAGGAGCCGAAACTCGAGGGCGGACGCAAGGCGAGCGTGGTGAGGATGGCGATGGCCATGCCGACCATGCCGAACATGTTGCCCTGACGGCTGGTGGCGGGGCTTGAGAGCCCGCGCAGCGCCAGGATGAAAAGAACGCCAGCGACCAGATAGAGCAGCGCGGCGATATTGGCGGTCATGGCCTGCCCCTCAGCTCTTCTTCTTGTACATGCCGAGCATGCGTTGCGTGACGAGGAAGCCACCGAAGATATTCACCGATGCCAGAATCAGCGCGATGAAGCCGAAAGCGCGCGCCCACCAGGCGCCGGCATCGTCGGTTGTCAGAACGACGCCCACCGCCAGCAGCGCGCCAACCACGATCACCGAGGAAATGGCGTTGGTCACCGACATCAGCGGCGTATGGAGCGCCGGCGTCACCGACCAGACCACGTAATAGCCGACAAAGACGGCCATGACGAAAATCGAGAGACGGAAAACGAAGGGATCGACGCCGAGGCCCTGCGCTGCTGCGCTGCCAGCATCGGAGGCAAGCTGGATATAAGCCTGCGCAGCTTCAGCGGCCTGCCGCGCCATCTCGGCGGCGGCCTGAGCACGATCAAGGGCATCCTGTGGGGTGGCCATGGGCTAAATCCTAGGCTGCATTCTTCGGCTGGAAATTCGGATGGATGACAGCGCCGTCGCGGGTGAGCGCAATGGCTTTGACGATCTCGTCGTCCCATTTCACATCAAGATTCTTGGTTGTCTTGTCGACAAGGATTTCGAGCAGCGTGTAAAGGTTCTTGGCATAGAGCGCCGAGGCGGTCGCAGCGATGCGTCCGGCCATATTCAGATAACCCACGATCTTCACGCCATTCTTTTCAGCGATCTCGCCGGGCTGCGCGCCTTCGACATTACCGCCGCGCTCGACCGCGAGATCGATGATCACCGAACCCGGACGCATCGAGGCGACCATCTCGGCCGAAATCAGCTTCGGCGCCGGCCGGCCCGGAATGAGCGCAGTGGTGATGACAATGTCCTGCTTCTTGATGTGCTCGGCGACCAGAGCGGCCTGCTTCGCCTGATATTCCTTCGACATTTCCTTGGCGTAGCCGCCGGCTGTCTGCGCATTCTTGAATTCTTCGTCCTCGACCGCGAGGAATTTCGCGCCGAGGCTCTCCACCTGTTCCTTGGTGGCGGGACGCACGTCGGTCGCGGTGACGACCGCACCGAGGCGCCGTGCCGTTGCAATGGCCTGAAGGCCTGCAACGCCAACGCCCATGATAAAGACCTTAGCCGCCGTCACCGTGCCGGCTGCCGTCATCATCATCGGCAGCGCGCGGCCGTATTGCTCGGCCGCATCAATGACCGCGCGATAGCCCGCGAGGTTGGCCTGGCTCGACAGCACGTCCATCGATTGCGCGCGGGTGATGCGCGGCATCAATTCCATCGCAAAGGCTGCTATCCCCGCTTCTGCGAGCTGCTGCAGCGCCGCCTCGTTACCGAAAGGATCCATGATCGCCAGCACGATGGCGCCACGCCGATACTGGGCGGCTTCCTCGGCGGACGGACGGCGCACCTTGAACACGACATCGGCGCCGCTCACGGCATCCACAGCGCTCGCATGCACGGTCGCGCCGGCGGCTTCGTAATCGGCGTCGAGGATGCCGGATTTCACTCCAGCGCCGGCTTCGACTGAAACCTCGACGCCGAGCACTTTCATCTTCTTGATCGTTTCCGGCGTGGCGGCAACGCGCGGCTCAGGCTCAGCCTCGCGCGGTATGGCAATGCGCATTCGATCGCCCCTTCACGGCCGGAGTTTGCTACGCGGCGGTCAGCAGAAGCGCCACTGCCGAAATGGCGAGGGCGACGTAGCTGGACGTCCGGGTACCGCTCATAATTCCCTGAATCAAAGCGGCAGGCGCCACGATGAAAATAATCAGGCAGCCAACCAGCCAATTGTGCACGGCGCCGCCGATGCAAAGCCCGATCACCGTATTGATGACGTGGATGCTGCCGATGAAGGCGATGTGCAGAAAGGCCTCGTAGGTGCCTTCGTGCGACACGTA
The DNA here is from genome assembly GCA_947481685.1 of Bradyrhizobiaceae bacterium. GTDB lineage: Bacteria > Pseudomonadota > Alphaproteobacteria > Rhizobiales > Xanthobacteraceae > CANKHA01. The sequence continues at coordinate 90,186 of CANKHA010000006.1, forward strand.
ATCGTTGCCTTCCGCCGTGGCGTATTCCGGCGCAGCGTGCTCGGCCATTGCTAACCTCCGTGGGGAAAAACTCGGGAATCCATTAAGCGAGGATGTAGCGGAAACCCGGCAAACGGGCAATGGCGGGCGATGCGATTAAGGCCCCTTCAAACCCGCCGCGGCCAACGCTTTGCGTTGCCTGCCGGTGACCCTTTGCACGGAAAAATCTTCTATGGCCTCATTGAACAGACGATAGAAATTCAGCTCTGCCCGCAGATGCAGGAACACGGCGCCAAGCCCGATCGCGGCGCGGTCCATGAAGACGAATTCGCGCGGCACCGTCACCGGCCTTTGCTCCCGCAGCGCCTGATGCACACGAAAGGCTTCCCGGCGGCCATATTCCGACGGCTTCACCCCATCGGCGATGGTGCGGACGCGGTCGTCGAGCAGCGGGCCGTAGATGAACTTTGCCCAAATATTGAGCGTGTCGATCAGGCCACGCGTGAGACGCTTGAAGCCCCAGGTCTCGTAGGCTTTGACCACCAAATCGTCATCGCCACGTTCCAGCCCGCGATAGAGATCCACCACGCCGCCAACGAACGTTGGAGGAAAGATGCGGATGCATCCGTAGTCGAGCAGATTGATTCCGCCAGGACGTGATTTTCCCTTGCCCGGCTTTTCGTCGAAGACCGTGTAGTTGCCGAGATGCGGATCCCCGTGGATCACGCCGAAGCGGCTGAAAGGATGCCACCACGCGGCGAACATTGCCGTGGCGAGACGATTGCGCGTCGCGAGATCGTCTTCCGTATGATCGAGCATCCGCGAGCCCTGCATCCAGTCGAGCGTCAGCAGACGCCGCGTCGATAATGCCGGATGCACGGAAGGAACGCGGACACTATCGTTGTCCGCAAGCATCTCGCGGTAAAGCGCGACATGCCGGGCCTCGCGTTGATAGTCGAGCTCTTCGCGCAACCGCGCGCCGATCTCCTGACCGATTTCGGTGGTATCGATCGCGGAGTCCATGCGCCGCCGCAGCGAGAGCAGCCATCCGAGTTGCTGCAGATCGGCTTCCACTGCCGACTCCATGTCGGGATATTGCAGCTTGCAGGCAAGGTCGTCGCCATCCAGCGAACGCGCGCGATGCACCTGACCGAGCGACGCCGCCGCGGCCGGCTGATGCTCGAAATTCTCGAACCGTTTCTCCCACCCCGCACCGAGTTCGGATGTCATCCGCCGCTTCACGAAGGCCCAGCCCATCGGCGGCGCTTCGCTCTGCAATTTCATCAGTTCGCCGGCATATTCCGCCGGCACGGCATCGGGAATGGTGGCAAGGAGCTGCGCCACCTTCATGATCGGCCCTTTCAGGCCGCCGAGCGCGGCAGCAATATCGAGCGCGTTGCGGCTATGATCCTGCGTCCGGCCGAGCACGCGTTTGGTGGTCATCCGCGCGGCAACGCCACCGACATTTTTGCCGACGCGCGCTTGGCGCGGGCGGAGAAGCGATTCTTTTCGCGATCAGTCAATACGCCCTCAACAAGATATTAAGCGCTTTCCTATGATGATGCGAAGAAGATGTCTGGATCAGTGGCAGGATTCACAGCTTCGGCCAATTATCCCTGATCCAACGCCCCAAGCCTTCCTCGCTCACCTCGCCTGCAGCAAGCGAGATGATCATGGCAGCGGCCTCAACCTCAGGCACCCGAAAGTCAATTCCGTTCACCCCAAGAAAAGTGAAGATGGCGAGGAGCGACGTCCGCTTGTTGCCATCAACAAATGGATGGTTTTTCGCGATGCCATAGCCGTAGGCAGCTGCAAGCTCTGGCAACCCTGGCTGTTCGTAGGCCCATTTGTTACGGGGCCGGTCTAAAGCCGATTCAAGCAACGCTGCATTCCGCAACCCGCCTGATCCGCCATGGATTGCCAATTGTTCGTCATGGATGGCGATGACAATCACCGCCGTCAGCCATTCAGGCTCGTTCACTTGGCAAGCTCGGCCAGCGCGTTGCGGTAAATTTTCATACCACGCCGCGCTACCTCCATTGCCTTCTCGAATTTGGGATCATGAGGTGTGAAGCAAAGGCCACCCTCCGGAGTCAAGGTGGCATAAAAACTGTCCCCAACGCCGATGTTCAATCGCGCCATGAGTTCTTTCGGAAGAATGACACCCGTCGAGTTGCCGATTTTCTTCAGCTGAACTACCCTCACCACTTGGCTGCGGGGATCGGGAACGATCTTTTTTTCAACCGACATGGCAGACCTCGCGGATTATACAGACTGTATAACACATAAGGTCACTCCGTTCAACAGAATGTTGAACGGCATTTGGGCCCAAAATTTAAGGTTATCCGAGCTCTTCCAGCTCATCGATCAGCTTCTCGATCACCGACAACCCGCCCTGCCAGAACGTCGGATCGCGCGCATCGAGGCCGAAGGGCTTGAGCAACTCAGTGTAGTGCTTGGTGCCACCGGCCGCGAGCATGGCGAGGTATCGTTCGGCAAAACCATCCGAGGCGCGCTCATAGACCGCATAAAGTGAATTCACCAGGCAATCGCCGAAGGCGTAGGCATAGACGTAAAACGGCGAATGGATGAAGTGCGGGATGTAGGTCCAGAACACTTCATAGCCAGGGCGGATATCGATGGCGGGGCCGAGGCTTTCCTTCTGGACCTCGAGCCAGATTTCGTTGAGGCGCTCAGCCGTCAACTCGCCGTTCTTGCGCTCCGCATGCACCTTGCGTTCGAAACTGTAGAAAGCGATCTGCCGGACCACCGTGTTGAGCATGTCCTCGACCTTGCCGGTGAGCATGGCCTTGTGCTGCTTCTTGTCGGTGGTGCTGGCCAGAAGTTTCTGAAACGTCAGCATCTCGCCGAACACGCTGGCGGTTTCCGCCAGCGTCAGCGGCGTCGGCGCCATCAGCGCGCCCTGCGGGGCGGCGAGAAACTGATGCACGCCGTGACCGAGTTCGTGCGCGAGCGTCATCACGTCGCGTGGCTTGCCCTGATAATTCAGCATCACATAGGGATGCACCGAAGGCACCGTCGGATGCGCGAAAGCACCCGGCGATTTGCCCAGCCGCACAGGCGCGTCAATCCAGCGCTCGTCAAAGAACCGTTGCGCGATGCCTGCCATTCTGGGTGAGAAAGCATCGTAAGCGGTCAGTACGGTGTCTCGCGCCTCGTCCCAGCGGATGGTGCGCATCGGCACTGACGGCAGCGGCGCATTGCGATCCCAGTGCGGCAACGTCTTCTTGCCGAACCACTTGGCCTTCAGCCGATAATAGCGATGCGACAGGCGCGGATAGGCATCGCGCACCGCTTGCGTTAGTGCATCCACCACTTCCGGCTCGATGCGATTGGACAGATGGCGGGAATCCGCCACATCGGTGAAACCGCGCCAGCGGTCGGAAATGTCCTTGTCCTTGGCGAGCGTGTTGGTGACGAGCGTGAACAATCGCACGTTGTCTTTGAATGTCCTCGACAGCGCGTCGGCCGCAGCCTTGCGTTTCACGCCGGAAGAATCCTGTAACAGATTGAGCGTGGGCTCGATCACCAGCGTCTTGCCCTGCACCTTGAAGCGCAGGCTCGCGATGGTCTCATCGAACAAACGCACCCAGGCCGAATAGCCGGTCATGGATTTTTCGTGGAACAGCTGCTCGATGCGGTCTTCGAGCTGATACGGCTTTTCCTTGCGGATATCTTCCACCCACGGCCGGTAGTGACCGAACGCCGGATGCTGCATCGCCTTTTCCAGCGCGGCATCGCCGAGCCGGTTGAGCTCAAGCGTGAAGAACAGAAGATGCAGCGATGACGCGGTGAGACGTTCCTGCACATCGCCATAGAATTTCGAACGCACCGGATCGGTGGTGTTGCCGGCGTGAACCAGCCCGGCATAGGAGATGAGACGCCCCATCAGTTCGTCGAGCACCTCGTAACGCTGCACCGCTTTCGCCAGAGAAGGGCCGGCATCATTTCCGCTGGCCAGATCCGCGAGCTTGCCTTTGTAGTCCTGCTCGAAGGTGGCGCTGTCCTGCTCTACCCGGACGAGATCGCGCTGGATCTCCGGCGCATCGAGCCCGGAATACAGATCCGCGAGATTCCATTCGGGAAGTGCGCCAAGCGCTTTCGATCCCTTGCGGGCAGAAGACGGTTTCGCGCGAGGTTTTTTCTTGGGAGATGCCATGTTTTGGAAATGCCGTGGGAGGGACCGGAATCTTGGAAGACAAGCTTACAAGATAGGCCGCGGCCCTATTGTGGCAATCCCTGCGGAAGACTTTTAGGCGAAAGCGGCAAGCTGCGGCGCAAAATGCGTTGCCAGTTCCAGCGGTTCGGCCAGCATCGGCTCGATCTTCTCCTCGATAGTCTGGCGCAGCGTGGCCCAGATGATCGCGGCTTTCGCGGTGATCATCATCTTGCTGCGGCAGATCGCGATGCGGACCTGCTGGCCCAGCAGTGTCAGGTTGCGATGCTCGAACAGAATTTTCCCGTTGCCATCCTCGAGCACGTAAATACCGCCAAGGCGAGACACACACAGGATGCAGTCGTGGTCCGGCGCAGGGCCGAGCAGGTAGAGCTGCGGATCGCCCGCGTCGGTCTTGCCGATCTCCCAGCTGCTGGCATCGCCGTTGCTCAGCGAGGATGCGCATTCCGAAAGCAGATTTTGCACTTCGGTGAACTGCCAGCCATCCGGCAGCTTTTTCGGCGGGGCGAATGCAAGGACAGTCATTGCTTATTCCCAAAGAGCAGACGGTGAAGTTCAGGGTCGTAATAGCTCAGCAGTTCGCGGGCGAAGTCGCGCGGGTTGACGCCGAGGGCATCGGCCCAGCCCTGCATGCTTTCGGTCGGGACGCGGCCGAAGCCGTTCTCAACCTGCGAGATGAAAGTGTAGTATTTCAGGCCTAGCTGCTGGGCGAGTTCGACCTGCGACAAACCAGCCCTGGCGCGCAATTCCTTCAGCCAAGTCCCGGCCTGCTTGCGAAGCTGCTTGGCTTCGGAGTCCGCTTTCGCAAATTGCATGTGGATTCCCAATGGGTTGGAACCTCCTTGATTTTCAATAGTTTCAGAGTTACTAAACTATCTAATCTGCAACATGCAGGTAGTTGATAGGAACTAGCACAATTCGCCGAATTCAAAAAGAGGGGCGGCGAGCTCCCGCGGCTAACCAGGAGGACGAGCTATGGCTGTAACGCACGATGTCAGACCGCTTTCCGACCGGCGCCAAGAAGGGATCGGACCACAGGTGATGTTTGCGGCCGCGCTTGTGGCCGGCATCGCAACCTAGATTATCACCGAGCGGACCTTCAGCAGCGACCACGCGCTGGCGCTGGTGGCGACACTGTTGTTCGGGCTGGCGGCTCTCGCCGCGCTGGTGGCCTGGAGCCGCGGTGCAACGGGCCGCCATCGCCTGACCTATTGGGACACCGCCGGAGCGCTGACCTTCATCGGCATTGGCGCCGCCGCTCTCATCGATCCCGAACAGATGCTGCGGCTGATCGAAACCAGCAGCACCGGAAATCAGGACACCAGGATTTTCAACCGCTGACTCACCTGCGCTTTTTTGGAAGCGCACGGCGATGGCGATGCAACGCTAGACACCAAGCGACCAGGCCGGGCCCCTCTGGCAGCTCATTGAGCTGCGATGTCGGACTGGAACGCAGGAGATGAGAGAGGGCCGCTTGTTCAACCGTAATCCATTCACCGCCGGTAATCCGACCTGTTGCGACAACCGCGGCGCAACACGCTCGCGTTGCCGGCGCAGGTATCGATTCCCCACGCCTCCCAAATTCACCTCTTATCTATCAACGGACCCATCATGAGCGCGTATTTGACCACCGAAGCCCTGACAGCACTCCTGCAAGTGGTGATGATCGATCTGGTTCTGGCCGGCGACAACGCTATCGTGATCGGCCTTGCAGCAGCCGGCTTGCCGAAGGACCAGCGTGCGAAAGCGATTCTTTGGGGTATCGTCGCCGCCACCGTTCTGCGCATCGGCTTTGCCAGCGTTACTGTTCAATTGCTCCAGATCATCGGCTTGCTGTTGGGTGGCAGCATCCTGCTGCTCTGGGTGAGCTGGAAGATGTGGCGCGAGCTACGCAACAGCAATCATGACATTGATGCGATCGAGGCATTAGGCGAGCAGGACATCAATGCCGACGGAAAAGTTGCCGGCGGTGCGCGTCAGAAATCATTCGGCCAGGCCATCTGGCAGATCGTCATAGCAGACGTATCGATGTCACTCGACAACGTGCTCGCAGTGGCCGGAGCTGCGCGGTCTCATCCCTATATCCTTGTCTTCGGCCTCGCACTCTCCATCGCGCTCATGGGCATTGCCGCAAGCTTCATCGCAAAGCTGCTCCAGAAGCATCGCTGGATCGCTTATGTCGGCCTCGTTATCATTCTCTACGTGGCTCTCGAAATGTCTTATCGGGGTGTCATGGAAGTCTGGCCTTATGCGGAAAGCATGCTCGAACGCTTCATGGGGTGATGCCGACGTTCTTCAGGAAAAATGGAGTTCACGCGTGAGCAAGATCACGGAACGCGATATCGAAAAGGATTATCCTTTGCCTGAGTTCGTAGCCAAGCTGCGGCGACTGGCGGATGCAATCGAGAATGGCGAGCAGTTTGAAATTCAGGTCGCCGGCGAACGGATCTATGTTCCTGTCCGTGCGCGTTACAACATCGAGCACGAACGCGGGAAAGACGATGAAGAGCTCGAGTTCCAGATCACATGGGCAAGAAAGTAACGGGTGATCCTTGCACACCTTAGGAACCTGTTAACGCAACCGATCCAACATGCTCCAAATCGGCACACGATAGTGCGCGGACTGCATAACCTTGTCCGCGGTAGTGCTGAGTTGGAGCCGATATGGCGGAAACGATCCTCATCGTCGATGACGACCCGGTGCAGCGCCGGCTGCTGGAAGCGATGGCCATCCGCTTCGGCTATGAGGCGCTGACCGCCGACGGCGGCGACGCAGCGCTTAACCTGCTGGGCGGCCCCGACGCCTCCCGCATCGATTGCGTCATCCTCGACCTGGTCATGCCCGACCTCGATGGCCTGGGCATGCTGGCGAAGATGCAAGAGCGCGGCCTGCGCATGCCGGTGATCGTGCAGACAGCGCATGGCGGCATCGACAACGTCGTTTCGGTCATGCGCGCGGGCGCCGCCGATTTTGTGGTCAAGCCCGTCAGCCCGGAACGCCTTCAGGTCTCGCTGCGCAATGCACTCGCCACCAGCGCGCTGGAAGGCGAACTGCAACGTATCAAGCATGCGCGCGCAGGCACGCTTACGTTCCGCGATCTAATCAGCCGCAGTCCGCAGATGCAGGCGGTGATGCGCACAGCGGAGAAAGCCGCGGCCTCATCCATCCCGGTTCTGATCGAAGGTGAGTCCGGCGTCGGCAAGGAATTGATCGCGCGCGCCATCCACGGGTCAAGCGAGCGTCGCGCGAAGCCGTTCGTGGCGGTGAACTGCGGCGCCATTCCGGAAAATCTCGTGGAGTCGATTCTGTTCGGCCATGAGAAAGGCGCCTTCACCGGCGCAACCGAACGCCATATCGGCAAATTCGCGGAGGCCGACGGCGGCGTGCTGTTCCTCGACGAGGTCGGCGAGTTGCCGCCGGCTGCGCAAGTGAAATTGCTGCGCGCAATCCAGGAAAATGAAATCGAACCGGTTGGCGGACGCAAGCCGATCAAGGTCGATGTCCGTTTGATCTCCGCAACCAACCGCAACCTGATGGCGGATGCGAAGAGCGGCCGCTTCCGCGAAGATCTGTTTTATCGCCTGCATGTTTTCCCGATCACGGTGCCGCCGCTGCGTGCGCGTACCGAAGACATCCCCGATCTCGTGCGGCATTTTCTTGCGCGTTTCTGCGCGGAGGAAGGCAAGCGCATTCAGTTCGTCAGCTCCGAAGCGCTTTCTCTGCTCCGAAGCCATCCGTGGCCGGGCAACGTGCGCCAGCTTGAGAACATGGTGTTTCGCGCGGTGGTGCTCGCAGAAGGCGATAGCATCGGGGCCAACGAGTTTCCGCAAATCCTGGCGCAGACGAATCAGCCCCTGACGGAATTACATCCCGATACCACCGAGGCACCCTCCATCACCGCCGACTTTCCAACCACTCCAATCTGGGCGAATGCGCTCCCCCCCGCGTCCGCGCATGGCACGCTTGCATTGCTCGATGGCGAGGGTCAGGTCCGTCCGCTGGAAGCGATGGAACTGGAGGCGATCCGGTTCGCCATTAACCATTATCGCGGCCAGATGTCCGAGGTCGCCCGGAGGCTGCAAATAGGCCGCTCTACCCTGTACCGGAAGCTTGAAAACCTGGGTCTCGACGCCGGAAAGGCGGAGGCCAATCAAGAACCAGTGTCCGCCGGGTAACTATCACTTAAATTCGCGGTTAATTGGGCTGTTCCTCCTGCCCGCAGTGTAGCTATTGTGGCCTGCACGTTTTATTTTGACGGTCCAAAGCATTTCTTTGTTGCCGCAAAAACGGGGTTCGGGCGTTGTACCCGAAACAGGGGAAATTCGATGCGAATCGCGCGAAACGACAGGGTCCTTGCCGCCACGTTGGCGCTGCTGCTGAGCACCACGGCAGTGACCGTAGTCTCCGCTCAGGAAAAATCTGACACCACCGGGACGGTGACAGCCACACAATCCGATAGCGATCTGAATGCGCGCATTCCGCTTCCTGATCCGCTCAACGTTCCTCCGCCATCGGCCAATGACGTGACGTTGCAGCCGCCCGCGATGGAGCGCAAAAACGCGACGGTCGAAACTCCCGCATCGCAGGCGATCGTCACTGCTTCGCCAGAACCTGCGGTGACTCCGGCACCGCAACCTTCCGTGACGTCAGCGCCGCCCGCAGCGGTAGCAACTCCGGAACCGGCCGTCACAGCAGCGCCGCCGCAAGCGCCGAAGACCGAGACAGTCACTGCGCCTGCTTCGAGCGAACCGGTTGTCGATCAGGCTGCGATCAAGCTGAAAGAGATCATCTCCACCAAGCTGTCGCGCTTCGTCGATCGCAAGGACGATCGTCCGGGCGTCGAGTCCTTCTACGCCGCGCGCCAATACGCGCCGTTGTGGACGGACCAGGGTGCGCTTAATGCGCGCGGCAAGGCGGCAATCGCCTATCTCGCCAACGTGTCAGTCGATGGACTCGATCCGTCGGATTATCCGGTGCCGAGCTTCAAGTCCGGCGCCGATGCACAGGCGCTCGCCGAAGCCGAATTGAAACTGACCAACGAAGTCATCACCTTTGCGCGTCACGCACAGAATGGCCGCGTGCACTACACGCGCGTCGCCTTCGATATCCTCTACAATCTCGTGCCACCCGACAACGCGCAGGTTCTCGGTAATCTCGCCCAAAACGATGTGGCCAAGGCGCTCGACAGCTATCTGCCTCAACATGCGCAATACAAGGCGCTGAAAGAAAAGCTCGCCGAACTGCGGGGACAGGCTGTTGAACCGACTCCGGCTGCCCCTGCCGCCGCGCCGGTGCAGACCATCAAAATTCCGGACGGACCAATCCTGCGCCCGGGCGATAACGATGCGCGCGTCGCGTTGCTGCGCAAGCGTCTCAAGGTCGGCGATCAGAACTCGACCAAATACGGGCAGGACCTGAAGGACGCCGTGAAGGAGTTCCAGGAGCAGGCCGGTCTGGATAGCGACGGTTCCGCGGGTCGCACGACCTTGCGTGCGCTGAACGGCGGCGACACGCATACAGCCAGCGCAGGTAGCGCAAAACCGCGTGGCAAGGACGCCACCATCAACACCGTGATTGCCAATATGGACCGCTGGCGGTGGATGCCGCGCGACCTCGGCAAGGCCCATGTCATTCTCAACATTCCGGCGTTCACGCTGAAGGTGATGAAGGACGGCGGAAAGCTCTGGGAAACCCGCGTTGTCGTCGGCAAGCCCGGCAAATATACGCCGCTCCTGACGGAGACGATGAAATACATCACCGTCAACCCGACGTGGAACGTGCCGCCATCGATCGTTTATGGCGAATACCTGCCGGCGTTGCAGCGGGACCCGACCGCTCTTCAGCGGATGGGCATCAAGGTCTCTCAGGAGTCGGACGGCAGCTTGCGCATGTTCCAGCCGCCGGGTGACGGCAATGCGCTGGGCCGCATTCGCTTCAATTTCCCGAACAAGTTCCTGGTCTATCAGCATGACACCCCGGACAAGCACCTGTTCGCCAAGGACATGCGCGCCTTCAGCCATGGCTGCATGCGCGTCCAGGATCCGCTGAAGTATGGTGAGGTGTTGCTGTCGATCGCCCTGCCGAAGGAAGGCTATACCGTCGATCGGCTGCGCAAGATGTACGGTCCGGAGGAACGTGAAATCGCCTTCCCGACCGCGATCCCGGTGCATATCACCTACCAGACGGCGTATGTCGAAGACGGCAAGCTCGTGATCCGGGACGATATCTACGGTATCGACTCCAAGATCACTTCCATTCTCAAGGGCAACCGTGAAATTGCGGATGTCCCGATGGATCGTCGTGGCGAACAGAGCGCGAGTTATGCGCGTCCTGCGGTGAATCTGCCTTACGGCGTCCAGACCGAAGGCACCTCGCGCTACGCATCCCGTTCGGACGGTGGCGGTTTCTTCGAAGCCCTGTTCGGCGGACCCCGTTACTACCAGCAACAGGCTCCGGCTCCGGTTGAACGCCGCCGCACCAGCGGCGGTGGTTCACGTCCGCTTAACTAAGAAGGCGCGGGCGGCGACGCCCGAGCCTTTTTTGGCCGTATTCCGCCTCTAGCCTTCGATTTCTGGCGACGGGGTAGGGGGCGTAAGGGTTGCGTTAACCCATCCCGACAACACTGCGTTAGCCATGTTCCGCGGCCGTCGCCGCGCGTGATGCTTGTTGTGTGTGGGCCTTTAACGCGAGATCGCATGCCGGTTTGTAAAGCGCACCGAGTTTTGTCGTCTCTGCTCACGCCGCGCACCGGCATTCGTTTTTCTCTTTCTTTCGGCCTCAGCGCCGTTGCGCTCATCTTCGGTTGCGACAGCTTGCAGAACGCAATCGCCGAAGGCGACACGCGCACCATCTCGCTGCATCACGTCCACACCGACGAAGACCTGACGATCACCTACAAGCGCAATGGCCGCTACGACGAAGATGCGCTGAAGAAGATCAACCACATCCTCCGCGACTGGCGCCGCAACGAAGAGATCGCGCAGGATCCGCGCCTGATCGATTTGGTGTGGGAAGTGCAGCGCGAAGTCGGCGCCAAGACCGCGATCCATATCATCTGCGGCTACCGCGCGCCCGCGACCAACGCGATGTTGCGCCGGCGCAGCAACGGCGTAGCCCAGTTCAGCCAGCACACGCTCGGCAAGGCGATGGATTTCTATATTCCCGGCGTGCCGCTGGCGGATTTACGCGCCATCGGCTTGCGCCTGCAGCGCGGCGGCATCGGTTTCTACCCGACGTCCGGATCGCCCTTCGTGCATCTCGATGTCGGCAGCATCCGTCACTGGCCGGGCATCAGCCGCGACGAACTGGTGCGCATCTTCCCGGATGGCCGCACCGTGCATATTCCATCCGATGGCCAACCGCTGGCCGGCTATGCGCTGGCGAAAGCCGACATCGCGCGCCGCGGCAACCAGCCTTCGTCCAATTCCATGATGGCCGCACGCGAGGACGGCGTGCTGACCGCGCAGGCTGACACCGCCAAGCCCAGCAACCCGCTGGCGAAACTTCTCGGCCTGAGCAAGCCCGCACCTCAGCCGGTTGAGACAACCGCCGCGGTTTCAACTGCGAAACCGACCGTGCTCGCTGCAAAGCCTGCGCCGAAGGCACAGAAACCCGTACAGGTCGCGGAAGCTTTGCCCCCGAAGACGGCCTCGTTCTCGGCCGCGAGCGTGCCGTGGCCGGATCAGGCGAGGCCTATCCCGGTCATGCCTGACCGGGCAATGGCTTATGCGCCCCTGCCCGGCCCTGAGCTGAATCCCCGGCCCGCTGGAATGCAGCGCACGGTGGAAAGCCGCGCGTTACCGCCGCTGGCCATGGTTGCGATCCCTGCCGTCGCGTTGCCTGCCCATAATATTCCGAAGGAAACCTCGATCGCGGTCCGGCAGCCCGATGGCAAGCCGACCGTGGTGCACACGCGCCGGTTCCAGACTGGCGAAGCCTTCGACGATCCGTGGCTGCGCGCTGCGATCCTTGCGCCCAATCTGTCGAACTACATGACCATGGTCGCAACCGGCCCGCAGGATCCGCGCTTCCTCAGCGCGTTCATGCAGAAGCCGGCATCGATCGTGACGATGACGTTCTCTGACGATCCGTATCCGGGCCTGATTGCGAGCCGCTTCGGCGGTCAGGCCGTGGTCTTCATGGCGACCACGACCTTTAACGGCCGCACGGCGATGCTGCGGTAGCAGCGGCTCACCGCGGCGCCGGCGTTACGCCGCCAGCATTCCCAGCGCGTGCATGTAGGTTTCCAGGATCGCTTCCTGTTCCTTGCGCTCGTCGCTGTCCTGCTTGCGCATCCGCACGATGGTGCGCAGCACCGTCACGTCAAAGCCATGCGCTTTGGCTTCGGAATAGACGTCCTTGATATCGTCGGCGATGGCCTTCTTTTCTTCTTCCAGGCGCTCGACGCGCTCGATCACAGCCTTGAGCTGGTCCTTGGCAAAACTGGTAGAAGGCTGCTCCTGGGCGGCGGCAGCGGTGGCGGTGGCGGACATCGACAACTCCTCGGATTACGCAACTGAACTCGGGCCTGCCCGAGTTCAGCACCATCAAGTGACGGAAGTCGGATAGATCGACTTCCGTTGTCAAGCCCTAGCTTTCGGAAGCGGGAGGCCCCGCGTCAAGGCGAGGAAAAGTCATCCACAGGACGACGGTGGACAACGTTATCTTTCCGTCGAAAGGCTTGCAGTGACGGCCCTTAGTGGCGGTGGGATTTCTCGAAGGAGGCCTTCTGGTCGGTGGTCGCTTCTTTCTGGTTTTTCGCCTTCCATTCCTCGAATGGCATGCCGTAGACGATCTCACGACTCTGGTCCTTGCTCATCGGCAGACCCTTGGCATCGGCCGCTTCCTTCATCCAGTTGGAGAGGCAGTTTCGGCAGAAGCCGGCCAGATTCATCAGGTCGATATTCTGCACGTCGGCGCGCTCGCGCAGGTGCCCGACCAGACGCCTGTAGACAGCGGCTTCGAGCTCAATCCGGGTCTTGTCGTCCATGGCCGATCCTTCCAAACAGGGCGGGTGCGCTGTATCCGAAGATAATCCTCACAAAGTCCTGACGCCATACCTGCGTTTTCCGTTGACCTGCATCCAGGGTGTTGCCAAGAGCGCAGCATGAACGAGACGGCGCGCGCTTTTCTGGAGCAACTTTTCCGTGCGGCGGTCGCGGCAGCTCATCCCGCGACCTGCCTGCGCAGTCATTTGCCGGAGCTGCCATCCGGCCGCCTGATCATGCTCGCGGCCGGAAAAGCCGCTGGCTCCATGACGGAGATTGCCGAGCACCACTATCTGCAGGGTGGGCACCCGAAAGACCGGTTTCTGGGTCTCGCTGTCACCCGCCATGGCTATGGCCGTCCGACGCAGCACATCCGTGTCATCGAAGCCGGGCATCCGGTGCCGGACCAGACCGGCATCGACGCCACCAAGGCAATCCTGGCGTTGGCCGACGAAGCCAGGGCGGATGATCTCGTGCTGGTGCTGTTGTCGGGTGGCGCATCGGCGAACTGGATTGCGCCTGCGCCCGGTATCGCACTCGCGGACAAGCAAGCCGTTACCCGCGCGCTGCTGCGCTCCGGCGCCTCGATCACCGAGATCAACACGGTGCGCAAGCATCTCTCCTGCATCAAAGGAGGACGGCTTGCAGCGCGGGCGCAGCCCGCGCGCGTCGTAACCCTCGCTATCTCCGACGTGCCGGGCGACGATCCCGCCGTGATCGGCTCCGGACCGACGGTGCCTGACCCTTCGACGCTTGCGGCGGCACGCAACATTGTCGTGCGTTACCGGCTGGACGTGCCGCCCGGTGTTGCCCGGACGTTATCGGATGAGGCAAACGAAACCCCGAAGCCGGGCGACGCCGCGTTTCAGGACAGCGCGTTCGGTCTCGTTGCGCGCCCGGCCGATGCCTTCCGGGCGGCACAGGAGGCAGCACACGCTGCCGGCTACGAATGCATCTTTCTTGGCGACCGGATTGAAGGCGAGGCGCGTGAGGTGGCGCAGGAGCATGCCCACATTGCCCGGGATCTGCGCACCCAGGGGCGCCGGGCCATCCTGCTGTCCGGTGGCGAGTTGACGGTAACGCTGCAACAGAAGGGGGGGCATGGCGGCCCCAACCAGGAATACGCGTTGGCGCTTGGAATCGCCCTGGAAGGTGCAGACCGTATTTCGGCCCTGGCGGCCGATACCGACGGCACCGATGGCGGCGGCGGCGCGGCCACAGACCCGGCCGGCGCCTTTATCGACGGCAATACCGCCGCCCGGGCCCGCGCCCACGGCCTCGATCCGGCCTCGTTTCTGGCCAACAACAGCTCAACTGAATTTTTCGCCCCGCTTGGGGACCTTTTGACGTGCGGTCCGACCTTCACCAATGTCAACGACTTCCGGGCTATCCTCGTTGACAGCGCATGATGGTTTACGCGAAATCCCGCCCTCCAGGGGCGAACCGGGCCGCAGCATTGTGGATTTGCTTCGATTGCAACTTTTCCGGCGCCTCGTCATACGCACGTTGCTTCTCGCCGCTATCGCGCTAGTGGGCGTCACTGCCTTTGCGCAACCTGCCGCGGCTGACTTCCGGCTCTGCAACAACACCGGCAGCCGCGTGGGCATTGCCATCGGCTACAAGGATAGCGACGGCTGGACGACGGAAGGCTGGTGGAATTTGTCCGCGCGGAGCTGCGAGACTTTGCTCCGCGGCACGCTGGTGGCGCGCTTTTATTACATCTACGCCCTCGACTATGAACGCGGCGGCGAATGGTCCGGCCAAGCCTTCATGTGCACGCGCGACAAGGAATTCACCATTCGTGGAATCGACGATTGCCTCGCGCGCGGCTATGACAAGACAGGATTCTTTGAAGTCGACACCAGCGAGCAGCGTTTTTGGACCGTGCAACTCACCGAATCGAATGAGCAATCGACGAATCCTTCGGGTTCGTCCCTGATGCCGCCGCCCCCTGCGGGCAATCGGACATCGCCGGAAAGAGACGCACGATGAGACGCCTGCGCCGAACCAAGATTGTCGCCACACTCGGCCCGGCTTCTTCCGACCGCGTTATGATTGCCAAGCTGTTTGAAGCAGGCGCGGACGTTTTCCGCATCAATATGAGCCACACCTCGCATGACAAGATGCGTGAACTGGTGGCGACGATCCGCGATATCGAATTCGAATACGGCCGTCCGATCGGCATTCTCGTCGATTTGCAGGGGCCGAAGCTGCGGGTTGGCCGGTTTGCCGAGGGGTCGGTGATATTGGCCAATGGCGACACGTTCACGCTCGATACCGACGATGCACCGGGCGATGTCAATCGCGTGCACCTGCCCCATGCCGAAATCTTCAGCGTGGTTGAGCCCGGTCACACATTGTTGCTCGACGACGGCAAGGTGCGCCTCAAGGTGCGTGACGTGAGCAAGAGCGCCATCGTCACAAGCGTGGAGGTCGGCGGCAAGCTGTCCGACCGCAAGGGGGTCAGCATCCCCGACTCAACATTGCCGTTCTCCGCGCTGGCTCCGAAGGATCGTTCCGATCTCGAGGCCGCCCTCGACGCCGGCATCGACTGGCTCGCGCTGTCTTTCATCCAGCGTCCGGAAGACATCGCCGAAGCCAAGAAGCTGACGCGCGGCCGCGCTTCCGTAATGGCCAAAATTGAAAAGCCGCAAGCCATGAACCGGCTCGATGAGATCCTGGAGCTTTCTGACTCCATCATGGTGGCGCGCGGCGATCTTGGCGTCGAACTGCCGTTGGAAAAGGTGCCGCGGTTGCAAAAGAAGATGACGCGCATGGCGCGTTGGGCGGGCAAGCCGGTGGTGGTTGCAACCCAGATGCTGGAATCGATGATCAGCAGCCCGGTCCCGACCCGTGCCGAAGTCTCCGACGTGGCGACAGCGATCTACGAAGGCGCCGACGCAATCATGCTCTCGGCCGAATCCGCAGCCGGTCAGTTTCCCGTCGAAGCGGTCAGCATGATGAACCGCATCGCGATCGAAGTTGAAAACGACGAGTTGTACAGGCCGATCATCGAGGCACAGCATACCGCGCCGGAAGCAACCGGCGCCGATGCCATCGCCGATGCGGCACGGCAGATCGCCGACACCCTCGAACTATCCGCGGTCGTGTGCTGGACAGCCTCCGGCTCAACCGGAATGCGGGTGGCGCGCGAGCGGCCGAAGCCGTTGATCGTGGCAATCTCGCCCAATATAGCGACCGGACGCCGGCTCTCGCTGGTCTGGGGCATTCATTGCGTAGTAGCGCAGGACGCCCGCGACCAGGACGACATGGTGAACCGCGCCTGCCGCATCGCTTTCAAGGAAGGCTTTGCCAAAGCCGGGCAGCGCGTGATCGTTGTTGCGGGCGTACCGCTCGGAACGCCCGGCGCGACCAACATGCTGCGGATTGCTTTCGTCGGCTCCGAAAACGACGACGCTGACGCTTAAGGCATCGCTTTCGTCTTGTTGTTTTCCGTCAGTTCGGTGACAGCCGCCACCACACGGTCGGTCGCGATGTAATGCGGCATATGCCCGACGCCCGGCAGCAAAACCAACCGCGCATGCGGCAGCACGGCGGCGAGCCGCCGCGCATGCACATTCGGCGGCACCACGGTGTCGGCAGCGCCGCTGATGATCACGGTCGGCACGTTGAGAGCGGGATAGCGCGCAGCCTGGCCCGCCACGAAGGTCTTCAATCCGGACACCTCGCGGGCATTGGCGAGAAATTCGCTGGGACGCAGCGCGAGCCGCGCCGATGCCCGCGTCACATAATCGGGTGGCGGGTCATTCGGCGAAAACACCAGTTGCACCGCAAAGGGTGTCAGGAACAGGCCGGTCGGCAGGGCGAACAGATGCGCGAAAGCCGGTCCGACGATCGGGGTGGCTCCCACGTCGTAATACCAGGCCGTTCCGGCGGACCAGGGAAAGGCCACGGGCGAGAGCAGGACTAGCCCCGTTAGATCCTGCGGATAGTCGAGGGCATAGGTGGTGGCGAGCGTACCGCCCCAGGAATGTCCAAGGAGGACGAAACCGGTGACGCCCAGAGTCTGGAGGGCCTCGTGAATAATCGCGGCCTCGCCGCGCGGTGTGCTGCCCTCCGGGCCAGTGCCCGGGGTGCTCCAGCCGTGGCCGGGCCGGTCGACGATCAGGACGCGGTAGCGCTCGCTCAGGCGGTCGCCCAGTGCGGCTTCCTGGTCGTGGAGGTTGGCGGCCGCACCGTGGATCAGCACCACCACGGGCCGGCCCTCGGCACCTCCGGCTGGCGTCTTTTCCACCACGTGCAGAACGCCGCCAGCGACCGGCAAAAGGCGGCCCGTGGCGGGATTGGCCCTTTCTATCATCACCGTCCCGATTGCCGTAGTGGCCGCTGACAGGGCCACAAAGCCCGCGAGAACGACTGCCAGCGCGCCCCTGCGGCTTTTAAAATTAAGGCGGCTTCCCCACATTGACAGCACGTCTCCACGCTTCCAAAACAACGCCGAACTGGCGCTTGAGCCACAGCAATTCAGGAGAATGTCATGACCATCAGGCCTTTACATGACCACGTCGTTGTCGAACCCGCCTCCGCAAAAAAGGCGGTCACCAAGGGCGGCATCATTCTGCCCGACACCGCGACCGAGAAGCCTCTGGAAGGCAAGGTCGTGGCCGTCGGCTCCGGATATCGCAAGAAGAATGGCAAGCTCGTTGAACTGGCCGTCAAGGCGGGCGACCGCGTGGTCTATGCCAAATGGTCGGGCTCGGAAGTGAAGATCGCGCAGAAGGACTATCTCATCCTCAAGGAGAGCGACATCCTTGGCGTGGTCGAAGGTGACGGCAAGGTTTCGGTGCGCGCAAAGGCCGAAGCCGGCGCAACATCGGCTGCCTCAGCCATAGATCACGACCACATTCACGACAGCGGCTGCTGCGACGACTGATCGCTTATCAGCACGGATCGATTTTTTGAGAGGGCGGGATCAGATATCCCGCCCTTCGACTTTCTCTTTCAGCGTCTTCACCAGGTCGGGAACACGCTGCATATGCGGATCGAGCTCGAGTGCGCGGCGATAGACGTCGAGCGCGCGTTTGTCGTCACCGAATTCCTGCATGATCACGCCAACGCCGAACAGTGCTCCGAAATGACGCGGCTCGCGTGACAGCACCTGCGCCAGATCGTTCAGCGCGCGGGTGTAATCCTTTTTCAGGAAATAGACCGTCGCGCGCTGGTTCCAGCCTTCGACATAATCAGGCTTGAACTCCACAATGCCATCGAGCAACTGGATCGCGAGATCGAGATCCTTGCTTTCGATCGCTCCGCGCACGCGCGTGATGAGCAGGTTCGTGGTATCGCCTCCCGCATCAAGCCACACGCCCCAGATGCGATCGGCGATCGCCTTGGCGCTGTCGTTGTCCGGCGCGACCTTAAGCGCACCGAACAGGAAATCGAGATTGTGGGTGCGGTCGCCACGCTTGATCTTGGACAGATCGGCAGGCGGCTGCATCCATTTGCCGGATTGCGCGTGCGCAACCGGCGGCAAAAGCGCCGCAGCCAGGGTGGCGGCCAGAACGAGGCTAGGGATTCGCGCCCGCATGACGGGAATGTAAAGCTTCCCGCGCGCGCTGAAAAGCCACCTTTTCAGTCAAAGCGCCGTGAAGAATTAGGCGCTGGCAGGCAGCCGGCGCTGCTTGACCATTTCGATCAGCGGCGGCGCAAAGACCGCCAGCAGCGCGATCAACAGCAAAACCAGCGCAATCGGCCGCGACAGGAAGATCATGCCGCTGCCGTGCGAGAGCGTCAGCGATTGCCGCAGCGTATTCTCGAACAGCGGCCCGAGAACGAGGCCCAGGATCATCGGCGCCGCCGGCCAATCATACCGCTTCATCAGCCAGCCGATCACGCCGAAGGCGAGCATCAGCCAGGCATCTTCCACATTGTTGGCATGGGAGATGACGCCAGCGAGACAGATCGCGAGAATCGGCGGATAGATCCAGCTGTAGCGGACCTGCAGCAGGCGGGCGAACAGCCCCGCCATTGGCAGGTTCAGCACCAGCAAGATCACGTTGCCGATATACATGCTGGCGATCACCGCCCACACCAGCTGCGAATTGGTGGTGAACATTTCCGGGCCGGGGCGCAGCCCGAACATGATGAGCGCGCCCAGCATGACGGCAGTGGTGTTCGAACCGGGAATGCCGAGCGCGAACATCGGCACCATCGCTCCCGCCGAGGCGGCGTTGTTGGAGGATTCCGGTCCGGCCACACCCTCGATCGCACCTTTGCCGAAGCGCGACGGATCTTTCGCGACTTTCTTTTCAACGATGTAAGAGACAAACGTCGCGATGGTCGCGCCTGCGGCAGGTAAACAGCCGATGATGAAACCGATGCCGGTGCCACGCAAAATGGCTTTCCAGGACTGGCTCCATTCCTCCCGATTGGGTAGCACCCGCCCGACATTCAGGATCGGATCGGCACCGGCCGTTGTGCAACTCGCAAGCACTTCTCCGATACCGAACAGGGCGACCGTGAGCACGATGAAGTCGACGCCGTCGAGCAGCCAGGTTTGATCAAAATAGAAACGCGGTACGCCAACCTGCGGATCAACACCCACGGTGCCCAGCAAAAGGCCAGCGACGCCCGCTGCCAGCCCCTTCATCACCGAGCCACCGACCGCCGCCAAAGCCGTGAGGCCGAGCAGCACCAGCATGCAATATTCCGGCGGGCCGAAGGCTAGTGCGATGCTGGACAGCGGCGGCGCCAGCAACATGAGACCGAGCGTGCCGAAAGTGCCGGCAATAAAGGAACCGATGGCAGCAATGCCGAGCGCCACCCCACCGCGGCCCTGCTGCGCCATTTTATAACCATCGATGGCGGTCATCACCGAGCTCGACTCACCCGGCACATTGATCAGCACCGACGTAAGCGTGCCGCCGTATTGCGCGCCGTAATACAGGCCCGCAAACATGATGATGGCGCCGGTCGGGCTCGAGCCGTAAGTCAGCGGCAGCAGCAAAGCGATCGCGGCCGAGGGCCCGATGCCAGGCAGCACGCCGATGATCTGGCCGAGAAACACGCCGGCAAAACACATCATCAGATTCGTGGGCGTTGCCGCCGCCGCAAAACCCTGCATCAGATCGGCGAACGGTCCCATGATCAGATTCCCAAAGGCCCAACGGGCAAGCCGACATTCAGCCAGGTGCGGAAGATCAGGAACAACACGGCAGTCGTTGCCGCCGATACCAGCACCGAGGAAATGATCGGTAGGCGTTCGATGAATGCAAACATGAACAGCAGCATCAGAAATACCGCCGGGCTGAATCCCATGGGCTCAAGCCCGGCAATGCCGGCCGCGAAGGTAGCAAGTACGATCAGCGGCTTGCCGATCGGATCTTCCGCTTTCGCGTCATCTTTTTGACGGAAGAGATTGATCAGCACCGCAACGGTGAGCCCAACCAGAAGAATGCCGTACCACAGCGGCATGAATCCCGATTGCGGCGCAAAACCCTCCCACAAAGGCATACGGATCGCGGCCCCGACCCACATCAGGCCGAGAGCCACGAAGAAAGCGGCGAGCACGAGCTCGCCGATCGCCACCCGATTTTGCATCGTTTAACCGCCTACTTCTTGAGGAGGTCGCGATAGAGCTTGTCCTGGTCGTCGAGGAACTTGACGAAGTTTGCACCGGCGATGGGCGCTTCCGACGCCGCATTGTCTTTCAGGTAGGCTTTGAACTGCGGCGACGCGACAACCTTCTGCATCACGCCTTCCCAATATTTGGCGGCTTCAGCCGGCGCGCCCTTCGGGATCGCGACGCCACGCCACATCTGGAACGGCGGTGCGTTGATGCCCTGCTCTTTCATCGTGGGCACATCCGGTAGCATGGCAAAACGCGTATCGCGGAACACGCCGATGGCACGCACAGCCCCCGATTTCATGTGTCCCATGAATTCCAGCGGATTGCCGAGCGTTGCGTGCACATGACCGCCGAGCAGCGCGGTGAGAGCTTCACCGCCGCTGTTGAAGTTGATCATGTTCAATTCAGTGCCGGTGGTCTTCGCCAGCACCGTGACGGCCATGACGTCGGTGGTGCCGCCGGTGGAGAAGTTATAGGTCTTCGGCGGCTTGGCTTTCGCATCCTTCACGAAATCCGCCGCCGTCTTCCACGGCGAGTCGCCCTTCACGAAGAAGACGAAGTCATCGAGCATGACGTTCATCACCGGCTGAACTTCCGTCAGAGTTTTCGCCTCAGGCATCAGGATCGGTGTGATCTGCGTCGTACCGTTGACCAGGATCAACGTGTTCGGATCGGCTTTGCGGCTTGCACTCATGTAGCCGACACCGACCGCGCCGCCACCACCCGGCTTGTTGACCAGAGCGATCGACACCGGAACGAGTTTCTCTTCCGTCATCACCTTGTGGATGACGCGCGCCATGATGTCGGCGCCGCCACCCACGGCAAACGGAATGACGAATTCAACATCCTTGGTGGGCTTCCAGTCCTGCGCCGAAGCCAATCCACTTTGCGCAGCAAAAGCTAAAGCCGCTGCCGCGTAGACAAAGTTATGCCGTAGCTTGGTCATGTGATCCTCCCGGAGATCGTATTGTTTTATTTATTTGTTTGTTTATTGCGTGGACTATGCGGGGGCCTCTCCACCCCGTCAATGGGACGGGATGCCGCCTTTCGACCAATAGCCGGGAGAAATTAGGAGCGCGGCGCGGGCAGAATATCGAGTAGATAGGACTCGTTGCCCACGTTGGTGACCGTGCCGGCAAGCTTCATGGTCGCCACTTCAATCAGGAACAGCATGCTGCTGCCCGGGCCGGTCTTGGCGCCGCCGGTGATTGCTGCGTAGCGGCCGTCGGGCGTTATCACAACGCCACGCGGGCGCGACGGGCCGCCATCCGGTGTCGGCACATCAAGCCGCGCGACTTCAGCCGGCTGCGCGGCCAGCGCCTTGCTCACATCGATCAACGAGACGGTGTTGCTCCGGAAACAGGTGGCCACGACATGCTTGCCATCGTGAGTGAACGCCGCCGAGAAAGGACGTGTTGCGACCGATGCGTCGTCAGTTCCGACCATCACGCGCGCCCGTTCGGCATCGGGTGAGCCGGCGGCGGCGCGTTCGATATCGATGAACGAGACGGTGCGGCCTTCCACCCCGGTCTGGGCGCTCTCCCGATTGGCGACGGCAAGGAGCTTGCCATCCGGGCTCACGGCAAGACCGAATGGTCCTGCCTCGACCGGCACGCGGGCAAGCTCGGCTTCCGGATCGCCGGCGAGAGCACGCTTGAGATCGATCACGGAGACGTCGTCGGTGCCTCCGTTGGCAGTGAAAATGTAACCTGCGCCGACGGCGACACCATTCGGATCGGGAAAATTTCCATACGTGGGATGTGGACCGGGATGCGGACTTGGAATGGGATCCGCGCCGTTCTGCTTCTTCACCGCCATCGGGATTTGCCGCACGACCTTGCGGGTTGCGACATCGATCACCGTAATTTCTGCGCCGCCGTCTTCGCGCTCCGGCGCTTCGGCACAGCTCACAAGCAGATATTTATCGTCGGGTGTTATCGCGATTCCGACAGGGCCACCCCTTTCGGTCGCGATCAGATCGGCAATCGCCTTGGTGGTATTGTTGCTGGCAGGATCGAGTGCTGCAGCAAGATCGACCACGGTGATGATACCGGGATGGCCATGCTGGAAATGGGCAGCGGCGGCGGGCGTCGCGCGGCCGGAATGATTGACCACATAGGCATAGCGCCCGGTCTTCGGGACCACGACGTTGACCGGCTGTCCGCTCGCAACGGTGTCGGGGACGCCATCGCCGTCGGAATCGACGTCGGGCGTTACGCGGATGCGGTTGATGATGGCTTTGGGAGTGCCGTCGTTGGACGGGTCGAGCGCGCGGCGCAGGTCGACGACAGAGAGGACGTTATCCCACCGCCCGCTGACCAGGATGTGACAATTTTCCATTGCTCATCCCGGGGGTCGAAGTGGGGAAACAGGCTCAGCCCTGGCGGGCTTTGAAGCGCTTCTGGGTCTTGTTGATGATATAGACCCGGCCCTTGCGGCGCACGAGCCGATTGTCGCGGTGCCGACCACGCAATGATTTCAATGAGTTACGGATTTTCATGACAACATTTCCTTCATTCCGAACCCGGAGCCCGGAAGGGATTTCCGACGATTTTCTGTATGGGGTTTTCATAAATAGGGACGCCCGGAGTGTCAATATCCGAGGATTCGGAGCCACCGCCGGAAAAGACTGGTTTTCCTGGGCGCTGAAGGTACCCGGCGTCTTACGAAGTCGAGCACCCGGGCTACCCAAATTGCTCCGGCCCGCTCTGGGTGAAGGTGATGATCGTTCCTGTCAGGATGCCTGAACCACTCGTTCAGCAACCGCGTCTCCGTATCGATGAAATCCGGGGTGAAATCGAGATAATCGATCCCGTCCTCTACGCAGCCGGCACGCAGCATCTCGTTGTACCGAAGCGTCAGATCCGTGCGCTCGCGGTAGCTGGCCTTCACTTTCGCGCGCAGCAAAGAAATCTCGCCTTCAAGGGCTCCATCCTGCAAGGTGGGCAATGTCGCGCTGGTGGCGATGGGACAATAGCCCGCCGCCTTGATCTCCCGCAGAAACGCCCGATAAGCCGAAATCGACGCCAAGAGTTGCGCATCGACACTTTCCCCGCGACGCTGCGCGCGCAGCCAAATGACAAACCCGCAGTCCACCTCACCGATTTGAAAGATCGGGATCACGCCGCGGCGATATGGCAACAGCGAGGATCGATATTGAACGAGCGCCTGCGTTTTCGACGTGGGGTGACGCAAACCGACTGCCGTGGCTCCACGGACAAGTTCAAATACGCACGGCGTTTTCCCGAACAGCCCTGCTTCGTATGCCGCCCGCGGCACTCGCAGATGACTGTCCCCGAGGAAATGGAGAGTATCGAGCACAGGCTTATCCACCGCGTCAGAGCCTGTATTTGTCGAACGGTCTGTCATCGGTGCCATATTGGAATTGGAGGGTTAATGCCGAACTCTGCTGCACTGGAAGCATATGACGGTTTGCGTTATGGCATTCTCTCGCATGGAGCCTGTGATGCCGCCAATCCCCGCGCTGCAAACGAACAATGGAACGTATGTCGGTCGATACTGGACCGAGCACTCCGTTTTGCGCCGCTACGTTCCATCGGACAAAGAGCTCAAAATCCTTTCCTTCGGCTGCTCTACCGGCGAGGAATTGCTCACGCTTCAGTTGCTCTTCCCCAATGCCCATTTATATGGCTGCGATAACGATTGGAGCAACCTCGCCAGGGCGCGTGCTGTCCTGAAGGACAACGCCGTTGTTTTTCACTCGAACGACGAAGAGATCCTGCGCCATGGTCCGTTCGATATCATTATCTGCAATTCCGTGCTGTTGCGGCCAACAAGGCTTGTCGAAAAAATAAAGACAGCCATCGATCCAACGGAATGGAGCAGCGTGGTCGCGACGCTTGATCAGGCATTAAAACCTGGCGGCATCCTGCAGATCATCAATTCCAATATTCCTTTTCGCCTGCACCGGGCCGCGTCAGGGTACGAGGCATTGCGCAGCCCGCTGATCCTTGGCCCGAACTATACAGACCAGTTTGACCTGAATGGAAAACACCTTTGTTCCGCTGTGCCGGGAACAGGTTTTTCGGCAATTTTGAACCGCCATCTCGGCGAGGCAGAATGGCGATTGATGCGCCCCACCGATCTGGAAGACGTCCATTTTCGGAAGTCCGGCGGCGATACACGAGTCGTGCCGGTCGAAAACGAAGCCATTCCAAACATGAATGCCGCGGGCACGGTCGCTTCAGGATCGACAACCTATCGGCCCGAAATAAGCGAAGACCGAAGACCCTCCACGCACACCGAAATCGACGTACACTGGACCGCTTTCAAAAATGGGGACGTACGGTTGCACCGAAGCGCGCGCCGCGTTTGGTTCGACGGTTCAATCGCAAGCTCGACCAAAATCGAGATCGACATGACAGGTCCGGTGGCAGGTGTTTTTATCGAATCTGCTATCGGACGCAGATCAACTCGTATTTCGATGGACCTGCTTCTCGGAGCTCGCGCGAGCCAAACCCATTTGCTTTGAGATTGGGCTAAACCTGTGATGACGGATAGCAATCTGCAGAATGACGTGATCGCTCTGGTGCGTGATTTGCGTAATCACCGCAGCGTCGAGACGAACTGGCCGGCATTTAGAGAACTGGTAGAAACGCACCTGCCCGAACTGCTCCGCACGGTGTCTACACGCTGGCTCATCTCTATTTGTGACACCTACGTGGACTTTGGCGAACCACTACGCGCCCGCCACGCGATGAGCATTTCATTTTTCGTCAACATGCTTCGCCTGGCGGAAACAGTAAAATACGTCCGGCCGGACGTGAGCGCAGAGAGACTTGCGGAAGCGAGAGGCGCTCTGATCCCTCTTTACGATGAAGTTTGCACCTTCTCCATCGACAAGCAGGATGTTTTTCTTAATCTGACGCGCCGCTTCAATGCGCTTTTGTGCGACGACCCGGTCATGGAGGCGATCTGGCGGGAAATCCTCAAACGATTGCACGCCGGTAACAATGTCATCACCGAGATGGCGCACGGGTCCCCGGTCGAAGCGCGCTACTTTCCTCTCGACCCTCGTGGTCTCACCGACAATTACGGCCGTTAGGTGAGCGGGGTGCTCGCTCCAAGAATACCCTCTCGTGAAAAGCTGGGGCACGTCGCCGTCCTGAATTTCACCGGCGATCGATCCAACTGGGGCTCGCAGGCCACGAGCTGGGAGTTGCTGCGCTTCCTTCACAGAGCTTTCCGCTGGGACCGCTCGACACGCCTCACCCTGCTGCCGTTATTGCCGCGACATGCAATCGATCGCGAGATCGAAGACAACAGTGGAACTGCGTTACTTGCCGCCCTGCTGGATATCGTGCGCGGTAAACCATCGGCTTCGAGTGTCGAGTTGGTGTTGCGCGTGGCGCGTATTCGCTATGGCGGCTGGATCGATCAGATCGCGGATGCCGACATCTTTTTCTTCCAGGGCGAAGGCACGATGGCGGGCACAGATTTTGTCCGCGGCATGCGGTTGCTGCTGCTGCCGATTATCGCCAAGCACATCTGGCGAAAGCCCGTCCTTTCGCTCAACCAGACACTGTTCTCCGCCGATGAGGCGTTCACAGAACTCCTGACGGAAAGCCTGCGCTCATTCGATCTTATCGGATGCCGTGAAATGGCTTCCTACGCGTTTGCCCGGAGCCTGGGATTGAACGAGGCCGTACTGATACCCGATATGGCATTCAACGCCGCCCCTTTTGAGTTAGGGAAAGCGGCAATTATCCCTTCAAACGATCGGTATTTTTGTCTCGTAGGATCGGCGTTGCGCGCCGAATCCAATCAGGCGAGGGCGGTCGTAAAGCTCGCCCGGCGGATCATCGATCGAACCGGAATGCAGGTTTTTGTGGCGGGATCGGTCGGAGCAGATTTGTCTTTAACCAAAGTCGCCCGAAAGATGCTCGGCGAAGATAAAGTGGCGGCGGTAGACGGCACGGCGGGATATCAGGAATTTGCCGAGACATTGCGACAGTGCGCGTTTTTGCTTGGCGGCCGCTATCATTCGGCGATCGCAGCAGCCACGGTCGGGACGCCTTACATTCCGACACGCTCCAATACCTACAAAACGGAAGGATTGAATGCGCTTCTCGATTGGCCTTTTGAGGTCCGCGAGATCGGCAAGGACGACGATGCAATCCTGGCCGACGTGGATCGCCTTTGCGAGAATCGCAGCGCCCTTCGTTTACACTTGAATGATCAGGTGTTCAGGGTGCGCGAGACGTTGCGGATAGCCGAAGACTGGCTCCGCGGAATTGCCGATGGAGAGAGCCGCGCAGTCCCACCGCAGTTGAAGCCGGCGATACCGGCATCGCTTTCATCATGGCAAGAGATCGCAAAACCTTATATCGACGCGGCTCGGCGGCAAACGGCGCATTTGAAATATTCGACGTCTCCAGATGAAGAAGCCATCATGGGAAAGCCCGTTGACGTCGCTGCCTGGCCCCCCGAATTTGCAGCCCAATAATTGGAAGAGCCCAGCGTGATCATCTCAGACCAGCCACCACTCCTGTTCGTCCACATTCCAAAAACGGCGGGCGTCAGCATCTCAAGAGCGCTTGTGGAGGGCAACACGAAGCATCCGCTTTGCATCAAGAGCAAGCACGAGACGGCTGCCGCGTTCATTGCAAGGAACGGCCCAGAAGCCTTCCATGGCCGCCACACCTTCTCTGTCGTCCGTCATCCACTCAACCGCTTTCTTTCCCAGTATGCTTTTATGAAAAAACACCAGGACAAGTGGCCACAGTTTGAGTCGCTTCGGTCCCCCGACGATTTCGTCGATGCCATCGAACGGAATGACACCAACATCATTATTCGAATCGAACAGATCCTCCCTCAGTGCGCCTACATCACGTTGGACGGCGCTATTTGCGTCGATGACGTGTTGAGGCACGAAGCGATTGAGAGCGAGTTTCGCAACTTTTGCGCAAAAATCGGCTTGGCTCCGAGACACCTTCCGCAAGCGAACAGAACAAACGCGAAGCTGTCACCGTCAGAGAAAGTGAAGGCCTTTGTGACGCACTATTACGCGGAGGATTTTCGGCTGTTTGGCTACTAGTAGAAGCTGTCCGGGGTTACGGAATATCTACCAGAAGACCCGCCGCGTAAGATGCGGCATTTCCAATACGGCCGCAAAGTAGCCCGGGGAAAATGGTGGGCGCGACAGGGGCATACATCACATCAAAAGAGCCTATATCAGCTGGGGTTAAGCCACCGGGCCTGGGAGACTCATGCCCTCTTAAGCGTCCTCTGTAACCGCAAGCGCAGGAGGCAAATTAGGTTCCTACCGGACTCAGAGGGAACGACTCGGCTGCGTTACAGCAACAGCACTGCCGCCATACCCATCTTGGACCCCATCAACCACGATCAATCGCCATAGAGTGTCTTTATGTCGCCAGTCGAACGGCCAATGGGTCGAGTATCGCCAAACTGGCGGATCCAATTTTCCGCAGCAGGCTTGAGCGGCTACTTGTAGTCCGCCGTGTCTGTCAATAAGCGCGCTCGGACGCCTTCCGGCGCACGAACTGCTTAGTCGGACATCACCTTTGATCTA
>CANKHA010000007.1 GCA_947481685.1 Bradyrhizobiaceae bacterium
CCATGAGACAGTGGGAAAAACGGCTCGATCCGGCGCATCTGCGCCTCAGACAGCAAGAACAAATCAGTCATGGCGATGCCTCCTCGCACCGCCATTGAATCAACCGTTCAAGTGTTCCGCAATAACTTTAATGGGTCCTGAGCCTAGCTGACGCCCTTGTAAAGCTTGTCCACAAAGCCGGAATCCGCGATTTGGCGAACGTGATGAAAATCCCAAAGCTCCATTGGGTTCACCTTTAGCGCATCCTTATCTTTGTAGATCGCTTCCTGATAAACATTGGAGATCGAATCCATCCGCGCGAACAGGTTCGTCGATAACAGCGGCGCGAGCTGGTCATAGGCGGCCACGGCTTTCGCGTGATCGAGCTTGCCATCGCGCGAGTAGCGTTCCTCGATAATCTTGATCGACTTCTCGCGTTGCGTCTTGAAGAAATGAATCCCTTCGATGATGCCCTTGAGGAAGCGATCCACAATGTCAGGATGCTTTTGAATGAAGGTCAGGCTCGATGAAACGGTCGTGAACCAGATCATCGGGAAGGGATCGAGCTCGATCACCTTCAGGCCGTTTTCCTTGGCAAACAACGAAGCCGGCGACGTCAGGAAGCAGGCATCGGCGCGTTTATCCAAGACCCACTGCCAAAGAGGAACCTTCTTGGCGGCGCCGCCGAACTTCTCTTCGGGGTCCATCGCATCCTTTTTGTATTTTACCGTCGAGATCAGCTCGTAATCGTCCTTGTCCTTGTCGAGGCCGCTCTGCTTCAGGAACAGCCAGTCATTAAGCATCGGGTGCGCGCCGCCGGTTGCAACCTTGTGCCCGCGAATGCCGGCGACGGAATCGATGCCGCTGTCCGCGCGGACCACCAACGAATTATGGACGTGGTTGAGGGTCTGGCCGAGATAGACCCAGTTGTCACCGTGAGCGCGCGCCGCATAGGTCGAGACATGATTGCCGCCCACGAATTCGATTTCGTGTGCAGGAATCTTGCGATGCGCATCCGATGCGGAGATCTGGAAATCGTAGTTGCATTCAATGCCGTGCTTTTCCCAGGCACCCGACTCCGCGATCACATGCAACAAAATCAGATGGCTCGGCGCTCTGTAAGGAAACGATACCTTGTCCATTGTGACGTCCAACTCCCTTTTTTTGCGCCGGGGGCGCCATTGTTGTCATTCCGTCCCGGCGCTTTAGGTGGAGGCCGAAGATGCGGTTGCGTGTCAAACTGGAACAGTCCGAGCACAAACCACGACCGTTGACAAGTTAGTATAGTAGCCATACGATTTTAGCATAACAAGAGTGGCAATAACGGCTTCCAGAAGCAGGGAGCGTTTCAATGACCCTTGCCCTGATCCGTGCATGCGCAATGCTGCCACCAGCATTGGCTGCCGGAACGGCATGTCATTGAGACCTTCTGGCAGGACCCGACTCACAGCAGAAAGGGTTTAGAAAAACGATGGCAACGACAAAAACCTTCGAGGGCGTTCCGTGGGATGGACGTACCGCTTACGAAAAGTGGGTCGAGGACGATCTGAAGCTGGATCTGCATCGCGGCTATTCGGCCAGCAACCTGCGCAAGGTTCCGGTAAAGCTCTGGAAGGAACGCGGTATCTCAGCGGCCTTCTACGACATCATCGGCTGCGAATCGCTTGCCGGCATGTATATCGGCGAAATCGCGCCCGGCGCTTCCAGCGTGCCGTGCCGACAGCTCTGCGACGAAGTCATCTTCATCATGAGCGGCCGCGGCACTGCCACGGTTGAGACGAAGAAGGGTCCAATGTCTTTTGAGTGGGGACCGAACAGCCTGTTCGCCGTTCCACTCAATCACAGCTACCAGCTGCACAACACATCGGGTAAAGAGCCTGCGCGTTTCGTCAGCTGCAATACGATCCCCATCGTCTACAACCTGTTCCGCGACGCCAAGTTTGTTTTCGGCGGATGCGATTGGCAGTTCGAGCGTCTTGGCGATCAACTCAACGCCTCGGATTCCATCCTCTACAAACCCGACGCCAATCACGAAAAGACGGCCGTGAACCTGTACGAAACGACGTTCGTGCCGGACGTCTACAATGTGCAGCGCTCAAGCTTCAAGGAAAAGGGCACCGGCAACGCGACGGCTTATTTCGAGCTCGCCGGCAGCGTGATCTCGGTACATTTCGCCGAGCATCCCGGCCTGCGCTTCTTCAATCCGCATCGCCATGGACCGTCCGCCTTCGTGTTCACGATGGGCGACAGCCGTGGCTACAGCCTGATGTGGCTGGAAGGCGGACCGGAAGTTCGCTACGACTGGCCGGTCGATGACATGGGCGTGGTGGTGCCGCCGAACATGTGGTGGCACGGACACTTCGGCACCGACCCCCTCGCCTTCCAGCTCGCGATCAAACTGCGAAGCCGCAAATATCCGCTGAACCACCTTTACGACAAGTCGCACAAGCACGTGTCGGAAGGCGGCAAACTCATTCACTACAAAGACCTGGAAGAAGGTCTGAGAAACCGCATCTGGCAAACTTACGTGGATGAGTGCCGGGCCAACGGCTACGAAGTGAAACCTCCCGAAGCGAAATGAGGCAAGCCATGAAACATTGGGTTCAACGTTTCGCTGCTGTGCTGGTTTTGGCGGCGACGCCGGGCATCGCGCATGCTCAAGCCGCCCCCGATTTCTACAAGGGTGCAACCATCCGGGTGATTATCTCCGGTGAAGTTGGCGGCACCTACGATTCGGATGGCCGGCTGCTGGCCAAGCACCTCGCCAAACATATTCCCGGAAACCCCCGTGTCATTCCGGAGAACATGCTCGGCGCTTCCGGCCGGGTCGCGGCGAATTATCTCTACAATGCCGCACCCAAGGACGGCACGGTGATCGCCATCCTGCAACAGAGTGTCGCACTCGGTCAGGCTCTCGGCGAAAACGGCATCCAGTACGACGCCGCACGCTTCAACTGGATCGGAAGCCCGGTGCGGCCGGATGAAACGCTGGTCGTGTGGCACACGACCGGCGTCAAATCGATGGAAGACGCCAAGAAGAAGGAAATCGTCATTGGCGCGACCAGCCCGACCGGGATGAACTACCTCTATCCCAAGCTGGCCAACGAGCTGCTCGGCACCAAGTTCAAAATCGTCACCGGCTATCCCGGTGGCACTCCGATCATCCTCGCCCTGGAGCGCGGCGAGGTCGAAGGCCGAGGCTCCAATCCGTGGAGCGACTGGAAAGCCCGCAAGCCGGATTGGGTCAAGGACAAGAAGATCGTCCCGCTCATGCAGATGAGCCTGTTTAAGCATCCTGACCTGCCGGACGTGCCGCTGATGGTCGATCTTGCTCCAAATGCAACCGCACGCGCAGTTTTCGAACTGGTAACGATCACCGGCGAACTGGGCCGGCCCTTCCTCACCGCGCCGGACGTCCCAGCCGACCGGGTCAAGATCCTGCGCGACGCCTTCGACGCGACGATGAAAGATCCCGACTATCTTGCGGAGGCGGAAAAGACTCAAAAGGAAATCCATCCGATTCACTGGGACGAAATGGATGCCCTGGTGAAAAGGGTTCTCAACGCCCCGAAAGAGGCCAAGGATTACCTGAAAGCGATTCTCGCGGGCAAAGGCTAGCCGAGCGCGGCGGAACGTCGCTGCATCAAATAGAGCGCGGGCGGATGCCCACCCGTCATCATTCCGGCGAGGAAAATGCCGCCGCTACCCCGAACCCGTAAAAATACATGCGGGTAGTTGGCTAATCGACCCGATTGCGGTCGCCTAACCGCGTGCAAGCTCTGACGAAATCCAGTAATCTTCGCCGGAAAGGGTATTGAGCCGATGAAGATTTTGGTGGTCGACGATCACGTTCTGATCCGTCAAGCCATGCATGGGATGCTAAAGAAGCTGCGGCGGGACGTCGTGGTCCTTGAGGCGCCGACCTCCGAACGGGCAATGCAACTCGTCGCCGACCACCAGGACATCAGCCTGATCCTGCTGGATCTAACCCTTCCGGACCGGGACGGATTTTCCGTACTGACCGAGTTGCGCCAAACCCATCCTTCAATCGCGGTGGTGGTGGTATCGGCTGTCCATGACCCCGGCTATGTCATGAAGGCGCTCGACCTCGGCGCGCTTGGATACATCCCGAAGTCCGCTCAGGGAGATGTGATTCTCAGCGCGCTCCGGTTGGTCATTTCCGGTGGAATTTATGTCCCGCCGGAAATCCTGAATCGCCATGCTTCGCCGCAGGCTCCGGACATGGAATCGTCCACCGGAATTCCCAACCACCCCTCCGACTATCTTGGGCTCACCGAACGCCAGCTGGATGTGCTTGGCCTGATGATGCAGGGCAAGAGCAATAAAACGATTTGCCGTATTCTCCAGCTCGCCGAGCCGACGGTTAAAAACCACGTCACTGCTATTCTAAAGACATTGAACGTCACGAACCGCACAGAAGCGGTGGTGGCTGCGAACAATCTCGGCTGGAGGCCGCGCGTACCCGTCGCACGCGCGCAAGGGCAATAACGTCACATGGCTGAAGCGGCGCGCTTGCTCACGATTTGAGTGAGTGTAGCCCTTAGCGTCATCGGCTCCACCGGCTTGTGCAGCAAGGTGAAACCCTTCGATCGCGCCGCACGCAACGGCTCCGCATCCATATCACCGCTCATCAGAAACGCCGCGATCGGCGCATCCAGCGCGATCCGCAATTGTCCTATAACATCGATACCGTTTTTGCCGTCCTGCAGGTGGAAGTCAGAGATGATCAAGTCAGGAAGCCGGGCATAATCGGACAGCGCGTTGAGCACGGCGGTTTCATTTTCACCGGCGACCACATCGCATCCCCAGCTTCTGATGAGCCCGCTCATGCCTTCCAGAACCAGGCGATCGTTGTCGACCACGACAATCAATTTCCTGTCGGTGAATCCGAGCTGGCGTCTTGGTACGGCGGCGACCTCAATTTTCTCCGGAGCAGCATCGACTTCGGCAACCGAAATAGCAAAGCAAGAGCCTTTCCTGACTTCGGACTTCACAGAAATCGAATGCTTCATCAACTTGGAGAGCCGGTCCACGATCGCAAGCCCCAGACCGAAACCGACTGCGCCGCCCTCAGACGACTTGAGCCTGTAAAATTCACCAAAGATGTTCTGGTGCTGGTCGGCGGGAATGCCCGCGCCCGTGTCCCATACCTCAATCCGCACATGCTTTCCGGCTTTGCGGCAACCCACAAGGATTCGCCCCGTGGAGGTGTAACGAATGGCATTGGAGACGAGATTGAAGACAATCCTCTCGAGGAGAATCCGATCGCTGCGTATCCAGGCGCTGCTTCCGACAACATGCAGGGAGAGGCCCTTTTCCCTTGCCGCCTCGCCGAAGGTCGGCTCGACCCGCCGCAACAATTGCGCAACGGGGAAATTAACGAGCTTCGGAGCAAGCGCCCCGGCGTCCAGCTTGGTCACGTCGAGCAGCGCGTTGAACAGCTCATTCATGACGGATAGCGAAGCCTGAATGCGCTCGACGATTTTTTTGCGCTCTTCGGCGCGGGTGCGCGACTGAAGCTGCGCCACGAACAGGCCTAGCGCATGCAGCGGTTGGCGCAGGTCATGACTCGCTGTTGCCAGGAATCGCGATTTGGCTTGTGTCGCGAGTTCGAGCTGCTTGGTGCGCTCATCCACCTTGCGTTCCAGATTCGAATAGGAGTCCTGCAGTTGCCCGGCCATCCGGTTGAACTGCCTGCCAAGCTCTTCAAGCTCGTCGCCGGTATCGATGGCGATACGCTGGCTCAAGTCGCCGCTGCCGAGCCTGACAGCGCCTCCCGTCAATGTCCGTATGGGGACGACCATTTTCCGGGCGAAAAAGAGTCCGCCCAATACCGCCAAAATCAAACCCGCAAGCAGCAAGAGCCCCGACCTCAACAACCGGTCATACAGAGGCTCAAAGGCCTCTTCGATCGGCAGCTCGGCAAAGACAAACCAGCCAAGTCCTTCAACGGGAGCATAAGCCGTCAAAACCTGCCGGCCGGACAGATCCGTTGAAAGGCCGGAATACTCACTTGGCTTTCCGGACAAAACTTCCGCGCGGGCTGCCTGTACATGTGCCAGACTCGAGAGATCCATCTTCCGCAGCACGAGGCTGATGTCGGGGTGCGCAATGAGCCGGCCAGCGGAATCGACGACGTAGGTCTTGCCCTCTTTGCCAACCTTGATCTGCCACACCACGTCCCAGATGAATTTGAGATTCACTTCTGCGGTAACCACGCCGTAGTCCGGACGGGCGCCGGCCAAAGCGATCGTCATGTAGGGCTCTGATTCACGAAGAAAGTAGACCGGTCCGTAATACGACTTGCGCGCGAGCGCCTGGATAACCGCCGGATTTTCCGAGAAATCGGCCATGCTTCCGATCACGTCCATGGACTGGCGTGATGACCGGTATCGCTCCCGGCCCTCGGCATCGAACTGCGCAATTTCAGTGACGGGAGGCGCCTGGCGGAACAGGCGGGCGGCATCGAAGCGCCATTCGTCGGCGGTTTTGGTGCGCACGGGCAGTTGCGTGGCCCAGGACAGCTGTCCCTCGACCTCTTTTACGAACTGGCTGATTTTACTGGCTGCGGACTTGGCTTGTTCCCCCTGAACCCGCAGGAGCAATCTGGCGTCATCCAAATACGACCGCGCTTGCTCGCGGGTAATGTCCAAGGGTTGCGATGCTATCTTCATGTGAGCCGTTAGATCAACGTACACAGAACTCAGCCGAACCTTCTCACGCTTCTTCACGCCCTCTTGTATCAGCTGCTCAATATCACCCTTTTCTGGTTTCATTCGCCCTAGAATTATTTGTGCCATCCCTTCAGGATTCTTCCACCCGCACGAACGCGCAAAATGTTCGATCACAACTGATAGTTCGTCCGAAGAAGCTTCCCATACGCCGACACTCTGAGCTGAATGCATAAGATATAGGATCGAGAGCGCACCCGACACGAACCACGGCGCGCCGAGAACCCGATGCTTAGGCGCATGCTTGAACCGCTGCTCGAACACCTCAACTGGCAGGTGACCTTTGCTATAGACCATCAAAAACTTCGCGCATTCCTCGCCCGCAATGATCGCGAAATGCGCGGCGAGCGGAAATTTCCTGCGGCGATAAAGCAGCTGTGCAGCCCCCAAGAGGTCGCGGACGTTTTGATCCAGGGCCTCCAAAACATCGGCGGCGCTGGATGATGCTGAATGTGTGTCCGATATCATGGATTATGGTTCATCGTGAGCGAACTTCTTGAGCGCACTGCGGATCGCTAACATTGGTGCGCGAGGCTTACCCGGACTTACTTGCTCGAAAGAATGGATTGCGGATTTTATTGTCGATTCTTGCATCGCCCGGGGATGGCTTGCGAAGCATCCGCAGGAATGAGGTGCGTTCTGTTTGCTCCGCAATGAGAGGGAAGTCGAGCAAAAGCGATTAATGCTAGGGTCACCCAGCGCGTAGGGTGGATTAGCGAAGCGTAATCCACCGACCGAAAAATCAGAGCGGCGGGTTACGCCTTCAGCTAACCCGCCCTACGGGCTAGGGCCCGGCGGGTGGCACCTACCTCGGCTAAGGCTTGGCGGGGAGAGATTTTTCGCTATAACGGCGACGTGTGCCGCAGTAGCTCAGTCGGTAGAGCACCGCATTCGTAATGCGGGGGTCGTAGGTTCGAATCCTATCTGCGGCACCATTCGAAAAAGCCCAGGCTTTGCCGTAAGCGTTCCGCGCTCCGCTGCGCCATTACCGCCCTGTTTGCGCTGATTTATTTGAAAATCCGGGGCATTTGGCCGGGCTGCGGGTCCGGCTCGGGTTCCGCCTCCGGCCCGGGATCGTCCGGCGCATGCACCAGCGGGATGACGGCCTCCACCTTTGGCTTGCGCGGCCGCTTTTCGGGCTCGCTTTTCGGTGCAGGGGCAACGCGTTCCGTGACCGGTGCAGCAGGCCGGATTTCCATGGGCGCCGCCGGTACCACGGGGCCGGGCGGCGGCGCGGCTTCGATCATCGAGGCCTGGACGCGGTCGCCGGCACGCGTTTCCACCACCGGAGCCGCAAGCTCTTCCAGCGGCACGCGCCACTGGAATGCATCGAGCCGGCCGCTCACCGGCGACACCGGTAGCCACCGATCCGACACAACGCCATCCGCGGTCCAGGCCGGATCGCGCGCCGCATGCACCGCCCGCGCCATCCATTCGCGCGCGCGGCCGTTGTCGCCGTGTTCGGTTTCTTCGATTTCCGCCATCAGCAGCGTCACACGCTGGGTCGGGTTGGTGAGAAGCGGCGCGAGCGCGGTGCGCGCGACGCTAAATTCGCGGGCATCAAGCGCGGCGCGCGCCACCACCAGTGCGCTTTCGACATGCCCGGGCGCTTTCTTCGCCAGCGACTGCGCGCGCGTCAGCCGGTCGCGGGCGGAATCGCCAAACCGCAGATGCGTGTAAGCGTCGGCCAGGTCGGGATGCGGATTGGCCTTCCAGGCTTTCTCCACCACCCGTCCGGCATGGCGCAGGTTGCCTGCTTCCGCCTGAAGCCGCCCGCCCAACGCAGCAGCGGGAATGAGCGTGGGCTCAAGCTTCAGCGCTTCCTGCACCAGATTGTTCGCCGTATCGCGATCGGTTTCCTCGATGCCTAGCGCACGCGCGGTCAGCAGCACGGCGCGCTGGCGGCGCCAGGTTGGACGATCCACCAAACCGCTGCGCATATTTTTGTCGAGCGCCGCCAGCG
Organism: Bradyrhizobiaceae bacterium; assembly: GCA_947481685.1. Taxonomy (GTDB): domain Bacteria; phylum Pseudomonadota; class Alphaproteobacteria; order Rhizobiales; family Xanthobacteraceae; genus CANKHA01. Next base: position 8,695 of record CANKHA010000007.1, read on the forward strand.
CGCCGGCCCAGTCGCCGGACGCACAGCGGAATTCCAATACGGCTTGTCCAGCCCAACCCGGCGACGGCGCAATCTTCGCCGCTTCTTCGGCGTAAGCGCGGGCCGACGGCATGTCGTCGCGGCGTTGCGCTTCCACGAACAGGCCGCGCAGGCCAAGTAGTTTGGTGTCATCGCGGCGCGCCATTTCGGTGAAGGCATGTTCCGCCGCCTTGCGGTCGCCGGACAATTGCGCGGTCTGCGCACTCAGCAGCAATGCCAGCGGCTCGCCGGGCGCAAGCTTGCGCGCATCGCGTGCGTATTTGCGCGCGGCATGAGCGTCGCCGCTGCCGATCGCGATCAATCCGCGAGAGATCGCCTGATACCCCTTGGCGCCGCGCCGGGAGCGCAGGAACAGCGCGAACAGATCGGGCGCGCGCACGATCGTGCGCAACACCGACCACAGAAAGATGAGCAACGCCGTGACCATAGCGACGGCAAAGATCGCAACCATCACCGAGGTCTCGATGCGCAAGCCCATCCACAGCACGGTGATCTCGCCGGGGCGGTCGGCAAGCCAGGCAATCCCAAGCGCGAGGACGCCAACGGCGAGAAGAAAAATAATGATGCGGATCATCGCGCGCGCGGCCTCATGGTGATGTCTTGCCAAGCGCCGCGAGCGCATCGGTCACCACGCGGCGGCCCGCCACGATGGCCGCGTTGCGCGCGTCTGCTTTCTTGATCCAGTCTTCCGCCGGAGCGCGCACATCGGCAGGCAAGGCTTTCAGTTCGGCCGATGCGCCCGCAAGATCGCCACGCGATGCTTTGCCTTGCGCCCGGCTGATCACAGCGGCGGGTTCGTCGCCCGGCACTTCATCGATGGGACGGATGCGCACCAGCTTTTCTGCGTTGGCCTGCAACCGGTCGAGGAAGCCGCCGGCGGGCGCGGGCGCAACAACAGCCTTCAGCATCGTTGGCGCAAGACCGGACAATTGCCGCGCCAGAACGGCGGCACTTGGTAAGCCGCTTGCGGCGAACGGCTCAAGCGCCGCGAGCATTTGAGGATTGGCAGTCACTGCTTTCACAGCAGATAATTCCGCGGCAAAAGGATCGCCGCGCTCGACGGCGGCTTGCAATGCCTGCGCCGCTACCGCCGCACGCAATGGCTTGTCGCCGGCCGCCGCCAGATTTTTTACGGTGTCTTCGTTCAGCACCTTCGATGCCTGTTCCAGCGCAGCAAGGCGACTGTTCAGTGCATCGACATTACTGCGGTCTGTCGCGGCACGCGCCGCTTCCTGCGCTGCGTCGGCACGGCCGCGCGCTTCGCGAATGGCTGTCGCATTGTCTTCAACGCGGCGCGTGAGATCGGCGATCGCATCGCGCAATGGCTTGATCGCTTCATCCAACCCGGCAGCCGATGTGTTGCGTGGCGCTGCCTCCAGCCGTCCCAGCCGCCCGGTGAGATCTTCGATCATGCGCGCATCGGGATTGGGCTGCGCCGGACGGCTCGACATCTCGCGCAGCCGCGCTTCCATCGACGCCAGACGCTGACCGGATCCGCTGTCGTCGTTGCCGGAAAACATCCCGCCGAGCCACACCACGACAAAAATGACGATCGCAACCAGAGCGCCCGCAAGGCCCGCTTCAACCACGGGCCGACCGATGAACGAGCGCCACGCCGGATCGTGGGGAGGCGTAGGCGGCGGTTCGGGCGGAAGTTCGGAATCCGCACCGGTGTCGTAGGATGGCGGCGGTTCGGTCGAATATTCCGGCGGAACGGGGTTGTCCGAAACCGGTGTGCCGGTTTCCGCAGCGGCGGGCTGCTCGACCGCGACTTCCGTGGCTTTCAGCTCGATGGTGGGCGCCCTTCGGCGCACCCGTGGCATTTGTACCGTTGCGGACGGGGGATCTTCGTTCTCATCCGCCATAACCAGAGCTCCTGTCGCGTCCCTCTGTCGCGTCCCTTGCCGCGATTCCCGAGGCCCGGGCATACTGCGGTCGCGGCAAGGCCGCAACGTGTCAACGCGCCGTACCGATAAGCTCCAGCAGCGACGTTTCGTTCGGCCGTTCCGAGACGCGGACCGTGGTGGCCCCGGCCTGCAACAGCGGCCGGGCAACCTGCGCGGACAGGCAATAATGAAAGGGTGCAAGCGCCCTGTCGAGCAGCCCGACGCCGGCCGCGCAGCCCAAATAGGCCTCGACCGTGCGCCGGGAAAAATAGAGCACGCCATCGATTTCGCCAGCGGCCAGGGCATGGCGCGTGGCGGCGGGAAATTCCGTCGCCTTTACCGCGCGATAGATGACGACTGTTTTCATCGCAATGCCGTGCTCGGCGAGGCTGGCGGCCAGATCGGCAGCCCGGTCCTCGCCCGCGAAATAAAGCAGCCGCCGGTCACGCGCTCTGAACCGAGCGGTCAGCAGCCGCGCCAGTTCAACGGCGTCACCTTCGGCCGACGTGACATCCCGGAAACCGGCCGCGCGCGCAGCCTCCGCGCTCTGCGCACCGACGGTGAAAATCGGGCGCTGCACGAGTTCCGCGATACGCGGGTGGCTCGCGACCGCGCGGCAGGAATTGGCGCTGGTGATCACCAATGCGTCCCACGGCCCCGGGCCAAGATCCGCGGGGACGCTCTCGATTTTGAGCATTGGCACGATAGCCACGTGATGGCCGCGCGCGCGCAAAGCAGCGGCGGTGCGTTGCGCGTCAGGGTCGGGGCGAGTGAGGAGCAGGCGCATGATTCAACTCAGAAAGAAATCCGGGCCGCCCCGGCTTTTCAGCTCCTGCCCCGCATCGGTACCGATCGCCGCGGCATCGCGCCAATCCCCGGTGCGAGACGTCTCGAAACACTGGCTGCCATCCGGTTTCAGAATCATGCCGCGGAAACTCAGCGTTTCCCCGCCGATGATGGCATGGCCCGCGATCGGTGCGCGGCACGAACCGTCGAGCACCGCGAGAAAGGCGCGCTCACAGCGCAACGCCGCAGCGGTCGGCGCGTGATCGATGGATGAGAGCAGTGTATTGGTCCTGGTGTCGTTCTCGCGCGTCTCCATTGCGATGGCGCCCTGCCCCACCGCGGGGAGAAATTCTTCCGGCGTCATGATGGTGGCGATTGCGTCGGTAAGGTTGAGCCGCTTCAATCCGGCCAAAGCCAGAATGGTCGCATCGGCGACACCTTCGCTCATTTTGCGCAGCCGCGTTTCGACATTGCCACGAAAATTGATCACCTTCAGATCCGGACGCATGCGCCTGACGAGCGCCTCGCGGCGTGGCGACGCGGTGCCGACGGTCGCGCCGCGCGGCAAATCCTGCAAAGTCTTCGCTTTCGGGCTGATCAGGACATCGCGGGAATCCTCGCGCGGCAGATAGGCCGACAGCATGAGGCCGGGAGGCAGGAATGTCGGGACATCCTTGGACGAATGCACCGCGAGGTCGATCTTGCCCGCGAGCAGAGCGTCCTCGATTTCCTTGGTGAAAAGACCTTTGCCGCCCGCCTCTGCCAGTGGCCGGTCCTGGATCATGTCGCCGGAGGTACGGATGACGTCGATGGTGATGCGCGTGGGATCGACGCCATGGGCTGCCGCGAGCTGATCGCGCACCGCCCGCGTCTGAAAAAGCGCAAGCGGACTGCCGCGCGACCCTATGCGCAGGAATGCCGGCTCGACCGAGGATTGCGCCATATAACCCTGCAATGCTACGCCGGTCTCAATGGGTGGGGCCGGCCCCGGCGCGATCATAGGCACTGCATCGGAAATGGAAAGCAGGCAGGCATCCTAACAGGTGTCGGCCTGAAAAAGCGGGATGATAGTTCTCGGCATCGAGACGACCTGCGATGAGACGGCGGCGGCGCTGGTCGAGCGCTTCGACGACGGGCGCGGCCGAATCCTGTCCAACATCGTGCTCTCGCAAACTGAAGAACACGCCGCTTTCGGCGGGGTCGTGCCGGAAATCGCCGCACGCGCTCATGTCGAGGCGCTCGACGGCATTATCGCTGCTGCGATGAAACAGGCCGGCGTGACCTTCAAATCCATCGACGCTGTCGCTGCAGCAGCCGGCCCGGGTTTGATCGGCGGTGTGATGGTCGGGCTCACCACCGCCAAAGCGATTTCGATGGTTTCCGAAAAGCCGCTGATCGGCATCAACCATCTGGAAGCGCATGCGCTCACGGCGCGGCTGCTCAATCCGACGCCGTTTCCCTATATTTTGTTTCTGGCGTCAGGCGGGCATACGCAGATCGTCGCGGTGCGCGGCGTCGGCGACTATGTGCGGCTTGGCACCACGGTCGATGACGCCATCGGCGAGGCATTCGACAAGACCGCGAAGCTGCTGGGCCTCGGTTATCCCGGCGGCCCACAGGTGGAGCAGGAAGCGCTGCAAGGCAATGCCGCGCGTTTCCGCCTGCCGCGTCCGATGCAGGGACGGAAAGAGCCGGATTTCTCCCTCTCGGGATTGAAAACCGCGTTGCGGCTGGAAGCGGAACGCATTGCGCCGCTCAACAACCAGGACGTGGCGGATCTTTGCGCATCCTTCCAGCAGGCCGTCGGAGACGTGGTCATCGATCGCCTGCGCGCCGGGATGCGCGTATTCCGGGAGCGTTACGGCGCACCTACAGCCTTGGTGACTGCGGGCGGCGTCGCGGCCAATCAATCGATCCGCAAGGTGCTCAACCGCGTTGCTTTCGAAGCGGGGACCGTGCTGGTCGCGCCGCCGATGGAATTATGCACCGACAATGGCGCGATGATCGCATGGGCCGGCTGTGAGCGGCTGGTGCTTGGACTCATCGACACGCTCGACGTGAATGCGCGTGCGCGCTGGCCGCTTGATGAAGTCACCGGCGTACAGCCCACGAACGCCCGCAGCTGAACGGAGCCGGAATGTCGATCGATCGTGTCTCGGTTTTAGGTGCGGGCGCCTGGGGAACGGCACTGGCCAATCTCGCCGCACAGGCGGGGCACTCGGTCACGCTATGGTCGCGCGATGCCGACCGCGCCGCATTGATGGAAAAAAGCCGCGAGAACCCGCGCCTGCCCGGCGCGCGGCTGGACGATCGGGTCGAAGTGACCTCGGTGCTTGCCGATGCGACCGATGCGGATGCCATCCTGCTGGTGGTGCCTGCGCAATCCCTGCGCGCGGTTGCCGAGGCATTGCGCAACGTCAAAGACACGCCGGTAATCGCCTGCGCCAAGGGCATCGAACACGGCACCCACAAATTCATGACCGAGGTCATTGCCGAAGTAGCGCCACACGTTACGCCCGCCATCCTGTCCGGCCCGAGCTTTGCGGCCGATGTGGCGCGCGGGCTGCCAACTGCGGTGACGCTTGCAGCGAGCGATGAAAGCCTCGCCGAGATGCTGGCGCGGACGCTCAGCACGCCGACGTTCCGTCTCTATCATTCCACCGACATCCGTGGTGTCGAGATCGGCGGCGCGGCCAAGAACGTGCTCGCCATTGCCGCCGGCATCGTGGTCGGACGCGGATTGGGTGCGAGTGCCGCCGCAGCGCTGACGACGCGCGGTTTTGCCGAGCTCTCGCGCTTCGGGCGTGCGCTTGGCGCGAAGCAAGAGACCCTGACAGGACTTTCCGGACTCGGCGATCTCATCCTGACCTGTTCCAGCCCGCAATCGCGCAATTTCGCGCTCGGTATCGCGCTCGGGCAAGGCAACGCGGATACATTGAACGGCGGCAAATTGGCAGAAGGCGCTGCGACCGCACCGGTGCTGGTGGAGATGGCGGAACAGCACGGCATCGACATGCCGATCGCCACCGCGGTCGCTCATGTGCTTGATAGCGCTTTGACGATCGACGAAGCAGCGGAATCTTTGCTCACGCGCCCTTTGCGGGCGGAGCACTGACATGTTCTTGGCGCGTCGGCTTCTGATCGTTGCCGGAGCGACAGCAATCGTCGCATTTCTCGGCTTGATCGGCTGGGACTTCTTTCAACTGAACCGTCACATTCCAGCTCAGCTCACACCGGCCACCCGTGCAACATCTGTCGTTGTAGATAAGAAAAACAGGCGGATGACTCTGCTTAAGGATGGCGAAGTCATGAAGACCTATGCAATTTCCCTCGGAGGCGATCCGGTGGGACCGAAGCATCAGGAAGGCGACGGCCGGACACCGGAAGGTGCATATAAAATCGACTTCAAGAATGAGCGGAGCCGTTTTCATCTGGCGCTGCGCATTTCCTACCCCGGGCCTGCCGACCGCGATCAGGCACATCAGCGTGGCATTTCACCCGGCAGCGATATTATGATCCATGGCCTGCCGAATGGCCTCGGCTGGCTTCGGAGCCTGCATCTCCGGCGCGACTGGACGGACGGGTGCGTTGCCGTGACAAATACCGAGATTGAGGAAATCTGGGCGATGATCGATGTCGGCACTCCGGTGGACATCAGGCCCTGAAGGAGACCCGCGATGGCTTACTGGCTTCTGAAGACCGAGCCCGATGACTATTCTTGGGACGACCTGAAGAAAAAGGGCGCCAAGGGCGATGCCTGGACCGGCGTGCGCAATTTCACCGCACGCAATCATATGAAAGCGATGAAAAAAGGCGATCAGGTTTTCATCTATCACACCGGCGATGAGAAGCAGGTCATGGGCATCGCCGAGGTGGTGAAGGAAAGCTATCCCGATCCCACCGACGAGAAGGGTGCTTTCGTTGCGATTGACGTGGAGATGGTGAAGCCCATGCCGAAGCCAGTGACACTGGCGGCGGTAAAAGCGGAAAAGAAGCTCGCCGAGACTGCTCTGGTGAAATACGGTCGCTTGTCGGCGCAACCGGTGACCGATGTGGAATGGAAGCTCATCGGCAAGATGGGCGGGCTCTAAGTTTCAGGGGACGGCGCGATGACGTTTGCAGGAATGAATTATCTCGCGATTCTCGCTGCCGCTGTCGCCGCGTGGTTCTTCGGAGCGATTTATTACACCGTGTTGTCCAAGCCATGGCTCGCAGCGCTCGGCGTCAGCATGGCGGAGATGAAACGGAGGCAGGAGGGCCGCAGCAAGCTCAAGAGCGCCGCGCCTTTCATCCTGTCATTCGTCGCGGAAATCGTCATGGCCTGGGTGCTGGCCGGCGTGCTTGGACACCTTGGCCCCGGTCAGGTGACTTTGCGCAATGGTGTGATCTCGGCGTTGTTCCTGTGGGTGGGCTTTGTGCTCACCACCGTCGCCACCAACAACGCCTATCCCGGGCGCAAGCCGATGCTGACCGTGATCGATACCGGCCATTGGCTCGGCGTGATGCTGATCATGGGCGCGATCGTTGGCGCTTTCGGCTAGGGTTAGAGCAACCGTCAGAGCTTGTGACCTCGTTTGCGGAGTTCTTCTATCAAGCTTTTCTTAATGTCTTCCGTGAGCCCCGGAAGAAGTTTCTGGCTAAAGCTTATAACTTCCTGAGTAATTTCTGGCTGCTTTTGCAGTAATTTTGCGCCGGTCGGTGTTTTGTAAAAAGCCGTTAGTTGCCTAAGTTCGTCGATACTGAAATGGCGCGCATAGATTTGCGCTGTCTCGTTCACAAACGAGTCCGCATAGGAATTCATAACACCTGCAACGACCGGAATCGCCTCATCAAAATCTCGCGCCGTGTCCGCGCCCTTGGCGGCCATGGGCTTTAGCCCTTGCATGATCATTGGGAACATCATCTTCATTTGATCTCCCATTTTACTCGCCGTCGTAAACTCTCTTGCAGCAGCAAGCTGCCTCCGGCGAGGCCGTTTGGGACAAGGCCCTCCCAGTCGAAAAAATAGAAATCACGAGCAAGCAAACCACCACCCCGAGATGCTTTGGCATGGAACCGTCCCCTTCCACGTGTGATGCTGAGTATACGCCTTTTGGCGCAGCCAAAACGGGCGCTGCGCGTCTTGTCCATCCGCCACGGACCGTCGCATAATAAAGGCTTGGCAATAACGTCCGCGCGGACAAACCGCGCGTCCGGGGAGGCAGTGCGATGTCGGACAAGATTTACGAAATTCCAGCCGAATGGAAACAGCGCGCTTTTATCAACGAAGCGAAATACCAGGAAATGTATGCGCGCTCGATCAACGACCCGAACCGGTTCTGGGCGAACGAGGCCAAACGGCTCGACTGGATCAAGCCCTTCACCAAAGTGAAGAACGCATCCTTCGCACCCGGCAATGTCTCGATCAAATGGTTCGAGGATGGCAGCCTCAACGTCGCCCACAACTGCATCGATCGCCATCTCGCGAAACGTAGTGGCCAGACGGCAATCATCTGGGAAGGCGACGACCCCAAGGACGACAAGAAGGTCACCTACCGCGAACTGCACGCGGAAGTCTGCAAGTTCGCCAATGTGCTGAAGGCGCGCGGCGTCAAGAAAGGCGACCGCGTCACCATCTACATGCCGATGATCCTGGAAGCGACCTACGCAATGCTCGCCTGCGCGCGCATTGGCGCGGTGCATTCCGTGGTGTTCGGTGGCTTCTCGCCGGATTCGCTGGCCGGCCGCATCAGCGATTGCCAGTCCACCATCGTCATCACGGCCGACGAAGGCGTGCGCGGCGGGAAAAAGATTCCGTTAAAGGCCAATACCGACGCGGCCTGCGACAAGGCGGGCGGCGTCAACTCGGTAATCGTGATCAAGCGCACCGGCGCAGCCATCGAGATGAAGCCGCGCCGCGATGTCTATTACGACGATGTGGCGAAAACGGTTGAAGCCGATTGCCCCTGCGAAGAGATGAACGCGGAGGATCCGCTGTTCATCCTCTACACCTCAGGCTCGACTGGAAAACCGAAGGGCGTGCTGCACACCACCGGCGGCTATTTGCTGTTCGCAGCCATGACGCATCAACTGGTGTTCGATTATCACGATGGCGACATCTACTGGTGCACCGCCGACGTTGGCTGGGTTACCGGCCACAGCTATATCGTTTACGGCCCGCTCGCCAACGGCGCGATCACGCTGATGTTCGAAGGCGTGCCGAATTACCCGACCAATTCACGCTTCTGGGAAGTCATCGACAAACACAAGGTCAACATTTTCTACACCGCGCCGACCGCGATCCGCGCGCTGATGCAGGCGGGCGACGATCCGGTGAAGCGCACGTCGCGCGCGTCACTGAAACTGCTGGGTACTGTCGGCGAGCCGATCAATCCGGAAGCCTGGGAGTGGTACTACCACGTGGTCGGCGACAGCCGCTGCCCGATCGTAGACACCTGGTGGCAGACCGAAACCGGCGGCCACATGATCACCCCGCTGCCCGGCGCGACGCGATTGAAGCCCGGCTCCGGCACCAACCCGTTCTTCGGCATTGTTCCACAGCTCGTCGATGCCGATGGCAAAATCCTGGAAGGCGCGGCGAGCGGCAATCTCGTCATCGCCGATTCATGGCCGGGCCAGATGCGCACGGTCTATGGCGACCATCAGCGTTTTATTGAAACCTACTTCAAGACTTACGCCGGCAAGTATTTCACCGGTGACGGCTGCCGCCGCGACGAGGACGGCTACTACTGGATCACCGGCCGCGTCGATGACGTCATCAACGTCGCCGGCCACCGCATGGGCACCGCCGAAGTGGAAAGCGCGCTGGTAGCGCACAGCAAAGTCTCGGAATCTGCCGTGGTGGGCTATCCGCACGACATCAAGGGCCAGGGCATCTATGCCTATGTCACGCTGATGACAGGCGAAGCACCGAGCGACGAACTCCGCAAGCAGCTTGTCACCTGGGTGCGCAAGGAGATTGGACCTATTGCCTCGCCGGACATGATCCAGTTCGCACCGGGCTTGCCGAAGACGCGCTCCGGAAAAATCATGCGGCGCATCCTGCGCAAGATCGCGGAGGATGATTTCAGCAACCTCGGTGACATCTCGACCCTTGCCGATCCGGCCGTGGTCGAAGACCTCATCAACAACCGGCAGAACCGCAAGGACGGTCCGCCACCGGTGGAAAAGAAAGCTGAGCCGCAGCAGGCGACAAAGATGCCGGCGCCCGAACCACAGCCCGCGGTGCAGGTGAAACCGACCGGGATTTTCAATAAGCTCTTCGGAGGGTAATCACGGCGCCATTCTCCGGCGCGGAAAGTTTGGAATGCGTTCTGTATTGCGCGTCACAAGTATTGTTTTCACACTGATTGTCGTCGGCCTTGGCATTGCCAGTTGCGGCGACAATGAACCGGCGGAACGCAAGGCCTTCACGGCATTCCTGCAAACTTATATCCTCGACCGGCCGGGCGTACACATCCCGAAGCCGACAGAGGCGGATATCAAATCCTTCGGTGCTTATGCCGCGCATTACAAAGTCATCACGGATTTCACCGCCGACCCGGAAATGATGGCCATGGGCCAGCAGCTGTCGCAGGCGATCCAGGCCGGCGCGCCGCGCACCCTGCCCGATGTGATGGCGCGCCAGCAGGACCTCAAAACTGTCCGCGAAGGGCTCGCAAAGATGCGTGGCCCGCTCGATCAGAAATTCGCCGCCGCCAAGGCCGCGCGCGATGCGCTGAAACAGCCGCCGGATCTGAAGGCAGTGTTCGATGCCGCATTCGATCGGGATGTTGGCGATCCTGCCCGGGCGTTTGGCGAAGCCCTTCCCGTGGTCGATGACGGTTTGGATGCCGTTCTGAAGATGGCCGCCTATATCGACGCCAACCACAGCAAAGTGAAGATCAGCGGCGCGACCGTCGAGGTTAACGATCCGAAAATCCGCGCGGAGCTCAACAGGTTGTTCGAAACCGTCGCTGCCAAGGGCCGTGTCTTGCAAGAATACCAGCGCAAGCTTCAGGCCGCGTTAACCGGAAGCTGAAGCAAACGAAAGCTTCGGAACCAAAGCAAGTTAACCTGCGTTGAGGGCGTGGAGTTCGAGGGTGTGCGATGCGTACCGTTTTCCGATTTGCCATTTCCGTCCTGCCGTTGATCGGCGTTGCCACATTTGCTGGACCGGCAAATGCCCGCCAGGCGGCGGCGGCGCCTGCTGCTTTTTCCGCTCCTCCCAACACCATCGTCATCAAGACCAGGGAGCGAAAGCTCTACTACGTCCAGAGTGACGGCAGTGTGCTTCGCTACACCGTAGGTGTCGGCCGCCAGGGCAAGCAGTGGTCGGGCGAGTCCTATATCGACGGCAAATACATCCGCCCGGCGTGGTCGCCGCCGGAAGAAATCCGCGCCGAGCAGCCCAACCTGCCAATCGTCATTCCGGCAGGCGCGCCCAACAATCCGATGGGCGCCGCGGCAATGACACTGGCCGGCGGCGAATATGCCATCCACGGCACCAACGCACCGAACTCGATCGGCGGTTTTGTGTCCTATGGCTGCATCCGGATGTACAACCAGGACATCGTCGATCTGTTTGATCGCGTCCAGGTCGGTACCCGCGTCATCTTCGAAAACTAATTTTCTCCTCACCCTGAGGAGCCGCCGAAGGCGGCGTCTCGAAGGGCGATATCCGGGCCGCATCCTTCGAGACGCGATCCTGCGGAGCGCTCCTCAGGATGAGGGGATAGATTGAATCACCGGTATAGATCGGCGCGCGTCGGCGGCAACCCGGACGTGCCTTTGCTGCGTTTGGATGCCAGCGTCTGAAAAATCCGCAGCGTGTTGCGCTCGAAGCGCGATGGACACGCCCGCGAGATAAGCCAGCCAAAGCCGCATCTTGTGCTTGCCGACTTCGCGCTCGGCGGCTTTCCGGTTTTCCAGCAGCCGGTCATGCCAGAGACGGCAGGTGCGGGCGTAATGCTCGCGCCAGGCTTCGACGTCATGCACTTCAAACCCGCCGCTTTCCAGATTGGCCGCCGTCATGCCGATATGATCGAGCTCTCCGCCCGGAAAAATGTAGCGCGCAATCGCGACAGCTTCCGGCCGCTTGCGGCGGAATCCTTTGGCATCCGCCTTGGTCGAACGCGCGATGGCGTGGTGCAGATAAAGCCCCTGCGGCTTCAGCAGACGATTGATGGTCTGGAAATAGGTGCGGTGGTTGGCGAGCCCGACATGCTCGAACATGCCGATGGAGGCGATCTTGTCGAAGCTGCCTTCAAGACGCGTGTAATCCTTCAGCTCAATGGTGACCCGGCCTTCCAGGCCAAGTTTTGCAACCTTCTCATTGGCCAACGCGAATTGCGTTTCCGACAGCGTCACGCCGTGCGCGCGCACGCCGTAGTTCTGTGCGGCATGACAGACCAGCGCGCCCCAGCCTGAACCGATGTCGAGAAAAGTCTCGTCCTGCTTCAGCCGCAACTTGCGGCAGATTATGTCGAGCTTGTCGCGCTGCGCGGTGGCGATGTCGTTCGACCAGTCGGTGAAGTAACCACAGCTATAGACCATCTGCGGATCGAGAAAGAGCGCATAGAAAGCGTTGGAGACATCGTAGTGATACTGGATGTTGTCTTTGTTCTCGGTCTCGGTGCCGGAGCGCGCCTTGTCGCCGTGAATATCTTCCAGTGGCCAGGGCCCACCGCGCGGCACCAGCAGGAATTTCGCAAGCGTCTTGACCAGCAGCGTTTTGTCGAGGGTCTTGCGCAGTTCGCGCGTGCGCACGGTCGGCCGCCGCGCCACCAGATCGAACAGCGTGCCATTGCGAAGATCAATGCGTCCCGCGACCCAGAGATTGGCTAGCGTTTCGATTTTCGGCCGGCGGATGAGCGCGCCTATTGCCCCCTCATCGGCGAAGGAGAGCGCAAAAGCATTCGGTGCAAGATCGCTGGGAACCGTCGAGCCGTCCCACAGCACGAATCCGAAATCGACGCCCAGGCGTTCTCGTGCATGCACGAGCAACTGCCGGAAACTTTTCAATCGCTCGTCGGCGCCCAAAATCCACTCTCCCTGGCGAGGAGGCATGAGTAACGGAGAGCTCCCGGCTATTCTATAAGAACTTAATCCTAAGCACCTGATTTGTTTGTGACTGCGGCAGGTTACGGTATCGCTCGCATCCCCGCGCCGTTTATGCGACTGCTCCCGGATGGACCGCCCCAAGCCGAAACCCAAACCCAAGATCGACCATTCGCAGGATTCGCCCGGCTTGGCCGCGCGCCGGATTGCCGCTGAAATCCTAGAAGCCGTGCTGCTGCGCGGCCGGCCGCTCGATGAGCAGCTTGAGGGGCATTCAGGTCTGGCAGGGTTGCCCGACCGCGACCGCGCGCTGGCGCGTCAGCTGATCGGGACCGTACTGCGGCGGCTCGGAACGCTGCGGCATTTGCTGATGCAGTTCCTGAAGAAAGGCCCGCCCGCCAACGCTCCGCGCGTCGAAGCCGCGCTGCTGATCGGGGCCGCGCAAATCCTTTGGCTCGACGTGCCGGACCATGCTGCGGTCGATCTCGCCGTGCGCTCTGTGCAGGCCGATTTCCGCGCCAAGCATTTTGCCGGTCTCGTCAATGCCGTGCTGCGGCGCGTGACCAAGGAGGGCCCGGCGTTTCTCGCAAAAATCGATCCAGCGGATTTCGACATGCCGCCGTGGCTGCTACAACGCTGGCAACGCATCTACGGCGTCGATACAGCGCGCGCCATCGCGCGCGCCAACGGACATGAACCGGCGCTCGATCTCACCGTCAAAGCCGAACCGGAATCCTGGGCGGCGCAGTTGCAGGGAACGGTGCTGCCGACCGGCACTGTCCGCGCTGTCGCACAGGGACGCATTTCGCTGCTGCCGGGATTTTTCGAAGGCGCATGGTGGGTGCAGGACGCCGCCGCCGCGCTGCCCGCAAAACTATTTGGCAATGTGCGCGGCAAACGCATCGCCGACCTCTGCGCCGCGCCGGGCGGCAAAACCATGCAACTCGCCCATGCGGGTGCGCAGGTGACGGCCGTCGACCGTTCCGAGACACGGCTCGTCCGCGTGCGCGACAATCTTCAGCGGGTGGGATTGCAAGCCGAAACGGTCGCGGCGGATGCCACCCAATGGAGCGCCGAGCCGTCTGTCTCAGAGTCTTTCGATGGCGTGCTGCTCGACGCGCCCTGCTCATCCACCGGCACCATCCGCCGCCATCCCGATGTGCCGTGGATCAAGCAGGAGGAAGACATCACCGCGCTGGTGCCGCTGCAGCAGAGCCTGCTCGATCATGCCACTTCGCTGGTGAAAATCGGCGGCACGCTGGTTTATTGCGTCTGCTCGCTGGAGCCGGAAGAAGGCATCGATCAGGTGACGGCCTTCCTTGCGCGCAACCCGGCGTTTCGCCGCCAGCCGATTGCCGCCTCCGAAGTCGGCGGCCTTTCCGAATTGCTCACCGCCGACGGCGACTTGCGAAGCCTGCCATGCCACCTGGCCAACGCCGATCCGCGATTAAGCGGGCTCGACGGATTTTACGCGGCGCGGCTTGAACGGCTGTCATAGAGCGCAATCCGGCGAAGTGGGAACCGGTTCGCCGCAAGATTGCGCGACAAGCCAAAGAATCCGGAGTCCGATCCGTTTCAGTCTGAACGGATCGGACCTGGAGGGATTTTCCACCGCACTTCCAAATAGTTGCCAAGCTCCCCCCCGGCTGCGATATTCTTCACAGCGCGGGACACCGGGGGCCCGCAGTCCTGAAGGGGGGCCTTGATGTCGCGCGTCTCGGTCGCCGAACGTGCGAAGCTCTCCGCGCTGTTGCTGCGAGGCGGGCTGCGCAAACTTGGCGGACGTTTGACCGGCCATCCGCTCCTGCGCTGGCGCTTTCTCCCCAGCAAGACCGACCGCCTGATCATCGCACCGCAAGACCTGCGCACGTCCGATGCGACGCGGGCGGCGGAAATCTATGCCGGCCGTTTCGCGTTTGCCGGCAAGGTGGTGATCTGCGACGGACGCTCGCCGTTCGAGATCATCCCGCCATCGGACGAATGGGCCGTCGGCTTGCTGGGATTCGGCTGGCTGCGGCATCTACGCGCCGCCGACTCCGGCATCACCCGCGCCAATGCCCGCGCGCTGGTGGACGAGTGGATTACCTTGCAAGGGTCATGGCACACCACCGCCTGGCGTCCCGACATCCTGTCGCGCCGCATCCTGTCCTGGCTGTGCCAATCTCCGCTGCTGCTGAACGACGCGGACGTGCGTTTTTATCGCCGCTTCCTGCGCAGCCTCGGGCGACAGGTGCGCGCACTGAAACGCACCGCCCATCAAACCCGCAGTGGCGTGCCGAAACTCCAAGCCTTGATCGTCCTGACATACGCAACGCTGTGCATGGCGGGACAGGCGCGGTCGCTGCGCAAAGCCTCGCGGCGGCTGGTGGATGAACTCAACTTCCAAATCCTGTCCGATGGCGGACACATCAGCCGTAATCCCGATGCGCTGATCGAATTGCTGCTCGACCTGCTGCCGTTGCGCCAGGCGTACTCGTCGCGCAATGTTGCGCCGCCGCCCGCCTTGCTGAATGCGATCGACCGCATGATGCCGATGCTGCGCTTTTTCCGCCACGGTGACGGCAACTTCGCGCATTTCAACGGCATGGGTGCCACGCATCCGGATCTGCTTGCCACTGTACTAGCCTATGACGACGCGCGCGGCGCGCCGCTCTCCGCCGCACCTCATTCGGGATATCAGCGAATCGAAAACGCAAACGCCGTTTTGTTGATGGATACCGGCCGGCCGCCGCCGATGGCGTTCAGCCAGGAGGCACATGCGGGCTGCCTTTCTTTCGAGCTGTCGTCACGGACGCAGCGCATCATCGTCAATTGCGGCGTGCCGGGAACCAACCGGGAGACCTGGCGTCAGGTCGCACGCGCAACCGCGGCGCATTCCACCGTCACCTTCAACGATACATCGTCATGCCGTTTTCTGGAGTCCCCGGCACTGCGTAAACTGGTGTTCGGATCGCCGATCATTGGAGGCCTTTCCGATGTGCGCGTCAGCCGCGACGATCGGCCGGACGGGGTGGTGCTGCGCGCCTCGCACAACGGCTATTCCCATCACTCCCACATCATCCATCATCGCTCGGTAATGCTGACGGCCGATGGCGGATTGCTCGAGGGCGAGGATTCCTTCGAGCTTGCGGATGCCAGCAAGCTGCCCGACAACGGCAGCGATGAATTCGCCGTGCGCTTCCATCTCCATCCTTCCGTGAAAGCCAACCGGCTGACCGACGGCCACGGCGTGATGCTGCTGATGCCGGACCGCAACGTCTGGGCCTTCAATGGGTTTGAAAATCCGGTGGAAATCGAGGAAAGCGTCTATCTCGCGGGCGCCGATGGGCCGCGCCGTACGGTGCAGATTGTGATCTACGGCGCAGCACGTAAAAACCCGCGGGTACGCTGGAGTTTTGCACATAAAACGCCCGCGTCGCACAGCGAACGCGTGATAGAAGAACACCAACCCGAACTACCGCTTTAGAACTGGAACCAATGCACCGATGACCACTTCGCCTCGCCGTATTACCCGTGCTTTGCTGTCCGTTTCCGACAAGTCCGGCCTGATCGATTTTGCCCGGGCGCTCACAGGTTATGGCGTCGAGCTTGTTTCCACCGGCGGCACCGCCAAGGCCATCAAGGACGCCGGGCTGAAGGTGATCGACGTTGCCGAACTGACCGGCTTCCCGGAAATGATGGACGGCCGAGTGAAGACACTGCACCCGAAAGTGCACGGCGGCTTGCTCGCGATCCGCGATAACAAGGAACACGCCGGAGCGATGAAGGCGCATGACATCCGCCCGATCGACCTCCTGGTGGTGAGCCTTTATCCGTTTGAGGAAACCGTCGCCAAAGGCGCGGACTACGACGACTGCATCGAGAATATCGATATCGGCGGCCCGGCGATGATCCGCGCCGCAGCCAAGAACCATGGCGACGTCACGGTGGTGGTCGATGCCGCGGATTACGCTCCGCTGCTTGATGAGCTGAAGGCGCAGAACGGCGCGACCTCGCTTGCGCTGCGCAAGCGCTTTGCCGCCAAAGCCTATGCACGCACCGCTGTCTATGATGCCGCCATCTCCAACTGGTTTGCGCAACAGCTCGGTGATACGGTGCCAACGTTCCGCGCCGTCGGCGGCAAACTGGTGGAAGCATTGCGCTACGGCGAAAACCCGCATCAGAACGCAGCCTTCTACCGCACCCCGGATCAACGCTTCGGCGTCTCGACCGCGCGGCAGGTGCAGGGCAAGCAGCTTTCCTACAACAACATCAACGACACCGATGCCGCTTACGAGTGCATCGCGGAGTTCGATCCGAAACGCACGCCCGCAGTGGTGATCGTGAAGCACGCCAATCCCTGCGGCGTGGCGGAGGGTGCGAGCCTGCTTGAAGCCTATCGCAAGGCGCTGGCCTGCGATCCCACGTCAGCCTTCGGCGGCATCGTCGCGCTCAACCGCAAGCTCGACGCAGAAGCAGCAAAGGCCATTACCGAGATTTTCACCGAGGTGATCATCGCGCCGGATGCCAGCGAAGAAGCTATCGCCATTGTCGGGGCCAAGAAAAACCTGCGCCTGTTGCTGACCGGCGGCGTTCCCGATCCGCGCGCCGCAGGCCTGACCGCAAAGACCGTGGCCGGTGGATTGCTCGTGCAGTCGCGCGACAACGCCGTGGTCGATGACATGATTTTGAAGGTTGCCACCAAACGCGCGCCGACCGCAGGCGAGCAACGCGACCTCGCCTTTGCTTTTCGCGTGGCAAAGCATGTGAAGTCGAACACCATTGTCTACGCGAAGGATCTCGCCACCGTCGGCATCGGCGCCGGCCAGATGAGCCGCATCGACTCCGCCCGCATCGCCGCGCGCAAGGCAGAAGATGCCGCGAAAGAATCTGGCGCTTCAGCGCCTCTGACAAAAGGCTCAGTGGTGGCGTCGGATGCGTTCTTCCCGTTCGCCGATGGTTTGCTGGTGGCGATCGAAGCCGGCGCGACGGCGGTGATCCAGCCTGGCGGCTCGGTGCGCGACGATGAAGTCATCAAGGCCGCCGATGAGCATGGCATCGCCATGGTCTTCACCGGCACCCGGCATTTCAAGCATTAGGCCTTCGCCAGATCGCCCAGCAGGCTCGCGGCAACGGAGAGCTTCGACAGCGTCAGTCCCGAACCGGCGATCTGATGCACCGCACCGCGAATGCGCTCGATCTCGGCGGTGCGCGGCTTGATCCAGGCTTCCACCGCCGCTTCGCCGGATGCACCGGTTTCGACCATCGCCGCCGTGATCCGCCGCTCCGCTTCGCCGATGGAATCAAGCGCGCGGTCCAGAGCGAGCCGGTCGAAATAATCCGACGTCTTGATCTCGCCCGCCGCCGCGACGATGCGGTCGAGGCGGAAGAACGCTTCAGCCGCGAAATAGGTTGCCGTAACTTCGGCGATCGGCTTCTTGGTGCGGTCCGCGACCAGCACGATATCGGTCGCCGCCGCCAGCAACGGCAGACTGGCGAACCGCTGCGCCAGCGCTTCAGGAACGCCGGCCTTGGTGAGTTCAGTCAATCGCGCCGCCCGCGCTTCTGCGGCTTCTTTCGGCAGCGCCGTTTCCAGCGCCAACGCGACGCCGGCAATGCCTTCGCGATAATGATCGACCAGCGATGCCAGACCTTTCGTCAGATCCACATTGCGCAGGAACCACACCAGCCGGTCCAGCAGCAAATCCTGCACGTCGGCATAGAGCGACAACTGCACGTCGCCTTTGATCTTGCCGTCGAGCGTGTTGATCTCGCCGTTCAGCGCCGGCATGCCGTAGCTGTCGCGCACGGCGGCAAAGGCGGCGGCGATGCCGGCAGCGGATGCGCCGGTTTCGTCGGAAATGCGCGCGACCAACGCAGGCCCGCCACGGTTGATCATCGAATTCGCAAGCTGCGTGGCGATGATGTCGCGCCGCAGCCGGTGCTTCTCCAGCGCGTCGGGGAATTTTTCGCCCATGGCGTTGGGGAAATAGCGGCTCAGTTCGCGGCCGAGATAAGGATCGTCCGGTACAGCGCTGTCCAGCAGCTCCGATTGCAGCGAGAGCTTGGCATAGGCCAGCAGCACGGAGAGCTCCGGCCGGGTCAGCGCCTGTCCGCGTTTCTGGCGCTCCATGATCTCTGCGGTGTCGGGCAGGAATTCCACCGCGCGATCGAGTTCGCCCTTGGCTTCCAGAACCTGCATCAGCCGCTGCAAGAAGCCGAGTTCCTCCAGACCGCGCCGCTCGGCGAGCGAGAGCGCCAGCGTCTGGAGATAATTGTTGCGCAACACCAGCGCGGCAACATCGTCGGTCATCTCCGTCAGAAACGGATCGCGCGTTGCGGTGGTAAGCCGCCCATCGCGCACGGGAATGCTCAACCCGATCTTGATATTCACCTCAAGATCGGAGGTGTTGACGCCCGCGGAATTGTCGATGGCATCAGTGTTGAGCCTGACCTTGTGCATCGCCGCCTCGATGCGGCCGAGTTGGGTCATACCGAGATTGGCGCCCTCGCCGATCACGCGGCAACGCAACTCCTTGGCGGGAATGCGAATGGCATCGTTGGCGCGGTCACCGACGCTTTCGTCGCTTTCCGCCGAGGCGCGGATATAGGTGCCGATGCCGCCGAACCACAGCAGATCGGACTTCATCTTCAGGATGGCCTTGATCACATCCTGTGGCGTCGCCTTGTCGGTCTTCAGATCAAGTAGAGTAACTATCTCTGGCGAGAGCTTGATCTCCTTGGCGGAACGCGAGAACACACCGCCACCCTGCGAGATCAGCGTCTTGTCGAAGTCCTGCCAGCTGGAGCGCGGCAGATCGAACAACCGCCGCCGTTCGGCCAGGGTCTTTACCGGATCAGGCGCCGGATCGATGAAGATGTCGCGGTGATCGAAAGCCGCCACCAGCTCGATGGTGTTTTCGAGCAGCATACCGTTGCCGAACACATCGCCCGACATGTCGCCGACACCCGCGACGGTGAACGGCGTTTTCGTGATGTCGGTGTCGCGTTCGCGGAAATGCCGCTTCACGGCTTCCCACGCGCCGCGTGCGGTGATGCCCATTTTCTTGTGGTCGTAGCCGGCAGAGCCGCCGGATGCGAAAGCGTCGCCCAACCAGAAATGCCGCTCCAGCGAAATCGCATTGGCGATGTCGGAGAAGGTTGCCGTGCCCTTGTCGGCCGCAACGACCAGATAAGGATCGTCTTTGTCGTGCCGCACCACCTTGTCGGGCGGAATGACCTTCTCGCCTTCCAGATTGTCGGTGACATCCAACAGCGCGGAGATGAAGAGCTTGTAAGCGGCCACGCCTTCCGCGGCCACCGCTTCGCGCGGGCCGCCGACCGGCAAAAGCTTCGGCAGGAAACCACCCTTGGCACCAACGGGCACGATGACCGCGTTCTTCACCTGCTGCGCTTTGACGAGGCCAAGGATTTCGGTGCGGAAATCCTGCGGCCGATCGGACCAGCGAATACCGCCACGCGCGACCTTGCCGAACCGCAGATGCACGCCTTCGACCCGCGGCGAATAGACGAAGATTTCATAAAGCGGACGCGGTAGCGGCAAGCCGTCGAGCTTGCGGCTGTCGAATTTGATCGCGACAACCGCCTTGGGTCGACCTTCGGCATCAAGCTGATAGAAATTCGTGCGCAGCGCCGACGTCACCGCGTTGACGAAGTGACGCAGGATGCGATCTTTATCGAGGCTCGCGACCGCTTGCAGCGCCTCTTCGATCTTGGCCAGCGCTTCGGCTTCACGCTTCTCCCGTTCCTTCACATCCGCACCAAGACGCGGATCGAAGCGCATGTGGAACAGCAGAACAATCGCGGCGGCGATCCCGGGATGCTTGCGCAGCGTCCCCCACATATAACCTTGCGAAAATGCGACGCGGATCTGGCGCAGGAAACGCGAGATCGCGCGCAGCAACGCCACGTCACGCCACATCAGACCTGCCGCCAACACCAGTGCGTTGTAGCCATCATCTTCCGCGACGCCGCGCATCACGACCAGGAACAGCGCTTCCAGCCTTTCGGTGGCTTCGCCCAGTTCCGCCGGGCCGCCATCGGCGCGCTCCAGCAGCATGTCGTGGAACCACACCTCCTGCCCGGCTTCGCCATCCGGCGCGATGTGATACGTGCGCTCATCGACAACACGGAAGCCCATGTTTTCCAGCACCGGCACCCGTGCCGAGAGTGGAATGGGACGTGTACGGCTCCAGACCTTCAGGCCAATGCCGTCAGCGCGTTTGTGAAAATCCACATTGAGCGGACGCTCGGACGACAGGCCCTCGATAATGCGGATGTCCTGAACCGCGACCTGGGCGGGATAGCCTTCCTGATAACCGGCGGAGAAAGCATCGCGATAGCGTTCATAAAGCCCGCGCGCCTTGACCGGATCGAAGCTCGCGCCAAGCGCATTTGCCAGCGCATCGTTCCAGGTGCGGACGATCTCGGCGACAACCTGCTCCAGCGTCGCGCGTTCCGGATTGGGCGTCTCGCCTTCGGAACGGCCGATGATGAAATGAATACGGACCAGCGATCCTTCGGGGAAGAACAAATAATGGGCCGAGACGCGCCCGTTATAGATTTGCGCCAGGTAAGCGCCGATCTTTTCGCGCAACACGCCATCGTAACGGTCGCGCGGCAGATAGACCAGCACGGAGACAAAGCGGTCGAAGCGGTCGCGGCGCGATAGCACGCGGATGCGCGGCCTTTCGTCAAGCTGCAAAACCATCAGCGCAAACTGGAAGAGCGTGTCCTCCTCGATCTGGAACAGCTCGTCGCGCGGATAGCTTTCCAGCACGTTGACCAGCGCCTTGCCGGAATGGCCCGCGGTATCAAAACCCGCGCGGGTGAGGATGGCATCGACCTTGCGCCGCAGATACGGGATCGTCCGCACTGAGCGGGTATAGGCCGTCGATGTGAACAGTCCGACGATGCGCGTCTCGCCGATCAGCCTGCCTTCGGCATCGAAGCGCTTGACGCCGATGTAATCCAGATAGACGTGGCGGTGAATCCGCGACCGCACATTGGCCTTGGTGACGATCAGCGATTTCGGCTGTTCCAGAAACGCCCGGATCTGTGGCGTGATGGCAACGGGCTGGTCGTTGCGCCGCAGCACCTGCAGATCCTGCGCGCGCAGGATGCCGAGTGCCGTATCCGGCACTTCCTGAAAGTTGGCGCTCTTGTCCGAGAACACGTAATCGCGAATACCGACGAAGGTGAAGTTGCCGGCGACCAGCCATTGCAGGAACTGGATCGACTCGGCGATTTCTTCCACGAAGATCGGCGGCGGATTGGCCTTCATCTCCGCGATGATTCCGGCGACCCGATTGAGCATCGGCCGCCAGTCCTGCACCGCAAGACGTACCTGGCTGAGAACCTGCTCGATCGCCTGCACGATTTCCGTGCGCCTGGTCTCTTCACCGACCGGCGCGACATGAATCTGCATCACGCCCTCGCGCGGCGGCAACTCGCCCGCGAAAACCGTGAGATGACCTTCGCCGTCGCGCTCCACGGTAAAGACCGGATGCACCACCAGACGAATGTCGACGCCATGTTCCGTCAACTCGGACATCACCGAGTCGACAAGGAAGGGCATGTCATCGGTCACGATCTCGATGACCGAAACCGGCTTGGTCGGCTTCGCGCCCGGCTGCGTGTCTTGCAGCGTATCGAACCGGATCTTCGGTTCACCCGGCCGGCGCATGCGCAGCGAGGCCCAGGTTTCTTTCGCGAGCTGCGCCAGAGTCGCGGGCTGATAGCCGGCGAGATCGTCCGCGACCGCACGGCCATAAAGCTGGGACAAAAAGCTCTTGGGAATTTTCGGCTCAAGGGAAGCCAGCGCCACGCTCGCCCGCTCAATGAGCTGCCGTGCGGCGCTTTCCTCTTCGGTGCCTAAGAGGCCCTCAACGGACATGGGAATTCCAGGGTGGCGGAGGTATCCGGGGGACGCGAATCAACTGTCGCCCATTGCGGGCAGGCCGTCGAGGGGCGACATCAGGACTAAGCTTGGCATATGGCATCCGGATGGTAGCTCAGGCATACCGGGCCATGGCCGTGAAGCATCCGATGCGCCTGCTGGTCTGCGTTTTGGCCGCGCTGGCTCCCGCCGCCGCGATTGGGCAGCTCGCGCCGCGCTTTTCTCCCGAGGTTCCGCCGGCGCAAGCCGTCATTGCGCGCAATGGCATGGTCGTCAGCCAGGAAACCCGCGCAACCCGCGTTGGGGTCGAGATTCTGCAAAAGGGCGGCAATGCCGTGGATGCAGCGGTGGCTGTCGGCTTCGCGATGGCCGTGACCTATCCGCGCGCGGGCAATATCGGCGGCGGCGGCTTCATGGTGATCCACCGCGCCAACGCCGAGCCCGTCACCATCGACTATCGCGAAACCGCACCGCGCGCGATCACCCGTGACAGCTTCCTCGACGCCAACGGCAATGCGGACCCGGCAAAGTCGGAGGACTCCGCGCTGGGTGTGGGTGTACCGGGTACGGTCGCCGGTCTCGCGCTGGCTTACGAGAAATTCGGTTCGGGCAAACTCACCCTCGCGGAACTGATTGCGCCCGCTATCGCTCTCGCCCGCGACGGCATTCCGGTAGAGGACGACACCGCAGCGTCGCTGCCCGATGCAGAAACTCGGCTGGCGCGCTGGTCCGGCTCAAGGAAAATTTTCTTCAAGCAGGATGGCCGTCTGCTTGGTCCAGGCGATCGGCTGGTCCAGACCGATTTGGCAAATACGTTGGACGCTATCGCACAAGGTGGGCCGCGCGCCTTCTACGAAGGCCTGATCGCGGAGAAACTCGCGGCGGCGCTGCAGGCTGAAGGCGGCGTGATGACGGCGGACGATCTGAAGAGCTATCGCGCGGTCGAACGCGCACCCGTGCGCGGCACCTATCGCGGCTATGACATTGTCTCGATGCCGCCACCCTCTTCCGGCGGCGTGCACCTGATCGAGATGCTGAATATTCTCGAAGGCTATGACCTGAAAGCTATGGCTGGCGATCCCGGCGCGGGCACTCATCTCATGCTGGAAGCCATGAAGCGCGCTTATGCGGATCGCGCCATTTTTCTGGGCGATCCCGACAGTGTCACCGTGCCGGTCGCGGGTCTGACATCGAAGTCCTACGCTGCAGCATTGCGCGCGCAGATCGACCCCGCCCGCGCACGGCCATCCGCCGACATCCGCGCCGGGGAGCCTGCGCCGCGTGAAGGCGACAACACCACGCATTATTCGGTGATCGACCGCGACGGCAACGCGGTGTCCAACACCTATACGCTGAACTTCAGCTACGGCGTCGGGATGGTCGCGGACGGCACCGGCATTCTGCTCAACAACGAACTCGACGATTTTGCCGCCAAGCCGATGACGCCGAATGCCTACGGCCTGGTGGGCGCCGAGGCCAATGCACCGGGTCCGGGCAAAAAACCTCTGTCCTCAATGACACCAACCATTGTGTTGAAGGACGGCAAGCCGTTCCTGATCACCGGCTCGCCCGGCGGCAGCCGAATCATTACCACTGTGCTGCAAATCATCACCAACGTGATCGATGACGGGATGACACTGGCGCAATCCGTCACAGCGCCGCGTCTGCATCATCAATGGCTGCCGGATCAGGTGATCGCCGAACCCGGCGTAGCGTCCGATCTGATCATAGCGCTGCAAGCGCGCGGACACCGCGTCAGAATCGGACGAAACGCTACGTCGGCGAACTCCATCGCGGTGACCGCGGACGGTTACGCCGGCGTGGCGGATACGCGCACGCGCGGAGCCCTGGCGGTGGGCTACTAGTTCGGCGCGGCGCCGGTGGTGTTCTTGTCAAAGGCCTCGTGGAACAGGTCCTGCATCGCAGCCCATGATTTCTGGTCGGCCCGTTCGTTGTAGATCGTCTTCTTGCCGGGACCGCCTTTGTTTTCCGGCTCCGTGAAGCCGTGAACCACGCCACTGTAAAGCTCCAACTGGAAATTGACGTTGGCCGCCTTCAGCTCATTCGCCAGTTTGTAGGCGTCGGTGACCGGAACGCTGGTGTCGTCGATGCCATGCATCACCAGCACGCGGCCTTTGATGTTTTTCACATCTTCCGGCGTCGGCGAGTCAAGCGTGCCGTGGAAGATCGCCACCGCCTTTATCGGAGCACCACTGCGCGCAAGCTCAAGCGCGACCATGCCCCCAAGCAATATCCACTGACGGCGAGCTTGGACGTGTCGACATGGCTGTCGGCAGTCAAAACATTCAGCGCCGCCTGGATACGCGCGCGTGTCAGAGCGCGGTCCTTCTTCAGCTTCTGCGATTGCACAGTCGAGCCATCGTCGTCTTCCTTGGTGAAGCGAATGCCCTTGCCGTAAGAGTCGGCGGCAAATGCGACATAGCCAAGCTTCGCCAGTTTGATGGCAAGCCCTTCGGTATGTTTTGAAAGACCGCGCTTGTTATGAGCGATCAGAATGCCGGGGCGTTTGTCCTTGATCGCGTCGTCATAGGCCATAAAGCCTTCGAAGACGTCGTTGCCGACCTTGTGGTCGATATTCTGGGTGCGGATTTCTGCGCGGGCTGCGCCAGCAGCAAACACACCGGCAGCGACAAGCGCGCTGGCGAGAATATTCAGATGTGATTGTTTCATATTTGTCCTCCCTGAGGGGAAGACTACGCCGAAGACTGCGCTCGGCAAGAGACCGGGCGATCAAATTCGGCGGCGCAGCTGGAAGAATTCAGGTTGGGCGGCGGAGCCGGGATTCCGCAACGCGGCGATGCGCCGGGTGGCTCGCGATCAAACGGATCGGCAAGGAGGCCGAACGCTGCGGCAGGAAAATATTCGCAACCGGCACAGAACCACCCCGCCCCTGAACTTCGGCAAGCACCTTGGCAACAACGAAAGCAGGGCCGCGGGTCATAGCGACGATCCTTGAGAACGGGCGTTCTTGAATGGCCGATAGAATAGTCCGGAGACCGGCAAAGAGTCAAGAAAAACTGCGTTAATTGGCCAATTTACGGCAGTTTTTACGCCAATCAGGGCCACTGCCAATGCAGGAAGGGCTGCCAGGCATCCGGCAAATAGGCGGCGAAGGTTTCAACACTGAGTGACAGGGCCAGGGCGCCGGATAGCGAAATGACGGTTCCAACGATCATCTGGCTACCAAAAATCTCATGATGCGGATTGAGTAGCCGCGAAAAATACAGCCGGAACAGGATCGACAGACGGCTAATCGGCGCCGTCACAGTCACCGGCGCGATCGATTGCGCCATGAACAGAAACAATTGGGAGAACGAAACCAGGATGCCGGAAATCGTGAACCA
This sequence comes from Bradyrhizobiaceae bacterium, assembly GCA_947481685.1. GTDB lineage: Bacteria > Pseudomonadota > Alphaproteobacteria > Rhizobiales > Xanthobacteraceae > CANKHA01. Next base: position 34,707 of record CANKHA010000007.1, read on the forward strand.
CTTCGCAGATTCACGTTTCACCGCGAGAGCATGTTTGATCCGTCCCGGCCACAGCAGGAACAGCGCAAAGAACGCGGTAGACGCGAGGTAGGCGACCAGTCCCGCGGCAACGCTGTATGACAATCCCCTTCCTTCCAGGGCAAGACGGATCAGGATCGGGCTCGTGCCATAACCGGTGGCGGACAACAGGCTGAAGATGACGCCTTCGGTATATTTGGGAACGAACGGCGCTGGCTTGTTCGCGCTCTCGGGGCTGTCCTGTTCAGGCGCTGCAGCCGCAGCTTCAGCGATTGTCTCGGTCGCCGGCTTTTTATCGGCGCGCATTGCGAAATACGGCCCTGCCAGCACGAGGCCGATTCCCAAAACGCGTAACGGCGTGAGCGTCTCGCCCAGCACCAGGATTGCAAGGCCCAGCGAGATGATCAGGTTCACCTGCTGGATCGGCGCGGTGAGATTGGTGCCGATCGCGCGCGTCGCACGGAAATTACAGTAGCGTCCCCACACGAAGTGCAGGATGCCGGACGCACTCAAGATCAGAACCGACTGGCGAGAAAATTCAGTAATCGACCCGAGTGTGCCGCTGAGCAGTGCCGCCAGGAAAAACACCGGTGCACCGATCGGGATGCTGATGGCCATCGCCTGCCACACCGAGCCGGTGAGAACGCCGCGCCGCAGTGACGCATTGTTGAAGGCAAAGGTCGCCGCCGACAGCAACGCGAGAAAACCTGCAAGCACTGAGCGCGCACCTTTTGCTTGCCTCGCGCCCGGGGGCCCAAGGCAAGTGGCCCGACCCGCCGCAACGGGCATCACTATCTGCGCGGAAAAATTGGAGCGGGCGAAGGGATTCGAACCCTCGACCCCGACCTTGGCAAGGTCGTGCTCTACCCCTGAGCTACACCCGCATCCGATTGGCGACAGCAGCCGTGTGGGTACACGTTGGCCGCCCGAGGTTGCTATGCCAAAAGGAGCGGACATTTGCAACCTCGCCGGTTTCCTGTTGCCCAAGAGGGACTTGAGGAACTCGCCAGCTCCGGTCACGCCATGCCTGCCAGCCCAGAAGACCTTTTCGCCTATCTCGGCCGGCTCGGGATCGCGCATTCCACGGTCGATCACCCGCCTTTGTTCACCGTGGAACAGTCGCAGGCGCTGCGCGGACGGATTCCTGGCGGGCATACCAAGAACCTGTTTTTGAAGGACAAGAAGGACGCGTTGTTCCTCGTGGTCGCGCAGGAAGACACCAAAGTCGACTTGAAAGGCCTGCACCGGGTCGTCGGCGCCACCGGCCGCTTCTCTTTCGGCTCCGCCAATCTGCTGGAAGAGGTCTGGGGGGTATTACCCGGCTCGGTGACGCCCTTCGGCGCCCTGAACGATGCCGAGGGGCGCGTGACCGTGGTGCTCGACGCGGAAATGATGCGGCACGACATCCTGAATTATCATCCGCTGGTGAATACCAAAACCACGGCGATCGCCTCCGCGGACCTGATCAAATTCCTCGAGGCCACCGGGCATCCACCCCGGATCACCGTGGTCACCGGCGAATCCGACGCATTTCCCTAAACATGATGTGATTGCATTCCGGCCCCTGTTCACCCATTTAATCAGGTGAATAAGAGGCTTGGTGAGGACAGATGGCGCAGAACGGCGAAATGACGATGACGGGTGACACGCTGGTCGCGGACGCGACCACGCAGAGCTTCGTCAAGGATGTCATCGAGGAATCCAAGCACCAGCCGGTGCTGGTGGATTTCTGGGCGCCGTGGTGCGGCCCCTGCAAGCAACTCACGCCGATCATCGAAAAAGCCGTGCGCGCCGCAAAGGGCAAGGTGAAGCTCGTCAAGATGAACATCGACGAGCATCCGGCCATCCCCGGCCAGATGGGCATCCAGTCGATCCCGGCCGTGATCGCCTTCTCCAACGGCCAGCCGATCGACGGCTTCATGGGTGCTTTGCCTGAAAGCCAGGTCTCGGACTTCATCAAGCGGTTGATCAAGGAGCCGCTTGAGGGCAACGACACCGCTGAATTGCTCAAGAATGCCGAGGCCGCGCTGGTTGCAGGCGACGCCGCGGGTGCGGCAAACATTTTTGCGGAAGTCCTTTCGGTCGAGGCCGATAATGTAACGGCCCTCGCCGGCCTGGCACGCACGCAGGTGCAAACCGGTGCAATCGAAGAGGCGAAGCAGACGCTGGCGCTCATTCCCGAGGCCAAGCAGAAGGAGCCTGCCGTCGCAGCCGCGCGCGCCGCGCTGGAATTGGCGGAGCAGGCCCAGTCAGTCGGCCCTGTCGGCGAGCTCGAACAAAAAGTCGCCGCTAATCCCGCCGATCATCAGGCGCGCTTCGATCTTGCCGTTGCGCTCAATGGCGCCGGCAAGCGCGAGGAAGCAGCGGAGCATCTGCTGACGATCGTGCGGCGTGACCGCAAGTGGAACGACGACGCCGCCCGCAAGCAGCTCGTGCAGTTCTTCGATGCCTGGGGCTTTGCCGATCCGGCGGCGGTGGAAGGACGAAAGAAGCTGTCGTCCGTCCTGTTCTCGTAAACAGCCATCCGGCGGAGCAGATGCAATGCCGATGAATGCAGACTATCGCGGGCCTCACGATCTTCCCGAGGTGATTCCGGTTTTCCCGTTGCCCGGCGCATTGCTGTTGCCGCGCGGCCAAATGCCGCTCAACATTTTCGAGCCGCGCTATCTTGCGATGATCGATGACGCGCTGCGCGACGGCACCCGCCTGGTCGGCATGATCCAGCCCGATGAGGCACATCCGGCCGACGAAGAGAATCCGCATCTCTACAAAATCGGTTGCGTCGGCCGCATCACGCAGATCGCGGAAACCGGCGACGGACGTTATGTGCTGCAGCTGACCGGCGTTTGCCGCTTCCGCGTGCAGGAAGAAATAAAGGGCGAAACGGATTATCGCCGCTGCCGCGTGACCTATCAGCCGTTTTCCGGTGACTTTGTTGCCCGCAAGGGCGAGGAAGACGTCGATCGCAAAAAGCTGTTGAAAGCGCTGACGTCATTCCTGAAGGCCAACAAGTTGGAGGCCGATTGGGACGGCATTGAGAAGGCGCCGAACGAAGCGCTGGTCAATGCACTGGCGATGATGTCTCCTTACGGGCCGGCCGAGAAACAAGCACTACTGGAAGCGCCGGACCTGAAGACACGCGCCGAGGTGCTGATCGCACTGACGGAGATCGAGCTGGCCAAAACCGATTCGTCGGACGACACACCATTGCAATAGCGAGAGCACCCATGACCACCACGCCCGACCGTCCGCTTGGCGGAGTTGATTCGAAGCTGCTGGAAATTCTTGTGTGCCCGCTGACCAAGAGCACGCTCGAATACGACGCAGAGAAGCAGGAATTGATTTCCCGCGCCGCCAAGCTCGCCTATCCGATCCGCGACGGCATCCCGATCATGTTGCCGGAAAAAGCGCGCAAGCTCGAAGGCTGACCCGTCAAAAAAAATGAGCCCCGGGACAGACCGGTGCTCTCAGAAAGGCGGGGCCAGAACGGGGGTCTTGCCCGCGCGCATTGGAGCTTCGGTTCATGACATACGCGCGACAGTTTTAACGCCTTCCCCATGCAAATAAGTGCGCGGCTAAAGCGCTTCGCCACGCAGCAGGCGGGGCACATCGCCGACCAGCCCTTCCGCTTCCTTGATGAAAAGCTGCTTTAGCAGCGGCGCGCGATCGACCAGTCCCATGCCGGCATCGCGCACCGCGCGCAGCAGGTCCGAGCGGGTGGAGAACAGCCGGTTGAGCCCGTCGGTAGCGACACCCATTGCCATGGTGTCGAAGCGCCGCCAGCGCTGATACCGATCGAGCACGGTGGCGCCGCCGGGATCGAGACCGAGCCGCGCGGCATCGACGATGGCTTCCGCCAGGGCCGCGACATCCTTCAGACCCATGTTGAGGCCCTGCCCCGCGATCGGATGAATGACGTGCGCGGCGTCCCCGACCAACGCGAGCCGCTCACCGATGAACGAACGCGCCACGGCAAGACCCAGCGGAAACGCGCGGCGCGAGCCTTCCGCTTTGATCTCACCGAGATGCAAACCGAAGCGCCGTTCGAGTTCAGCGTGAAAGTCTTCGTCGTTGAGCGCGATGATGCGTTCGGCTTCGTGTGACTCCTCGGTCCAGACCAGCGACGAGCGGCGACCTTTCAGCGGGAGAATGGCGAAAGGTCCGGCGGGAAGAAAATGTTCTTCCGCGCGCCCGTTGTGATCGCGCTCATGGGAAACGGTGGTGACGATGCCGGATTGGCCGTAGTCCCAGCCATGCGTGGCAATGCCGGCGCGTTCGCGAATCACCGAGTGCGCGCCATCGGCGCCGACCAGCAATTGCGCGGAAATATTTCCACCACCCGACAATGTGACATCGACGCGATGCGCGAGCGAAGATGCCAGGGAGAAATCCGTCACGCTGGTGGCACGAAGTCCGACGCCTTCTTCGGTTGCCTTGTCCATCAGCGCGCGCATCAGCGGACCGTTCTCGACAATATGCGCGAACGGTTCGTCATGCGCGACTTCACGGCCGAAGGAGAGAAAAGCGGGGCGCACAGCGTCTTCCAGCCGGCTGTCGGTCACCACCATGTCGAGGATCGGCTGCGCGTCTTGCGCGACGCGATCCCATACACCGATAGTCTGAAACAGCCGCCGCGCAGCGGCAGCAATGGCGGAAGCCCGCGTATCGGTCGGCCGCCCGCGCGCAAAGGCAGGATCGGCCACGGTGACTGCAAAGCTGCTGCCGAGCCCCTGACGCAACGCGACGCCAAGCGCGAGGCCGGCAAAGCCGCCGCCTCCAATCAGGACATCGATCTTTTCCGCGGGATCCGGCAACGACATTCTCCTCACACCATTATAGCATTGTCATTGCCCGTGCCGGGCATCCCGCAGGGACCCATATTATGCCCTCCGCCGTCCAGGACCTGCTGACGCTGCTCGACCTCGAACAACTCGAGGTGAACATGTTCCGCGGCAATTCCCCTGCCTCCACCTGGCAGCGCGTGTTCGGCGGACAAGTCATTGCGCAGGCGCTGGTGGCCGCTTGCCGCACCATGGACGACCGTCCCCCGCATTCGCTGCATGCTTATTTCCTGCTGGCCGGCGATCCGAAGGTGCCCATCGTCTACGAGGTCGATCGCATCCGTGACGGGAAAAGTTTTTCCACCCGCCGCGTCATCGCGATCCAGCACGGCCATCCGATTTTCACCCTCGCGGCGTCGTTTCACGCCGACGAGGAAGGGCTCGAGCATCAGGCCAAAATGCCGGATGTGCCCACCCCGGATCAGCTCCCGAGCGAAGCCGAGGTGAAGCAGACCTACATGCAGATGATGCCGGACCCGGTGCGCCGCTATTACGAGCGTGAACGGCCAATCGAGCTGCGGCCGGTGGAATATGAGCGTTATCTCGGAAAGAAATTCGACGACGCGCGATTCAACGTCTGGATTCGCGCTACCGGCCGGCTGCCGGACGATTCGAGCATCCATCGCTGCGTGCTGGCCTATGCCAGCGACATGACGCTGCTGGATTCCGCGCTGGTGCCCCATGGCCGCTCGGTGTTCAACCCGGACATCATGGCGGCGAGCCTGGACCACGCCTTGTGGATCCATCGGCCATTCCGCGCCGACGAGTGGCTGCTGTATGCCCAGGACAGCCCGAATGCCGGCGGCGGACGCGGATTTTCCCGCGGGCTCATCTTCACGGAAGCCGGCAAGCTGGTTGCATCGGTGGCACAGGAAGGGCTCGTTCGAATCCGCCACGGGAAATCATGAATGCTCACAACCTGAGCGTCGTGATGCGTCTATGAGCATTTATCTGGGTATAAAATAATCAAACTGGTTATATTTCAGGCATCGTCCTTGCTGACCGCTGCCGCCCTCAATGTTCCAATAATCAAGTAATTTCAAAGTCTTACTGTGCAGCATCGTTTGCGGCATGAACCTTGAAGATGTGCGGTGGCGTCGCCGGGACGCCTGGGCCCGAACCTGTGTGGTTCGCTGGCCTGCGCTAGCGTTTGACCGGCGACAACAGGGAGTCCGGTCATGAAGCTCATTATTGCGATCATCAAACCATTCAAGCTCGACGAGGTGCGGGATGCCCTTACCGGCATGGGTGTTCACGGCATGACGATTGCCGAAGTCAAAGGCTACGGCCGGCAGAAAGGCCACACCGAAATCTATCGCGGCGCCGAATACGCGGTGAATTTCCTGCCGAAGATGCGGATGGAAATCGCGGTCACGGACGATCAGGTCGATCGCGTCATCGACGCCATCACGGCCGCGGCAAAAACCGGACAAATCGGCGACGGCAAGATCTTCGTCACCGACATCTCACGCGCGGTGCGCATCCGCACCGGCGAAACCAACAACGACGCGCTCTAGGCAAAAAAAATCTTTTACAGGGGGGGAGACACCAATGACGAAACGGGCGTCACACGGCGCAATCGCATGCGCGACAGCCGTACTCGGAACGATCGCCGCATCGCCGGCTTTCGCACAAACATCGAAAATCGATCCGGCCGATACCGCCTGGATGATCGTCGCCACCGGCTTCGTCCTGATGATGACGCTACCGGGCCTTGCCCTCTTCTATGCGGGCATGGTGCGCAAGAAGAACGTGCTTGCCACGATGGCGCAGAGCCTGGTTGCAACCGGCATCTGCTCGCTGTTGTGGTTCGCTGTCGGTTATTCACTCACCTTCGCGGGCGACGGCCCGGTGATCGGCACGTTCCAGCGCGTCTTCCTCAACGGCATCGGCATGGACACAACGCATCCGGGAGTTACTAACATCCCGGAAATCCTGTTCATGCTGTATCAGATGACCTTTGCGGTCATCACCGTTGCGCTGGTTGCCGGATCGGTCGCAGACCGCATGCGCTTCGGCGCTTTTGTCTGGTTTTGCGTCGGCTGGCTGTTGCTGGTGTATGTGCCGCTGGCGCACTGGGTATGGGGTGGCGGCTTTCTGCAACAGGCGGGTGTGCTCGATTTCGCCGGCGGTACTGTCGTGCATCTGAACGCGGGCGTGGCAGGTCTCGTCGCCGCGTATGTTGTCGGAGCACGACGCGGATATGGATCGGAAAATCTCGCGCCGTTCGATCTGTCGCTCGCGGTAATCGGCACCGGTTTGTTGTGGGTCGGCTGGTTCGGCTTCAATGGCGGTTCAGCGCTGGGCGCGAATTCGCGTGCCGTGTTCGCAATCGTCGCCACGCATCTGGCGGCGTGCGCCGGCGCGTTGACGTGGATGGCGTTGGAGTGGTGGAGGCGCGGCAAGCCCTCGGTGCTCGGCATGATTTCGGGAGCGGTTGCAGGTCTCGGCACCATTACGCCGGCATCCGGCTTCGTGTTGCCATGGCAGGGCGCGGTTATCGGAGTCATTGCCGGCGTGGTTTGTTTCTGGGCCTGCACCAAGCTGAAGACGAAGCTCGGCTACGATGACTCGCTCGACGTGTTCGGCGTGCACGGCGTCGGTGGCTTGACCGGCACGCTGCTTGTCGGTGTGTTCGCTGCGGGCGCTATTTCCGCCACGCCCGAAGTGCCGGGCGGATTCCCGGGATTGCTGGAAGGCAATCCGAAGCAACTCCTGCTTCAAGCCTATGGCGTCATCGTCACGATTGTCTGGGCTGGCGGCATCACGTGGGGGTTGCTGAAACTCATCAATGTGTTCTCGCCGTTGCGCGTAAGTCAGCAGAACGAGATCGAAGGCCTCGACATCAGCCAGCACGGCGAAGCACTGCAGTAAATCCACAGTTTTGCCGCAAACTAACCACGCGCCCGGCCCCAAAAGCCGGGCGCGATGCGTTTATTGCCCAAGCCATATGCAGGTGTGAATCAGACGTAAACAGCTGCACAAATAATGGGCGGCATTTGCCCCCATTCATGCCGTGCGGGCCCCCCTTCTCGGGACAAGAACCCTTCCAGACTCAAAAAGCCAAGACTCGTCAGTCCCTTAGACTCAATCCGCGAAGTGGCACGAGGCTTGATTAGGGAGAGCTCGGCATTGTCCGCGGGGCCGTCTGTCTCCGCGTTCCAGGCTCAGCTGAGTTGCCTGGCTGCATCAGGCAGTACGAGCGCAGGGGGGTTCAATCCCATGAAAATTGTCATGGCCATCATCAAGCCATTCAAGCTCGACGACGTCCGCGACGCTCTCACATCTATCGGTGTTCACGGCATGACCGTCACCGAAGTGAAGGGCTACGGACGTCAGAAGGGCCACACTGAAATCTATCGCGGCGCCGAATATTCGGTGAGCTTCCTTCCGAAGCTCAAGATCGAAGTCGCGGTTGGATCCGAGCAAGTCGATAGCGTCGTCGAAGCGATCACCAATGCCGCCAAAACCGGCCAGATCGGCGACGGCAAGATCTTCATCCTGAGCCTCGAACACGCCGTGCGTATCCGTACCGGCGAAACCGATGGCGCGGCTCTCTGATCCAGCAACAACAACGTATCGCGAATAGGAGTTGGACATGACGTTTAAGCTAACCTACCGCGCGGGATTGGGGCTTGCTGCCCTGGCCGCCGGTGTTCTGATGGCGAACTTTGCGCTCGCGCAAGGTGCCGTTGCGCCGGCGGTTGAAGCTGCGCCCACCGCGCCGACTTTCAACAAAGGCGACAACACCTGGATGCTCGTATCCACGGTGCTCGTATTGTTGATGACGATCCCGGGCCTCGCGCTGTTCTACGGCGGCCTGGTGCGTTCCAAGAATATGCTCTCCGTGCTGGCGCAGGTGTTCTACATCGTCTGCATCGTCACGCTGATCTGGGTGATCTACGGCTACAGCCTGGCCTTCACCGGCGGTAATGCCTTCATCGGCGGATTGTCGAAAGCCTTCCTGATGGGCGTCACGCCTGACTCGCAGGCCGCGACCTTCTCCGTCGGCGTCACCATCACCGAATACATCTACATCGCCTTCCAGATGACCTTCGCGGCCATTACGCCGGCCCTGATCGTCGGCGCCTTTGCCGAACGCATCAAGTTCTCGGCGCTCGCGCTGTTCATCCCACTGTGGGTGACTTTCATCTACTTCCCGATCGCGCACATGGTTTGGTACTGGGCCGGCCCGGATGCGATCGACGCTGCTGCCAAAGCTCTTGCAGCGGCGACCGATGACGCCACCAAAAAGACTGCACAGGATGCACTCGACGCCGTCCTGGCTGACGCCGGGCAAGTGTTCCTCTGGGGCGCCATCGATTTCGCTGGCGGCACCGTGGTGCACATCAACGCGGGTATCGCCGGCTTCGTCGGTGCGCTCGTGATCGGAAAGCGTATTGGCTACGGCAAGGAGCTTATGTCTCCGCATTCGCTGACCATGACCATGATCGGTGCTTGTCTTCTCTGGGTTGGCTGGTTCGGCTTCAATGCCGGTTCCAACCTGGAAGCAAACGGCGGCGCAGCTCTTGCGATGATCAACACCTTCGTGGCCACCGCTGCTGCGGCCATGTCGTGGATGTTCGTCGAATGGGCAGCCAAGGGTAAGCCTTCCTTGCTTGGTGCATTATCGGGTTGCGTTGCTGGTCTCGTGGCGGTGACGCCTGCGGCCGGCTTCTCTGGCCCGATGGGCGCAATCGTTCTCGGCCTGGTTGTCGGCGGGGTATGCTTCTTCTTCTGCACCACCGTGAAGAACGCTTTCGGCTACGACGACTCGCTTGACGTGTTCGGCGTGCACTGCATCGGCGGGATCATCGGCGCCATCGGCACCGGCATCCTTGTCAATCCGGCGCTCGGCGGCGCGGGCATCATGGACTACACCACCGGCAAAATCGCCGATTACGACTTCGTTGTGCAGGTGATTGCCCAGTGCAAGGCCGTCGCGACGACGCTGGTGTGGTCGGGTGTTGGCTCGTTCATCCTCTTCAAGGTCGTGGACCTGCTGGTTGGCCTGCGTCCGACGGTCGAGGAAGAACGCGAAGGCCTCGACATCTCCGAGCACGGAGAGCGCGCCTACAACATGTAAGAGCTACGGTTTGGGGCGGCTTCCCGGCGCCGCCCCTCGCCGTCGAGAGGCCCTGGCTTCACAGCCGGGGCCTCTTGCTTTTTGGGGCCCCGTTTGCCGATGGTTAATCACGTCTTAACCCGGCCCTCCTAAGCTTCCTTGTCGCGGCCGGGGCCCTGTTTCAGTGTTCGTTGCAATGACAAAGTCAGACGTTTCCGCCATGCCCGCGTCAGGGCCTACCGACGCTCGCTCGCCGTTTGCGCGGCTCAACGAGCTTTTGGCCGATGTGACGCCGGGAAAGGCCCCAATTTCCCTTGCCGTAGGCGAGCCGCAGCACCCGGTTCCGGCCTTTGTCGGCCCGGTGCTGGCCGCGCATCTTCCCGATTTTGGCCGCTACCCCGCCAACCGCGGCATCGATCCGTTCCTGGCCGCCGCCGCCGGCTGGCTCGGCAAGCGCTTCAGGCTGCCGCGTCCTGTGGACCCGGCAACCGAAGTGCTGGTGCTGAGCGGCACGCGCGAAGGTCTTTTCCTCGGCGCGATCACCGCGAAGCAATGGGTCAGCCCACGCAAAGGCAAACCCGCGATCCTCATTCCGAATCCGTTTTATGCAGCCTATGCCGCCGGCGCGATGGCCGCGGATTGCGAAGCTGTCTATCTCCCAACGACGAAAGACAATGACTTCCTTCCCGACCTCGACGCCCTGTCAGACGAATTGCTTGCACGCACGGTCGTGTTCTATCTCGCCTCGCCCTCCAATCCGCAGGGCGCGGTAGCCGACGCTGCATATCTGACCAGGCTTTGCGCGATGGCCCGGCGCTTCGGTTTCGTGATCTTCGCCGACGAATGCTATTGCGAGATCTATGGAAAGTATCCACCCGCTGGAATGCTGGAAGTGTCGGGCCCGGACTTTGCGAATGTGATCGTGTTCCATTCGCTGTCGAAGCGCTCGAACATGCCAGGCCTGCGTGTTGGTTTCTGTGCCGGCGATAAACGCTTCATTGCCCGCTTCATCGAATTGCGCAACGTCGCCGCACCGCAGGTGCCGGTGCCCGCACAGCATGTCGGCATCGCCGCGTATAACGACGAAGCGCATGTGAAAGAAAACCGCCGGATGTATTCCGAGAAGTTCGATCTGGCCGATCAAATCATCGGCGATCGCTACGGCTACAAGCGTCCGGCCGGCGGATTTTTTCTCTGGCTCGATGTTTCCGACGACGAAGCCGTGACGGTAAAGCTGTGGCGCGAAGCCGGGTTGCGCGTCATTCCCGGCCGCTATCTCGCGCGTAACCAGGCGGACGGCAGCAATCCCGGCCTGGGTTATATCCGCATCGCGCTGGTTCACGACAATGCAACGACGGCCGAGGCGCTGCATCGCCTCGTCGATGTGCTGGGCTGACGGGGGAAGAAGATGTCGGTCATTGATAGTTTTGCGGCCGTCTCCGATCACTTCAACGATGTGATGCGCCGCCGCTTGCGCGAGCTGGCAGGCATCGGAATGATTGGCCTCGCCTTCACCGGCGCAACTGCGCTTGCCACCTGGTCGGTGCAAGACCCGAGCTTGAGCCATGCCACCAATGCGCCGGTGCGCAACATGATCGGCCTGCAAGGCGCCATTACCGCAGACCTGATGATGCAACTGCTTGGGCTCGCATCTATTGCGATGCTCTTGCTGGTGGCGGTTCTGGGCTGGCGGCTGCTGACGCATCGAGCGCTCTATCGCGAACGCTGGCGGCTGTTGATGTGGATCGTCACCGCGGTCTTCGCGGCCGCTTTCGCGTCTTGCCTGCCGCGCACTGCGGCCTGGCCACTGCCGACAGGCCTCGGTGGCGTTGTCGGAGACGCGCTCCTGCGCATGCCGGCCTTTTTCCTGGGATCGATCACCGGCATGGCCCGCCTGGCGATGACTGGCATCACCGGCCTGCTGACGCTCGCGGCCTTTGCCGTGGCTTCCGGCGCGGTATGGCGCAACCCCGATGCGGAAGAAGAACAGCAACCGCGCGCCGAGCGCGAAGAATATATCGAAGACGAAGAGCGCACGTCGATCTCACTCGGTTGGCTGGTGCATGGCTTCCTGAGCCTGAAGGCGCGCCTGCGCCTGATGCTGGCCGAACGCGAACCGTCGCCCGCCCGCGCTGCGGTCGCCCGCGCACGGCTTGAGCCGCGCTTCACTGCACCCCAGGAAGCAGAAGAAGAAATCGAAGCTGAGGAGGAAGAGGAAGAAGCCGCCGCTGCCGCACCCCGCAAACGTCGCGCGCGTGCAGCCCCCAAGCCTTCGGGACGCAAGGGCGGCTATACCCTTCCCTCCCACGACCTCCTGAGTTCGCCGCGCGCTTCAGAGCGATCGAAGCTAAGCAGCGCCGAGATCGAGGAAAACGGCCGGGCGCTGGAAAGCGTGCTGGGAGACTTCGGCGTGCGCGGAGAGATCATCAATGCGCGTCCCGGTCCCGTGGTCACCCTCTATGAGCTCGAACCCGCACCCGGCATCAAATCCTCGCGCGTCATCGGCCTGTCGGACGACATCGCGCGCTCCATGAGCAAGCTGTCCGCCCGCGTCGCCGTGGTGCCCGGACGCAACGCCATCGGCATCGAATTGCCGAACCCGGTGCGTGAAAAGGTTTACCTGCGCGAATTGCTCGACGATGACGATTACGCCGACAACACCGCGAAGCTGCCGCTCTGCCTCGGCAAGACCATCGGCGGCGAGAGCGTTATCGCAGACCTGACTCGCATGCCGCATCTCTTGATCGCCGGCACCACCGGCTCGGGCAAATCGGTCGCGATCAACACCATGATCCTGAGCCTGGTCTATCGCTTCAAGCCGGATCAGTGCCGGTTGATCATGGTCGATCCCAAGATGCTCGAACTCTCCGTTTATGATGGCATCCCGCATCTGCTTACGCCGGTCGTCACCGATCCGAAGAAGGCGGTGGTGGCGCTGAAATGGGCCGTGCGCGAGATGGAAGAGCGCTACAAGAAAATGTCGAAGCTCGGCGTGCGCAACATCGACGGTTACAATTCGCGCGTTGCAGAAGCGCAGGCCAAGGGTGAAACGCTCACGCGCACTGTCCACACCGGCTACGACAAGGAATCCGGTCAGGCGATCTACGAGAAGGAAGCGCTCGAGCTGGACGCGCTGCCTTATCTCGTCGTGATCGTCGATGAGATGGCCGACCTGATGATGGTCGCGGGTAAAGACATCGAAGGCGCGATCCAGCGCCTCGCGCAGATGGCGCGCGCCGCGGGCATCCATGTCATCCTCGCCACGCAGCGGCCATCGGTCGACGTTATCACCGGCACCATCAAGGCGAACTTCCCGACCCGCATCTCCTTCCAGGTCACCTCGAAGATCGACAGCCGCACGATCCTGGGCGAGCAGGGCGCCGAGCAGCTGCTCGGCCAGGGCGACATGCTCTACATGGCGGGCGGCGGACGCATCAGCCGCGTGCACGGACCTTTTGTGTCGGACGAAGAGGTCGAGAAGGTGGTTCGCCACCTGAAGTCACAGGGCCAGCCGCAATACCTTGAGGCCGTCACCGCAGAAGAAGAGCTGACCGAGGATGGCGCGGTGTTCGATGCCACCGGCATGGGCTCGGGCGACGCTACCGACCTTTATCAGCAGGCGGTGCAGATCGTGACCCGCGACCGCAAGGCCTCAACCAGCTACATCCAGCGCCGGTTGCAGATCGGCTACAACCGCGCCGCGTCCATCATGGAGCGGATGGAACTGGAAGGTGTGGTTGGCCAGCCAAACCACGCCGGCAAGCGCGAAATCCTGGTGGAAGAGGCCTATTGAGTATTCGGCGCGCTGTCCTTAACTCGGCAAGATGCGAATCGGGCCGCGAAATCGCCACAGGCAAGCGTTAGCGGATGTAACATAGCGTTTTCAAGCGAAGTGGGATCCGGTTCGCGTAAAGAAAACGCGTCATTATTGAGTTAGAGCGAACTGGAGCGATACATGACGCCAATCGGCCGGGCGGCTCTTCTCGGGACATTGATCTGGATTTCGGCGCCGGCGCTGACTTTGGCGCAGTCGTCCAAGATTCCGGCGCGGCCAACCACGACTGGTCAGGCTGCCGCCCCCGGTGGGGCGCGCACCGTGAAGCCCGGCGAGACCCTGACACTCAATGACAATCAGCGCTCGCTGATCGATCGCGTCACACTTTATCTTTCGACCATTAATACGCTGGTCGGCGATTTCGTCCAGGTTGGGCCTGACGGCGCCAAATCGACGGGCCAGTTTTACATCTTGAAGCCCGGCCGCGTGAAATTCGAATACAACGCTCCGAATCCGATCGACATCACCGCCGACGGCCGGCTGGTTTCGGTGCGCAACCGCAATCTCGGCACCCAGGATCTTTTTCCGCTCTCGCAGACGCCGCTGCGTTTCCTGCTGTCGGAGCGCACGGATCTCCGGCGTGAGACAAATATTGTTGGCGTCTATTCCGACGATATCTTCGCCACCGTTGTGATCGAAGAAAAACAGCCGCTGGTCGGAACCAGCCGTCTGATGATGATGTTCGACGCCAAGACCTTGCAGCTCAAGCAGTGGACGGTGACGGACGCGCAGAGCTTCGACACCACCGTTGCGGTTTCCAACCTGGATTTTTCCACACGGCCGGACCCGGCGATCTTCACCATCGACACGTCCAGCAAGAAAAACTAGTCTTTCTCTTCGCGACGGCATTCGCCCGGCCGCGCCTTTAGTGTCTGATTCGATCGGTTGAAACACGAACCGAACTACAGATTTATTAGTTTGTCGCGCAATCTTGCGGCGAACCGGTTCCCACTTCGCCGGATTGTGCTTTGAGCCATGCAGCTTTCCATCACAACCTGGAATGTCAATTCGGTGCGCTTTCGCATCGACCTGGTCGCGCGCTTTATCAAGGCTGCGCGGCCGGACGTCTTGTGCCTGCAGGAAACGAAATGCCCGGACGACAAATTTCCGCTCAAGCGTTTCAAGCGGCTTGGCTATGAGCACGTCGCGCTGAACGGACAGAAGGGCTATCACGGCGTCGCCGTGCTTTCACGCCTGCCGTTCGATTCCTTCAGCTTTCAAAATTTTTGCGAGAAGACCGATTGCCGGCATATGTCTGCCGTGCTCGGCGAACGCGCGGGATTGCGCGATCCGATCGCGCTGCATAATTTTTACGTCCCCGCGGGCGGCGACGTTCCCGATCCAGCCGTCAATCCGAAATTCGAGCACAAACTCTCGTTCCTCGACGAGCTTCGCGCCAGCATTGCCTTGCGATGCGACGACAAGAATCGCGCGATATTGATGGGCGATCTGAATGTGGCGCCGCTCGAGAACGACGTCTGGAGCCACAAGCAAATGATCCGCGTGGTGTCACACACGCCGCTGGAGTGCGAAAAGCTGCTCGCCTTCCAGAAAGGCGGAAGCTGGTTCGATCCGATGCGGCATTTCGTGCCGGAGCCGGAAAAACTTTACACATGGTGGAGCTATCGCGCGGCGGACTGGAAGACAGCCAACAAAGGCCGCAGACTCGATCATATCTGGACGTCGCCGGCGCTGGCTGACCATGTGCGTGGCATCAAGATCACCAAGGAAGCGCGGGGCTGGGCCCAGCCTTCGGATCATGTTCCGGTGACACTGACGGTCGAAGTGTAACGCGCTATTTCGCGCCTTTGGTCTGCAAGCCGGCGCGTACGTTCTTCATTTCGCGCGCCCACTGATCGGCCCGGTCGGCGAGTGCATCGCGCAGCTTGAGCGCGGTTTCGGGATAGCCTTCCAGCATCTTCAAAAACAGGCCGCGCGAAATTCGAATTACGGTGGAAGGCTCAAGCGCGGTTGCGGTGGCAAGTCGCGTGGTGGGCGTGAGCATCGCCAATTCGCCGAGCAACACGCCACGCACCGCGACAATCTCCTGATCGTCGCTTTGGGCGCGCTGCGGCAGCAGCCCGAAAGAGCCTTCCTGAATCACATAAGCGGAGTCGGCCTGATCGCCCGCATGGAACAACACTTCGCCGCCCTGGAGGAATCTGCTTTCGGCGCCGATGGCAAGAATGCGCAGCGCCGGGCGGCCGAACGCGTTCAGCGTCGGCACCCGCTCGAAGAAGGCGATGTCATCCTCAATGGTCAAGGAAGCCTGCCGGTTTTGGTGAAGCGAATAATCTGGTTTTAAATTTGCGCATGATCACGCGCTCACGGCACGAGCTTGTAGCCACCGACTTCGGTCACCAGGATAGTGGGATTGGCCGCGTCGTTCTCAATTTTCTGACGCAGGCGATAGATGTGCGTTTCCAGCGTATGGGTAGTGACACCGGAGTTGTAGCCCCACACGTCCTGCAACAGCGTTTCGCGCGACATCGGCGTCTGGCCCGCGCGGTAAAGAAAGCGCAGGATCGCCGTTTCCTTTTCCGTGAGACGGATTTTCTGTCCCTTGGAATTCAGCAGGACCTTCGCGCTCGGCCGAAAGCTGTAAGGCCCGATGGTGAAGACCGCATCTTCGCTCGCCTCATGTTGCCGCAACTGTGCGCGGATGCGTGCGAGCAGCACCGCGAAGCGGAACGGCTTGGTGACGTAATCGTTGGCGCCGCTTTCAAGGCCGAGGATGGTGTCGGAATCGGTATCGTGGCCGGTCAGCATAATGATCGGTGACTTGAAGCCGTCCTTGCGCAGGATGCGCACGACTTCGCGGCCGTCGATATCCGGCAGACCCACATCCATAATGACGAGATCGACCTGTTCGGCCTTCGCCGCGCTCACCGCTTTGGTGCCGCTATCGACCGGAACGGCTTCAAATTCGTCATGCAGTGCGATCTGCTCGACCAGGGTCTGAAGCAGGTCGGCATCGTCATCGACGATCAGGATCTTGCGGACGTTCGGCATCGACAATGGCCCCAGCCACGGCCTCCTCAAAAATCAATATTTTCCGGCGCAACCGCTTCGGCCGGCCGCCGTAGAAAACGCAGTGTCCTAAGTCACCGTGCCCAAACCTTTACCGCGAAATCCGGGAAGGCGAATTTTCACCCATAGTAGGGTCATAGGTTCATGGAGTAAAAAACATTCGGCGGCAAAAGGGCAAGTTAGAACTAGGCTTTAGCGTGTAGCCAAAGGTATGTGACAGGAAATGCAGGACTGTCTCCACACCATCTACGTCCGACAACGCCCTGGGTTCCGTTCCCAGGGCTGGCTAATCGCCGGGGGCATCCAGATTCCGGTCGCAATCGGCCGGGGCGGCATCCTTGCCAACAAGCGAGAGGGTGACGGCGGCACGCCGCGCGGGATTTTCCGGCTGGTGCGGCTGTGGTGGCGCTCCGACCGGACATACCGGCCTCGGACCTTCCTGCCCGTCCGCAGAATCGGCAAACATGATGGCTGGTCGGAAGACCCCAGGGACCGGCTCTATAACCGTCCGATTCGGGTGCCTGACGGGTCCCCGGGCGATCGCCTTTGGCGCGAGGATGGGCTCTACGATTTCATTATTGAGCTCGACCACAATACCCGCCCGCGGATCGCCGGCCGTGGCAGCGCGGTGTTTATTCACGTGGCGCGGGAAGGGTTTAAGCCCACGGCTGGTTGCGTGGCATTGCAGGTCCCGCGGCTGCGATGGTTGCTGGAACGCGTGGGACCGAAAACCCGCATCGTCATCGCCTGATCCGCCTCATCCTGAGGAGGGCGCAAGCCCGTCTCGAAGGACAGGTGACCACACGTGCCCATGGTTCGAGACGCACCTTCGGTGCTCCTCACCATGAGGCACCTACCCACGGTGCCCAAAAATTGCGCTGCCGACCCGGACATGGGTGGCGCCGAACTGCACGGCAATAGCGAAGTCCGCGCTCATGCCCATCGAGAGAAGCGGCAGGCCGTTGCGATTCGCAATTTTCGCCGTCAGGGCAAAATGCGGAGCCGGGGCTTCATCTACTGGCGGGATGCACATCAGGCCGGAAACCGCGAGGCCATAGTCCTCACGGCATGCGCGCAGAAAAGCGTCGGCATTTTCCGGCAAAACGCCGGCCTTCTGTGGCTCGGCACCGGTGTTGATTTCCACGAACAGGATCGGCCGCCGGTTTTGCCGGACAATCTCTTTCGCCAGGGCCTCACACAGGCTTGGCCGATCGACGGTGTGGATCGCGTCGAACAACGCTACCGCTTCTTTGGCCTTGTTGGATTGCAGCGGCCCGATCAGATGGAGCTCGATGTCCGGGTGTGCCGCTTTCAGGTCCGGCCATTTTGTTTTGGCCTCCTGCACCCGGTTTTCACCGAACACGCGTTGACCCGCCGCGATCACCGGCGCGATCGCCTCCACACCAAAGGTTTTCGATACTGCGACAAGAGTTACGGGCCGGGGCGCAATGGATGCTGCGCTGGCAAGCGCCAGCTCAGCCCGCACTTTGGCAAGTCCTGACGCAGATTCAATGAGTTGGTTCATGAGGCATGGTCTTCACAATATGCACGATCCGTAAAACTTTAAGGACCGTACGAAAGCGGCTTTCACCCCTCACCAGCTATCTTGCACTGGGTCGGGTAAAATATGTCGTCTGCAGATTCCCATATTAGCAAGCCAACCGCCAAACCGATTTTCGGTATTCGGGCGCGCCTGATGCTGCTGGCGCTGCTGGCGGTGGTGCCGCTGACGCTCGACCGCGTCCGCACTCTGGCAGAGAGCCGCACCGAACGCATCGAAGCCACTGCCGGCGAGATGATGGAATTGGCGCGACGCGGCGCCGAACAGCAGAACGAAATGGTGATCACCGTGCGCGCGCTGCTAAAAGCAGCCGCGCATTCTTACGTCACCGCTTCGGCCCCCGCCACCAGCCAGTGCACCGGACTGCTCAACAGTTTTGTCCAGGATATGCCTTGGGTCAGAAGCCTTTCCGTGGTCGGCGCGAACGGCAGGGTCGGTTGTTCCACCGACTCCAGGGTGGTGGGCCTTGATGTTTCCGACCGCAGCTATTTCCGCCGCGCGCTGAGCTCCAGCGAATTCGTCATGAGCGATTATCTGGTCGGCCGCGCCAGCGGATTGTCGATGGTGATGGGCGCTTATGCAGCGACGACGAAAGATCTGGAAAGCGTAGTCGTCATTGCGACCGTGAATCTGGAATGGATGGGTGGCTTTGCCACGCTCGTCAACCGGCGCCCCGGCATCGTGGTCACGCTGGTCGACGCCAATGGCATCCTTCTGGCGCGTTATCCGCAGATGGGCACTGCGCCCGGCCAGGAACGCAAGGGCCATCCACTGGTCGACGCGATGCTGGCGAACAACGAAGGCTTCATCACCACCGAAGGCCTGGACAACACGCGCCGCATCTATGCCTACGTCGCGCTGCCCTGGGCCCGGGCGAAGCTCGCGGTCGGCCTGTCGGAAGCCGAAATCCTCAAAAACGTCGATAATCAGATATTCATTACCTATGCGCAGCTCGCATTCTTTGGCTTCCTTGCGTTGCTTGCAGCATGGTTCGCCGGCGAGAAGTTGATCGTGGCGCCGATTCGCATGCTCACGAGCCGCGCCGCGCGTTTCGGCCGCGGCGAATTCGATGCGCCGATGCAGCCTGTCGCCTGGATCGCGGAATTCCGATCACTCGCGACTGCATTCGACGACATGACGCGTAAACTCGCCGAGCGCGAGAGCGAATTGCGCACCGCGAATCGGCACCTGGCAGCGCTTGCCACCAGCGACGGACTCTCCGGCCTCGCCAACCGGCGCGGCTTCGATGCGCGGCTGGAAGCGGAATGGGAATTAGCGGCGGAGCTGAAACGTCCGATTGGGTTGCTGATGATCGACGTGGATCATTTCAAGCTGTTCAATGATCGCTACGGACATCTCGAAGGCGACCATTGCCTGCGTGGCGTCGGCGAAGTGTTGTTGAAGATCTCGAAGGACGAAGCGGATTTCGGTGCGCGCTATGGCGGCGAGGAATTCGTGCTGCTGCTGCCCGGCGCGAGCATTGAAAAAGCCACCGAGATTGCCGAGCAGCTGCGCCGCACCGTGGAAAGCCTGAGCTTCACCAATACGCAATCGCCCTGGGGCTTTGTCACCGTCAGCGTAGGCATTGCCTCGATGGTGCCGAAAGACAACGACACCTCGGAAAAACTGGTCGAAGCCGCCGATGCCGGCCTCTATGACGCCAAGCGCCGGGGCCGCAATACCGTGGTCGTCCACGATGCAGTGGTTTTGTCGGAAGCCTGCTGAAGCGCAACAACCACCAATCTCTCCTCATGGTGAGGAGCGCCGCCATAGCAGGCGCAGCCTGCGTACACTTGGCTGCGGTGCGGCGCGTCTCGAACCATGCAGGCCCGAGTTCTTTGGCCATCCTTCGAGACGCCCGCTAACGCGGGCTCCTCAGGATGAGGGGAGTGTGTGGCGCAATCCTCAGGATGCAGTGGTAGGTGTTGCGCTTCTAGCGCGCCTTCTCCGTCGGAGCCGCCGGCTGCTCGGTGTGCCACTGATCCATGGCTTCCCGGCTGGTCTTCGACAGATGCACATGGGCGCCGACCCGTTCCACCCAATGACGCGGGATGAAATGGTGCTTGCCGTCGGCCTTCGGGTCCGCCTTGGCGAGCTTGATCAGGTCGCCGACCATCCGGTCGACAATGCCGACATGCTTGCCGTCGGAACCGACGACTTCCATGTGCTCTTTCAGTGGCATTCCGCTGGCCATGGTCGCCTCCATCGCTGCGAGAGAGAACCGGCTCGGGCCCGGGAAGTTCCTGCGACCGGTTGACCGTCCGGAGCTTTGGTGTTCTTACGAAGTTCATAAATTGCCGCCGAACCACCTGAAACACCTGCGTTTCGATGGTCATCCCGCGCCATGGTGCGCGCGAAGCGAAGCATGCTGACAAAGTTGGGGTGAGGATGACCGAGCGAGAAAGCGCACCGGCCGGGGGAACGGAAAATCCGGAAGCGGCAACGTCGCCGCGTGGTGTTTCCAAAGCGGTTTCCTGGGGCGCGTTTTTCACCACCTATTTCCCGGCATTTCTTCTCGCCTTGGGCACCGGCATCGTGCTGCCCGCCATCCCGGCGATGGCGCAATCCTTCGATGTCAGCTTCGGTGTTGCGAGTACCGTTGTGACCTCGTTCCTGATCGGCAACCTGGCGGGCACGCTCCCGTCGGGATGGATGATCGATCGCTTCGGTCGCCGGATGGTCATCATCACGGGTCCCCTGATTGCAGCAACAGCTTCGCTGGCGATTGTCTTCGCGGAGTCATTCACCCAGCTTGTGATCCTTCGTTTCGTGGCGGGGTTCGCTGCGCAGATGTGGCTGATGGGACGCCTCGCCGCTATTTCGCACGGCGCCGCCGCCAGCGAGCGCGGCCGGCAGGTAAGCTGGCTCTATGGCATGGACAGCGTGGGCAAACTTTCCGGCCCGCTGGTCGGCGCCTTCATCGCCACCTCGTGGGGACTACGGGGCGGCTTTGTTGTTTATGCCGTCCTCGCGCTGATCGCTCTCATACCCACCATCCTCTACGCCGAAGACACACCGCGCCACGCCCGGAACGAGACAAGCGCCACCGTCCGCAAGCTGTCGCTGTGGGAAATCGTGGTGCCGCGCCTGCCCTATTTCGGTGTCGCGCTGTTCGCCGGCCTCGCGCGCGGACCGATCTATGCCGACCTGCTGCATCTCTATGCGGCCTTCGCCTACAATCTCGGTCCGGCGCAGATCGGCTTTCTCGCGACCGGCGCGATCGTCGTCAACATGCCGATTGCGCTTGCCGCGGGCTGGATGATGGACCGCTTCGGCCGCAAGCACACGATGGTTCCCGGCTTCACCGGCGTGGCTGTTGCCATGACGGCGCTTGCGATCTGCGCCTTCATCCCCTTGTCCTATTCTTGGTACGTGGTGCTGTTCTTCTTCGCGAGCGCGATGCAGGGGCTCACCGGCAGCTCGATCCAGACTGTCGGCGCCGACGTCGCGCCGCCGGAAGCGCGCGGCATGTTCCTCGGTCTGTGGCGCCTGACCGGCCAGGGCGGAGCAACCATTGGCCCCATTATCTTCGCGGTGCTGGCGGAAACACTGGGCTACACGTCATCGTTCCTGTTCACCGCCGCCGCGGGTACGGTGGTGGCTTTCCTGCTGATCTTCTATGTGGCGGAAACCCGGACGACGACGTGAGGCCGCTGTGCGGAGGCCGCAAAGGCATTCGCGCCGGTTGACCATTCCGGGGCTTTGGTGTTCCTACTCGGGCATCCAGTAACCGCCTGAAAAAGCTACGATTCAATGGCCATCGAACGCTACAACGCCCGCGACGCCGAACCGCGCTGGCAGCGCATTTGGGACGAGCGGGGCATCTTCGCGACCCGCAACGACGACCCGCGCCCGAAATACTACGTGCTGGAGATGTTCCCCTACCCGTCCGGGCGCATCCACATGGGCCATGTGCGCAATTACACCATGGGCGACGTGGTGGCGCGCGCGAAGCGGGCCATGGGTTACTCGGTGTTGCATCCGATGGGCTGGGACGCCTTCGGCATGCCCGCGGAAAACGCCGCGATGGCGAGCAAGAGCCATCCCAAGACCTGGACCTACGCCAACATCGCCACGATGAAGAAGCAGCTCCAGTCGATGGGGCTGTCGCTCGACTGGGCGCGCGAGATCGCGACCTGCGACCCGAGCTACTACAAGCACCAGCAGCGCATGTTTCTCGACTTCCTGAAAGCAGGACTGGTCGAGCGCAAGCAATCGAAGGTGAACTGGGATCCGGTCGATCAAACCGTGCTTGCCAACGAGCAGGTGATCGATGGCCGCGGCTGGCGCTCCGGTGCGCTGGTCGAGCAGCGCGAACTGATCCAGTGGTTCCTCAAGATCAGCGACTACTCGCAGGATTTGCTTTCCGCGCTCGACGGTCTCGACCGCTGGCCGGAAAAAGTTCGCCTGATGCAGAAGAACTGGATCGGCCGGTCGGAAGGCTTGCTGGTTCGCTTCATGCTCGAACCTTCGACGACACCAAACAACGAGAGCGAGCTGGAGATTTTCACCACGCGGCCGGACACGCTGTTTGGCGCGCGCTTCCTTGCGATCTCGCCCGACCATCCATTGGCGCAGGCAGCAGCGAAGAAGGACGACAAGCTCGCGGCCTTCATCGTCGCGTGCAAGCACATGGGCACGTCGCAGGCCGAAATCGATACGGCGGAAAAGCTCGGCTACGACACCGGCATCAAGGCAACACATCCCTTCGATGCGAACTGGAAGCTGCCGGTTTATGTCGCCAACTTCATCCTGATGGAATACGGCACCGGCGCGATCTTCGGATGCCCGGCGCACGACCAGCGCGACCTCGACTTCGTCAACACATACAACCTCGGCAACACGCCGGTGGTTTGTCCGCCTGGTATCGAGCCGCAGGACTTCATCATCACCGACACCGCCTATGATGGCGACGGCACGATGATCAATTCGCGCTTTCTCGACGGCATGACCATCGAGCAGGCGAAAGAGGACGTTGCGCGTCGACTTGAAAAAGATACGCGCGGCAACCGGCCGGTGGCGCAGCGCCAGGTCAATTATCGCCTGCGCGACTGGGGGATCTCGCGTCAGCGCTACTGGGGCTGCCCGATTCCGATCATCCATTGCGAGAAGTGCGGCGTGGTGCCGGTGCCGGCGAAAGACCTGCCCGTGACGCTGCCCGAGGATGTCACCTTCGATCGTCCCGGCAATCCGCTCGACCGTCACCCGACATGGAAGAACGTTGCCTGCCCGCAATGTCATGGTGACGCGCGGCGCGAGACCGACACCATGGACACCTTCGTCGACTCGTCGTGGTACTTCGCGCGCTTCACCGATCCGTGGAACACCGAAGCGCCGACCGGCCGCAAGGCGGTCGATCACTGGCTGCCGGTCGATCAGTATATCGGCGGCATCGAACACGCGATTTTGCATTTGCTCTACAGCCGCTTCTTCACCCGCGCGATGAAGAAGACAGGACATATCGGCCTCGACGAACCGTTCGCCGGTTTGTTCACGCAAGGCATGGTGGTGCATGAGACCTACCGCAAGGCGGACGGCAGTTTCGTCACGCCGGCGGAAGTCACGATCGACGGCGCGGGCGATACCCGCACGGCCAAGCTCATTACCACCGGCGAAGCCGTGGAGATCGGCTCCATCGAGAAGATGTCGAAGTCCAAGCGCAACACCGTGGACCCCGACGACATCATCCGCGAATACGGCGCCGACACCGCCCGCTGGTTCATGCTGTCGGATTCGCCGCCCGAGCGCGACGTGATCTGGACCGAAGAAGGCGCGCAAGGCGCGTGGCGCTTCGTGCAGAAACTTTGGCGCATCGTTGGCGAGATCGCACAACTCGATGCACCGGCGTCACGCCCCGCCGAATTCAGCGAAGCGGCGATGGCGGTGCGCAAGGCTGCGCATGGCGCCTTGTCCAAAGTCACAGACGATGTGGAGAAGATGCGCTTCAACCGCTGCATCGCGCATATCTATGAACTGGCCAATGCGCTCAACGACGCCATCGGCAATGTGACCTCGCCCCAGGCCCTGACGCCGGACCTCGCCTTCGCCTTGCGCGAAGCCGCCGATATCCTGGTGCAGCTTTTCCACCCGATGATGCCCCACCTGGCGGAAGAGTGCTGGGCCGCGCTCGGGCACAAGGAATTGGTCGCCCAGCAAAGCTGGCCGAAGCTTGAGGCCGACCTGCTGGTGGAAAACAGCATCACCCTGCCGGTCCAGGTTAACGGCAAGAAGCGGGCGGATATCACGGTCCCCCGTGACGCCGGAAAGTCCGAGATTGAGGCTGCCGTTCTGGCTTTGGATGCGGTACAATGGGCGCTTGAGGGGAAGCCACCCAAAAAAGTCATCATCGTCCCGCAGAGGATCGTGAATGTCGTCGCTTGATACCCGCGGGATCTGGGCCAGTCTGAGCCGGTTTGCGCCTGCCCTCGCAGTCATCGCACTGCTCAGCGGCTGCATGCAGCCCATGTACGGTGCGCAGTCCCCGCTCGGCGGCCCCGGCCTGCGCGATGCGCTCAGCGCGGTGCGCGTCACCACCATCGAAGCCCCGAAAGGCACCACCGAAGAGCGCTTGGCGGTTGAGCTGCGCAACCAGTTGCTGTTCAGCTTCACCGGTGGCACCGGTTCGACCGCGCCGACCCATGAGCTGACCATCCGGCTTACGTCCCAAAACGCCAAAGTCATCGTCGACATCACCTCGGCCCGGCCTGAGGTGGAAAATTTTGGTCTCGATGCGACGTATCGCCTGACCGAGGTAGCCACCGGCAAGGTGGTCGTGACCGGGCAAACCTTTGCCCGCGTGTCCTACGACATTCCCGGCCAGGTCCAGCGCTTCGCCCGCCTGCGCGGTTTGCGTGACGCTGAAACCCGCGCGGCCAAGGTTATCTCCGACAATATCAACTCGCGGCTCGCGTCCTACTTTATCGCCGGGACGTAGCATCCCATTCGCTTCGCGCGGCAGGACGAAGTCGGGAGATCATGGTCGCTCTCAAAACTGCCGAGATCGAAAAGTTCGTCGCGCGGCCTGATGCAGCGCGCCCTGTGGTTTTGATTTTCGGCGCCGACGCCGGACTCGTGCGTGAGCGCGCAGAGAAAATCATCCGCGCTTCGGTAGACAATCCCGACGATCCGTTTTCACTGGTACGGCTGGAAGGCGAAGACCTCTCCAGCGATGCGGGTCGCCTGGTCGACGAAGCCAATACGATTCCGCTGTTCGGCGGCAAACGCGCGGTTTGGGTCAAGGCGGGTGGGCGCAACATCGCGCCCGCGGTCGAAGCTTTGCTTGCATCCCCGCCCAACGATTGCCGTGTGGTGATCGAAGCAGGCGATCTTAAAAAGACCGCGCCGCTGCGCAGCTTGTGCGAACGCTCCAAGAGCGCCGTTGCCATTCCCTGTTACGTCGATGGCGAACGCGAGATTTCCCGCTTGATCGACGAAGAAATGCAGGCGGCATCACTGTCGATATCGCCGGATGCGCGCGCAGCACTGATGCCGCTCCTCGGTGGCGACCGCCAGGGTTCGCGCAACGAGATCCGCAAGCTTGCTCTCTATGCCCATGGCAAGGGTCAGGTCGGTCTGGACGATGTTGTTGCCGTGGTGTCGGAAGCGTCTGCGCTCGCGCTCGATGGCGTGGTCGATGCGATGTTCGCCGGCCGCGTCGCCGAGGCCGAAAGTCAGTTCGCCAAGGCGCACGCGGCCGGCACCTCGTCAGGGTCCATTATGTCCGCAGCGTTACGGCAGCTCTCGTCCCTGCACAAAATGCGTTTGTCGGTGGAAGACGGCAAAAGCGTCGGGCAGGTTGTCGAGCAGGTCATGCCGCCCATCCATTTCCGCCGCAAGCCTCTGTTCGAAGCGGCGCTTAAGGTGTGGACGGCGGAGCGGCTTGAACGCGTCATGGCGCAACTTGCGGAGGCGGCGCTGGAAGTACGGCGTCAGCCAAACCTTGCCGATGCCATCGCACATCGCGCGGTGCTGTCGATTGCCAGCGCGGCCTGGCGGCGAGACTGATTTGTTTGCCTCGGCTGAAAAGAATAATCCCGCCGGGGTGGCCACGGCGGGATTGTCTTCTCTGAACGCGGTGGGTCGAGTGGCACGGTCAGATTCGATGCCACCAAATTACGCGAAACATGGTTAAAAATGGTTAACGCTACCGAAACGTTAAAATTCGGTTGCGTGCCGGGTCATGCCTTGCGTTCGAGCCGGCGGATCACATCATCCAGCTGGTCGAGATCGCGGTATTGGACGCGCAGGACGCCTGCCCCGTTCCGATCGTCAATGGTGACTGCAAGCCCCAGCGCATCGGACACACGCTTTTCCAAAGCAGTTGTGTTTGCATCCTTGGCCGCTGGCTTCGAGGCTTTCTTCCCTGATGCCGGTTTGTTTGATTCCTCGCGCGCGAGCGCTTCCACCTGGCGCACGTTCAGTCCCCGCGCCACGATATCCTCGGCAAGTTTCTCGGCGTTCGCCTGCCCTATCAGCATACGTGCATGACCGGCTGACAGCTTGCCGTTACGAACGTAGGTCTTCACCTGCTCCGGCAGCTTCAGCAACCGCAGCGTGTTGGCAACGTGGCTGCGACTCTTGCCGACGATCTGCGCGATATCTTCCTGGCTGTGTTTGAATTCGTTGGCGAGCGCTTCGTAGCCCATCGCTTCTTCGATCGCATTGAGATCGGAACGCTGCACGTTTTCGATAATCGCAAACTCGAGCGATTGCTCGTCCGTCGCTTCCGTCACCACCACCGGCACGTCATGCAGACCCGCGCGCTGCGCCGCGCGCCAGCGCCGCTCGCCGGCGATGATCTCATAGGCGTCGTTGGCGCCGCGAACGGCGCGAACGAGAATCGGCTGAATGATTCCACGCTCCTTGATCGACGCCGACAACTCTGTGAGATCGGTCTCGACAAATGTCTGGCGCGGGTTGCGCGGGTTTGGCCGGAGGAACTCGATCGGAATGCGACGCTGCCCACGCGCACGTTCCGTGGTCTGCGATTCGTCGCCGACGTCGCCCATCAGCGCGGCAAGGCCGCGCCCCAACCGCGATCGCGTTGCATCATCGGCCATCGGATCAACTCCAGTATTCCTCACGACTCATCCTTTTCTTATTGATCGCGCGCAGCAAACTCACACCCGCTGGTGCTAGCCTGCCTTCAATTCCTTTTCGCGCTGGATGACTTCCGTTGCGAGCCGCAGATACGCTTCGCTGCCGACGCATTTGAGATCGTAGACCAGCACGGGCTTGCCGTAGGACGGCGCTTCCGAAATGCGCACGTTGCGCGGGATCATTGTCTCATAGACTTTGCGGCCCATGAATTCGCGGACGTCAGCGGCAACCTGGTTGGAGAGATTGTTGCGCGAGTCGTGCATCGTGAGCACGATGCCGTGGATGGTGAGACCAGGATTGAGCGTGGTCCTCACCTGCTCGACGGTCTTGATCAGTTGCGACAAACCTTCGAGCGCGAAGAATTCGCACTGCAGCGGCACAAGGATCGCATTCGCCGCGGCCATCGCATTGACCGTGAGCAAATTCAGCGACGGCGGGCAATCGACCAACACATAGGTGTAATCGTTGCTGCCGCCGTTGTTCACTGCGGCCAGCGCGGTGCGAAGACGAAAGGCGCGATCGCGCGCGGTGCCGATCTCAAGTTCAAGACCGGAAAGATCAAGCGTCGACGACGCGATGTGGAGACGCGGCACCACGGTCTCAAGAATGGCATCGCGCATTGGCGCTTCGCCTGTCAGCACATCATAGGTGGAGCAGCGGCGGTCGCGGCGGTCGATGCCGAGACCCGTCGATGCATTGCCCTGCGGATCGAGATCGACGATCAAAACTTTTTCGCCAATAGCAGCGAGGGCCGTGCCGAGATTGATAGCGGTGGTGGTCTTGCCAACACCGCCTTTCTGGTTGGCGATGGAGAGCACCCGCGGTTGCCGCACCGGCTCCGGCTTGGGCGCAAACGCGATGACCTCTGCCTCGGGGGCCTGGTCGGTGGGGGTGTCGGTGTCGGTCATGACAATGTCCATCGTCAACGGTCTAAACGTCGGGCGGGTCTGCGCGATTCCAGGTTGTCGATGACAACGATCCGGGCCCGATCATCGGTCCGGCTTGGGACCAGCTTATGGCTGATAATCCAATATTTAGCGGCTTCCGTCAATTCAGCCCCTACATCTTGACCCTTGAGGAATAGCCCGCGAGTCCCTCGCTTCAACAGAGGGAACGCCATTTCAAGCAGCTTAGGCAATGGCGCAAGCGCCCGGGCGGTCACGACATCCGGTTTGGTGGGGAAAGTGGGGACAAAGTTTTCGATGCGCTGGCAATGCACTTCGGCAGGGAGGGCAAGAGAATCGATGACAGCCTGCAGGAAGGCACATTTTTTCGCGGTGCTTTCGACCAGATGGATCTTGGCTCCAGCCCGCTCCATCAAGGCAATGGCGAGCACAAGACCCGGAAAGCCACCACCCGAGCCAAGATCCACCCAGGTTTTCGCATCCGGCGCCAAATCGAGAAGCTGAAGCGAGTCCGCGACATGCCGCGTCCAGATAATGGGGATGGTGGAAGGCGATATGAGATTCCGCGTTTGCTGCCATTCCAGCAACGTTTCGACCAAGCGGTCGAGCCGCCCCAATGTTTCACGTGAAACAGGTGTGAGTTCTTGCGCGCGGGCCCTGTCGGCAGCGAGCGCAGCGCTTTGATCCGGCACGTTCAATGCGTGGCGGCGCGCTTGCGCCGGCGGGCATGGGCAACCAGAAGCGTCAAAGCAGCTGGCGTAATGCCGTCGATGCGTCCGGCCTGGCCGATGGTGCGTGGCCGGGTCGAGGCCAATTTCTGCCTGACTTCATTGGAAAGCCCTGGCAACGTTGCATAATCGAACTCGGACGGGAGTTCGAAGCTTTCGTCACGGCGATAGGATTCCACGTCCGCAGTCTGGCGCTGCATATAGACATCGTATTTCGCTTCGATTTCCAGCTGCTGCGTGATCGGAGCGGGGAATTCCGCGAGTTGGGGCCAGATTTTCGCGACATCGGCGAGCCCGATCGTCGGATAAGCCAGAAGCGCAAAGGCTGTGCGACGCTGACCGTCCTTATTCAGGGCCAGGCCGTACTTTTCGGCTTCATTCGGGGTGATCGAGAGACTTTGCGACAGCGAGCGGACAGCATTCAGAGCAGCCATCTTGTGGTTATGCCGCTCAGCGCGTGCAGCGCCAACGCAACCTAGTGCGAGACCCTTGTCGGTCAGGCGCTGGTCCGCGTTGTCCGCGCGCAAGGTGAGGCGATATTCGGCCCGCGATGTGAACATCCGATAGGGCTCCGTGACGCCTCGGGTCACCAGATCGTCGATCATCACGCCAATATAGGCCTCGGCACGGTCGAATACGATCTCCGCGCCCTCACCCGCGCGCGCGGCGGCGTTCAAGCCGGCAACCAGGCCCTGAGCACCGGCTTCTTCATATCCGGTGGTGCCGTTGATCTGTCCCGCCAGGAAAAGCCCCCGCAAACGCTTGGTTTCCAGCGTCGGATGAAGCTCGCGCGGATCGACGTAATCGTATTCGATGGCATAGCCCGGCCGGATCATCTTCGCTTTTTCGAGGCCCGGAATGGTCGCTATCAGCGCCTTTTGCACCTCTTCCGGCAGCGATGTGGAGATCCCATTAGGATAGACGGTGTGGTCGTCGAGGCCTTCCGGCTCCAGGAAGATCTGGTGTCCGTCGCGTTCGCCAAACCGGACGATTTTATCCTCGATCGATGGGCAATAACGCGGCCCACGGCTCGCGATCTGCCCGGAATACATGGGCGAACGGTGCACATTGGCGCGAATGATGGCGTGCGTCGCATCGGTGGTGCGGGTGATGCCGCATTGGATCTGCGGGTTTTCGATGCGGTCGGTCAGGACAGAGAAAGGCTCAGGTGGCTCGTCGCCCGGCTGCATCTCTACCGCGTCCCAATCGATGGTCCGGCCATCAAGCCGCGCGGGAGTGCCGGTTTTCAGGCGACCAAGGGTTACACCCAGGCGCTCAAGTGTCAGGGAAAGGCCCAAAGTCGGCGCTTCGCCAACCCGGCCGGCCGGCGTTTGCTTTTCGCCGCAGTGAATCAGTCCGCGCAGGAAGGTGCCGGTAGTGAGAACCACCGCGCCGGTGACGAATTCGCGGCCATCAATCAGCTTCAAACCGGAAACTCGGCCATTCGCAATCGTCACATCGTCAACCTCGCCTTCGATCACGATGAGATTGGCTGTTTCCCGCACGGCCTTCTGAATCGCGGCGGCATAGAGCTTGCGGTCGGCCTGGGCGCGGGGACCGCGCACCGCAGGCCCTTTGCGGCGGTTCAAAACCCGAAACTGGATACCGCCGAGGTCAGCAGCGCGGCCCATCAGGCCGTCCATGGCATCGATTTCACGGACCAGATGGCCTTTTCCGAGACCTCCGATCGCCGGATTGCAGGACATCGCGCCGACGGTCGCGAATCGATGAGTAATCAATGCGGTGTTGGCGCCGAGGCGCGCGGAAGCCGCGGCCGCCTCGGTTCCGGCATGCCCACCACCTACAACGATTACGTCAAACCGGCCGTCCATCGGCGCTCCAGGTTGCCGGCGTTTTATCGGACGTAAAACACGGGGTCAAAATGGAATTGTTTCACGTGAAACAATGTCACTTGCCGATGCAGAAGTCCCGAAAGATCACATCCAGGATGTCTTCCACATCGACCTTGCCGGTGAGACGTCCCAAGGCCCGGCTGGCGAGCCTCAGTTCTTCAGCAATAATTTCTTCCTGGTCCACGGACTGGCCAAGTGCGCGCTGAAGTGAAGACAAGGTCTCGGTAAGGTAATACCTATGACGTGCGCGGGCGATGAGCCCGGATTCAGAGCCAAAAAATGCGCGAACGTGAGCTTCGAGGCGCACGAGCAACGCATCAACACCGTCACCCCGCGTCGCCGATATAGAAATGAACTCGTCTTCATTATTGAATATGTGCTCATTCTTATCGCGCTGTGAACGAGGCGTGCCTTTCTGGAGATCGGCCTTATTCTGAATGGTCCAGACGGCTTGGGTATCGGCCATTGAACCAGTCAAAAGACCCGGGACCCTCGCCTTGGCAACCCGCGCCTTTCGGCTTGGGGCATCGGCCAGCGGACCAGATTTATCGTTCATTGAACGATCGTCGGTAGGCCTTTGGCCCCCCATATAGGCCATTGGCCTACCCGATTCGGTGATCCAGAGGACGAGATCCGCGGCTGCCGCACGCTCGCGGGCGCGACGGACGCCTTCCTGTTCCACCGGGTCGTCGGTTTCCCTTACCCCCGCCGTATCCAGCAGCGTCACGGGGTAGCCGCCCAGATCGAGGTGCACCTCGATCACATCCCGGGTCGTGCCGGCATGGGGCGAAACAATCGCGACCTCCCGTTTCGCAATCCGGTTGAGCAATGTGGATTTTCCGGCATTTGGCGGGCCCGCAATCGCCACCACCAGACCGTCGCGGAGACGCTCGCCACGGCCCGCTTGTGCCAGAGCATCCGAAATCTCCTGATGCAGCGTCCCGGCGATATCCAGAGCGGGACGAATCAGTTCAGCCGGAACATCCGCTTCGTCGGAAAAATCGATGCCGGCTTCCACCAGCGCCAGCGCCTTGATCAATCGTGTGCGCCAGGTTTCGGCCCGATCACCCAGCAGGCCCTTCATCTGCCGATAGGCTTGGCGCCGTTGCGCTTCAGTTTCTGCACCGAGCAGATCGGCCAAACCTTCGACGGCTGTGAGATCCATCCGTCCATTTTCGAAGGCGCGGCGCGTGAATTCACCGGCTTCGGCAGGCCGGAAGCCGGTGAGCCGGCCCAACGCCGCCAGCACCGCGGCAATCACCGCGCGCCCGCCGTGAAGCTGCAGCTCGGCCATGTCCTCGCCGGTTTCGCTGCGGGGTGCCGGAAACCACAGGGCCAGCGCTTCATCGAGATTTTCGCCACTGACAGGATCACGCAGTCGCGCCAGTGAAGCGTACCGCGGTTGCGGCAAGCGGCCGCTCAATTGCTCAAGTGCGGTACCGGCATTCGGTCCTGAGATCCGCACAACGGCAATTGCCACAGGTGGCCGGCCGGAGGAGAGGGCAAAGATAGTGTCGCGGGCAGGGGTCATGCTGTAATTGTCATGCTCTTGCCGCTTCCGGCAATCCCATCGACGCACCACGTATGCCGCACCGTCGCAACCCAAAGGTTTGCCTATGTCCTTTTCCATGTCTCAGGCTTCGCTTCCATCCCTGGAGCTCGCGCTGAATGCGCTCTCCGGCATTCTCGACAAGGCGGAGGCTTACGCCGCGGCGAAGAAAGTCGATCCGTCGGTGTTGCTGAATACGCGGCTTGCTCCGGACATGTTTCCGCTGATCAAGCAGGTGCAGACCGCAACCGACCTTGCGAAGAATGGCGCATCGCGGCTTGCCGGTGTCGAACCTCCGCGTTTCGAAGACACCGAAAAGACCGTCGCCGAATTGAAGGCGCGTCTCGCAAAAACCGTCGCCCATCTGAAGACACTGGATCGCACGAAGATTGATGCGTCAGCCGATCGCACCATCACCTTCCCACTGGGGCCTGTGAAAAAGGGTGAAATGAAAGGCAGCGATTATCTCAACCACTTCCTGCTGCCGAATTTCTTTTTTCACGCAACAGCCGCCTACGCGATCCTGCGTCACTGCGGCCTTGAACTCGACAAAGTCGACTATCTTGGGGGAATTCCCATGACGATCAGCGATCGCTGATCGTCGCGTCGCTACGGCCTGAGATTCTCAAGCTCGAAGGCGCGATCCGCCGTGGCGGTCAACACGCATTCGTTGGCCGCCAGCCGTGCAGCCTGACCCAGCGATCCGTCGTCATAATACGCGCAGTTGGCATCGCGAAAGGCGACCCATTTGCGCTGGACATCGCGCAACTGCGTTTTGCGCTTTTCCGTGACCGCATTGAGCAAGAATGCGTAGGCCGTGTTGAGCCGTTTGTCCTGCACGGCCAGCTCCGCGGCGATACAATCCTGCATCGTGAATATGATCCCCGCCGCTTTTTCCAGGCATGCAGAATAGGACTCGCTGACTTCATGCGCGCTGACGCACGTCGTCATGGCAATCAATCCAGCCGCGATGGCCGCTTGTCTCATGTCATCCCCCAGATCGAGACCTCACCCTACAGGCTCAAAATCGGGGAGGTGAGGGGGGCTATGCACATTGGTTGGGAGATAGAAGCCAGCTCGGGTGCGGCGCCTTACCGATAACGAAAATGTGCATTTTCCTTTTTTCCGGCCGGAACCATATTCCGGGACATAGGTTGTTCTGACAGAGCGGACGGGACGCACTCCCCCCCTACCCCCCAAGTCCCGTCCGCTCATTCCTTTAACCCCGCCTCCGGCGGGGTTTTTTCTTTGCGTCAAAGCCCAATCCAACTGGATAATTGTGCGGAACCTGACTCCCGTTCCTGCATTATCCCAATAGAACCCTGATCGAACTTCTAAAAACGTAGCAAAATGAATGTCTTGGACGAATATCGGCGAAATGCCCGTGAATGCCAGAGGATGGCCGAAAATGCCGGTAACACGACGGACAAGGCATCCTGGCTCAGACTTGCCGCTTCCTGGATGGGAATGATCAAAAACGACGCCAAACGGCCATTCGCAAACGACGGGCAGAAAAGCGATGCCGACAACAGGGCAGAACCCAACGGCGTGGTTTGGCCGGCCAAGTCCGACGAAGATTCCAACGCGTCCCACTAGTTAGCTGTAACCGCGCTTGATGCCGGCAGCCTTGAAGGCGATGCTGCCCGGCATGGCGTCCCATTCCAGCACCTCCGAAAATCGGCTCGCGCGCGAGACCAGCCCCTACCTTCTCCAGCACAAACACAACCCGGTCGATTGGTGGCCTTGGGGACCGGACGCTTTGGCCGAAGCGGGACGCGGCGGAAAACCAATCCTGCTGTCGGTCGGCTATGCCGCCTGCCACTGGTGCCATGTGATGGCGCACGAAAGTTTCGAGGACGCCGCGACGGCGGCCGTGATGAACAGCCTGTTCGTCAATATCAAAGTCGATCGCGAAGAACGCCCAGACATCGATCAGATCTACATGGCCGCGCTCCATCACCTGGGCGAGCAGGGCGGTTGGCCACTGACCATGTTCCTCACGCCACAAGGCGAACCGGTCTGGGGCGGCACCTATTTTCCAAAAGACGCGCGTTATGGCCGGCCGGCCTTCGTCGATGTGCTGAACGAAGTCGCGCGGCTGTTTCGCGAGGACAGGAAGGTCATCGACAACAACCGCACCGCGCTGATGGCGCGGCTGGCCGAACGCGCGCGGCCGGAAGGCAAGGTCACGCTTGGCCTTGCCGAGCTCGACGCTGCCGCGCGGCAGCTCGCCAACGCCATCGATCCGGTCAACGGCGGCTTGCGGGGGGCGCCGAAATTTCCGCAGGCGTCACTGTTCGAAATGCTGTGGCGCGCGGGAACGCGCAACAACGACGCGCGATTGCTGGAGCGCGTCGAGCTGACGCTCGAACGGATCAGCGAAGGCGGCATCTACGATCATCTTGGCGGCGGCTTTTCGCGCTATTCCGTCGATGACAAATGGCTGGTGCCGCATTTCGAGAAGATGCTCTACGACAATGCACAGCTGCTCGAATTGCTGGGGCTCGCCTTTCAACGCACCGGCAATCCGCTGTACCGGCAGCGGGCGCGCGAAACCGTGGCGTGGCTGCAACGCGAGATGACGACGCCCGAGGGCGCTTTCTCCGCGTCGCTCGATGCGGATTCCGAAGGCGAGGAAGGAAAATTCTACGTCTGGTCGCTGCGAGAGATAACCGAAGCGCTCGGCGCGGACGATGCGGCGTTCTTCGCGCATCACTACGGCGTTACGGAAGCGGGCAATTTCGAAGGTCATAACATTCTCAACAATCTCGCACGCGTCGCGCGCAGCGAGGCTGACGAGGCGCGACTCCTGGCCTTGCGCGAAAAATTGCTGGCGCGCCGTGCAGGTCGCGTACGGCCCGGCCTCGATGATAAGGTTCTGGCGGACTGGAACGGCCTGATGATTGCGGCGCTGGTGAATGCCGGGATCGCTTGCAACGAGCAAGGCTGGATCACATTGGCGACACGGGCATTCGACTTCATTGCCGAAAAGATGACGCGCGGTGACCGGCTCGGTCATTCCTGGCGGGAAGGGCGGTTGCTCTTTCCCGGGCTGGCATCCGATTTCGCCGCCATGATTCGTGCCGCGCTGGCGCTGCAGGAAGCGACGGGGGAGCGCCGCTTCCTCGATTGGGCGGTCACAAGCCAGCAGGCATTCGAACGGCATTACGCCAATCCCGACACCGGAGGTTATTTCCTCACAGCCGACGATGCCGAGGGTCTGGTCATTCGCCCGGCCGCAACCGTCGATGACGCCACGCCGAACGCGAACGGACTCGCCGCGCAAAATCTTGTGCGGCTGGCCGCACTCACCGGTGATGATGGATGGCGCGCGCGCGTGGACCGGTTATTCGACGGGCTCCTTCCCATCGCATCGCAAAACCTGTTCGGCCATATGTCGCTCCTCAACGCGCTCGACCTGCGGCTGCGCGCCGCCGAGATCGTCGTCACCGGAAAGGATGCCGAACCCTTTGTCACGGCGGCATTGAAGATTCCCTTTATTGATCGCATTCTGCTGCGTGCGGCCTCGGCGGAAACGCTGCCGGCGACGCATCCGGCGCAGGCCAAAATCGCCGCAGCGCTGGAAACCGCGGCCTTCGTCTGCGTCGGCGAGATATGTTCGCTGCCGGTGACAAAGCCGGAGCAGATCGCAGAAACGGTTCTGGCGATGAGAAAATAGCAGGGGGAAGCGTGGAATGGATGATGGAATTGTACGCGACGGCATAAAGCCGGGTGACGTGGTGGTGGTGACAGGCGCGGGCGGTGGTTTTGGCCGCGCCTTCTGCAACCGTTTCGGGCGCGCGGGAGCAAAGGTGGCTGCCTGGGAAATCAATCCGCAAGCCGGCGCTGAAACCGTCGCACAGGTGAAGGCTGCCGGCGGCGAGGCGCAATTCTTCCAGGTCGATCTGTCTGACGCGAGCCAAATCGCCAAGGCGGTAGAGCAGACGCTCGCCGCCTTTGGCGCGCCTTACGTCATCATCAACAACGCCAGCATCTATCCGCGCGCAACCGTCATCGACATGAAGGTCGAGGACTGGGAGCGCACGCTGAAGGTGAATATCACCGCGCCGTTTCTGATCGTCCGCGCCTTCGGCCCGCATATGCTGAAACAAAAACGCGGTCTCGTGATCAACATCGCGTCCGGGCGCGGCGTGGAAGGGGCACCGAGAGGCGCCAACTATGCGGCCAGCAAGGCCGCGATCCTGTCGCTGACCAAGACGCTTGCGCTCGAATGGGCGCCGCATAACGTGCGGGTCAATGCCATCATTCCGGGCGTGTCCATGACCGCGCAGCCGTTGGAAAACACCACGCCGGAAGAGCTGCTCGCGCGCGGCAAAAAAGAAATTCCGCTCGGCCGCGTTGGCTATCCGGACGATATGGCGGGGCTTGCCGCTTTCATGGCGAGTTCCGACGCCGCTTACATGACGGGTCAAGCGGTGGCGATGAATGGAGGACGTGTCCTCGTACCGTAACAACGATACTTGAAAGATAAATAAGAGAGGGAGGGAATCGTGGATTCAATATTCGGAACTTGGCGCTCTCGATATATTTTTCTCGGTGCTTTGATAGCACTCGTGCAGCCGGCCGAAGCCCAGGAAGATCCTTACTTCAAGGATAAAACGATTCGCGTCATCGTCGGCTCGGCGCCCGGGGGCGGCTACGACGCTTATGCCCGTCTGGTCTCCGACCACATGCGCCGGCACATTCCGGGCAATCCACAAATCGTGGTGCAGAACATGCCGGGCGCCGGATCGCTGGTCGCCATGAATCACATCGCCAATGTCGCACCGAAAGACGGCACGGTCCTCGGCGCCATCAATGCGGCGATGACGACTCAGCCGCTGCTCTTTCCCGACCGTACCAAGTTCGATCCCCGCAAGATGAACTGGATCGGCTCGACCTTGCGCGAGTTTCACATTGGACTGGTGCGCGCCGCTTCGCCGGTGAAAACCATCGAAGATGCGCAGAAGATCGAAATACCGGTTGCCGGTACCGGCGGTTCGACCAGCACCTACCCGTCAATCGCCAATGCCATTCTGGGCACGAAGTTCAAAACAGTGCAGGGCTACCAGGGCACAGCGCAAGGCATGCTGGCGATGGAGCGCGGCGAGGTTGATGGTGTGATGGGCATCACCTGGGCGAGCATCAAGGCCACCCAGGCGGCTGCTTTACGCGACGGCAAAATAAAGCTGGTGACGCAATTCGGAGTTCGCAAACATCCCGAATTGCCGAACATTCCGTTGCTGCTCGATTCTGCCAAAACGCCTGAAGACAAGGCTGCATTGCGACTCGTCTTCAGCTCGCAGGAAGTCGGTCGTCCCTGGGTCGCGCCGGAAGGCGTGCCACCGCAAGTCGTTGCAATTCTCCGCAAAGGCTTCGACGACACCATGGCCGATCCTGAATTCAGAGCCGACGCAGAAAAGCGCAAGCTCGATCTGGAGCCGACGTCCGGCAAGGAACTTCAGCAGGTCGTAGAGGATATCTTCAAGACGCCGCCGGCAGTGGTCGAACGGGTCAAGCCTTTCCTCGCGGAGGCGCAATAAGCGCCGTCAAAATCCCTGCTCTTGCAGCTGCTTGTAAAACAGGTTGAGGAAGCTCTTCAGGCGCGGCGGACGTTTGTAATGCGCAAACTCCGCCGGCAGCTTGAACTCCGCCTGCACCTGCTCGACCGTCTTGCCGGCCATGATCATCTTTGAAACCTCGTCGCGCATCGTGACGAAGTATTTCTTCTGCTCTTCCAGATCGGCCACGCCGCGGCCCACATGCACCGGTCCATGTCCGGGGATATAGGTGTCCACCGGAAGCTTGCGGGCCATGATGTTGTCGAGAAGGACCAGCCAGTTCTTCACATTGGAAAAGAACACGCCGGCCGATTCGCCCTGGCCGGGGTGAATTTCGGTATCGAGCAGATCGCCGGTCAGAAACACGCGGCGCTGCGGAATATAGAGCGTGACGTCACTGGTGGAATGCGCGCTGCCTTCCTCGGTGAGCTGGAAGGTGAGGCCGCCCATGCGCAGCGTCAAAGCGCCCTCGAATGCAACATCAGGCAGCACCATCTCGGCGTTCTTGTAGGCCGCATCCTGCGGCTTGCCGGAGGCCTTGCGCTCCGCGAAGCCCGCGCCTTCCTGCATCATCAGGTCGCGCATCTGCTTGCGCGTGGAAATGTAGGTCGGCTTGTCTTCGCGATAGACCCACATGCCCGTGGCGTGGTCGCCAGCGGAATGCGAAGTGACAATATAGCGGACCTTCTTGTCGGTGGTCTTGCGGATCGCAGCTAAGACCTGGTCGGCGGTCTTGATGTCGGCGTCGAACAGGAGCACCCCTTCCGACGTGACCACAAAGACAGCGTTGCTGGAGCCGCGGGAATTTTCCAGAAAATAGACATCTTCCGCGATCTTCTTCATTTCCATCTTGTCGGGGCCGGCATCGCCTTGCGCCAGCGCAGGCCCGGCAGAAAGACCGACCGCCACCAAGATGCCAATGAAGTTTTGAATAGCCCGCATGAATGCCTCCCCTGACTTTTTCTCATTCGCGCCAGAGTAGCAAAACCGCAGCAGTTCGCTAGCCCATGATCGGCTGCGCCAGCATCCAGAGGCTGGTCATCGTATAGGCGACCATCAGCAGCAGCATCGGCAACTGACTGAGCAATGCGGCCCGGCGGGTACCGAAGACGTTGAGCGCGACCCGGTGCGCCACATACACCGCGATCACATGGCCAACGACGATGGCGACAATCGCGGTGTGCCAGATCAGCTTCAGCGAAATCGCGGCACGGTCAGGGACGAAATTCCGCCCGCCGAACAAATCCCAGCCGTAAGCGAAGGGATCGGACGCCGCTGGAACCACAAACTGAATCTGGGTGAAGAACCAGTAGAGATAGTGCGCGACGTGATAGGCCACGGAGATCGGGATCAGCGACAGCACGAACAGCCCCATGATCTCCTGCGTGCTGTATTTTGGCGCTCTGCCCTCATAACCGATCGCGCGCATCGCCGCGCAGGTGGCATAGAAAATCGCGTAGAGGATCGCGGCCGCCGCCACGAAGCAAAGCGTTGTCTTGATCGGCGCGTGGATCCCGTCGGTTTCTTCCAGCTCGCCCAGCGACACCATCAGATCGATCCACTGCGCCGTATCCATGAAGCCTTCAAAGGCAACCAGCGCGAGCACCATCAGAACCAGAACGATCATCGATAGCGGTAAGGGCTCGCGCACGATGAGCCCCATGCCGTAGCCACGGAGTGCGACCTCGCGTTTTTCGGGTGGTGCCAACAGAAACTTTTCAGTGTTATCGATGCAGCCGCCGTCTCGATCGAGGGCAGAACCGGCACTTGCGCAGATTGTGCGATCGGTCACGCGCAAAGCCGTCGGCCCAAAGCGGGAGAGCGCACCAAACAACAACGTGAAGGCCTCGCCATGCGCAAGCCAGACCGCCCGGCCAAACACAATCATGCCTGCCCAGGTCATGAGCGAATACACTGTGACAACGCAGGCCAATGATTTGGAATTGCCGGCCTGGCCCGAGGCCAGCATGAACCAGACGAAGCCGATAACCATCAGGATGCCGGGGAGCACGCCGATCTGGCGCGGGTAGGTAATGCCAAGAGACAGAGGGCGGCCCGTGAGCTTGCGCCACACGGAATCGGCCCCATCGAACAGGATCAGCCACGGATTCAACACCAGCCAGACATTGCCGACCAGCACCGAAGCGAAGGCCATTCCAACCCAGCCCAGCACCCAAAAGATCGTCGGCGCGGCATTGCGGGAATAATCCGGCAGGCCGAAGAAACCCGTGAGGATTCCGAGCAGGAAAATAAAGACGGAAATAATCTTCGCCGCGAGCACCACCGGTTCGCTGCCGAGCGCGCCCCATCCGGGCGCCGCGAGAAGATTGGCGCGCGGGGCGGGTGGCTGTATTTCCGGCTTCAGGAACCACGCGACCATCACGAACGACAGCACCACCACCGCGCCGCCGCCGGTCAGATTCATCCAGAGCGGTACCGGCAGATCGTAACGTTCACCGAAGGCGTGCGCGTGGGCAACCGTTGCTACCGGCAGCAGAGCGATGAGAGTGCAGACAAAACGCGGCAACATCGTCACGGATACACTTCGAAATACAAAATTTTTCCGCCATGCTGGTGGCCGCCGCCTGACTTCTCCTGCAGCTTTTCAGCCGAGAAGCGGCCCGGAATGCGGGCATTGATCGCCGTCACTGTCGGCTCGCCGGGCTTCACCGCAATCATCATGTCATAGCCATGCAGATGCATGCGGATAGGTTGATCCGATGTCCATTTCAATTCGACGGCGTCGCCCTGTTTCACCTTGATCGTCTGCTGATCTTTCGGCAATTGCCCCGCCTTCAGATCAAGATCGAAGTGGCGTTGCTCGCCCACCGCGACAGCCGGCAAAGCCATGCACATGGCCAGCGCAAGGAGAAGGCGGCGCCACCTGGGCGCCGCCTTGTTTGTATCAGCGTGCATCGGCGCGACGCGGTTCATCCGTGACCGAAACGCTTTTCTGATCCGGGTTCCACGCTACCTTGCCCTTGGTGCCCGGCGTGTATTTCAGAATCCAGAGGCCGCCACCGGGCTCGTTGGAAGTGAAATAAATCAGGCCGTTGTCGTGCACGAAGACATCGTCCGCGCTGGAGTAATCCAGCCCGCCGCGGGTGAAGGCCGGCGGCACGAAATGGCCGGCGGCTTTCGGTGCATAGGGATCGGAGATGTCGATCGCCCAGAAGCCGGACTGCTGCCACGCGCTAAAGACGATATTGCCGCGGATGTGCCGATCGACGTCATGCACGCCGAAGTCACGGCCGGGACGATCCGGCGGGCAATATTTGTTCATCGGCAGGCGGAAGGTCGAGATCTTGTTGGGATGCTTCTCGTCACGAATGTCGAGAATATGCAGATAGCCCCAGGGGCAGATGCGGTTGATCTCGTCTTCAACAACGAGCAGCTCCGGATATTCCTTGCCGTCCTTCGGCATCACCATGCCGACGCTATGGGTATTGGCCTCCACCGGAGGCGTCCATTTGATCTGGCTGATGAAGGTCGGCTTCTTGATGTCGGTGATGTCGAGAATGATCACGCCCTGATCGCGATAGGACAGATAGGCGCGGTTTTTGTAGCTCGTGATGTCGTGCAGCGAGACCAGAATGTTCGGTAGACCCATGCGGCCGCCGTTGTCATTCTTGATCCAGTTCGCTTCCGGCTTCTCACCGCATTCGAGGCATGTTCCCGGATACCACCAGCGTGAAAGCTCCTTCGGATTGGCGGCATCGTTGATGTCGACAATCATCAGGATATTGCCGAAATAACCCTTCTTCGTGGTGGCGAGGAAAGCGATCTTGCCGGCGGTCGGATGGTCCTGTGTCCAGAAACCATGCACGCCTTCGCGGCCGTCACCCGGCTCATCGCTGGCGAAATAGGATTTCTCCACCGGCTTGGTCGGGTCGGTGATGTCGAACAGGCGAATCCCGGGCTTGTAGGTGCCTTCTCCCCGCATACTGCGGTCACGGACGCGCAACTGCTCCTGATTGATCGCCAGCGTGTTGCCGACAACGTTGATGTACTGGCTGTGCTCGGTCGGCCCGTTGGTAAGATGCGCCACGACCTTGATGTTTTTCGGGTCGCTGACATCGGCGATGGTGCCGCCGTTGTTCTTGCCGTCCACCGGTGGCGGGTTGCTCGCCATGAAGGCGTATTTGCCATCCGGACTGACGCGGATTTCCGTCGGGCGATCCCAGCCGTCGAGGTCGCTGTAGCCGACGATCGTGAAATTCTCGATGTCGCCGTAGGTGGGCTGCTTTTCCTTCATCCCGCCCAGGATCGGATACGTCTGTAATTCCTGTGCGACTGACAGGCCGGCCCACAGGCCGCCCGCGACAGCCGCTGCAATAAAAGCAGTTTTCTGGATTCTCATCGATGTCGCCTCCCATAGTCATTTCCGGTTTGTCCGGATTGGGGGCAACGTTACCGCATCGGCCCGGAAAATTAAAATCCCGAAGCCCTAGGTAGAGTCATCGTTTCCGGAGCCAGCGACGGCAGCAACCAGGAGCTCCACGGCTGCGGCGGCATCAGGCCGGAACTCTTCCAGACTGGCATCAGGAGACCGTCGGCGGTCATGCAGCCGATGAAAGCCGGCTTGTGCAGATGCTGATCGGCCGGATCGACACGCACCGTGAACCCACTGGGTGCGAGGATCTCCGATCCGCGCAAGGCATCGCGCACGGCGGTCACCTCGGTTGTGCCGGCGGCTTCCACCGCGGCGCTCCACAGCTTGAAACCGATCCAGGTCGCTTCCAT
Source organism: Bradyrhizobiaceae bacterium (assembly GCA_947481685.1). Taxonomy (GTDB): domain Bacteria; phylum Pseudomonadota; class Alphaproteobacteria; order Rhizobiales; family Xanthobacteraceae; genus CANKHA01. Next base: position 77,495 of record CANKHA010000007.1, read on the forward strand.
CGGATCGTTGGTGAAGGCCTCGGGATTTCCCGTGAAACGCCGCCAGCTTTCCACGAAGGCAAGGTTCTCCGGATTTTCCAAAGCGGAGAGGTAGCTCCATGCGGCGAAATGGCCTTCGATCGATTGGCGTTTCAGCGCCGACAGCTCAGCTTCGTTGATCGACAGCGTCATCACCGGCAAGTCCGACCCGCGAATTCCGCGGCGCGACAATTCGCGGAAGAAGGGAACGTTGGAATCGCCGCTAATGGTGGAGACAACAGCCGCATTGCCGCCATCGGCAAATTGCTCGATGTGATGCACCGTATCGCGCCAGAATTTCTCGCCGGGCGGCGCATAGATTTCCTCGACCGCATGGGGAATGCCCTGCGCGGCGAGATAACCCTTGATGACGGCATTGGTGGTGCGGGGATAAACATAGTCGGTGCCGACCAGCACGAAACGCCGGTAGCCGCGTCCAAGCAGGAAGTCGATGGCCGGGATCGCCTGCTGCTGCGGCGTCGCGCCGGTATAGACGACGTTCGGGGATTGCTCCTCGCCTTCGTACTGGCTGGGATAGAATAGCAGGCCGTTTTGCTGCTCCAATACGGGCAATACCTGCTTGCGCGCGGCCGAACTCCAACACCCGAAAATCACCGAGACGTCTTCTTCCACCAGCATCTGGCGCGCCTGTTCGGCATAAGCATCCGGCCGCGAGCGTGGATCGTGGATCACCGCTTCCACCGGCCGGCCAAGAAGCCCGCCCGCCTTGTTGAGATCCTCGATCATCATCACCAGCAACTGCTGTAGGGGACGTTCGCTACTGGTGAGCGTGCCGGAAAGCGAATGCAGGATGCCAACCTTGATGGCGCCGTGATCGAGATCGGAGAAGTAACCGCGGATCGATGTCACAAGCGACGTCGAACGCGCGGCGAGATCGTCGGCTGTGCCGAGCACTTCCTCGCTTGCACCGGTGACTTCCGACATCGCACTCTTGATCTCGGGAAGCGCCGCACGGACCGCAGCCGCAATGCTGTTGGCGCCTTCGCCGATCTGATCGAGCTCGGCGATCTGGCGCTCAAGCATGGTGTTGAGGGCGCGGTTGACCGCGCTGGTTTCATCGACGCTGCGCGAAACGGACGAAATCGCCTGTGCCATTTCCTGCGCGGCGTTCTGGATGCCAAGCACCTGTGTGCGGATGCCGCCGGTCGCCTGCGCGAGCCGCTTCGATGGTGGCATTGAGCGCCAGCAAAGAGGTCTGCTTGGCGATCGCCTCGATCAGCTTGACAACATTGTCGATGTGCTGGGCGGCGTCCGACAGTTCAAGCATCGTCCTGTCGGCATAACGCAACTCACCGAGTGTGCGGTCGGTCGCTGCGCGTGCAGCCGCAACGTGACGATCCGATTGCGCCACGATGTCGCACATGTCGCGCGCGGATTGCGCGACCGTGGCGGCGTTACCTGCCGCCGTTTCAGCCGATTGAGCCGCCTGCGAAACCTGAGCAGACATGGCGCTGTTGCGGGTGGCGAATTCTTCGGCGCGCTGGCGGATGCGGTCGCTGGCATTGGTGAAGGCGCCCGACACATCATTGATCGCGCCCTGGAAGCGTTTGGTGATGAAGCTGCGGCCCGCCTGGCGCAGCTTGGACTCGGCAACATTACGGTCGCGATCGACCGCCGTGGCCTCAGCCTCAAGCAAGGAAGTCCGCATCGCATCGGCAACGTCGTCGAATTCCCGGATGGCGCCGTCAGTTGGCTGCTGGGGCAGGGTGACGTAACGATCGCCGCGGGCGATCCTGGTCAGAACGGCAACAATGGCGGCCAGGCGTTTCTCGACCAGCCAGCCAAACCCCACGGCGCCCAGAAAGGCGATGACAAGTCCGGCTTTGATGTCGCCGGCGGAGGTCACGGCAGCGCTGATGCCCGCCACGAAAAGCGTGGGCAATGCGATCCAGAGCGCTGGTTTTCTGGCTCGTCCGTCCATGCCCATGCTGTAAGCGGCTGTTCCTCTTATCTGGATCGCATGGTTATCGTTGCTAAACCCTTTCCAAGGCTTGCTTTTCACCGCACGAATTTTCAGCAGGCTGGCGAGATTTTGAGCGGGGATATAGCTGGTCGCGCAATCTTACGGCGAACCGGTTCCCCCTTCCCCGGATTGCGCTCCAAACAAAAGAGCCGGGGCATGCCCCGGCTCTTGGTAATTCCATCAGTCGTTGGCCCGGGTCAGGTGTTCATCGACTCGAAGAATTCCGCGTTGTTCTTGGTGTTGCGGAACTTGTCGAGCAGGAAGTCGATGGCGTCCATCGTGCCCATCGGATTGAGGATGCGGCGCAGGACATACATCTTCTTGAGCTGCTGCGGATCGGTGAGCAGCTCTTCCTTGCGGGTGCCGGACCGGGTGATGTCGATCGCCGGGAAGGTCCGCTTGTCGGCCACCTTGCGGTCCAGGATGATTTCCGAGTTACCGGTGCCCTTGAACTCTTCGAAGATGACTTCGTCCATGCGGCTGCCGGTATCGATCAGCGCGGTGGCGATGATCGTGAGCGAGCCGCCTTCTTCGATGTTACGCGCTGCGCCGAAGAAGCGCTTCGGCCGCTGCAGGGCGTTGGCGTCGACACCGCCGGTCAGCACCTTGCCGGAGGACGGCACCACGGTGTTGTAGGCGCGGCCGAGGCGGGTAATCGAGTCGAGAAGAATCACCACGTCGCGGCCATGCTCGACCAGACGCTTGGCCTTCTCGATCACCATTTCCGCCACCGCAACGTGACGCGATGCCGGCTCGTCGAAGGTGGAGGAAACCACCTCACCCTTCACCGAGCGCTGCATGTCGGTCACTTCTTCCGGCCGCTCGTCGATGAGCAGCACGATCAGGAAGCATTCCGGATGATTGGCGGAAATCGAATGCGCGATGTTCTGCAGCAGCACGGTTTTACCCGTGCGCGGCGGCGAAACGATCAGCGCGCGCTGGCCTTTGCCGATCGGCGCGACGATGTCGATCACCCGCGGCGACAGATCCTTGCGCGTCGGATCTTCGATTTCCATCTTCAGCCGCTCGTCAGGATAGAGCGGGGTGAGGTTGTCGAAGTTGACCTTGTGCCGTGCTTTCTCGGGGTCTTCGAAATTGATCGTATTGACCTTGAGCAGCGCGAAATACCGTTCGCCTTCCTTCGGCGAGCGGATGTGTCCGTCGATGGTGTCGCCGGTGCGCAGGCCGAAGCGGCGGATCTGCGAGGGCGAGACGTAAATGTCGTCGGGACCCGGCAGGTAGTTCGCTTCCGGGGAGCGCAGGAAGCCGAAGCCGTCGGACAACACTTCGACGACACCTTCGCCGATGATGTCGATCTCTTGCGCGGCCATCTGTTTGAGGATCGCGAACATCAGCTCCTGCTTGCGCAGTGTGCTGCCGTTTTCGACCTGGTATTCTTCGGCGAAGGCCAGAAGCTCGGAGGGGGATTTAGTTTTGAGGTCTTGGAGTTTCATTTCCCGCATGCGGGGGGAGTCCTTGGGAAGAAATAGACGGCGTGGAGAGAAATTCTGGTGCTCGTCGGGGAAGGAAGATCGCAGGTCTTGGGAGGAGGGGGCTTAATCGCGCCCCGGACCCGATACACCTCCGGCAAAAACGCTGCGCCGGAACTCTGTGCATCCGCCTACGTTCGGAAGGATAACGCAAAGATACGGAACGAACGGCCTTTGCGCAAGGGTTTCCGTCGCGCCTAGAACGGCTTGAGGACAACGAGGATAACAATCAGTATCAACAGGACTGTCGGTATCTCATTGGCAAGACGATAGAATTTCTGAGAGTGGGTGTTGCGGTCAGCCTCGAAATCCCGGGCCCAACGGACAAAAAAACCGTGAATGGCTGACATCGCGATCACCAGGGCGAACTTTGCCTGCATCCAGCCTGCGGTGTGCCAGCCGCCCTGCCAGACCAGCAGGAGGCCAAGCACCCAGGTTACAATCATCGCCGGGTTGATGATCAGCTTCAGCAGCCGCCATTCCATCACCTTGAAGGTTTCGGACTGCGGCGAACCCACCGGCACCGCGCAGTGATAGACGAACAGCCGCGGCAGATAGAGCATACCGGCCATCCACGAGATGACTGCGATGATGTGGAAGGCTTTGAGCCAGAGATACACGTTGCTCATGGGTTTTTCGACCCGCGTATGATCTTATCCAAAAATCGGTTTCCACTTTTCGGGATCAAGCGCGCACCCGCTTCAGCATTTGCTCAACATGGGCGATCGGCGTCTCCGGCAAAATGCCGTGGCCAAGGTTGAAAATAAAGGGCCGCGCCGCGAAAGCCTCCAGCGTCTCGTCCACGGCACGATCGAGGGCCGCGCCGCCCACCAGCAACGCCAGCGGGTCGATATTGCCTTGTACCGCCACGCGGGTCTGGATCTTGTCGCGCGCAAAATTGCGGTCGATCATCCAGTCGAGTCCCACGGCGTTGACCGGAACCTCTTCCGTGTAACGCAGCAGGTTCGTGCCGGCTCCACGCGGAAAGCCAATGATCTTCGCGTTTGGCACATCACGCCGAACGAGCTCCGCAATTTTTCTGGCAGGCTGTACCGACCAGCGTTCGAATTCCTCCGGAGCCAAAACACCCGCCCAGGTGTCAAACAACTGCACCGCTTCGGCGCCTGCCTGAAGTTGCCGCACCAGATATGCCGCTGAGGCTTGCACCAAACGTTCGATTAATGCCGCAAATACATCCGGCTCACGATAGGCGAAGATGCGCGCTGGCGCCTGATCCGGCGTGCCGCGGCCCGCGATCATGTAGGTCGCGACAGTCCAGGGCGCACCACAAAATCCAAGTAGTGTCACGTTTTCCGGTAGCTCTGCCTTAACCCGGCGAATGGTTTCATAAACCGGCGCGAGTGCATTCTGATCGACTTCGCTGTGCAGAACGGACAGTCCACCTATCTCCTGCAACGGCGTCAGGCGCGGGCCTTCACCCGCTTCGAAGCCGACCTTCTGTCCGAGTGCATGCGGAATCACCAGGATGTCTGAAAATAAAATAGCGGCATCGAACTGGAACCGGCGCACCGGTTGCAAGGTTACTTCTGCCGCAAGCTCCGGATTGAAACAAAGATCGAGGAAGCCACCTGCTTTAGCACGAAGCGCACGATACTCGGGAAGATAACGTCCCGCTTGGCGCATCATCCAAATCGGAGGAATGCGTTGAACGTCACCATCGAGAACATTGAGAACAGGTTTTATCACCACTGACTCGCTGACTGACTGCTTCCACCAATAGAATCTAGAATCTTGGGTTTGTTGTAGTTAAGCGGGGGATTGGACTCATAAGTTTATCTCCACGCCTCGCTGGAGGCATTTCAGTTATCCTCACTCTTCGACAGTAAGAGTCGGTTGATAATGTGTGGCTGAAACATCAAGGAATTCAGTCTCTCAGTCGTTCGAAATGTAAGGTCTGGAATTTCTATCCACATATCACCATTACCAGCTACACCCGTTTTAATCTTTCCCTGCCGGGCAGCGATGTGGACATTAATGGCGGGGTTGTCGGTCCCGCCTTGCGTCGGCCCTTCAGGCGTGGCCTCCTCCCATTCTGTCCACAGGGTTGCGGTCACTTTTCATGACGCAGAAGACCGGTAGTTATTTTCATCTGCACCTGATTTCCGACTCAACCGGTGAGACGCTCATCACCGTCGCACGGGCTGCAACCGCACAATATTCCAAGGTGTTGCCGGTCGAGCACATCTATCCCCTGATCCGCACCCAAAAGCAGCTCGATCGCGTACTGGCCGAGCTCGAGGAGTCTCCCGGCATCGTGCTCTATACCTTGCTCGAAGACGATCTCGTGGAACGGCTGGAGCAGAAATGCCGCGACCTGAGCCTGCCCTCCATGTCCGTTCTGGGACCGGTGCTGCAATTGCTGAAATCCTACCTCGGCTCTGAAACCACCCACCGGGTCGGTGCTCAGCACACACTGAATGCGGAATACTTCAAGCGCATCGATGCGCTGAACTACACCATGTTTCATGACGATGGGCAGCATCCGGAGGGTCTCGATGAGGCCGATGTGGTGCTGTTGGGTGTATCGCGGACATCCAAGACGCCGACGTCGATCTATCTCGCGAACCGCGGAATCAAAACCGGAAACGTCCCGCTGGTGCCCAACGTGCCTTATCCGCCGCAGGTCGATACGCTCAGCAAGCCGCTGGTTGTCGGATTGATCGCCAGCCCCGAGCGTATCGTGCAGATCCGGCAGAACCGGCTGCTCGGATTAAACGCGCATAACGACGAGGATCAGTATATCGATCGCGAGGCGGTAGCGGCGGAGCTCGCGTTCTCCAAAAAGCTCTGCGCCAGGAACAACTGGCCTGTGATCGATGTCAGCCGCCGTTCGATCGAAGAAACCGCTGCGGCCGTGATGAATCTCCTGTCCGAGCGCCGGCGTCTGCCGGTGGAATGATATGGCTCTCTGGATTGCCGGCGACCCCCTCCTTCTCGCTTCCAAGAGCACGGCGCGCCTTGCGCTGCTGGCGGCGGCGGGCATTGCTGTTGAAGTTCTGCCCGCCGATATCGACGAACGCGGCATTGAAGCAAAGGCGTCCAAGCAGGATGCCGGTGCCGTCGCCGCATTGCTGGCGCAAGAAAAGGCGCGTGCGGTTGCCGTGCAGCGTCGCGGCCGCATGGTACTCGGCGCCGACCAGACATTGGTGCTCGGCACGCGGCGCTTTTCAAAGCCGGCCGATCGCGCCGCCACGGCGGAGCAGTTGCGTGCGCTTCGTGGTGGCACCCATGCTTTGCATTCGGCTGTGACAGTCATGCGCGATGGCGATGTTTTGTTTGAGTATGCCGATGCCGCGCACCTGACCATGCGGGCCTTCTCCGATAAATTTCTCGAGGAATATCTCGACGCGGCCGGCGACTTAGCAACCACTAGCGTCGGCGGCTATCGCCTGGAAGGGCCGGGGATCCAGTTGTTCGACCGGATCGAGGGCGATTACTTCACTATTCTGGGGTTGCCGCTGTTACCGCTGCTACAATTCCTGCGGCGCGAACGCTGCCTGGTGGGCTGACATGTTTGTCATCGGACTGACCGGCTCGATCGGCATGGGCAAGACAACGACCGCCGGCTTTTTCGCGGACGAGGGCGTGCCGGTGCATGACGCCGATGCCACGGTGCATCGCCTTTATGAAGGCGCGGCTGCTCCTGCAATCGAGACTGCATTCCCCGGCACCACCGGCGGCGGCAAGGTGGATCGCGTCAAGCTGGCCGCGCGGGTGTTGAACGATCCGGCCGCGCTCAAGCAACTTGAGGCCATTGTGCATCCCATGGTGCGGGACGCAGAGAGCCGGTTCCTCGCGGAAGTCGAGCGAAAAGGAGCCCCTGTCGCCGTGCTCGACATCCCGCTCTTGTTCGAAACCAAAGGCGACGAGCGGGTGGATGCGATTGTGACGGTCACGGCGTCGGCGGAAGTCCAGCGCGCCCGGCTTTTGGCCCGTCCGGGCTTGACCGCAGAAAAGCTTGAAGCGCTGATCTCAAACCAGCTTCCGGACGCCGAAAAGCGCCGCCGCGCCGACTTTATTCTCGACAGTTCACAGGGCTTCGACGCCGCCCGCGCGCAAGTGAAAGACATCCTGCGCCAGATCGCTAAAATGCCGAAACGGCGAGGCTGATTCGAAAGACTGTTGATGCGAGAGATTGTGCTCGATACCGAAACGACCGGCCTGGATCCCTATCAGGGGCACCGGCTGATCGAGATCGGCTGCATCGAGCTGCTCAACCGCATTCCGACCGGTCAGGTCTTCCACCATTACGTCCATCCCGACCGCGACATTCCGGAAGAAGCGTTCCGCGTGCACGGCATCTCGCTGGAGATGCTGAAGGACAAGCCGCGCTTCCACGAGATCGCGGACGACCTGATTACCTTCCTGGGTGACGCGCCGCTGGTCATTCACAATGCCGCCTTCGACATGGGCTTTATCAATGCCGAGCTTGAGCGCGCGTCAAAGCCGTTGCTCGACCGCACCCGCATGGTGGACACATTGCTGCTGGCGCGGCGCAAATATCCCGGCGGCTCCAATCGGCTGGACGATCTTTGCCTGCGCTATCGCATCGATACATCGCGCCGCACCAAGCACGGCGCGTTGCTGGACGCGGAGTTGTTGACGGAAGTTTATATCGAGCTGATCGATGCCCGGCAGACAACGCTCATTCTGGTTGAAAACGGCAAAACGCAGGATCGCACGCCGCAACAAGTGGCGGCGTCGCGAATCCGTCCGCAGCCTCTGCCATCGCGCCTGACGGCAGAAGAGCTCGCCGCGCATCGCAGCTTCATTGCGACGCTGGGCGAAAAGACAATCTGGAGTGGTTATGCCGGGGACAAAGAGGGTCCCGCTTCCGGTCAGACTGGCGTCGAAGTCGCCTGAGCGGCCTGCCGCTCCATATTCTGGCGATACAAAGCAACGAAATCGACCGGATCCAGCAGCAGCGGCGGGAAACCGCCGTTGCGTACGGCGGCTGCCACGATCTCGCGCGCGAACGGGAACAGCAGGCGCGGGCATTCGATCATCACCACCGCGTGCAGGTTTTCCTTCGGCACGTTTTGAATGCGGAAAACACCGCCGAATTCCAGGTCGAAGCTGAACAGGATTTTACCGTCACGTTCCGCCTTGCCCTCGGTCTTGAGGACAATCTCGAATTCCGTTTCGGTCATGGCGTTGGCCAGCACGTTGATCTGAATGTTGATCTGCGGCTGTGCCTGCTGGAAAGCGCCGAGTGAGGCAGGCGCGTTCGGATTCTCAAACGAGAAATCCTTGACGTATTGCGCCAGCACGCTGAGCTGGGGGGCCTGGTCCTCGGTCTGTCCTTCGGGCCGTACTTGGGGCTGTCCGCCGTTGCCGTTGCCGTTGCCGGTATTCGCCATAGCTCTCTTTCGCTCCAAAATTCGTGATCGGCGGTTAGCCGCGCGGGCCTAACACAGCGCCCTTAGCCCGACAAGAATGCTCAATTCGGGCCGTTTGGCCGCCGCTGATCGTCAATTTGCCGCTCGGGCACCCGATTCCACTGGTTTGGATCGAGATCGACAACGCCGGTCGGCTGAGTACGTACCGCACCGTGAAAGCGTCTGCCGAGCCACGACCTTAGTGGCGGCAGAAGCAGCAACAGCCCGGCGGCATCGGTCAGAAAGCCGGGGATCAGCAGCAAAACGCCTGCGGAAACGGTCAAAAAAGCGTCTCGACCCCCCTCCAGGCCGCTAATTCCTGCTTTTGACACCGCGGCATGCAGCCGTTCGATCCGGCTGCGGCCGGGGTGCCGCAGCACCAGAATGCCGATGCAGGATGTAACAATCATCAAGAGCAAGGCCTGTGGAATGCCGATCGCGGCGCCAACCGCGAAAAAAGTCACAACTTCGCCCACCACAAGCGCCAAGACTGCCAGGAGGAACCACTTAACCATCTCAGTCTTTCCCAATAGGTATAAGGTCTGTTGGCGCACGGCCGGATGATCGACTAATGTCCTGCAACGCCTGTTTTTTGCGCCCGGCAAATTGGCGCAGGGTCTGGATCGACCGGCTGATTGTGCCTACATGAATAGCCGGTACTGGACGGGCCGATGGCGCGTTATTGGTGATCCAACGTTCCAGTCGCCACGGCTGCGGAGTTTGCGAGACGTGTTCGACATTTACACCATCGTATTTTTGGCTGTCGCAGTTTTTATTTTTCTGCGGCTGCGCAGCGTATTGGGACAGCGCACGGGCCGGGAACGCCCGTCGTATGATCCATTTTCGCGGGATCCGGCGCGCGGCGCTCCCAAGGATGCATCCCAGGACAACGTCGTCAGCCTGCCGGGCCGCAAAGCCGAGCCTGCTGCGGCTGCCGTTGAGCCGGAGGTTCCCGCCGATCGCTGGAAGGGCATTGCCGAGACCGGCTCGCCGACGGCGACCGGGCTGGATGCCATCGCTGCTTCCGATCCTGAATTCGATCCCCAGCATTTCGTTGCCGGCGCGCGCGGGGCCTACGAGATGGTTGTCACGGCCTTTGCCGAGGGCGATCGCCGCTCGCTTAAGGATTTGCTGTCGCGCGAGGTCTACGACAATTTCGAAGCCGCCATCGGCGAGCGGGAAAAACGTGGCGAGAAGGCGGAGACCCGCTTCGTTTCAATCGACACTGCCGACATCGTCGGCGCGGAAATGCGCAGCAAGTCTGCGCAGATTACCGTTCGATTCATCTCCAAACTTATTTCGGTTACGCGGGACAGCGCCGGTGCAGTGATCGACGGCAGTCCCGATAAGGTAACCGACGTCACCGACGTGTGGACCTTCGCGCGCGATATCTCGTCGCGCGACCCCAACTGGAAACTGATCGCGACCGAAGCGGGACAATAAAGATGCGCGCGATTGTGGTCGCGTCATCTCATCTTCTGCTTGCATCATTCACAGCCCTTTGCGTGAATGCCTTCACAGCGACCGCTGCGGAAACTGCGGCGCTGAAAATTCCCAACAGCCAGCTTGAACCGCTCGCTTTTGCCGACCTCAGCGGTTGGGCCGAAGACGATCACATGGCGGCCTTCAAAACCTTTGCTGAAAGTTGCAAAGCGATCCTGCCGCGCAGGAATCCCGGCCGCGAAGCAGGTGTGATGTTCACGGCGCTGCAGAACATCTGCAAGCTGACGAAGAATTACGATGCGTCGGACAAAGCCAAGGCGCGCGCATTTTTCGAAGATAATTTCCAGCCGGTGCGGATTGCTACTTTGGGTGAGGCCGCCGGTTTCCTCACCGGCTATTACGAGCCGATCGTGGATGGCTCACCCAACTGGACGCAGGAATTCTGGGTGCCGGTTTATCGCAAACCCTCCAACCTCATTCCTATTGGGCGCCGCCGCGCCGGCGAAAGCTTTCCAAACAAAGGCACGGTTGGCCGAAAATTTGGCCGTAAAAAACTCGTGCCTTACTACGATCGCGGCGAGATCGAAGACGGAGCGCTGACCGGGCGTAATCTCGAAATCTGCTACCTGAAAAATCCGACCGATCTTCTCTTCATCCAGATCCAGGGCTCGGCACGCATCCGCATGCCGGAAGGCTCAATCGTCCGCATCAATTACGACGCGCATAATGGGTATCCGTATGTACCGGTCGGCCGCCCCTTGATCGAAATGGGTGCGATCCCGCGGGAAGAAATGTCCATGGAGCGCATTCGCAAATGGATGGAAGAGAATCCGGACGGCGCCAAGGAAGTCCGCCGCAAGAACAAGTCTTATGTGTTCTTCCGTCAACCTCAGATTTCGTCGTCGGAAGAACCCAAGGGCGCGCAAGGCGTCTCACTCACGCCGGGACGCTCCATTGCGGTCGACAAAGGGCTGCATGTCTATGGCACGCCGTTTTTCATCGAGGCCGAATTACCGATCGAGAGCGGACAACCGACAACGCTCTTCCGCCGTCTGATGGTTGGGCAGGACACCGGCTCGGCGATCGTTGGGCCCGCGCGCGCAGACCTTTACTGGGGCGCAGGTCAGGAAGCGGGCCTGGTTGCCGGCCGTATCCGTCATCCCGGACGTTTCTCCATTCTCATCCCCAATGGGGTTGATCTTACGACGCCGGTTGCCAGCGAAGTTCCGTTGCCGCCCGAGCGGCCGGAATTCATCGTGACCAATTCCCACAGCACTCCGTTGCCGCGGCCCCGTCCGAAGGTGGAAGCCGCCGCCCAATGAGTGGCTCGCGCGGAAAATCCCGAAGCCTGAGCGATGGCGAACGGATTCTCTGGCGCGAGATCACACGCAGCATTGCGCCGCTACGGCCAGGCGCCGTCGACGAATTCGAGGTTATGCTGGAACGCGAAGCGCAGCCGGCGATTGCGCCGAAGGCACGTCCGTTGAAGCCACCGCCACCGCCAGCGAAGCAAAAGCCGGAAGCCCCACCCGCGCCGACCTCGCTTGGCCACCGCGCCAAGCAGCGCGTGGCGCGCGGGCACGACCCCATCGATGGGCGTCTCGATCTGCACGGGCTGACGCAGGCGGAAGCGCATGGTGCGTTGCTGCGCTTTCTTCACACCGCGCAAACCCGCGGCGCGAAACTGGTGATCGTGATTACCGGCAAAGGGCGCGGCGGCGAGATCGGCGTGCTGCGGCGGCAGGTGCCGTTCTGGCTCGCCTTGCCGGAATTCCGCACCATGGTGGTCGGCTTCGACGAAGCGCATCAGCGTCACGGCGGCGAAGGTGCGCTTTACCTGCGGCTGCGGAAGGTGCGGTGACGCTTCGTTATCCCTCCCCTGCGGGGAGGGATAAGCAATCACAGAATAAACCGGCTCAAGTCGGCGTTCTTGGCAAGATCGCCGACATGCTGCTGCACATAGGCGGCGTCCACCTTCAGGGTTTCACCGGCGCGATCGGGTGCGGCGAAAGAAATTTCGTCGAGCACGCGTTCCATCACGGTCTGCAGCCGCCGCGCGCCAATATTCTCAATGCTCGAATTGACCGAAACGGCAACGTCAGCAATGGCGTCGATAGCGTCGGGGGTGAATTCCAGCGTCACGCCCTCCGTCGCCATCAGCGCGATATATTGCTTGATCAGCGATGCCTCCGGCTCGGTCAGGATGCGGCGGAAGTCATCGCGCGTCAGTGCTTTCAATTCGACGCGGATCGGCAGCCGGCCCTGCAGCTCGGGCAGCAGGTCGGACGGCTTCGACAGATGGAAAGCGCCCGAGGCAATAAACAGGATGTGGTCGGTCTTCACCGGCCCATGCTTGGTCGAAACCGTGGTGCCTTCGATCAGCGGCAGAAGATCGCGCTGAACGCCTTCACGAGACACATCGGCGCCGCCGCGGCGTTCCCCGCCGGCGATCTTGTCGATCTCGTCGAGGAAGACGATGCCGTTCTGCTCCACGGCGCGGATCGATTCCTGCACCAGCTGATCGGTGTCGAGCAGCTTGTCGGACTCTTCATTGATCAGCACCTCATGGGATTCCGCCACGGTGACGCGGCGCGTCTTGGTGCGCCCGCCCATCTTGCCGAGGATGTCGCCAATCGAAATGGCGCCCATTTGCGCGCCGGGCATGCCGGGAATCTCGAACATCGGCATGCCGGTTGCGCCGGACTGCATCTCGATCTCGATTTCCTTGTCGTTGAGTTCGCCTGCGCGCAGCCTGCGTCGAAACGATTCCTTGGTGGCAGCGCTTGCGTTTGTTCCGACCAAGGCATCGACCACGCGGTCTTCCGCGGCCAGCGCGGCGCGCGCCTGGACATCCTTGCGTTTGCGCTCGCGCGTGAGCCCGATAGAGATTTCGACCAGATCGCGGATGATCTGCTCGACATCGCGGCCGACATAACCCACCTCGGTGAATTTGGTCGCTTCGACCTTGAGGAAAGGCGCGCCCGCGAGTTTGGCCAGCCGGCGGGAAATTTCTGTTTTGCCGACACCGGTCGGCCCGATCATCAGGATGTTTTTCGGCAGCACTTCGTCGCGCAGCTTGTCGTCGAGCTGCAAACGGCGCCAACGGTTACGCAGCGCAATGGCGACGGCGCGTTTGCCATCGCCCTGGCCGACGATGAAACGGTCGAGTTCGGAAACGATTTCACGCGGAGAAAAATCAGTCATGCTGTCGGTAAGCCCTCAAGCGCCTGTCTGCCAGACCCGAATGGCGTCTACCGGATGCAGCAACATGATGATGTTGAGCATCAGGTTGTCCCGGATCCAAAATCCAACGAAGGCTTCCATCGCAACGGCAAGCCCGATGATTACCCATATAGGGAGCCGATTCGCCAAAACAAATCCGGCGGTCATGGCCAAAGTATCGGACACGGAATTGACGATGCTGTCGCCGTAATAGTCGAGCGAGATGGTTCCGGCACGGTAGCGCTCGATGATAAAGCGCGAATTCTCGAGGATCTCCCAGGAAACTTCGATGCCCAGCGCCAGGGCCAGCCGCGCCACAACCGGGCCCCGTGGCAAAACCAGCCAGGCGAGAAGATACAGCAGAAAACCATGGATGACATGGGAGGGCGTGTACCAGTCCGTAATGTGCTGCGAATTTTCGGCGCTTTGAACCACTCCGTGCCACACCTTGACGGTGCCGCAGGTGCAGATCGGTACCCGGCCCATCGCGTAAAGCACTGCGGCCTGCGCCGCTATAAATACGAGCACGACAACACATGCTTGTGCGCCGTTGATGATGAAGCGGTCTTGCCGCGGCAGCGAAGCGGTCATTGATTGCGCACCATCAACAGCGCCACCCCGTCGGGCGTCTCGATCACGCGCTCGCCGATGAAGCCGGCCTTCTCGTATGCGCGGATGGCGCGGCGATTGTCCGGGTTGGGATCGGTGAGAACGCGGGGTGCGCCTGCCGCCAGCAGACGATCGGCATAGGTGCGAATAAATGCCGAGCCGTGGCCACAGCCGATCAGGTCAGGCTCGCCGATGAACTGATCGATGCCACGCGTGCCGATCGGCTGGGCGCCGAAGGCTTCGACCGGCCAGGCTGCCGGATCGTAACATTGCAGATAGCCGAATGGCCGGTCGTCCATCGCAACAACGAACTGATCCATTGCCGCGTGATGGAGATCGCCGTGCACCAGATCAAATTCCCTGTCGGGATCGCCCCACCATTCCACAACATGCGGCGTGGTGAGCCACCGCCGGATCATCGGCATGTCGGCTTCCGTCAACGGGCGGAATTGGTAGACCGGTGACATTAATCGGCCTTCAGCGTCTCCACCGTCACGTTGCGGTTGGTATAGACGCAAATGTCCGCGGCGATATCCAGCGAGCGGCGCACGATGGCTTCCGCGTCGAGCGGTCCATCAATCAGCGCGCGTGCCGCCGCCAGCGCATAATTTCCGCCCGAGCCGATGCCAGCGACGCCAGCCTCCGGCTCCAGCACGTCGCCGGTGCCGGTGAGCACGAGCGACACATCCTTGTCGGCGACGATCATCATCGCTTCCAGTCTGCGCAGATAACGGTCGGTGCGCCAGTCCTTGGCGAGTTCAACCGCTGCCCGTGTGAGCTGCCCGGGGTACTGCTCGAGCTTGGCTTCGAGCCGCTCGAACAGGGTGAAAGCATCGGCCGTGGCTCCGGCAAAACCCCCGATTACGTCGCCCTTGCCGAGTTTGCGTACTTTTTTGGCATTGGCCTTGACGATGGTCTGGCCGATGGAGACCTGGCCATCGCCCCCAATTGCGACCAGGCCGTCTTTGCGGACCGTCAAAATAGTCGTGCCGTGCCAGACTGGTTGTTCGGACTGCATTGATTTATTCCCTCGTTGGGGGTCATGTATGGCTTGGGACAACGGGACGCAATTCCACCCGCCGCCATTTGGTGGCAGCGTTCCGGTTCTTAAAAAACGTATGGGGAGTTGTTATGCCGAGTAGCTGGAAAGGTGTGATTTCGGGCCTGTTCGCCACGATACTCATATCCTTGGTTATCCTTGCTTTGAACGCCGCTGGTATCCTGCCGCAGCTCGATATTGTTCGTCTCATCGATGCGCTTGGCTCGATTCAAATCGCGGCAGCGTGGGTCGATCATTTCATCGTCGGCACCCTTCTGTGGGGTCCCATTTTTTCGGCCTACGACGCGATGAGTTCGCCAACCCGCCCGCGCTGGCAAAAAGGCCTGATCTTTGGGACCATTACCTGGGTTTTGATGATGGTCATTTTCATGCCTGTCGTCGGCGGCGGGCTGTTCGGCCTGAAGTTCGGCACGGTCGAACCCATCGGCATGCTGGGCATGAACCTGATTTATGGTCTTGCGATCGGCGTGCTTTACGATTTGCTCGACAAGCAATTCCCGACCAAATCGTTGATTTCAAGCGAACCGCCGCTCCCGGAGATGGCCAAGTTCAAGGACTCGTAAATCGTGGAAAAGCGGGCGCAAACGGCGGATTTACCGCTTTTGCGCCCGCTTTTTGCGATGCAGTAGCGAAGTCCTGCGACGCCTGATAAAAGGCGCGCCATGCGAACGGCATCCATTAAGCGAAAAACCAAGGAAACTGACGTCGAGGTCTCGGTAGCCCTCGACGGCCGGGGCGAATCGTCGATTTCGACCGGTATCGGCTTCCTCGACCACATGCTCGACCTGCTGGCCCGGCACTCCCGTATCGACATCACGGTGAAGGCCAAGGGCGACCTGCATATCGACCACCACCACACCACCGAGGACGTCGGTATCGCGCTCGGCCAGGCAGTGAAGCAGGCCCTCGGCGATATGCGGGGCATCACCCGCTATGCCGACGTACATCTGCCGATGGACGAGGCGCTGGCCCGCGTGGTGATCGATATTTCCGGGCGGCCGTTCCTGGTGTTCAAGGCGGAATTCGTGCGCGACAAGGTCGGCACCTTCGACACCGAACTGGTGCAGGAGTGGTTCCAGGCCTTCGCCATGAATGCCGGCATCACGCTGCATGCGCAGATGCTCTACGGCACCAACGACCACCATATCGCGGAGGCCTGCTTCAAGGGGCTGGCGCGGGCGCTGCGCGCGGCGATAGCAATCGACGAACGCGCCAGGGACGAGGTGCCCTCCACCAAGGGCTCGCTCGGCGGCTAACATCCGGCTGTCCTTCAAGAGCCGCTGCGCGGCCATTTCAGGACGGCGTCACAAGGCTAAAGCACATGGCCGTCTATACCGTGCATGAACCGCTGCCGCGGAAGAATGAGGCATCCGCCGGTCCGGAGCGCTTCGCTTTCGTGCGCGACGGATTCTATTTCTGGGCTTTCGTGCTCGGGCCGGTGTGGATGTTGTGGCGCAGGCTCTGGCTGGTAACGCTGATTTATTTCGTCATCGCGATCGCACTGGGGCTTGGGTTGTGGGTGCTCCGCACCAACGAAGCTGTCCGCGTCGTCATCTGGTTTTTGTTCGCACTGTTGATCGGATTCGAAGCGGGCACGTTGCGCCGCTGGACGCTGACGCGGCGCGGCTGGAAAAATGCCGGCGTTGTCGTAGGCGATGACGTCGAGACTGCAGAGCGGCGATTCTTTTCCGCGTGGACGCCTTCGGCATCGACTCCTTATCCGCCACCTTCAGCATCCCTTGGGAAGATCCCGTCCGCAAGCGACAGCCAGATCGTCGGATTGTTTCCGCAGCCGGGAGCACCGCGGTGAGTGTCGCCATCGTCGATTACGGGTCGGGCAATCTCCACTCGGCCGCAAAAGCCTTTGAGCGTGCGGCGCGTGAAGCCGCACCCGATCAGTCCATTGTCGTGACCAGCGATCCCGATGCGGTGCGCGCAGCCTCCCGCATCGTGCTGCCGGGCGTTGGCGCCTTTGCCGACTGCAAGCGAGGGCTGGAAGCAGTGCCGGGCATGGTCGCGGCGCTGGAAGAAAGCGTGCGCAAAAACGGCAAGCCTTTTTTCGGCATCTGCGTCGGCATGCAATTGATGGCCGAACGCGGCCGCGAATATGAAGTGACCGAAGGCCTCGGCTGGATCGCAGGCGAGGTCGACAAGATCGCGCCTGCGGACCCGAGTCTGAAAATCCCGCACATGGGCTGGAATACGCTGGAGGCGCGCAAGCAGCATCCGCTGTTCGACGGCATCCCGCTTGGACCGAACGGCCTGCATGCTTATTTTGTGCACTCCTATCAGCTCAAGCCGAAAAACCGCGGTGATCTGTTGGCGGAAACCGAATATGGCGGGCCGATAACCGCGGTGGTCGGACGCGACAACATGGTCGGCACGCAATTTCATCCGGAGAAAAGCCAGCGCCTCGGCCTGGCTTTGATCGCCAATTTTCTGAAGTGGAAGCCGTGATTTTATTTCCCGCTATCGATCTGAAGGAAGGCGTCTGCGTTCGGTTGCAGCAGGGCGACATGGCGCGCGCGACAGTGTTCAACGATGATCCGGCCGCGCAAGCGCGCACTTTCGAGCAGCAGGGTTTTCGCTATCTGCATGTGGTCGATCTCGACGGCGCCTTCGCCGGCAAGCCGGTGAATGCCCGGGCGGTCGATGCGATTCTGCGCGCGATCGAAATTCCGCTGCAGCTTGGCGGCGGCGTGCGCGACATGGCGACGGTCGAAGGCTGGCTCGGCAAAGGCGTCAGCCGCGTCATCATCGGTACGGCAGCGGTGCGCGACCCTGAATTCGTGAAGATGGCGGCGAAGAAATATCCCGGCCGCATCGCAGTGGGTCTCGATGCGCGCGACGGCAAGGTGGCGGTGGAAGGCTGGGCGGAAACCTCCCAGCTGTCCGCGCTGGATATTGCGAAGCGTTTCGAAGACGCCGGTGTGTCGGCCATCATTTATACCGATATCGCGCGCGACGGCCTGCTGAAGGGATTGAACCTCGACGCCACCATCGCGCTGGCGGAAGCGGTGTCGATTCCCGTGATAGCCTCGGGCGGTCTCGGTTCAATCGACGACGTGAAAGCGATGCTGCAGCCGCGCGCTCGGAAACTCGCGGGCGCGATTGCGGGCCGCGCGCTCTACGACGGACGGCTCGATCCGGCGGAAGCGCTGGCGCTGATTGATGCCGCGAAGGTGGCCTGATGTTCAAGTTCCGCATCATCCCCTGTCTCGACGTGAAGGACGGACGCGTGGTGAAGGGCGTCAACTTCGTCGATTTGCGTGACGCCGGCGATCCGGTGGAAGCCGCCATCGCGTATGACGCCGCCGGTGCGGACGAACTGACATTCCTCGACATCGCAGCGAGTCACGAAAAACGCGGCATCATGCTCGACGTGGTGCAACGTACGGCGGAAGCCTGCTTCATGCCGCTCACGGTTGGCGGTGGCGTGCGCACCGTCGATGATATTCGCGCGCTGCTGTCCTCGGGCGCCGACAAGGTTTCAATCAACACTGCCGCCGTAGAGCGCCGCGCCTTTGTGCGCGAGGCGGCGGAGAAATTCGGCGACCAGTGCATTGTCGTTGCCGTCGATGCCAAGAAAGTATCGCAACCCGGTGAAAAGGATCGCTGGGAAATTTTCACCCATGGCGGCCGCAAGCCGACCGGTCTCGATGCGGTGGCTTATGCCAAGGAAGTCGTTGCGCTCGGCGCCGGCGAAATCTTGCTGACCTCGATGGACCGCGATGGCACCCGCTCAGGTTTCGACATTGCGTTGACCCGCGCGGTGGCGGATGCTGTGACGGCTCCGGTCATCGCTTCGGGCGGCGTCGGCACGTTGCAACATCTTGTCGATGGCATCCGCGATGGCCACGCGACCGCTGTGCTTGCCGCTTCGATTTTCCATTTCGGCCAGCACACGGTGCCTGAGGCCAAGCGGTTCATGGCCGATGCTGGTCTGCCGGTGCGGCTCGACACCTAGATTTATTTTCCGCGCTTCGCCCAGACGAGCGCGCGTTCCAGCCGGTCGTTGCCCCAGAACAATTCGCCGTCGGGAGTGACGAAGGTCGGCGCGCCGTAGATCCCGAGGCGCTGCGCTTCCTCGGTCTCGGTGCGCAGCCCAACGCGCAATGCTTCAGAGCGCGCGGCTTCGAGCACGGGAGCGGGATCGACCTTCAATTGCGTGAGGATGTCGCCGATGGTCGCTGCGTCATCGATCCGCTTGTCTTCGCCGAACTCGGCGCGGAACAGGGCGAGGCAGAAATTCTTGCCCCATTTCTCGTTCAGCCGGAGCCCGATCAGGGCCACCCGCGCCGCCAGCACGCTTTGCTGCGGAAACGTGGTCGGCCGGCGGAATGGCAATTCGAGATCGCCGCAGAGCCGCTCGAGATCGCGCCACATGTTGCGGCCCTTGGCCTCATAGAGGTTGAAAGGGGACGTTTCCCAGCCCTGCGCCTGGAAAATAGGGCCGAGCAGGAAAGGGCGAAATCTCACTTTCACCCGCGCCTTCGAGGCCAGCGGTCCAATCCGCTGGACTGCCGGATAGGAATAGGTCGAGGCGAAATCGAACCAGAAATCGAGCACTTTCTCGCGCATGCGGGGTTCCTAGCGTAACCCTGCTTGAAAGTCCCCCTCCCCGGCACCGGGCAGAGATGCTATGGCAGGCTTGGAGTAGCACATGGCCAAATTCACGTTGCAGGATCTTGAAAAGCGCATTCAGGAGCGCGCGAAAGCGAGCCCGGATGTTTCCTATACGCGCAAGCTTTTGGATAGAGGCGCCGCGCAATGCGCCAAGAAGATGGGCGAAGAAGCCGTCGAAACCGTGATTGCCGCGGCGGCGGAAAGCCGTGAGCGGCTGATCGCCGAAACCGGTGACCTGCTTTACCACCTGCTGATCGTGCTGCACGCGCGCGAGATCAGCCTCGCCGAAATCGAGGCGGCGCTGGCCGCGCGCCAGAGCATGTCCGGCCTGGAAGAAAAGTCAGCGCGCCCGCGCGAGTAACGGCTTCGGGGAAAACGCATGGAGCAGCGCACGGATAGCGAGATATCGCCCTACCGCATCTTTTCGCGCGGGGAATGGGCAACCTTGCGCCGGGACACGCCGATGACCCTGTCGGCGGACGAAGTCGCGCGGCTGCGCTCGCTGCACGACCGGCTCGACATGGCCGAGGTGGAAGAAATCTATCTGCCGATTTCGCGCCTGCTGTCGCTCTATGTCTCGGCGACCAAGCGGTTGTTTGAGGTGCAGCAGGCCTTCCTCGGCACCGAAGACAACAAGATGCCTTACATCGTTGGCGTCGCGGGCTCGGTCGCGGTCGGCAAATCGACCACCGCGCGCGTGCTGCAGGCGCTGCTGGCGCGCGGACCCGATACGCCCAAGGTCGATCTCATCACCACCGACGGCTTCCTCTATCCCAACGCCGTGCTTGAGCGCGAAGGCCTGATGGAGAAGAAGGGATTTCCGGAAAGCTACGATCTTTCGGCCTTGCTGCGTTTCCTTGCCGATGTGAAAGCCGGACGCCGTCCGGCGCGCGCGCCGATCTATTCGCATCTCGTCTATGACGTGTTGCCGAATGCATGGCTGGAGATCGACCGGCCGGATATTCTGATTGTCGAAGGGTTGAACGTGTTGCAGACTGGGCGTCCGCCGCGCGACGGCAAAGCCATTCCCTTCGTTTCGGACTTCTTTGACTTCTCGGTTTATCTGGATGCCGACGAGGATGTCCTGCTGTCATGGTACGTCGACCGTTTTCTCACACTGCGGTCAACAGCCTTCGCCGATCCAAAATCCTACTTCCATCGCTATTCAAAATTATCCGACACGGAAGCGGTGGAGGTCGCAACCTCGATCTGGCAACGCATCAATCTCGTGAATCTGCACGATAATATCCTGCCAACACGCCAGCGCGCCGACCTCATCCTGAAAAAGGGCGACAGCCATCGCGTGGGAGAAGTCGCGCTACGCCGGCTTTGAGCTCTACGCGGCTTTCATCGCGGCAGCGTCCGCCAGCATCTCGGCGAGCTTTTCCCGGTCCAGCGGCTTGGTGACAAAGCCGTCCATCCCCGCAGCAAGGCAAGCCTCTCGATCGTCGGTCGATGCATTGGCCGTCAGCGCAATGATGCGCGTCCGTTTGCCGTCGCGTTCAGCTTCAGCCGCGCGAATACGCTGCGTGGCTTCGAAGCCGTCGATGCCCGGCATGTGCACGTCCATCAGCACCAGATCGTAGGGCGTACCGGCAGTTTGCGCCGCTTGCCAGGATTCGATCGCTGCGGCTCCGCTGGAGGCGACGGTCGGGCGATGTCCGAGCTTGGCAAGCAGGGCGCGGGCGAGCAGGGCGTTGATATCGTTGTCCTCGGCCACCAGGATCGACAGGCCCTTGCCCGGCAATGGCCATGCGGGTGTCTCAGCAGCATCGTCGGCATCGGCCGGACCGCCGGCATCTGCGCCGGCGGTCAGTCGCGCCGCCAGCGAGGCCGCGCGAATCGGCTTGATCAGATAGCTGGTGATCCCGGCCTGTTTCAGCGCCGGAAGTTCATGCCGCGCGCTCGGCGGGATCAGAACAATGCGCTGCTCGATATCGTGCCTGGCGACGGCAAGTAATGCGTTGATCGCATCCATTCCCAGCGCATGGTCGATCAGCAGGGCATCCCATTCGCGTTCCGGCAGCACCGCTCCGGCAACTCGATCGTCGGAAACCGCGCAGGTCTTCGCGCCCCAACGGCCGAGCCGCCGCGCCAGCAGCGAGGCTTCGATCGCGCCCGGCGCGACGATCATCATGGCTTTGTTGTTCAGATCCGGCGGCGCGAAAGTTTTAGAGTCCGCGGCGCTTGCGAGTGGAATGGTGAAAGAGAAAGTGGAGCCTGAGCCGGGCGAGCTTTCCACCGCAATGCTGCCGCCCATGCGCTCGACGATGCGTTGTGAAATGGAAAGGCCCAACCCGGTGCCGCCGAATTTGCGCGCAGAGCCGCCGTCGGCCTGTTCGAATTCGCGGAAGATGCGTTCCTGCTGCGCGGCGGGAATGCCGATGCCGGTGTCGCGCACGCGGATGGTGATTTCATCCGGCCATACGCCCGGCTCGACCGTGATGCCAACGCCGCCCTGCTCAGTGAACTTGATCGCATTGCCCGCAAGATTGAGCAGCACCTGGCGAAGGCGCGTCGCATCGCCCACCACCTGTTCTGACAGCCGGTCATCGACGTAAGCCGCAATCTCCAGCGATTTGGCCTGCGCGCGGGGCGCCAGAAGCTCAGCCACTTCTTCGACGAGCGTAACCAGCGGGAATGCGCGCGCATCGAGATCGAGCCTGCCTGACTCGATCTTCGAGAAGTCGAGAATCTCTTCGATCAGCGACAGCAGCGTATCGCCCGAGGTTTTCACCGCCTTGGTGTAGGTGATCTGCTCCGGCGTCAGCGTAGTGTCGAGCAGAAGATCCGCCATGCCGAGAATGCCGTTCAGCGGCGTGCGGATTTCGTGCGACACCATGGTGAGAAAACGCGACTTGGCGCGGTTGGCGATTTCCGAATGATCGCGCGCTTCGCCGAGCGCGAGCTCGGCCTCAGTGCGATCGGTGACGTCGCGACCGACACTCTGGATTTCGGTGCCGTGCTCCGCTGCGACCGATGCCTCACGCCAGGCGATCCAGCGCGGACCCTCACCGGTGGCGATTTTCTGGTCGTGCACACGCGTGTTGTCGGGAGAAATGGCGCTGTCGCCTTGCGCGATCAGCGGCAGGATGAAGTCGCTTCCGAGCAAGGCCTCGCGCGCGCGGCCGGTAAGGCGGCAGAACGCGTCGTTGGCATAAGTGATCCGGCCATCGGTGTCGCGGCGGAGAATGAAGTCGCCTTGCGCTTCCAGGAAGCCGCGGGCGCGTTCGTCGGTTTCTTTCAGTTCCCAGTTGCTGTCGGCAAGCTCCTCAGTGCGCCTTTCCAGAAGGAAAAGGTCGGCCCGCAGCATGCGGTTGCGATGAAACAGCCAGAATGCCGGAACACTTACCAGCACGGCTACGCCGAAAGCGACAATGAGGACTTCAGAGATCGGCATGGACTGACCACAACGCTACCGGAATGCCGGAACCACCATTGTGGCGGAGGAGTCTTGCGATTCCCTTCATGCTCCATGAAATGAAATTAATCATTGTAATTCAATAGGTTAAAGGCCCACTATTTCTCCGTCAGGCGTGATCTGGCGAGGCTCGCCGCACGTAGTAGCTAGGATTTGCAGGGCGCTGCCTTTAAACTAGAGACATTGCGAGACCGGAGATTGAAATGGCCAAATCCGAAAAAATAAAAACCCAGGTCAAAAAGAGTGCGCCGGCAAAAACGCTGATCAAGCCCTCTCGCGAAGAAGCGGAAGCGGCGGTGCGGACCCTTATCCAGTGGACGGGAGACGATCCCGATAGGGAAGGCCTCGTCGCCACGCCGTCGCGCGTCGTGAAAGCGTTCGAAGAATGGTACGCGGGTTACGGACAGGATCCGCGCGAATATCTTCGCCGCACCTTCGATGAGGTCGGCGGCTATGACGAGATCGTTCTCCTTCGCAACATCCGGTTCGAATCCCATTGCGAACACCACATGGCGCCGGTGATCGGTCGCATTCACATCGGTTATTTGCCGCGCAATCGCGTTGTCGGCATTTCGAAGTTGGCAAGGCTCGTCGATGTTTATGCCAAGCGGCTGCAGACCCAGGAAAAGATGACCGCTGAAATCGCCGGCTGCCTCGATGCGATCCTCAAGCCCTACGGCGTGGCGATTGTCGTTGAAGGCAAGCACCAATGCATGGAGACGCGCGGCGTGCACAAGACTGATGTGTCGATGGTGACAAGCCGGATGCTCGGTGCATTCCGCGATCAGCCGCAAACGCGTCAGGAATTCCTGTCTGCGATCGGGCGCAGCAGCCTCGGCAGCCGAACGCCGGGCTAATTAACACAGCATTTCAAGAGTTTTAAGACGCCGCGACCCGCCGGAGCACGTTGCGCTCGACGGCCTCGAGATGCGCACGCATGGCGTCGCGCGCACCCGCAACGTCACGGTCTTCAATGGCTTTGACGATCGCATCGTGCTCGGCGTGAGAATGGTGATCGTGGGAGGGCGGTCCGGGACGTGCCGCGAGCCGCCCCCAGCTCACCGCGCTGCGCACCGCCGTCAAAGTATCCATCAGCGAGAGCAGCAGACTGTTGTGCGCCGATGTTGCGATGCTGCGGTGCAGGCGATTGTCCCAGGCATCGTATTCGCGCTTGCTCTGTGCATCGCAGCTGTGCTGCAGGCATGTGCGCATCTCGGTAATATCGCCGATGGTGGCGTTGAGCGCAGCGAGCCCGGTCACTTCCGGCTCCAGCAGCATACGCGTCTTCATGATCTCGATCGGATTTGTCCGGCGGGTCATCGCGGAAATATCGGCGAGATTGTCGAGCGGCCTCAATCCAACAAACGTGCCCTTGCCGACATGGCGCCAGACCACGCCGTCCGCTTCAAGCTTGGCCAATGCGCCGCGAAGCTGCGCGCGTGTGACGCCGATCTCGTTGCAAAGCTCGCGCTCCGGCGGCAACCGGGTTTCCGTCCCGAGGTTGAAGGCCGCGAGATAGGCGCGCAGCCGCCCGAGCGTGCTGTCGTCGCTATGGCCTCCAGACCATGACTCGGTTTGTTCTGCGCGGGGCGTCAACGCGATCTCCCTCGACCAATTTTTTGATTGGGCGGTGATGACACGATGTGGCGCGGATTGCAATTGGCCAGTTAACCAAGGCATTTTTGGTCGAAGGCCGCGCTGCGACGTGAATTCACATTGACCGCGTGAAAGACCCAATGATAACCCAATCGTCAAAAGGTTTACCGTCCGCATAAAGACGGAATGAATGAGGGGAAACGCATGAGTGTGTTGTCGGGACTATCCCAGCGGCGTCGGCATCTGGGATGGCTGATCGGAGCAGCCGTTACGCCGTTCTTCGCTTTCAACGCTTTGGCGCAGACGCAGGCGGAGCTGCAAAAGCTCTTCACCGGATCGACCATCACCATTATCGGCAGCAATGCCGGCAGCGGTGCCGACATCATGATCCGCGCCTCGGCCGAAATCCTCGGTGACTTCCTGCCGGGCAAGCCGGCGCGCATCGTGGTGCAGAATGTTCCGGGCGGCGGCGGCATTCCGCAGGTGCGGCGTTTCATGCAGGCAAAGCCCGATGGCTTGACGATCACCGTGCTGCACTCGCGCCATACGGTCGATGCGTTGTTTGGGACTCACGACATCAAGGAATGGGATCCGCGCAAGACCGGCATCATCGGCACCCCGACGGGGGGCGGCCAGTCGCGCCTCCTCTGCGTCAATCCTCAGACCTACAACTGGACCTCCTGGAAGGACCTGATCGACTCCAAGAAGCAGCTCAACGTTGGCGCCAGCGAGCCCTCGGGCGGTGCGGCGGCGATGGCGGTGCGCTTCATCGAGATGAACAAGGGCCCGATGAAAATCATCACGGGCTATTCCGGCAATAACGAAATCTTTGCCGCTTACCTGCGCGGTGAAGTGCCGATCCTGCAGCACTGTCCCGAGCGGTCGCTGAAGAAAGAATATGCCGACCTGCTGAAGACACCGGAAGAAGCGCACAAGAAATTCGTTCCGATCCTGTGGTGGGACGTCGAAAGCGATCCGGAGTGGCTGAAGACCTTGGGCTACAGCGGAAAGGTGCCGCATGTGAACGAGGTGCTCGACATGATGGGCGCGGGCGAGGAGCAAAAGAAAGCGTTCCGCGCGGCGCTCGAGATCCGGTCGATCTTCTCGCGCACCTGGACCTTGCCGGCCGGCACCCCCGAGCCTGTCGTGAAGGCCTGGCAGGATGCCTTCATGAAGATGACGGCGTCGCCGCAATACAAGGCGCTGATGGTCAAGATCGGCTTCGAGGATGAGCACGCACCGCGTTCCGCGCAGGAAATGCGCGACGCGTTCAAACTGTTCGACAGTCTGTCGCCGGAGTCGATCGCGGTTATCAAGCAATTGGGGAACGACTAGTGTCCCGAATCCGAAGTTCGCACACACCGTGCGGCGAACTCTCATGCGAACTTCTGAACCGCCACACTAGCGTCCAGCGCGCGCTCGTCGGGAAGGTTTAGCCGATGCTAGAGGCAATGATGGCGGGTGGGGAACAGTTGTTCTCCCGCCCCGGCATATGGCTTGGCTTCCTGATCGTGCTGCCGATTGCGGTCATCTCCGGGCTCAAGCCCGGCGGCGGCGTGCCGGTCTTTGTCATCCTGCTTGGCCTCACCAGCCATCTCGATCCCTGGGTCGTCGTCTGCACCGCGATCTTCTACAAGGCCGCCTCTGATTTGATGGAGCCGGTGCCGTCGATCCTGCTTGGCATTCCCGGTGGCCGTTCGGCGCAAGCGACAGTGCTCGACGGCTATCCGATGGCGCAGAAGGGCCTGGCCGGCGTCGCCATCGGTGCGAGCTATACCGGCAACATCGTCGGCGGCATCTTCGGCGCGCTCGTGTTTCTGGCGCTGCTGCCGTTCGCGCGCCAGCTCATCCTGATTTTCGGCTCCGCGGAATTCTTTCTGTTGACGGTGATCGGTGTGATGACCGTTGCGGTGGTGAGTTCAGGCGCCTTCATCAAGGGGCTGCTCACCGGTGGACTGGGTATTGCCATCGCCATGGTCGGCTACAGCTCTATCGGCGGCGATATCCGCGCCACCTTCGGACTCAATTATCTCTATGACGGCGTGCCGCTCGGGCCGCTGGTCGTGGGGCTGTTTGCGATTCCCGAGGCGATTGCCCTGGTTGTGGGCGGCAAGCCCGTCGCCGGGGATCGCGTCGATCTCCTGATGAAGCAGGCAAATCGCGACGTGTGGCGCGGCATCGTCGAAGGCTTCAGACATTGGCGGCTGATGCTGCAGTCGTCGGCCATCGGTACCGCGATCGGCATGATGCCGGGCCTGGGCGCGCCGGTCGCGCACTGGATCTCGTACGCTGTCGCGCGCAACACCGAGAAAGGTGCGCACGAGACTTTCGGCAAGGGCGATATTCGCGGCGTCATCGCTTCCGACGCACCGAACAGTTCGGCCGATGGCGGAGAGCTGTTTCCGACGCTGGCCTTCGGCATTCCGGGCACCGCCGGCATGTCGATCATGATTGCGATCTTCGTGCTGTGCGGATTCACGCCCGGCTACAGTCTGATGACGAACCATCTCGATGTAGTGGTGGCGCTGGTCTATGTGCTGATCATCGCCAACACGCTGACGGTGCCGATCGTGATGCTGTTTGCGCCATATCTGGCGCGGCTCACCCTCGCCAATCCCATGGTGCTGGCGCCCATCGTCATCTGGGTATCGATGCTGGCGGCCTATATGACGACGAATTCGATCGCAGATCTCATCGTCGTGCTGGTGTTCGCCGTGCTCGGCCTGTTCATGAAGGCGTACGGCTGGCCGCGCCCGCCGATCCTGATTGCCGTGGCGCTCGGCGAAGTCATGGAGAAGTATCTTTGGATCTCCGTGAACAACTACGGCTTCAGCATGTTCGCGCGGCCGCAGTTCCTGGCGATCCTTGCGGTCATGGGTCTGGTCGCGCTTTTCGGCGTGCGGATGCGGCGTCAGGTAGCAGCGACCGTGAAAGAGGTGCGGGAGGAGGCGGCCCCGACGGTAGCCGCAGTTCTGCCGGAACCTGAGGCAGAAACTGCGCCCGTGGTTTTCGCCAGGGTTCCGTTCCGCGACCGCATGACGCTGGAATTCATCGGCGAAATCGTGCTGCTCGCGCTGGTCGCTGCTTTCCTCGGCTACATGCTGTGGGATTCCACGCACTGGCGCTTCTCGGATCGCCTGACGCCACTGATTGGTGTCTCCATCGCGGCGTTCTTCTGGGTCATTCGCGTCGGCACGATCGTGCTGAGCTTCTTCCGGCCCATTCAGATCTCCAGCCGTGAAGCGAAGATCATGGATACCGGCTTCCAGACGGGCCAGGACCCGCGGGAAGCGCGGCTGCGCTTCTACCAGATATTCGGCTTCACGGTTGCGCTGATGCTGGTCATCTGGGTGTTCGGATTCCATTTCGGCGCGACCCTGATGCTGGGCGCCTATCTGGTGACGATTGCCCGCTTCTCCTGGCTCTGGACGGCGTTCATCGTTGGCGTCGCGATCGCGATTTTGGTTGGCTTCTACGACTACGTTCTCGGAATTCCGTGGCACGTGCCGCTGATCGTTGAATTGTTCAAGTGATAAGAGGAAGAGCGCTATGAGATTTGGTTTCTATGACGCGTTTCGCCCCTGCCTGGTGAAGCAGGATGGTGTGGTCGATATCTCGGATCTGGTCGGCGCTTTTCCCGGTGCGCCGCCCCAGTATGTCCTCGAAACACTGATCAACAAGTTCGATGCGCTGCACGGCGCGCTGAAGGATACGCAGGCGAAGGGCAAGACGATCCCATTCACGGACGTCCGGTTGCGCGCGCCGGTGCCGAGGCCAGGCAAGGTGCTGTGCGGACGTCGCAACTTCATGGAAGGCATTCCGCTCGATCCGCCGGGACCGTTGCGGACCTTCTTCAAGTCACCCGAATCCGTGATCGGGCCGGACGAAACGGTGATCCTGCCGTCGTTCCGCGCGAGCGTCTTCAATCACGAAGCCGAGCTTGCGCTTGTTATTGGCAAGGAAGCCAAAGACGTCCCGATCGAGAAAGCGCTGGATCACGTCTTCGGCTACACCACAAGCGGAGACGTTTCAGCCCGCGGCCCGGCGGAGGGCGAGGCTGAACTCTCCGGACCCTACGGCAAATGCTTCGATACCTTCCTGCCGCTCGGTCCCGCCATCGTCACACCCGACGAAGTCGGCGATCCTAACAAGCTGCAGATCAAATTCTGGGTGAATGGCCAGTTGCGGCAGGACTACAATACCGATGACATGGAGCACAGCGTTGCCTTCATGATCTCGACGCTGTCACACAACATGACCCTGAAGACCGGTGATTTGATCCTGGTCGGCGTCAATCACTCGCACCTGGGCCCGCTGCAGGACGGAGACGTTGCGGAGATCGAGATCGAGAAGGTTGGGCGCATGAAGCACCACGTCAGAGATCCGAGCAAACGGACTTGGCCGCTCGACTTGCGCGACCCGCAGGTCAATATCCGACGCCGCGAAGGCATGAAAGGCCAGCCGCACAGCGGGACCTGGCCGCTGCAGCCCTCGACAGGTGGTGCTGCAAAAAGCGCGCACGGATAGGGGCGGCTAGGCCGTGAACTCATAAATCCGCCGGGCGGACTGCTTGCCAGAGTCAGCTTTGCCCCGATAGCTGACGAATCATTGCATCGCAGCGAAACGCCGCGATGTGCCATTAGCAGACATCGCATGAGCGGCGAGTTTTATCTGATCGCAGTGCGCCTCGATAAATTGGTGGGGATGGCAGGACTCGAACCTGCGCGGGGTATGGTCCCTCCCTAGGGATTTTAACTGTTTTCGGGTCTAGTATAAGTCACTGATATAACGCGATAACTTCCAAGAACCGCTTCTATCTAAAAATAATTGTAAGTTCGACGGAACCTTTTGCCCCGGAGCGAGCTATGCGTATGCCCTGATAGCGGCCGGAAGAGCTCCAGATAGCCGCGATGCTGGTTGTCACGGCCGAAAGAATTCTGATGGCTGTGATACTGATCGTCGAAGACGATGTGTTTATCCGTGAAATCACGGAGACGATGATTCAAGACTGGGGTCACCAAACACTGACCGCCAGCGATGTTGATGAGGCGCTTTTACTGCTGCGCTCTCCGCAACATATCGACGCACTCTTCACCGATATCTATCTCAAAACGGCGGTACTTGGCGGGTGTGAACTCGCACTCCAGGCCATCGCGCTGCGGCCGACATTGCGCATGCTCTACACTACGGGCAATTCCATTACCGACAAAATGAAAGCCTTGTTTATTGAAGGCACGCGCTTCCTGAGTAAGCCGTACTCAGAAAATCAGCTCCAGAACTCCGTCAAAGAGCTGCTCGCAGCGTAAGTTTTAAGTCGCGCAATCTATCCGCTAGGTGGAACGAGACCAAATGATCGGGGGCGACACCTTGACTAAGGGAAACGACGCGGCGAGGATGCGGATCGGCGTCTCCGAGGACACCAACAACACCGCGCGCCAGGCGGAAGAGACGCTGCTTAAGGCGGGTGCCCTGCAGAGCGCCATCTTCAACAGCGCCAACTTCTCGAGCATCGCCACCGACGCCAAGGGCGTCATCCAGATCTTCAATGTCGGTGCCGAGCGGATGCTTGGCTACACGGCTGCCGAAGTGATGAACAAGATCACGCCCGCCGACATTTCCGATCCGCAGGAGCTGATCGCACGCGCCACGGCGCTGAGCGTCGAGCTCGGAACTACGATCACGCCGGGTTTCGAGGCCCTGGTGTTCAAGGCCACGCGCGGTATCGAGGACATCTACGAGCTGACCTACATCCGCAAGGATGGCACCCGATTCCCGGCGGTGGTGTCGGTCAAGGCGCTGCGTGACGCGCAGGATGCCATCATCGGCTATCTGCTCATTGGCACCGAGCTCAAGGCGGGTGCCCTGCAGAGCGCCATCTTCAACAGCGCCAACTTCTCGAGCATCGCCACCGACGCAAAGGGTGTCATTCAAATCTTCAACGTCGGCGCCGAGCGGATGCTTGGCTACACGGCTGCCGAAGTGATGAACAAGATCACGCCCGCCGATATTTCCGATCCGCAGGAGCTGATCGCGCGTGCCAAAGCGCTGAGCATCGAGATCGGAACTACGATCACGCCAGGCTTCGAGGCCCTGGTGTTCAAGGCCGCGCGCGGCATCGAGGACATCTACGAGCTAACCTACATCCGCAAGGATGGGAGCCGGGCCAGGCTTCGAGGCCCTGGTGTTCAAGGCCACGCGCGGCATCGAGGACATCTACGAGCTGACCTACATCCGCAAGGATGGGAGCCGGTTCCCGGCGGTGGTGTCGGTCACCGCACTGCGCGACGCGCAGGACGCCATCATCGGCTATCTGTTGATCGGCACCGACAACAGCGCGCGCAAGCTGGTCGAAGCCGAGCAAAAAAAGCTCGATCAGCGCCTGCGCGACCAGCAATTCTACACCCGCTCGCTGATCGAATCCAACACCGACGCGATCATGACCACCGATCCCTTCGGTATCATTACCGACGTCAACAAGCAGATGGAGGCGCTCACCGATTGCACGCGTGACGAGCTGATCGGCGCGCCGTTTAAGGATTACTTCACCGATCCAGAGCGGGCCGAGGCGGCGATCAAGCTCGTGCTGAGCGAAAAGTCTGTCACCGACTACGAACTGACGGCGCGTGCCCGCGACGGCAAGCAGACGGTTGTGTCCTACAACGCGACCACCTTTTACGACCGAAACCGTACGCTGCAGGGCGTCTTCGCCGCGGCGCGCGACGTGACGGAGCGCAAGCGGGTGGAGGCAGAATTGCAGCAGGCCAAGGCCACTGCTGAGAGCGCAAGCCAGACCAAGTCAGATTTTCTGGCGAGCATGAGTCATGAGATCCGAACGCCGATGAATGCGATCATGGGCATCGCGGATCTGCTGGCGAAGACCGCTCTCTCGCCGGAGCAAGACAAGTATGTGCAGATCTTCCGCCGCGCCGGCGACAACCTGCTGAATCTCATCAACGACATCCTCGATCTCTCCAAGGTCGAAGCCTCGCAGCTCGAACTGGAACGGACGGGCTTCTCGTTGAACGACCACCTGGAGAAAGTGATGGAGATGGTGGCGGCTCGGGCCAATGAAAAAGGGCTGGCCCTGGTGTGCAAGATCGCGCCGAACGTGCCCACCGACCTGGTCGGCGACCCGACACGGCTGCGGCAGGTGCTGCTTAATTTGCTTGGCAACGCGATCAAGTTCACGCAATCGGGCGAAGTGGCTCTGCGAGTTGAGCCCGATGCGGACTCCTCCATTCCAACCGCATTGCGGTTCACAATTTCGGACACCGGCATCGGCATTTCGGACGAGAAATTGGGCCAGGTGTTTGAACGTTTCACACAAGCCGACTCATCCACAACGCGCAGGTTCGGGGGCTCGGGACTAGGACTCACGATTTCGAAGCGCTTGGTGGAACTGATGGGCGGACGCATCTGGGTCGAAAGCGAGGTCGGGGCGGGCAGCGTGTTTGCCTTCGCCGTGCCATTCGAGATCTGGGCCACGGCCGATCGGCCGTTGGCCGTGCCGGTCGGTGCGGATCCGGAGCTGCCGCTCCCGGCGCTGCGAATTCTTCTGGCGGAGGACTCTCCCGACAACTGCATAATCACGATGGCCTATCTGGAGGACACGCCGTACCGGGTCGAAATCGCCGAGACCGGGGCCATCGCCTGTGAAAAGTTTACAGCTGGACACTACGACCTTGTCCTGATGGACCGGCAAATGCCGGTCATGGATGGATTGACCGCGACGCGAACGATTCGAGCTTGGGAACAGGCAAACGATCGACCGCCCACACCGATCATTGCACTGACGGCCTCGGCCCTGAAGGGAGACCGAGAAATGTGTCTGGGGGCAGGGTGCACTGCTTTTTTGACGAAACCAATCAAACAAGAGGTGCTGCTGCAAGCGATCAAGGAGCACTCCATAGTCGCTCCTTTGTCATCAAAAGAAGAAAGCAGTCGGACGGGTCTGATCCTTTTGCCTCTAAAATCCAAGACCGCAAACCGGATCCCCGCGTATCTCCAGAACTGCAGGCCGAATGCCATCGTGATGCGCCGCGCCTTGGATCGAAGTGACTTTGAGACCGTGACAAGTCTGGCGCACCAGATGAGCGGCTCCGGGGGCATGTTTGGATTCCAAGCCATCACTGACATCGGCGCCGAACTTCAGCAGGCGGCCGAGAGCACCGACACCGACGCGGTGCGCAAGTGGGTGGGCGAATTGTCCAGCTACCTGGATCGTGTCGAGACCATTTCCGAGTATAGCGACCCGATATGACAAACTCGCAGCCAACTATCTGGCCTTCATCAAACTCGCATCAATCCGCATTTGGCTGCGTGTTAATGAGTCCACGCTCTAGGCTCAGGACCCATTAAAGTTATTGCGGAACACTTGAACGGTTGATTCAATGGCGGTGCGAGGAGGCATCGCCATGACTGATTTGTTCTTGCTGTCTGAGGCGCAGATGCGCCGGATCGAGCCGTTTTTCCCACTGTCTCATGGC
>CANKHA010000008.1 GCA_947481685.1 Bradyrhizobiaceae bacterium
ATGTCAGCAATCTGCATCGCGGCCGTCGTCATCTTCTGGCTATAAACAATGAGTCCTGAGCCTAGGTTGTTTGGGAGTTAACGACTGAGCTAAGCCTTGTGGAATAATCCCGGCCTTTCGATGAAGAACATTGCGTTCTACGTTGCCAGCTTGTCGCTTGCCTCTGCGGTTGCCTGCAAGACTCAGGCAGGTGAGCTTTGCGGGCAATCCACGCTTGCCAACGAAGAAATAGAGATTGTCGGGTCTATTCAACGTTTTTGCAAAGACGTTAAAGGTGTGGCCATCCGAGATGATGTTATCTGCTTTGTCTCGAAGATAGATCCTTCGTCCGAGGCTTATAAGACAGCGTTTGATGCAGTTAAAACAGGCAGTCAGAAATACTTTTATATAAACAGCGGTGG
Source organism: Bradyrhizobiaceae bacterium (assembly GCA_947481685.1). Taxonomy (GTDB): domain Bacteria; phylum Pseudomonadota; class Alphaproteobacteria; order Rhizobiales; family Xanthobacteraceae; genus CANKHA01. Next base: position 402 of record CANKHA010000008.1, read on the forward strand.
TGGGGGTGAAGCATCAGCGGTAGCGCTTGCGATCTATTTGAAGCGGAAGGGCAAAACCTTAATCATCAACGAAGGCTGCTTCTCTGCCTGTGCGAACTACGTATTCACCGCCGCCCCTAGACGGATATTGCTGGGTAATGCCCAAGTTGGATGGCATGGTACCTCCGAAACGTATCCCGGGGATAGACAGACTGCCGCTTATTCGATCGCGATAAGGGCACAAATCATTTTTCTGAAGTTATTCACCCCCGATGAAAGAACCAAAATTCGAAGGCTAATAGCTGAAATACCCGCCGATTATCCCTACAGAGGCTCTGAGATGGAACATCACGTATGGACGTACCCCGACAGGCGGCTGTGCGAAGAATACGGACTAAAGAATATCATCCGACTGCCAATGTAAGACAATTGCAATTTCCTTTTACTTCTCGCAGAGACCGCTTAAGTGCAGGTCACACCTTCTTCCCCTTCGCCGCAGCCTTCGGCTTGGCAGCCACCTTGGCCTTCGGCGCGGCCTTCACCTTTGGTGCGGCCTCGACCTTCGGCTCCGCCTTCACCTTCGCAACGGCCTTCGCCTTCGGCGCGGGTTTCGGCTTCGGATTGTCGATCGCGTCCTGCGCTTCGGCGGCTTCCTTGGCGAGGCGGGCTTCGCGCAGCTTCTGGGTGCGGTCACGCAAGGCGCGGCTGGCGGCTTCGTATTCCGCCATCGCCAGCTTGCCGTCGCGGGCCTGGTCTTCCTTGCGCTTGAAGGATGCCTCGGCCTTTTGCTGGGCTTCCTTCGACGTGTTGCTGCTGCTCATGTCGCTCCTTCACCGCATTCAAGCGGGTGGTGGGCCGCAATCGGTTTGCGTCAGATACGTGGATGGCCGGGCAACACAGTTGGTGCGCCGCACCCTGTTGCCCAGCCATTACCCTATATAGTGGTACCGGACTGCTTTTACGAGCAGCCCGTGGTTGAGCCGCAAGTATCGCATTTCATGCAGGTTCCATTGCGAACCAGCGTGTAGTTCTGGCATTCGCCGCAGGCGTCGCCTTCGTAGCCCTTGGCCTTGGCTTCCGCGCGCTTCTCGGACACCGCGACCTTGGCGCTCTTTTCCAGCAGTTCGGTCGGCGAGAGCTTGCCCACGGGCTCGGTCTTCAGCGCGGTCGCACCGTCGCTTTCGTGGCTGTGGGCAAGGACGTTTCCTTGGCCCGTGGCCGCGTGCAGCGGGGTGACCACCGCGGCGGATACGGCCGCCGCAGCCGAGGCCTGGGACGCGCTTTGCGCCCCGGCGTCGCTGCGCACCACCGAGAAGCGGTCGGTGCGCGAGCGGGTCAGGCCCTTGGAGACGAAGTGGGACGCCGTCGGCTCCTTGCCTTCGTTGACGCCCTTGCCGAGCGCGTCGAACTGCGTCTCGCTCGGGTCGACGTGGCCGAGATCGAAGCGCTCCATGTAGGAGATCGCCAGTTCGCGGAACACGTAGTCCAGGATCGAGGTGGCGAACTTGATCGAGTCGTTGCCCTGCACCGGGCCCGCGGGCTCGAAGCGGGTGAAGGTGAAGGCATCGACATATTCTTCCAGCGGCACGCCGTATTGCAGGCCGAGCGACACCGCGATGGCGAAGTTGTTGATGAAGGAGCGCAGCGCCGCGCCTTCCTTGTGCATGTCGATGAAGATCTCGCCGATGCGGCCGTCGTCGTATTCGCCGGTGCGGAGATAAACCTTGTGGCCGCCAACAACGGCTTTCTGGGTATAGCCCTTGCGGCGATCCGGGAGTTTTTCGCGTTCCCGCATGACAACGATACGCTCGATGACCTTCTCGACCATCTTCTCGGCGAGCGCGGTGGTGCGCGCGGCCTGCGGCTTGTCGAGGAAGCTTTCGACGGCATCCTCTTCCTCGTCGTCATCGGAGATGAGCTGCGAGTTGAGCGGCTGGCTCAGTTTCGAGCCGTCGCGATAGAGCGCGTTGGCCTTCAGCGCGAGCTTCCACGAGAGCAGGTAAGCCGACTTGCAGTCGTCCACCGTGGCGTCGTTCGGCATGTTGATGGTCTTGGAGATGGCGCCGGAGATGAAGGGCTGCGCCGCCGCCATCATGCGGATGTGGCTCTCGACCGAGAGATAGCGCTTGCCGATCTTGCCGCAGGGATTGGCGCAATCGAACACGAGGTAATGCTCGGCCTTCAGGTGCGGAGCGCCTTCCACCGTCATCGCACCGCAGACATGGATGTTGGCAGCCTCGATCTCGCGCTTGGTGAATCCGAGATGCGAGAGCAGATCGAAGTTGGCTACGGCCATGGTCTCGGCGGGAATGCCGAGCTCGTTGATGCAGACGTCTTCGCCGAGCGTCCACTTGTTGAAGGCGAACTTGATGTCGAAGGCGGTCGGCAGGGCCTTTTCCACCCGGGCGATGGTTTCGTCGGAGAAGCCTTTTGCACGCAACGTGGTGTGGTTGATGCCGGGGGCCTGGCCGAGCGAGCCGTGGCCGATGGCATAGACCTCGATCTCGCCGATCTGGTCGCCGGAGTAACCCAGCACGCGGAGCGCTTCCGGCACCGCGCGGTTGATGATCTTCCAGTAGCCGCCGCCGGCGAGCTTCTTGAACTTCACCAGCGCGAAGTCGGGCTCGATGCCGGTGGTGTCGCAATCCATCACGAGGCCGATCGTGCCGGTGGGCGCGATGACCGAGGTCTGGGCGTTGCGGTAGCCGTGCTTCTCGCCGAGCTTCAGCGCGAGGTCCCACGCCGCCATGGCGTGCTGGACCAGCTTCTGCTCTGGGCAGGACTTGTGGTCGAGCGGGATCGGCGGCTGCGCGACCTTCTCGTAGCCGGTGCGCTCGCCATGCGCCGCGCGGCGATGGTTGCGGATCACGCGCAGCATGTGCTCGCGGTTTTTCTTAAAGCCCGGGAAGGGGCTTTGCCGTGCGGCCATCTCAGCGGACGTGGCGTAGGACACGCCGGTCATGATCGAGGTGAGCGCGCCCGCGATGGCGCGGCCGGCGTCGCTGTCGTAGCCGATGCCGGACGACATCAGGAGGCCGCCGAGGTTGGCATAGCCGAGGCCCAGCGTGCGGAATTCATACGAGAGCTGCGCGATTTCCTTCGACGGGAACTGCGCCATCAGCACCGAGACTTCGAGCACGACGGTCCAGAGCCGGACGGCGTGTTCGTAATCCTCGACGTTGAACAGGCCGGTCTTCGGATCGCGGAAGGTGAGCAGGTTCATCGACGCCAGATTGCAGGCGGTGTCGTCGAGGAACATGTATTCCGAGCACGGATTGGATGCGCGGATCGGGCCGGACGCCGGACAGGTGTGCCAGTCGTTGACCGTGGTGTGATATTGCAGGCCCGGATCGGCGCAGGCCCAGGCGGCGTAGCCGATCTTCTCCCACAGGTCGCGCGCCTTCACGGTCTTGGAGATGCCGCGGCCACGGGTGCGGTTGAACAGATCCCAGTTGCCGTCGGACTCGACAGCCTTCAGGAATTCATCGGTGACGCGCACCGAGTTGTTGGAATTCTGGCCGGAGACGGTGAGGTAAGCTTCGCTGTCCCAATCGGTATCGTAGACCGGGAAATCCATATCCGTGTAGCCCTGGCGGGCGAACTGGATCACGCGCTGGATCGAATTGTCCGGAATCATGTTGCGGCGCGCGGCCTTGATCTCGCGGCGCAAGACGGGATTCTTTTCCGGATCGAAGCAGTCGTCGCCCGAGCCTTCGCAATTCACGCAGGCTTTGAGAATGGCTTTGAGATGCTTCTGGTTGATCTTGGAGCCGGTGACCAGCGCTGCAACCTTCTGCTCTTCCTTCACCTTCCAGTCGATGAACTCCTCGATATCCGGATGGTCGGTATCGACGATCACCATCTTCGCCGCTCTGCGAGTCGTTCCACCGGACTTAATGGCGCCCGCGGCGCGGTCGCCGATCTTGAGGAAGCTCATCAGGCCGGACGAGCGTCCGCCGCCGGAGAGCTTTTCGCCGCCGCCGCGCAGCTGCGAGAAGTTCGAGCCGGTGCCGGAGCCGTATTTGAACAGGCGTGCTTCGCGCACCCACAGGTCCATGATGCCGCCTTCGTTCACCAGGTCGTCGCTGACGGACTGGATGAAGCAGGCATGCGGCTGCGGATGTTCGTAGGCGCTCTTGGACTTGGTGAGCTTGCCGGTCTGGAAGTCGACGTAATAGTGGCCCTGTCCGGGACCGTCGATGCCATAGGCCCAGTGCAGGCCGGTGTTGAACCATTGTGGCGAATTCGGCGCCGCGATCTGCAGCGAAAGCATCGCGCGCAGTTCATCGAAGAAGGCTTGCGCGTCGGTGTCGCTTTTGAAGTAGCCGCCCTTCCAGCCCCAGTAAGTCCAGGTGCCGGCCAGCCGGTCGAAAACCTGCTTCGACGAGGTCTCGCCGACGATGCGCTCGGCCTCGGGCAAGGCAGCCAGCGCTTCGGTGTCGGGGACGGACCGCCACAGGAAGGAGGGGACGCTCTCTTCCTCGACCTTCTTCAGCCGGGCGGGCACGCCGGCCTTGCGGAAATACTTCTGCGCGATGACGTCCGACGCCACCTGCGACCAGAACGCCGGGACCTCCACGTTGTCCGCCTTGAAGACGGTCGAGCCGTCCGGATTGCGGATTTCGCTGGTGGTCAAACGGAATTCGATCTCCGCGTAGGGAGACTGGCCTTCTTTGGTGTAGCGCCGTGCGATCTGCATTGATTTCTGCCCCTAATTTCCCGGGCGGTCGCCTCAGTCTCAAAGATAAGCATTGAGACGACGCGCCGACACCTTTTCTGCCTCCGCGGAGCTGCCCCCGCGGCGACCATTTGACTCCCACCAAACTGTCCAACTGCTCCCCGTCGGGCTCTGGCGGCTTCTGGACCGTCTTGAACCCCTAGTTGCGACGCACCGGGCGCTCGTCCCAGGGCGATAAATGCCGTCTCCAAAGCCGATTTTGGCCCGACGGAGCATCCTGTCATCGTCCCTTTGGGGAGCGTCCGGAGGGACTAGAAACACCCGCCGCCGAACTCCAGAAAGCTAGGACGACTTCTCCGTGCCGTCAAGAACTAGTATGAAGGTCTGAATCAATCACTAAATGTGGGGATAGCGGGGGAAAGAATCGACCGCGCTGCAGTAAGTCTCGGAGATTCAGAGAGGATTCGGAAGGACTATTTATTTGCGGCTGTGCGGTACCCCCGCTTTCCACCGGCCGGGGTCGAAAAAAACCTGACGCCGGAGCCCACAAGCGATAGTTCCATTCCCGTTTTTTCCGGCCTCCAGCCCTCACCACACGCCAAAGCTGTATTGTGGCGGCATCCGGGCACCGTCAAAGACGCGATTCTGGTGCGTGCGAGCGCGACTCATTTCTGTCGGGAAACCGTCATGGCGAGAATCTCCAAACCGCCGCGGATCGGCGCCATTTTTCTGTCGCCGCCCGCGCTTCGCCGTGCCAAAGACGTGGCCATGAAAATGTTCAGCGCACTGGCCGTCAAAGAAGTCGTGGAGTCGGCCTTCAAAGCCTTCACGCAGGAAAATGGCGAAACCGCCGAAACCTTCTTCGGTCCGGTCGGCGCCGTGGTGGAGAAGATCAACGGCGGCGAGAGCGCGGATCTCGCGATTCTCATCCCGCCCGCGCTAGAGAAGCTGAAGGGCACCGTCACCGGCCGCTTCGATCTCGGCAAGGTCGGCATCTGGGTGACCATCCGGCCGGGCCTCAAGCAGCCCGACCTCTCGAGCACGGAATCCTTCAAGCAGATGCTGCTCGATGCGAAGTCGCTGTCGTTGACCGATCCCGGCGTCGGCGGCACCGCCGGCATCTATCTCGCGAACCTGCTGGAGAAGATGGGCATCGCCGACACCATCAGGTCCAAAGTGCAGTGGCAGAAGAACGGCTTCGTCACCGCGCAGGCGGTGCTGGCCGGCGACGCCGATCTCGGCATGACGCAGAAGAGCGAGATCGTCGCCATGAAGGGCGCCATTCTCGCAGGACCGCTGCCGGAAGCGATTCAGTCGGTGACGACCTATTCCGCCGGTGTGTTCGCCACGAGCAAGCAGCAGGACACGGCGCGCGCCTTCATCGACAGGCTGCTCAGTCCCGCGCTGCATGAGAAGTGGCGCGCGGCGGGCTTCGAACTTCCCGGGGCCTAGACGGCTGCATTCCGGTTCGTCAGCGTGAGCTGCGCGCAAAAGAAAAGGGCCGGCTTCAAGCCGGCCCTTTTGCCGTCAAACATTGCCGGGGTTCTACGGACCGCCGAAGCGGTAGTTCACGCCGACGCGCAGAACCGCCACCGCATCCTGTTTGATGTAATCCTGGATGTCGGAATCGCCGGTCAGGGCGGGCATGGCCTTACTCTTGTTCGCAAAATAGGTCAGGCCTTCCAGGCGAACGGACCAGTTAGGATTGAACGCCCAATCCACGCCGCTACCGATCACCAGGCCGCTGGAGCGCAAGCCCTGGCTCGCGGGGTTGCCACCCTCAACGACATCGAGCTTGGAGTTGATCATGCCCCAGCCGCCGGTGATGTAATACAGGCGATTGTCGGCAGCGATGCCGACGCGACCACGGATGCTGGCAAGCGATGTCGTCTTGAGCTTTTCGCTGTCACCTTCAGTGTCAGTGCGCTGTTTGCTCATGCCCGACCACGAGCCATCGGCTTCGAGACCGTACACGATCGCACCATTCTGGAAGTTGTAGCCGATCTGAAGACCGCCGAGCGCGCCCTTCGGGTCGATATTGAATGATCCGTTATCGCCGGCTTCATCGTACACGCCGGTGATACGCGAACTGCCGTATCCGCCATGGGCGCCCACATAAAGACCGGTCCAGTTCATCGCGGGAGAGGTCGCACGGACAGCCTGGCCGCCATTGAACCGGTAATTGGCTGCAATACGCGCAACGTGAATGCCTTCAGCTTTCACGAAGTCCGTTGCATCGGAATCGTTTGTCAGGTTCGGGATGTCGGCGCGTTTGGACATTGCATAATAGAGGTACTCGCCGCGCAGGCTCCAGTTCGGCGTCAGCGCATATTCGGCGCCGAATCCGGAAACCAGGCCCCACGAGTTGAGGTTCACAGATGCTGGGCTCGGCGTGTCGCTTCCGGTCACAGTGAACTTGGACTGTGCGTAGCCAACGCCGATGCTGCCGAAGATAAAGAGATTGTCGATCGCCGCACCGCTGCGAAAGCGCGCGCTGCCGAGGAAATTCGTCTTTGTGCGCTGCGTGTCGCCATCAAGATCGACGCGGCTCTTGTCGAGAGAGCCCCAGGTGCCGTCGACTTCGACGCCATAGACCAGGCGTCCGTATTGCCAGTTGTAGCCGGCCTGCGCGCCGCCGAGGGCGCCCGTGCCGTGGAAATCAATCGGGCCGGTATTAGTGCCGTCGTCGTAAGTGCCGCGCGAATTTGCCGAACCGTAGCCAACGTGACCACCGAGATAAAATCCGCTCCAGTCGGCTACGCCAAGAGTGGCAACCGGTGCCGCGACTGCCTTGCGGGGCAGCTCAGCTGCGGATGCCGCCAAGACGCCAATCGAAGTAACGCCAGCGCCTGCTACCAAAACCGTTACCAACCAACTTGTGCGCATGACACAACGACCTTCATTCACGTTCCAACTGAGCCTAATTATTAGCGGATTTGGTTTCACCGCGCCGTGTCTTTTTTGCCACATTCCCCAAAATCCATCACTGCGGGACTTACAAACGCGTGAGGCCGGGATGCTAGACTCCGCGTGTATCGGGTGGCAGAAGGGGCTAATCGCGCAACGACGGGCTAACGCCGCCATGAAACGTTTCCTGCTGCTTTTCTTTACCTGGTGGAACGGTTCGACCTTCGGCACGAATCTCTGGACCCGGCGCTTTGGCGAACTCGTCGGCGAAGACGAAACCGGCAACCGATATTACCGGACCAAGGGCGGGGCCATCGACCCGACGCTCGGATTTCAGCGCCGCTGGGTGATCTACAACGGCGTGGCGGAAGCCTCGACAATTCCGCCGTCCTGGCATGGCTGGATTCATCACACTGTCGATGTGCCGCCGACCGAAGAAAATTATCAGCCTTACGCCTGGCAGAAGCCGCACCGTCCCAACATGACGGGAACGCCGGCTGCGTACCGGCCATCCGGTTCGACCTTGGCCTCCGGACGGCGGCCCAAGGCGACGGGTGACTACAAGGCGTGGACACCGGGCGAACGCTAGATAGCCTGGGGCGCCAACGCCCTTTCCCCGCCGTATTGTCCGTGTTAACCGGACTTATCCGATCTCGGGTTTACCCGAGATTGATGCGCGGCAAATGGCCAATGTCCAGAATCCTTCTTGCTCTTATCCTGCTCGCCGCTGTCGCCCCATCGCTTGTGGCAACGCCCGCACGCGCGCAATTCGAGTTCCTTTTTGGAAATCCCCCGCCGCGGCCGCCCCAGGCTGTGCCGGGCGGCCGTCAACCGCAACAACAACAGCCGCAATATCAACAGCAGCCGCAGTATCAAGGCCAGCCGCCGCAGACCCTGCAGCAGCCGGGCGCACCGCGTCCGCAACGCCCGCAGCAGGGTGTTCAATCCGAGCCATTGGCACCCCCGCCGGGTGGCAACGCCGCGCCCGCTCCGCAGCGCGCGCAGCGGCCGGCGCAGCCAGCTCAGCCGCAGCCGCAAGAACAGGCAAACGTGCCGGACCAGCCTAGCGATGAAACCGCGATTGAGCCGCCGGGCAACAAGGTGCCGAATCCCACGGGTGTCTTCTCAGGCCTCGACAAGATCACCGGGCGCATCACAAGCTTTGACGTGGCGGTGAATGAAACGGTGCAGTTCGGCGCGCTCCAGGTGACGCCGCGGGCCTGTTACACCCGCCCGGCAACCGAAACGCCGCATACCGACGCCTTTATCGAAGTCGACGAGGTGACTCTGCAAGGCGAGATCAAACGCATCTATACCGGCTGGATGTTCGCCGCGAGCCCCGGGCTGCATGCTGTTGAGCATCCGATTTACGATGTCTGGCTCAACGACTGTAAAGGCGCCGCTGCGGTGGCCGAAGTGCAGCCCGATCCTGCGGCGGCCGCACGGCCCGCACCGCGTGCGCAACAACCGGCACAACCGCGGCCGCCTGCACCGCAACAGCGCCGGCCTCCGCAGCAACAACAGCAGTTCTGATCAATTTAGTTGGCGCATGATCTTTATCGGCGAACCGGTTCCCACTTCGCCGGATCATGCGCTTGCGCGGGCGTGCCGCAACGCTTCAGCGCCCGTGACCGGACGATCGAGTGGAAGCGCGGCAAAGTCTGCTTCTCCCACCAGCGCTGCTTCAAGCTCTTTGTGATACTGACGCCGCGGTATCTCCGAGGCTCCGAATGTCTTCAGGTGATCCGTCACGAACTGGGTATCGAGCAGCGTGAATCCGCCGGCGCGCAGCCGCGCCACGAGATGAACCAGCGCGACCTTCGACGCATCGCGTGCGTGGTGAAACATGCTTTCGCCGAAAAACGCGCGCGCCAGGCTGACGCCGTAGAGCCCGCCCACCAATTCATCGCCTTCATAGACTTCAACACTGTGGCAATGGCCGCGCTCGTAAAGCCTGCGATAGAGATTGCGGATGCGGCCATTGATCCAGGTTCTGCCGCGGCCGGCCTGTGGGGCGGCGCAGCCGTCGATCACGCCTTCGAAATCGCGATTGATCGCCACGGTGAAACGGTCGGACCGTACCGTGCGCGCGAGTCTTCCGGGGACGTGGAAGGCATCGAGCGAAATGACGCCGCGCATTTCCGGCTCGATCCAGTAGAGCGCGTTGTCGTCGGCGCTTTCGGCCATCGGAAAAATGCCGCAGGCATAGGCCTTCAGCAGAACCTCGGGCGTGATCTCAACGGCTGCGTTATCGCGGCTGGCCATGCGTATCCCTGGAACGGCGCGCGATCAGCAAAAGTGGGCACCGGTTTTGCGTCCGATCGCGCGCTAACTTTAGACTCGCGCATGATCTTATTCGGCGAACCGGTTCCCACTTCGCCGGATCATGCGCCGGTAATCTACGACGGTCTCGGCCCGATGTGGAGGTGCGTTAACGGGTTGCTAGGCATGAAATCCACAAATTGAAGCAAGATTGAAAACAAAACCGTAATCAGGCGTTGGCCACTCGGGACGAATACGAGGAGGTTGTGATGGGTCAAATGGTTCCCATACGCCAAAGCGCCAACATACTGGTTGTGGAAGACGAGGCATTGATCGGCGTGATGATCGCCGATGCACTGGAAGAGCAGGGGTTCGGCGTCATGCTGGTATCTAATGCCGCCGAAGCGCTTTCGCACATTGCGTCCGGCGCGCAGGTCGATGCCCTGTTCACCGACATCGATCTTCCGGGTGCCATGGACGGTTCGGAATTGGCAACCCGGGTCCGCCTGCTGCGCCCCGATTTGCCCATTGTGTACGCATCAGGCCACTGGCGGCCAACCGACAAGGACAGGTTGGTGCCGCGCTCGGTCTTTTTGGCAAAACCTTACAGTCTGCGCGACGCCGGAAATTTGCTGATGAGGCTCGTGGCCGTTCACTGAAGCGCCGCTTATCGCGCGGCATCGACCGCAAATGCGATTTCGACGCGGGTGCCTTTACCCAAGCTGTCGTGACGAATGGAGGCCCCGAGTTTTTCGGCCATCGCCTTGACGATGCGTCCGCCAAGACCGCCGGTGGACGAGGGAGAATGGCCGTCGTAACCGATCCCTTCGTCTTCCACGCTCACCATAGCGTGCGTTGGGCCGGTTGATTTCAATGTGACGCGGATCGGGCCGGATCCAGAGGGATAGGCGTATTTTAACGCATTGGTGACGAGCTCGTTGACGATGATGCCGATAGCAATCGCGCGGTCCGGCTCGGTTTCGACCGTTTCGGTGGAAATGCTCAACTGCTCGAGCTCGCCGCTTTCCGAGGAAATGCGAAGGTCATCGACCAGCGCCTTCAGATATTGATCCACCGCAACCGATGTCACGTCGCCGGAGATGTAGAGCCGGCGATGCACCTCTGCCACCGCCATCACCCGATTGGTCGCTTGCGTCAACGCCGTTTTCACCTCGTCGCTCGAGCCCGCGCTGCCTTGCATGTGCAGCATCGAGGCGATCAGCTGCAGTGAATTTCCGACGCGATGATTGACCTCCCGCAACAAAACCTCGCGTTCTGCGGCAAGGGCTTCGAAACGATCGCGTGCGGCGCGGATTTCCGCTTCGGCCTGCTCCTTGGCCCGGCGCATCCGCGTATTTTCCAGCGCATGCTCAACCGCGGCTTTCAGCAGCGGAATGAATTCGCCCTGTAAATCTTTTGTCACATAATCGGCGGCGCCTGCCTTGAGCGCGCCAACGGCAATGCGGCTGTCTTCAGAGGCCGTGACAAAAATCACCGGCGGGGGTTCGAGCAGTTTCAGGATGCTGGCGAGCGTCTGGAGGCCGTCAATGCCTGGCATGCTTTGATCGAGAGCAATGGCGTCGATGCCGCCAGCCGACAACCGTGCCAGACCGTCGGCGCCTGAGATTGCGTGCTCGACATCAAAACCCTGGGGAGCAAGCCGCTTTTGCACCAGGCGCGCGAGGCCGGGATCATCGTCGATAAACAGGAGCTTTATCGGCGGATTGTGCATCAAGAGGTCGCAGGAACCTGAATGACGGAAAAGAACAGCCCCAATTGCCGAATGGCATTGGCGAAGTTTTCGTAGTTCACGGGCTTGGTAATGTAGACGTTACAGCCAAGATCATAGCAGCGCTGGATTTCCTTGGCGTCATCAGTGGTGGTCAACACCACGACCGGGGAGCGCCTGAGGTGCTCGTTTTCCTTCACGCGCCTGAGGATATCGATGCCGGTCATGTCGGGCAGATTGAGATCGAGCAGGATGAGCAGCGCCTTGCCCTTGTTAGTGGCACCGGTGCCGTCGGGACCGAGAAGAAATTTGATGGCGTCGGTGCCGTTGTTGAAAGGAATGATCTCGTTGCTGACGCCCGCGCGGCGAATATTTTTCTCGATCAGCCGGGCGTGACCTTCGTCATCTTCGATCATGATGATGGTGACGTGATCGCTCATGCTGCCTCACTCCTGTCTTTCTGCTCACTCCAGAACCGCGGCAGGCTCACCGTAAAGACGGCGCCCTGACCCAATTCCGATTTCACCGAGAGCGATCCGCCAATCCTGCGCACCAAAGCGCGAACGTGGGCGAGGCCGATGCCTTCGCCGGGACGGTCTTGAACACCCGCACGCCGGAACAGCTCAAAGATACGTTGATAGTCGGAGGCGTCGATACCCCGGCCATTATCCTTGACCTCGTACACCATAGCCGTCGCCATTTCCCGGCCGGTGATTTCGATCTGCCCGGGCACGCCGGCGCGCAGATATTTCAAAGCATTATCCACGAGGTTTGAGAAGACCTGCTCAAGCGCAAATCTGTCGCTCGTGATGGCTGGCAGGTCACCGATCGTCACGTTGGCGTTTGCCTCCGTCGCCTGATGGGCGAGTGTATCGCGGATACTCCTCAGGAGAAGGTTCATATCAACCAGTTCCGGCTTGAATTCCCTGCGACCCTCGCGTGACAGGCGTAGCACCGCGTTGATCAGCCGGTCCATCTTAGTGATGGATGACTTAATAAATCCAATGGCCTCGTCGAAATCGCTGGCGAGATTTCCGGCCGCAGGTGCGGTATCCGACTCTGCCTGGAGCCTGGCGAGTTCCTTCCGAAGCTTCTCAATCTCGTCGAAGATGTCCTTCCGCAGGTTTTCCAGCTCGGTGGTGAAGCCCATGATGTTGACGAGCGGCGCGCGCAGGTCGTGGCTGACGATATAGGCGAACCGCTGGAGCTCGTCGTTGGCTTCCTTGAGATCCGCCGTCCGGTATTCAATGATCTGTTCGAGGTTGTCGTTGGTGGCGGCGAGCTCGGACTGCGCGGCTTCGCGCTGGCGGATAGTTCGCTGCATGAAAAAGACGGAGAGACCGCCAAACAAGGCAATCAGGCCGGCACCCAACAGGGTAAGAACGAGCAGGGTGGCGTTTGTTTGTCTTGCATCCTTGGTGCGACGATCAAGCAGCCTGCCTTCGTCGGCGATTGTGGTTTCGATCTGGTCACGCAAGGCATTCATCATCGCACGGCCATCGCCGCTTCGCACCAGTGCCTGAGCTTGTTCACGTCGGCCGGCGCCGTAAAGTTCGATGCTCCTGTTCATTTCCGCAAGCTTGATGCCGATCATCGCGTCCATGATTTCCAGATCTCTCAAGCGGACATCATTGTCGGATGTGAGCTCCTTGAGTTCATCGAGTTTTTGGGGGCCGTCTGGACGGCAGCGCGATACTCTTCGAGGTAGGCGCCGTTGCCGGTGTAGAGATATCCACGCTGGGACGCTTCGGTACGCCGCAATTCCAGCAACAGACTGGAGAAGCGATCCTGCACGCGCAAGGTGTGGGCAACCCAGAGGGATTCTGCGGCGGAGCGCTGGACAAGCAGCACCGTCGCTGCGCTGAGGCCGATCAGCAACAGCAAGCCTGCCGTGAGCAGGATCGGTTGCAATGAAATCGCCTTCCGCCATTGCGCAACGGCCATGCGATTTCCCTACGGCTCCATCCCGCCGCCGGCGAGGAACTGTTCAAGCCAATGGATGTGGTAATCGCCGTCGATGATCGCCGGCTCGCGGACGAGTGCGCGAAACAGCGGAAGTGTCGTCTCGACGCCATCGACCACCATTTCATCGAGTGCACGCTTGAGGCGCATCAGACATTCCGGCCGGGTCTTGCCATGGACGATCAGTTTGCCGACCAGGGAGTCGTAATAGGACGGAATAGTGTAGCCCTGATAGACCGCTGAATCGATGCGGACGCCAAGGCCGCCGGGCGCGTGATAATGCGCGATCTTGCCGGGTGAGGGCCGGAACGAGACCGGATTTTCCGCATTGATGCGGCATTCGATCGAGTGGCCGTGGAATCGCACTTCCTTTTGCGTCAATGGCAGATCGCCACCGGCCGCGACACGAATCTGTTCAAGCACAAGATCGATGTCGGTGATCATCTCTGTCACCGGATGCTCGACCTGAATGCGGGTATTCATTTCGATGAAATAGAATTCGCCATCCTCGTAGAGGAATTCGACCGTGCCCACGCCGAGATATTTCAGCTCGCGCATGGCGGCAGCGACTATTTCACCGATGACATCGCGCGCGGCAACGTTCAGCGCGGGAGAGGGGCTTTCTTCCAGAACCTTCTGATGCCGCCGCTGCAGCGAGCAATCGCGCTCGCCGAGATGGATGGCATTACCGCGGCCATCGCCCAGCACCTGGATCTCGATGTGGCGCGGCTTCTGCAGATATCTTTCCAGATAGACGGCATCGTCGCCAAAGGCGGCCTGCGCTTCGGAGCGCGCGGTGGACAGCGCGGTGGAAAGCTCCGCTTCAGTGAGGGCAACCTTCATGCCGCGGCCACCGCCACCGGCTGCGGCTTTCACCAGAAGCGGGAAGCCGATCTCGCGGCCGACCGCCATGGCTTCAACGTCGCTCTTGATCCCGCCGTCGGAGCCGGGAACGACCGGAATGCCGAGCCGCTTCGCGGTGCGCTTGGCTTCAATCTTGTCGCCCATGATGCGGATATGTTCCGGCTTCGGGCCGATGAAATGAACCTTGTGCTCGCCGAGAATTTCGGCGAAGCGCGCGTTCTCCGAGAGGAAGCCGTAGCCGGGATGCACGGCATCGGCGCCGGTGATCTCGCAGGCTGCCAGCAGCGCGGGCACGTTGAGATAGCTGTCGCGCGCCGCCGGCGGTCCGATGCAGACGCTTTCGTCGGCGAGGCGCACATGCATGGCGTCAGCGTCGGCGGTGGAATGCACGGCAACGGTCGCGATGCCGAGCTCCTTGCAGGCCCGCAAGACGCGCAACGCAATCTCACCGCGATTGGCGATCAGGATTTTGTCGAACATGTCAGAACCGCCAGCCTAAGCCAGCTGTGACGAGCACTGTCATTCGATGATCATCAGCGGTTCGCCGAATTCCACCGGCTTGCCGTCCTCGATCATGATCTGGACCACAGTGCCCGCGCGCGGCGCCGGGATCTGATTCATCGTCTTCATCGCTTCGATGATCAGGAGCGTCTGGCCGGCGCGAACCTTGCTGCCGACTTCGACGAAGGGGCGCGCGCCAGGCTCAGCCGAGAGATAGGCGGTGCCCACCATCGGGGAGGCCACGGCGCCTGGATTCTTGGCCGGATCGGGCGGGGCGGTTGAAGTGATTCCGATGGGGGCGATAGCCGTTGCGACGGGCGCGGCCATCGAGGCCGTCATCATCTGGCCGCCGCGTGCGACGCGGACACGCAAGCCGGAATGCTCGATCTCGATTTCGCTCAGGCCTGTTTCCTCGAGCAGAGCGGAGAGCTCGCGGATCATTCCCTTGTCCACCGCCGACGTTGCGGCTGGTTTGGATTTGGGTGTGGATTTTCCTTTGGGCTTAGAGGCCACGGTTCAACTCTTCTTGTTTGTGGTGGTCATGGCGGCGAGACCGGCAATCGCCAGCGCGTAGCCTTCGATTCCGAAGCCGCAGAGCGAAGCCTTGGCAGCCATGGCGACGAAGGAATGGTGACGGAAGCTTTCCCGGGCATGAATGTTGGTAATATGCACTTCGATAACCGGCGTATTGGCCGCCAGCAAGGCGTCGTGAATCGACACCGACGAATGACTATAGCCTGCGGCATTGATGATGATACCGGCGGCCTTGTTGGCCCTGGCCTCATGGATCCAGTCGATCAATTCGCCTTCACGGTTGGACTGGCGGAACTCGATGCCGAAACCATGGTCCTTTGCCGTTTTCCGGCACAGGGCTTCCACATCCTTCAGAGTCGCGCGCCCGTACTTCTCCGGCTCTCGGCTGCCGAGCAGGTTCAAATTCGGACCGTTGAGGATGTAAATGGTTTTGGCCATGACCGTTTAATAGCGGATTTCGGTGCCGGATCAGCGCAATAGGCACTCAGACCGGACTTTTATAGGTGCCCGGAGGGACAAGGGGAAGCCGGAATGGAACGAACCGGGCCCATTTACCAATAAAGTAAACGAGGGAACCCGGTTTTGCCGATTGCGCGCCTCAGCAAGTGGCCTTGCCGCAGCGGGCCGCGTTGATCTTTTCCTTCAGATTGGGAAGCCCGACGGCGCCGACCACGACCTCGGAACCGACTACATAGCTTGGGGTGCCGCTCAGACCGAGCGCATCGGCCAGCTTGAAGCTTTCCTCGATCGTCGCCTTGGGCTCATCGCCGGCCATGTCCTTTTCCAGGCGGGCCACATCAAACCCGGCGTCCTTGGCGGCGGCCAGCGCCTGCGCTTTGCCGACGGCGCCGCGGTTGTTCAGCAGCTTCTGGTGGAAATCGAGATATTTCTTGCCGGTAGCGTCCTGCATCCGCGCGGCGACTGCCACCTTTGCGGCGTCCACCGAGCCTTCGCCAAGGACGGGGAACTCCTTCAGCACGACCCGGAGCTTGGAGTCGTTCTTCATGAGCTCAAGCATGTCGGAGAGGGCGCGTTTGCAGTAGCCGCAGTTGTAATCGAAGAACTCGACCATGGTGACGTCGCCCTGCGGATTGCCGATCACGACCTGTCGCTTGGAATTGAACAGCGCTTCCGAATGGTCCTTCACCGCGGCCTGGTGCTTGGCGGCTTCCAGTGTGGCCTGGCGCTTTTCGAGTTCCGCATAGGCTTCCTGCAGAACCTCGGGATTCTTGACGAGATAGTTCTTGATGATGGCCTCGATCTCCGTGCGCTGGGCAGGAGACACGCTCTGGGCGGAGGCGGGCAATACGGGCGCCGCAAACAGGATCGCCGTCGCAACGAACAGGCGCAGAGTGGAGGTCATCGGCGTATCCTTTTTCGGCTCAATTGGTCTTGGCTTTGGAGGCGACAATATCGTCAGCCTTCACCCAGCCTGGGCTCCCGACGGGGAAACGTGTTTTGGCGCGCGTGGCGAGATCGCGCGCGGTGCGCGCATCGCCGCGCATCACCGCCGCCAGAGCGGAGGAGAGATCGGCCTGCGCGAGATCGCCTTTACGTCCATATGCCATCGCGAGCTGGGTATAGCCTTCCGAGCTTTCCGGTTCCTTAGCGAGCGCCGTGCGCAGCAGCGCCACCGCTTCGTCCGCGGCCTTGGCATCTTTCGAGGCGATCAGTGCCTGCGCCAGCATGATCTGGATCAGCGCCGGATTTGGCGCCGCTTGCGCGGCATGCCGCAACGGCGGGATCGCCGCGGCGACCTGGCCGCTTTCCAGCAGCGCCTGGCCCTTGAGCTCATAGAAATAAGGATTGTTCGGTTGTGCCTGGATCAGGCCATCGATCTGGGCGAACGCGCCGCGCAGGTCGGAATGCTTGTACGCCGAGATGGCGCGGGCATAGCGCGCAGGCAGGCTGGTGTCGCTCGGCGGATAACGGCGCGCGACGGCATCCGGCCGGTCCATGAAGCCGTATAACTTGGCGCGCATCAGGTCATGACGCTGCTGCAGCTCCGGGGGGTCTTTCTTGTCCCAGTAGGGGCTCGCCTTGGCGAGCTCGGCAAGCGACGCGACGCGTTCGGCCGGCATGGGATGCGACTGCGTGTAAGGGTCGGCGAAACGCGCCGAGAACAGGATCTGGTCCGACAGCCGCTTGAAGGTGTCGTACATGCCCTTCGGCGACTGGCCGGTGGCGGTGAGGAATTTTACGCCGGCACGATCCGCCTGTTCTTCCTGTCCGCGGATGTAGGAGAGCAGGGTGCGGCGGATCACTTCCTGCGGCGCCATCAACGCGGCCATGCTGGCATTGCTGGCGTTGACGCTGCCGCTTTGCGCTGCGGCCACCATCGCTCCAACGCCGAGAACGGTGGCCAGAATCGATTGGGTCGAAGCGTTTTTCAATTGCTCGCGCATCTTGGCGAGATGACCGCCGGCGAGATGGCCGGTCTCGTGCGCGAGCACGCCGATCACTTCGTTCGGCGTCGTTGCTTCGCTGAGTGTTCCGGAGTTGATGAAGATGCGATGGCCGTCGGCAACGAAGGCGTTGAAGCTGCGGTCGTTGATGATGACGATGCGGATATTCTGCTGCGTGAGCCCGGCGGTGCGCAGAATGGCCGCGCTGTATTCGCGCAGCAGTTGCTCGGTTTCGGCATCGCGGATGACACCGCTTTGCGCGCGCGCGGATACGGGCAGCCAAAGGAGCGCCGCCAAGGCACCGGCCGCAAGGCGGAAAGCTGGCGTCAACCGCCGTCCCTTGATAGGTCTTTCCACCAGGCTCATCGGGGTCATGAATCTCAAGAATGTGTAGTAAGAGCGCACGCTAGGGATGTGAAACACAGCGGTCAACTGATGTTCCGGAACACGCGCCATGCCCAGCAAATCCGGGCGAAACCGCATGCCGCAGGGAAGCGGTTGAATGCGGCAACAGCGGGGCGGTGGATGCAGATCCAGGCCGGGTGGCGGCGCTATGCTTGAGAAGGCCAAACAACTGGTTGCCCCCTCGCTGCGCAGCGATGTACCGCCCTTCATTGTGATGGACGTGATGGCGGCGGCGGCCAGAATCGAGGCCGACGGCGGCCGGGTGATTCACATGGAGGTCGGGCAGCCTGCGGCCTCCGCGCCTGCCACGGCGCTTGCGGCGGCGCGGGCAGCGTTATCGGGCAGTTATCTCGGCTATACCGAAGCGCTCGGAATCCCGTCGCTGCGGCAACGCATCGCGCGTCACTATGGCGAGCAATATGGTCTCGCGCTCGACCCCGCCCGCGTGGTCGTGACCACCGGCTCGTCCGGCGGATTCATTCTCGCGTTTCTGGCGCTGTTCGAAGCGGGCGACCGCGTTGCGCTTGCCAATCCCGGCTATCCGCCATACCGGCACATTCTTTCCGCGCTCGGTTGCGAGCCGGTGTTGATCGCGACCTCTGCCGAAACACGCTGGGCGATGACGGCGGAAGCGCTGTTGGTGGAACATCGCCGCAAGCCGCTCAAGGGCGTGATGATTGCCAGTCCGGCAAATCCAACCGGCACAATGATGGATGCTTCAGCGCTGCGCGTTCTGATTGAAGCAGCGGAGGCCGAAGGCATCCGCGTGATCTCCGACGAGATCTATCACGGGCTGGACTACGCCTTTCCCGCGGAGACCGCGGTCAAGCTGTCATCCAATGTCACGGTGGTGAATTCCTTCTCGAAATATTTCTGCATGACCGGCTGGCGTGTCGGCTGGCTCGTCGTGCCCGAAACTCTGGTGCGGCCGATCGAACGGCTGCAGCAAAATCTCGCGATCTCGGTGCCGACGCTGTCGCAGATCGCCGCGGAAGCCGCATTCGACGGCCGCGAGGAAATGGAAACGGTGAAACACGGCTATGAGGAAAACCGGCGTATTCTGCTCGAGGGTTTGCCGAAGGTCGGCCTCGACCGTTTCCTGCCGGTGGACGGCGCGTTTTATCTCTACGCCGATGTCTCGCGCTTCACGCAGGACAGTCTCGATTTCGCGAAGCGCATGCTGGAGCAGGCGGGCGTTGCCGCAACGCCCGGGCTCGACTTCGACCCGCTGCACGGCAAGGAATTTTTGCGCTTCAGCTACGCCGGTTCAGCCGACGACATGCGCGAGGCGGTGGCGCGGATCGGGGATTGGTTGGAGAGAGAATGATGACCGAAGTGAAGCTGCCGATTTTCCTCACCGCCTGGCAAAGCTGGCGGGGCGGGTGGCGCGCTATGCGCGCCATGCCGAAGATGACAACAATTCTGTTCGTGTTGATAGTCGCGGATTTCGTTCTTGACCTGCTACTCGCGCCGGAGGAATTCGAGGGGCTTGTAGTTTGGCGACAGCTCGCGCGGTTAGCGTTGGTGGTTCTATTGAGCCTTCTCTTTACTCCGCCGTGCATCGCCTTTTATCGCTATTTGCTGCTTGGAGAAGTT
Organism: Bradyrhizobiaceae bacterium; assembly: GCA_947481685.1. Taxonomy (GTDB): domain Bacteria; phylum Pseudomonadota; class Alphaproteobacteria; order Rhizobiales; family Xanthobacteraceae; genus CANKHA01. The sequence goes on from CANKHA010000008.1 coordinate 20,224, forward strand.
ACGCAGCGTTATGTGCTCGATTTCTCCAGCCCTCGCACGCGCATGTATTTTTGCTACACTGCCGTCTTCGCTTGCGTTTCCGCTGTGTGCCTTAATTTGACCGAAACGGCGGGAGCATTTTTGAGTGCGATGGGGTTCATTACAAGCGCGCTCGTCTTGTTGTTTCCCCAAATGCTGTTTCCCGCTATTGCGATCGATGCGCCGCAAGCCGACATTGCAAATGCTTTTCAGGATATCCGACCGCGTGCGCTGGTGATCGGTGCCGTCGCAGTGCTGTTGTGGATACTCGTTCCGTACGCGCTTGTTTTCGTATTTGGGTTTTTGCTCGTGCTTTTATTTGAACTAGCAACTGGCGTCGAACTTCCAGCGCCGAGCGGCACACTGATGGCGGCTCCTCTCGTAGTCTTCTATTTTGTTTTCGTCATGATCTGGCTTGAAATCACCACGCGTTTTTATCGTGCCTGGGCACATCGTCTGGGACGGCCGGCCGGTATCGTGGATCAAATTTGAGAGTTCGGCCTCTCCCCGCTTACGGGGAGAGGTGAAGTGCCAGAGCTCGTAGGGCGGATCAGCGAAGCGTGATCCGCCTGTCCCATGACGCGGCGCAATACGCTTCGCTATTGCGCCCTTCGCACTGAGGGTATGCGCGAAGCGGTGAGGGGAATCGGCGCTTGGATGGCGCAGCAACCGCGGTTGCGAAGGAAGGCGAGACGGCGTTGTCGCCGCCTCGATACGTGATCGTTATTCGCCCAGCAGACGCTTCGCCCACCAGCCTGTCTTGCGCGGCTTGGTTTCGTCCGCTGCTTCGGTGGCAGGCGCCGGTGATGTACTCACCACAGCCGGAGCAGCCTGCGGCATCGGGACAGGCGCGAAGCCCTGACCGGACGTAAAGGTCGGTGCGGGTTCGCGCACGGTAGAACGGCGCTTCGGTGCTTCTGCCTCGATAGCCGGAACGGGTTGCGCCATCGCCGTGGGCTGACGTTCCGGGATATCCCGGCTCATCGATCCTAGTTCCTGTCCGACTGCGGACGGTTCGATCCGCGGCGTTGGGGTGCTTTCGACGATGTCGTTGTCCTGCGCGTATTGCGGCGCGCCATTTTCGTCCTGGCCGCCGTTTTCTCCAGCGCCATTGTCTCCAGGGCTGTTCGGATCGCGATCACGCCTATTGCGGCGTCCACCCCGGCGGCCACGACGCCTGCGGCGTGGTTCACCGTCACGCGGCGGCCGGCCGTTGTCGCCGTTTTGCGCGCTGCGTTCGCCATTCTCGGACGCAGGCTCGCTGCCATTCTCCTGAGGTTGGTCGTGATCGTCGCCGGCGTGCTCGTCGCTGCGCTCGCCCTCATGGGCCTGCACGGCGCCTTCGCGCTGGCTGCCCGGCTCGCGCGGTTCGCGGCCTTCGCCGACACCGCGCCGTCCGCGCCTGCGACGGCGCTTGCGACGCGGACCGGTGCCGTCTTCGCGTGGACTTTCGGCTTGCGCTTCGGCGGTTTCCGTTTCGCTTTCGGTATCGCCCTCGCTCTCGTTCTCGCTCTCGCTTTCGGTGCCGCTCTCGCCCTCGGCCTCGCTCTCCGCCTCGTCCTCGAATTCCTCGTCGTCTTCTTCCTCGACCATCGGTGCGAAGGCAACCGGTTGGGCTGCGAGCAGCGCCTTGGCGGCTTCCACTGTATGGACCTGCTCGCCGCGATCGATCGCGAACGAAACCTGGCCGGTGATGCTCGGATCTGTCGTGATGGTCAGCGTGACGCGGAATCGCTCTTCGAGGCTGCGCAAATGCGCGCGCTTGTGGTTGAGCACATAGATCGCGACTTCGGCGCGCGTGCGCACGATCAGGCTATGCGTAGCCCCCTTGATCAGCGTTTCTTCCAGCGAGCGCAACAATTGCAATGCGACCGACGCGACCGAACGAACGTGCCCGCTGCCGCCGCAGGCCGGGCATTTCTCCGTCGAGCTTTCCAGCACGCTGGTGCGGATGCGCTGGCGCGACATTTCGAGCAGGCCGAAATGCGAGATGCCGCCGACCTGGATACGCGCACGGTCGTGCTTCAGGCACTCCTTCACCTTGCGCTCGACCGAACGGTTGTTGCGCTTCTCCTCCATGTCGATGAAGTCGATGACGATCAAACCCGCGAGGTCGCGCATACGCAGCTGGCGCGCGACTTCTTCGGCTGCTTCGAGGTTGGTCTTCAGCGCCGTATCTTCGATATGGTGTTCTTTGGTGGCGCGGCCGGAGTTGACGTCGATCGCAACCAGCGCTTCGGTCTGGTTGATCACGATGTAGCCGCCCGAACGCAATTGCACGGTCGGCGAGAACATCGCGTCGAGCTGGCTCTCGATGCCGTAGCGCGTGAACAGCGGCTGGACATCCTTGTAGAGCTTCACATTCTTCGCATGGCTCGGCATGAGCATGCGCATGAAGTCCTTGGCGTCCTTGTAGGCTTCCTCGCTCGAGACGATGACTTCGTCGATTTCCTTGTTGTAGAGATCGCGGATCGAACGTTTGACCAGCGAACCTTCTTCATAGGTGAGCTTCGGCGCGGTGGATTTCAACGTCAGGTCGCGCACGGTCTCCCACATCCGCAGGAGATATTCGAAATCGCGCTTCACTTCGGTCTTGGTGCGGCTCGCGCCTGCGGTGCGCAGGATCACGCCCATGCCTTCCGGCACTTCCAGGTCCTGTGCAATTTCCTTCAGCCGCTTGCGATCGGTGGAGTCGGTGATTTTGCGGCTGATGCCGCCGCCGCGCGCGGTGTTCGGCATCAGAACCGAATAACGGCCGGCGAGGGAGAGATAGGTGGTCAGCGCCGCGCCCTTGGTGCCGCGCTCTTCTTTCACAACCTGCACCAGCATCACTTGCCGGCGCTTGATCACTTCCTGAATTTTGTATTGCCGGCGGCCGCGATGCGAGCGTTCCGGCATTTCTTCCATGGCATCGGCGCCACCGACGGATTCCACCGGCGCTTGTTCGTGCTCGCCGTCTTCGTCGTGACCGTGATCGTCGCCATGGGAGTCAGTATCGACCCGCTCGGTGGCTTCGGCAGGTTCCGTGGACTCTGCCTGCTGGATCATCCCGATCGGCTCTTCGGGCGTGAGCTCGGCATCGTGCAGATCGTCGTGAGGATGCGGATGAGAGACCATTTCCATCCTGGTCTCGGACGGATCTTCCGTCTCCGCCTGCTGGATCAGCCCGATCGGTTCTTGCGGGGTGAGATCGCCGGACGCCAGATGCTCCGGCGTCGAGGGCATCACCAGAGGATCGGCGATGTCATCGGCTCGAAACTCGGAGGGCGCTTCGCCCTGCAACATGTCGGTGACGGTGTCGCTGGAGGCTTCCGTGTCATGCGCGTCGTCGATCGGCGCGCTCTTGACGGATCTGTCCTGGCGTTGCGCACCGCGGTTGCGGCCTCCGCGACGGCGACCCGCGCGCTTTTCGTCCTCGTCGTCGGCGTCGCGCGCCGCGCGCTCGAGGTCCTCAATCAGAGCCTGCCGGTCGGCGACAGGAATTTGATAGTAGTCAGGATGGATTTCGGAGAAGGCGAGGAAGCCGTGGCGGTTGCCGCCGTAATCGACGAAGGCGGCCTGAAGCGACGGCTCCACGCGCGTCACCTTGGCAAGATAGATATTGCCGCGAAGTTGTTTACGGGTGGCAGACTCGAAGTCGAATTCTTCTACACGGTTGCCGCGCAGAACCACCACCCGGGTTTCTTCCGGGTGGGTCGCGTCGATCAGCATTTTGTTGGGCATTGATTTTTCTCATAGCGGCAGCCCGGCTCGCCGGCGCCGTTGGACGCAACGGTAGCGGTGGGCGGCGCAAGGCGCGAACTGCCTGATTACTGGTGAAAACAAGGAGAGATGAGGTGTTGGCCGAAGCAGCCACAGGCGCCGATGCGGCATCGCTCACGCGCGCGGACGCACCGCGCTGGCGAGGAAGCCGGATCTTGAGGCGTATGTTGGCCATGATTTCGGGCCCTAGCGACGGCAGCACGAAAGCGGCCGTGGTTTCTGGCGCTGAGGGTTGGCGGCGACAGGCCGCCTCGCAAGGATTTCGCCTTGCGGACAATCCGGCTGTTCAACAAGGGCATCGGCAAGGGCCAGAAGCTGGCCTGGGTGCCCACCGTATCGCCTCTTCTGGAGAACGATCAGGGAAACGATCCCTTGGGGTGGGCCTGCCGGATGTCCGAACGCGGCACAACCGGTACTAGTAACCGTCAGCAGACCTTTCTTAAGGCCGGGGGGCTCCGATAGCAAGCACGGTCTCTGGGCCGAAAAATCCGGTTACCGCCGGTGGTTACCGGGGTCGTAAGTTCCGATTCACGGTCCGGGCCTTATGGAGTAAGCAGAGGTCAGGAGGGCTGGATTCGGTGTCTATCCGGGCGAAAAGCCTCATTTTTGCACTTGCCGCGGTTGTGGGCGCTGCCGGGCCTGGCCCGCTGGCTCCTTTGGCATGGGTGGGAACCGCCGCGGCGGCCAATTACCCGGTGGCGATCGATTTTCGAATCGGCGGCGACGAGAATCAGACCCGGTTTGTGATCGATCTCAGCGGCAGGATCGACATTCGCGCCTTCACGCTGGCCGATCCCTATCGGGTGATCGTCGACCTGCCGCAGGTGGTCTTTCAGCTCAAACCCAAGGCCGGCGACAGCGGACGCGGGTTGGTCAAGGCGTTCCGCTATGGGCTGGTGATGCAGGGCGGATCGCGCATCGTGCTCGACATGAAGAAGCCGGTACGGATCGACAAGGCCTATATTCTCGACGCCGCAGAAGGACAGCCGGCGCGGCTGATCCTCGATCTCACCGCCATCGATCGCGAGACCTTCCTGCGCACCATTGCGCAGGACAACCGCGTGGCTCCTCAGGTCAAGAAAGCCGAGTATGAGAATAAAAGCCCGGGCGATCCCCGGCCGCTGATCGTGCTCGATCCGGGACATGGCGGCATCGACAACGGCACCCATGCCGCCAGCGGTGAAAATGAGAAATCCATCGTGCTCAATTTTGCGCTGCTGCTGCGCGATAAGATTGAAAAAGTCGGCCGCTATCGTGTGGCGATGACGCGGACCGATGACGTATTTATCCCGCTGGCGGAGCGGGTGCGGATGGCGCGGCAACGGCAGGCGTCGCTGTTCATCTCCATCCATGCCGACGCGCTGGGGCGCGGCGATGGCGATGCGCAGGGCGCGACCATCTACACGCTGTCGGAAACCGCTTCCGACGCGGAAGCCGGAAAGCTCGCGGAAGCCGAGAATAAAGCAGATGTGATCGCGGGCATGGATCTCTCCAGCGAGCCCGGCGATGTCGCCGACATCCTGATCGATCTCGCCCAGCGCGAGACCAAAACTTTCTCCAGCCACTTCGCCCGTAGCCTGGTGAGCGAGATCAAAACCGTGGCCCGGATGCACAAGAACCCCATGAAATCAGCCGGGTTTCGCGTGTTGCGGGCCGCCGACGTGCCGTCGGTGCTGATCGAGCTCGGATACGTGTCGAACCGGGAAGACCTCAAGCAATTGACCTCGGAAGCATGGCGATCCCGCACGGCGGACGCAGTCGTGAGTGCGGTCGACACTTACTTCAGCACCCGGATCGCGGGCCCGCCGGCGGTCCCCTCCGGTCAATAACCCTTTCAAGGTTACGAGCCTCAGTTTAAACATAAAATGGCGCGACTCATCCGGCTGCCAAAGGCTCGGGCAACTCGGACGGCCGGGCAGGGGCTGCAGCGAAAAATCGTCGCGCTGGAATGGGATAGCTCAGCTATGAAGCTGGTACTGCGTTTCCTCGGGTTTCTGTTCACGGCAGGAACGATCCTGTTCCTGGTCGGCGTGGCGGGCGCGGCTGTGCTTCTTTGGCACTTCTCCCAGGATCTGCCGGACTATTCCCAGTTGCAGGATTACGAGCCGCCGGTGATGACTCGCGTGCATGCGGCCGATGGATCGCTGGTGGCGGAATACGCCAATCAGCGCCGTCTCTACATTCCGATCCAGGCCGTGCCGAAGATGGTGATCAACGCTTTTCTCTCGGCCGAGGACAAGAATTTCTACGAGCACAACGGCCTCGACTACACGGGCATGGCCCGCGCCGCGGTGTTTTTGGTGCAGAATTACGGTTCGAGCCGCCGGCCGCAGGGCGCCTCGACCATTACCCAGCAGGTCGCGAAGAACTTTCTCCTCACCAACGAGCTGTCGTTCGATCGCAAGATCAAGGAAGCGATGCTCGCGCTCAAGATCGAACGCACCTATTCCAAGGACAAGATCCTCGAGCTTTATCTGAACGAGATCTATCTCGGTCTCGGTGCTTACGGCATCGCGGCGGCCTCGCTGATCTATTTCGACAAGTCGGTGCATGAGTTGACAGTGCAGGAGGCTGCTTACCTCGCGGCGCTGCCGAAGGCGCCAAGCGACCTCAATCCTTATCGTCAACGCGAGCGCGCAACCGAGCGCCGCAATTACGTGCTCGATCGCATGGTCGAGAACGGCTATCTCAGCGCGAAAGACGGCGAAACGGCCAAGAAAGCGCCACTCGACATCACCGCACGTCCCACCGGCGCGCATATTTTCGCCGCGGAATATTTTGCCGAAGAAGTGCGGCGCGAAATTTACGACCGCTATGGCGCCAAGAAGCTCTACGAGGGCGGCTTGTCGGTTCGCGCCACGCTCGATCCGAAACTTCAGGTGGTCGCGCGCAAGGCGCTGGTCGATGGCTTCGTCCAGTTCGACGAGAACCAGGGCTGGCGCGGTCCGGTGCAGACGATCGAACTGACCGGCGATTGGGGCGTCACGTTGGCGGATGTCCGCTCGCTGTCGGATATCGCGCCGTGGCGCATGGCCGTGGTGCTTGAAATTGGCGAACAGACCGCGCGCATCGGCTTCCAGCCGTCGCGTGGACCGACCGGCGCCGTGTCGAAGGAACGTGACGTCGGCATTGTGCCGCTCGACGGCGTGAAATGGGCAAAAGCCGCTGCCGGTCCGAGCAAAGGCCGCGTGCCCGCGAAGGTGTCGCAGGTGCTCAATCCCGGCGACGTGATTTATGTCGATCCGCTGATCGAAAAGGACGGCAAGGCGAAAGACGGCATGTATCGTCTCCGCCAGGTGCCGGAAATTTCCGGCGCCATCCTCGCCATGGATCCGCTGACCGGGCGCATCCTCGCGATGGTCGGCGGCTTCTCCTACGACCAGAGCCAGTTTAACCGCGCGACGCAGGCGCTGCGTCAACCGGGCTCAGCGTTCAAACCGATCGTTTACGCCACCGCGCTCGACAACGGCTACACGCCGTCGTCGGTGGTGCTCGATGCACCGCTCGAGATCGATCAGGGTCCCGGGCAGGAGACCTGGAAACCGGAAAACTACGAAGGCAAGTTTTACGGCCCTTCGACGCTGCGCTTCGGCATCGAACACTCGCGTAACGTGATGACGGTGCGATTGGCGCAGGACATCGGAATGCCGCTGATCGCGGACTACGCCAAACGGTTCGGCGTCTATGACGATCTGCCGGCTTACCTGTCGTTCTCGCTCGGCGCCGGCGAGACCACGCTGCTGCGCATGGTGACCGCCTATTCGATGCTCGACAATGGCGGCAAGCGCGTGAAGCCGACGCTGATCGATCGCATCCAGGATCGTTACGGGCACACCATCTTCCGCCACGACGAGCGTGAATGCCGCGCTTGCGATGCCGAGAAATGGGCCGATCAGCCCGAGCCGACGCTTGTCGATCGCCGTGAACAGGTGCTCGATCCAATGACTGCCTATCAGATCACGTCGATGATGGAAGGCGTCGTTCAGCGCGGCACAGCCACGGTGATGAAAGACCTGGGCAAGCCGCTCGCCGGCAAGACCGGCACCACCAACGATGCCAAGGACGTCTGGTTCATCGGCTTCTCGCCCGATCTCGCCGTCGGCGTCTATCTCGGTTACGACAAGCCGCGGTCTATCGGCTCCAGGGCGACCGGCGGCGGTTTGGCTGCGCCGATCGCGAAGGCCTTCCTCAAGGTCGCACTCGCCAACAAGCCGGCGGTGCCGTTCCGCGTGCCGGCAGGCATCAAGCTCATCCGTGTCGATCCCAAGACCGGCGTGCGCGTCGGGCCCGGCCAGCCATCCATTCTGGAGGGCTTCAAGCCAGGCACCGCGCCACCCGATGGCGGCTATGCCTCTGCCGATTACGGCGGTGGTACCAGCCTCGGCTATCCGAGCCCGGGCGGTGGCGCTCCCACCAGCACCGGCGGTGGCCGGGGATGGTCGGTTACGCCTCAGGACGACCGCAACATTCGCCGCGGGCCTGGCGGACTGTACTAATCCGCTTCTCCGTTGCTTTACCCTCCAGCACGAACTAGATCACACGCATGCGCGCCGAAACTGAGAGTCTTGTCGAGGAAATCAAGCGGTCCCTGGGACTGCTGAGGAGGCATCTTTGACGTCGATACGTCGAAGATGCGCCTGGCCGAGCTAAACAAGCAGACTGAAGATCCCAACTTCTGGAACGACGCTGCGCGCGCCCAAACATTGATGCGCGAGCGCACCGCGCTGGAAAATCAGCTTAACGGCATCGCCCGTATCGAGCGCGAGCTTGAGGATCAGGTCATGCTGATCGACATGGGCGAGTCCGAAAAGGATCAGAGCGTCATCGCCGAGGCCGAAGCCGCGCTCAAGAAGCTGAAGGACGACGCGGCGCGGCAGGAACTCGAAGCACTGCTTTCCGGCGAAGCCGATTCCAACGACACCTATGTCGAAGTGCACGCCGGCGCGGGCGGCACCGAAAGCCAGGACTGGGCCAACATGCTGTTGCGCATGTACACGCGCTGGGCCGAACAGCACGGCTACAAGGTTGAGTATCTGGAAGAAACCGCCGGCGAAGAAGCCGGCATCAAATCCGCAACGGTGCAGATCAAGGGTCACAACGCCTTCGGCTGGCTGAAGACCGAGGACGGGGTGCACCGCCTGGTGCGTATTTCTCCGTTCGACTCCAACGCGCGGCGGCATACCTCATTCGCCAGCGTGAAGGTCTACCCGGTGATCGACGACCGCATCGTCATAGACATCGACGAAAAGGATGTGAAGACCGACACCATGCGCGCGAGCGGCGCCGGCGGACAGCACGTTAACAAGACCGACTCCGCGGTGCGGCTTACCTATCTTCCCACCAACACGGTGGTGTTTTGCCAGGCCGACCGGTCGCAGCACCGCAACCGGGCGCAAGCCTGGGACATGCTGCGCGCCAAGCTGTTCGAGAAGGAATTGAAGAAGCGCGAGGAAAAGGCGGCGGCCGAGCAGGCGCTCAAGACCGATATCGGCTGGGGGCACCAGATCCGGTCTTACGTTTTGCAGCCGTATCAGATGGTCAAGGACCTGCGCACCGGCGTGCAGACGTCAGACAGCAGTGGCGTACTTGATGGCGATCTCGATCAGTTCATGGCGGCGACATTGGCGCAACGCGCCTTCGGCACGGCGCCTGTGAGCGTCGAGGATGTGGATTAGAGCGTCCCGAGCCGGGTGCCGGCCTTCAGGAATTTCTGCGGATCAACGGCTGAGCCATCGACGCGGGTTTCGTAGTGCAGGTGCGGACCGGTGGAGCGGCCGGTCGAGCCGATCTTGCCCAGGACCTGGCCGATCTTGATGGTCTGTCCGACCGAAACGCCGATCTCAGACATGTGGCCGTAGCGGGTGGCAAAGCCATTGCCATGATCGACCTCGACCATCTTGCCGTAGCCGCCACTCCAGCCGGCGCTGGTCACCTTGCCTGCGGCGGTGGCGCGGATCGCTTCGCCCATGTCGCCGCGGAAATCGAGACCGGTATGCATGGCGGGCGCGCCGATGAAGGGGTCCATCCGCACGCCGAAGCCTGAGCTGAGTTCGATTTCACCGACCACGGGCTTGCGCACCGGCACATTGGTGAGCGTGCGGTTGAGGGATTCCACCTGGGCGCGGGCGACGTTGATCCGATAGAGCTGCTGATCGAAGCTGCTGCTGCTGGGCTTCGGCTTCAGCGGCACAAAAGGTCCACCCACGCCGCTGCCGGCCAGCACGGATTGTCCTTTGCCCAGACCGAGTTCGCCCAGCACGCCGCGGATACGGCCAGCCTTCGCGGTAAACCCATCTTCCATCGAAGAAAGCGCAGCGACCTGCGTGCGTTCGACGCGGTCCAGCGACGTTTGCACGCGCGCGAGCGCGGCTTCAACACCTCTGCCTTTAACCGGCGCATTTTGCGCGCGGCGATCCGGCGGAGGCGCGTAATTGGTTTTGTCGCCGATCGGCGAGGGCTTCGGCATCACAGGCGGAACATCGACGGCATTTCCGCGCGGAGGCGTCTTGATCGAACCGGTAATCGTCGGATCGATGACGGAGTTCATGCTCGACGCGCGCTGTTCGAGCGCTGTCTGGCGGCGCAGAAGCTGATCGAGTTTCTGCTCGAAGGTTTCCTGATCGAGCAGTTGGCGGCCGGTGATGCGATCGATCTGTCCGCGCAATTCCGCGATACGATCTTCATAGGCAAACTGCATTTCCGCCTGACGCCCGATCAGCCGGGTGAGTACGTCTTCTCGGAATGCGAAATAGGTGGCTGTAGCGACGGTCCACACCGCCATGATCACCGCGGTGCCGACCACGATCCAGAAGGCGATCGGCCCGAGGCGCAATTGCCGGCCGGCATGACCCAGGATGTAGTCGCGCGCAGTCGCCGCATGGCGGCTGACCGGATGGGCTTGCCGTTGCGGCTGATGGTGCCGGGCAGGCTGTCCGGCATGGGGATGGTAGGCTTCGGACCGATACGACATCGACGCTCCCACGCCGGTCCGCGCAGGGACAGCCGGCCACTAGAATGCTGCGATATCAGCCTCCCGTGGTTAATTTTCCGGAAACGGGATCGTGACACGATTCCAAAATGGTAAACGTCACAAGGCCTTCGCGGCCTCGAGGACTTCCTCCGCATGGCCATCGACCGAAACCTTCGGCCAGACCCTGGCGATCTTGCCCTTCGCGTCGATCAGATAGGTGACCCGGGCGATGCCCATGTAGGTGCGGCCATACATGGATTTCTCCCCCCAGACGCCATAGGCGGTGAGCATCTTGTGGGTCTCATCGGAAGCCAGCGGGATCTTCAGGTCGTATTTGGTTTTGAACTTGTCCTGCGCTTTCACGGGGTCGGCCGAGACGCCCAGAACCGCAGTTCCGGCGCGTTGAAACGACGCACGCAATTTGGAGAAGGCCTGCGCCTCGCGGGTGCAGCCAGGAGTGTCGGCTTTGGGGTAGAAATACAGCACCAGATTCTGGCCGGCGAAATCAGACAATGAAATGTCGCCGCCACCGTCCTTGGGCAAGGAGAAAGACGGGGCCTTTTTTCCGGGGGTAAGTGGGCCAGCCATGCGCCTTCCTTTCGTCGTTTTCAAAGGGTCAAGGTCATGATGATAAGGGAAATGATGGGTTTCGGTGGCGGTGATTTTCACGGGAAATCCCAGCCAGAAACGACGAATCGCCACACAGGCGTTATTGCGTTGGCTGTTAGCTTGGGCGGGCGAGCGTCCGTGAGGTAATGGCGAAAAAGCAAAGAATTCCCGGCGCGGCGAGCTTTCAGAAAATGAAGGCCGCCTTGCGTTCGCGTTCGAAGCGGAAGGCAAAACCCGCGCCTGCGGTTTCGCCGACGGCGGTGCTATGGCGGGGCATCGGTTCAATCCTGCAACGGCGGTGGCTGCGGCGCACACTGATCGGCGGAGGCTCCGCCGTCGCCGTCTTCTGTTTGCTGTTCGCCGTGTTGTGGTGGCGGCTCGGCAGCGGTCCGATCGAGTTCGACGTCGCGACACCCTGGCTCACCAGCGCGATCGAAGACAATTTCGGCGACAATTACAAAGTTCAGGTCGGCGGCACGCAGATTGAGCGTGACGGCAATGGCCGCATCCGTCTTCGCCTGCGCGACATCGTCGTGCGCGATGGGGAAGGCGCCATCGCCGCCAGCGCACCAAAGGCCGAGGTTGGCTTCTCTAGCAGGACACTGTTAGCAGGGCGCGTGCGTGCAGAGCGTCTTGCGCTGGTCGGCGCTGAGATGTCGGTGCGGATCGAGCAGAGCGGTAACGTCACCATCTTCGCCGGCTCGGACAAGCGGCCGATCGCGACCACGTCAGTGCCGGGCATGAACGTAGATTCTCCCCGCAGTCCCGATGCGCCCAACGGCTCCGCCGAACAGCCGTCGCAAAAGGGCACGTTTGAAAATTTCACGGCACTGCTTGCCTGGATCGACAGTCTGGGTGCAACTGGCCTCGACGGCCACGACCTCGCCGAACTCGGCCTCAAGAACGGCAATCTCACCGTCGATGACCAGCGTAACGGCAAGCGTTGGAGTTTTGAGAATATCGATCTCAGCCTGATGCGCACGAGAAGCGGCAACATTGTCTTCAAGGTTCAGTCTGGCATGGAAGACGAAGACGTGTGGTCGATGACGGTGAATGTCGGCCGCGTGCGTGAAGCCCGCCGCGTGTTTACGCTCGAAGCGCGTCGCGTGATGGCCAAGTATCTTTTGCTGGCGCTGCGGCTCGGCGATGACCCGATCATGGCGCGGGTGCCGTTGTCGGCGCAACTTCGCGCAGAAATCGACACGGACGGCACTATGCACTCCTTTCAGGGCCGGATCATTGCCGAGGGTGGACCGCTGACGGGATCCACCGATCCATCGGCGCCTTCCATCGATCATGCAGAATTCACCCTGGAATGGGACGCAACGCGGCGTCTTATAGCGATGCCGTTCCAGGTTCTTGCCGGCAGCAACCGGTTTACGTTGTTCGCCCATATCGAGCCGCCGCGCACGCCGGGCGGGCCATGGAACGTTGCGATACCGGCCGGCACCATTGTGCTTGGGGGAGACAAGAGCAGCCCGCCACTGGTCTTCAGTCCGAAAATTCGGGCACGCATCGACGTCAACGAACGCCGCGTCACGCTGCTGCAGGGCGACATCGCCAACGCCGACATCGGCGTGGCGGTTACCGGCGACATCGACTTTTCAACGGCCGATCCAAAACTGTCGGTTGGTTTGGCCGGCACGCGCATGCCGTTTGCGGCCATGAAAAAGATGTGGCCAACATTCATCAATGCGCCAGTCCGCAACTGGGTGCTCGAACATATTTTGAGCGGCGATGTAGAAAAGGTGGCGATCGCGACCAACGCACATCTTTCAGCCTTCAAGAAGGGCGGACCTCCGGTGCCCGATGACGGCCTGCTGATCGAAATCTTTGCCCGTAATGCCGTGATGCGTCCGCTTGATACGCTGCCGTCCATCGAAGATGCCGAGATGTCGGTCAAGGTGGCTGGGCGCTACGCCGCAGTGAGCGTGAGCAAGGGCAGCGCTTTACTGCCGTCGGGCCGCAAGCTGACCCTGACGAACGGTGTGTTTGAAGTGCCCGACACCGAAATTCCGGAGCCTCCAACGCGAACCGAACTGCGCGTCGAGGGACCGGTGCCAGTCATCGCCGAATTACTTGAGAGCGACAGGCTGAAGGAATTCTCCGCCATGCCTTTCGAACTGTCGAGCGCCAAGGGCAATGTGTTTGCGCAGGCGTCGCTGGCGTTCCCTCTGAAACGCGATCTGCCCCCCGGCTCATCGACCTATTCTGTAAGGGCGGATATCGCCAATTTTTCCGTCGACAAGATGATCATGGGCCAGAAGGTTGAAGCGCAGTCTCTGCGCATCACCGCCGACAACCAGACTTACCAGATCAAGGGCGATGCCAAGATTGCCGGCGTGCCTGCCAATCTGGAATATACCAAATCAAAGTCCGATGAGGACGCAAAGGTACGCATCCGAACGACGCTGGACGACAGCGCTCGGACCAAGTTCGGCATCGACCCCGGAAACGTGATGAACGGGGCGCTGCCGTTGAAGATCGAGGGGACCATCGGATCGCAAGACCGTGACAGCAAGTTTGCCATCGAAGCGGATCTTGCGCCCGCCAAGATCGACAATCTGCTTCCGGGCTGGAGCAAACCTGCAGGAAAAGCCGGCCGTGCCAAGTTCAATGTGATCACCAGGGGGCAGGCGGTTCGGATTGAGGATCTGTCGGTTGAAGGTGGCGGCACGCAAATCAGGGGCGGTGTCGAACTCGACAATTCCGGCGACGTTGTAAGCGCGAATTTTCCCGTCTTCAGTTTTTCGGATGGCGACAAGGTCAGCCTGAAGGCGGATCGCAGCCAGGATGGCACGCTACGCGTGATCATGCGCGGCGACGTGCACGACGGGCGCGGCTTCATCAAGTCCGCGGTTTCCGGAAGCCGGCAGGATCCCAAGGGAAAGCCGCCGATCGATTTTGATCTCGACCTGAAGCTCGGCGCAGTTATCGGTTTCAACGGAGAAACGCTGCGCAACGTCGATCTCAAGGCCTCACGCCGCGGTGGGCAAATCCGAGTCTTCAACCTGAATGCCAAGCTTGGACGTGACTCCCAGATTACCGGCGACCTCCGTGATATCCGGCGCCCGCAGGCAGCGGGGAATTCGCTCTATTTCGAAACCCGCGATGCAGGCGCGCTTTTCCGGTTCACCGACAGCTACGCAAACATGGTCGGCGGGTGGCTGAAGGTTGCCATGGATCCCTCGATGGGCGCGGCCCCGCAGGAAGGCGTTATTACAATCCGCGATTTTGCGGTTCGCGGAGAAGCCGCGCTGGATCGCGTCGTCTCAGGCGCGCAACCCGGCAGCAGGGCCGGAGTGAAATTCGATAGCGCGCACGCGGAATTCAGCCGCGTACCGGGAGGACAACTGAAAATCCGCGACGGCGTGGTGCAGGGCAATCTCGGCGCCACCATTGATGGCCAGATTGATTATGCGAGTGACGAGATACGTCTGCGCGGTTCTTTCATACCGCTCTCGCAGCTCAACAATGCGCTTGGACAGCTTCCGATCGTGGGGATGCTCCTCGGTGGCGGCAACGAAGGCTTGCTCGGCGTCACCTACGAGGTGGTGGGACCGCCGAATGCACCGAGGCTTAACGTCAATCCGTTATCAGCAGTTGCGCCCGGCGTGTTCCGCAAGATATTTGAATTCCGCAATGCGCCTTCGGATCGCAGCTTTGAACCGCGGCGCTCCGACTAGATCGGCTTGACGAGAACATGGCGCTTCTTGCCAAGCGATAGCTTGATCACACCTTCCGGCGTCAGGTTCTTCGCGCCCAGCAGCATTTTCTCGTCGGTGACGGCGGTATCGTTGATTTTCAGTCCGCCGCTCTTGATCTGACGCCTCGCCTCGCTGGTGGAGGGCACGAGACCGGCCTTGATGAAGGCAGCGAGCACACCCAGACCTTCAAATTCAGCACGCGGCATGTCGATGGTCGGAAGCGAGGTCGCAAGCCCGCCGGTCTCGAAGGTGGTGCGGGCGGTGTCTTCGGCGGCTTTCGCTGCCTCACGTCCATGCAACAGGGCCGTCGCCTCGGTGGCGAGGATCTTCTTAGCCTCGTTGATCTCCTGACCTTGCAAGGCTGCAAGCCGTGTAACCTCGTCGAGCGGCAAGGTGGTGAACAGCTTGAGCAGCTTCACTACGTCGTCATCTTCGGTGTTGCGCCAGAATTGCCAGTAGTCATACGGGCTCATCATGTCGGCGTTCAGCCAGACCGCGCCGCTGACGGTCTTGCCCATCTTGGCGCCGGATGAGTTGGTCAGGAGCGGGGTGGTCAGCGCAAACAGTTGCGCGTCGAGCATACGGCGGCCGAGCTCGATGCCGTTGACGATATTGCCCCACTGATCCGAACCGCCCATCTGCAGCACGCAACCGCTGCGCTTATAGAGCTCCACGAAGTCGTAGGCCTGCAGGATCATGTAATTGAATTCGAGGAACGACAGCGGCTGCTCGCGGTCAAGCCGCAGCTTCACCGAGTCGAAGGTCAGCATGCGGTTGATGGTGAAGTGGCGTCCGACTTCGCGCAGCAGAGGAATGTAGTGCAGCTTGTCGAGCCAATCGGCGTTGTTCGCCATGCTCGCGCCGCCGTTGAAATCGAGGAAGCGGGAAAACACGGTTTTGATCGATGCGATGTTGGCGTCGATCTGCTCGTTGGTCAGCATCGAGCGCTGCGTGTCCTTGCCGGACGGGTCGCCGATCTTGCTGGTGCCGCCGCCCATCAGTGCGATCGGCTTGTGACCGGTCTTCTGCAACCAGTGCAGCATCATGATCGAGAGCAGGTTGCCGATATGCAGGCTGGAGGCGGTGGCATCGAAGCCGACATAGCCCGTGATCGGACCGGCCGCCGCCTTGACGTCCAGGGCCGATGCATCGGAAAGCTGGTGGATGAAGCCACGGCTTTGCAGGACGTTGAGGAATTCGGATTTGTAGGCGATCATCGGCTTTGGCACTTCGAGTTTGATGGCCGGTGGTGTAACAGGTCCGGCGAGTGATTCAACCGGACCCTGCGGTTATGGCCCTTCTGAAAGCCATCGGCCTGATGAGCGGAACGTCGCTGGACGGCGTCGATGCCGCGCTGATCGAGACCGACGGGGAAGCCGAGGTGCGGTTCGGCCCGGTTGCTTACCGGCCTTATTCGGATAGTGAGCGGAACCTGCTGCGCACCGCACTGTCGGACGGAGCCACGCTCACCGACAGGACACAGCGGCCGGGGTCGCTAAAGGAAGCCGAGGCTCTTATCACAGCGGTTCACGCCGAGGCCGTGCAGGCGCTTCTGCGCACCCACGGCATCAACCCCGCCGATCTCGCGGTTGTGGGCTTTCACGGCCAGACGGTGCTGCACAAGCCGCAGGACAAACTCACGGTGCAGATCGGCGACGGCGCGGCGCTGGCGCGAACGCTTGGCATTGCCGTCGCGTATGATTTCCGTGCAGCCGATGTGGCGGCGGGCGGGCAGGGCGCGCCGCTGGTCCCGGTCTTCCATCGCGCCATCGCGCAAACACTCGACCGCTCCGGGCCGCTGGCCGTTCTAAATATCGGCGGCGTTGCCAATGTCACTTATGTGGAGGCGGGACGGGATCCGGTTGCCTGCGATACCGGACCGGGCAACGCGCTGATCGACGACTTCATGCGCGAACGCACCGGCAAGCCCATCGACCGCGACGGCGACCAGGCCGCAAAAGGCAAGGTCGATGACGCGTTCGTCGCACGCATTCTCGCGCATCCGTTCTTTGCTGCGCCTTGCCCCAAGTCGCTTGATCGCAATGCTTTTGCCTTCGCCAATATCGGCCTGCCGGAATTTTCGGTGGAGGACGGCGCGGCGACGCTCTCGGCACTGACCGCGGCGTCGGTGGGGCGTGTTATCCCGCATCTGCCGAAGCTGCCGCAGACATGGATCGTCGCTGGAGGCGGCGCGCATAATCCGACGCTGATGAAGATGCTGCGTGAGCGGCTTGCGCCTGCGACGGTGGAGACGGCAAACAGCGTCGGCTGGTCGGCCGATGCACTTGAGGCACAGGCCTTTGCTTATCTCGCTGTCAGGACGTTGAAGAAATTGCCGATCACTTTCCCAAGCACCACCGGCGCGCCTGCGCCGATGGCCGGAGGTGTTGTCGTCGGCGCTTAGGCCGCCGTCGGCTTGCGGCCGGTCGCGCCGAGGCGCTTGTCGAGATAGGCCTCGACCGAGGTCATCAGCGGCTCAACCTTGCCGTCGAAGAAGTGGTTGGCGCCGGCCACGACCTTCTGGTCGATGACGATGCCCTTCTGCGTCTTCAGCTTGTCGACGAGACCGGTAACGTCCTTGTGCGGCACCACGGCATCCTTGTCGCCGTGGATGATCAGACCCGAGGACGGGCAGGGCGCGAGGAACGAGAAGTCGTAAAGGTTTGCCGGCGGTGCGATCGAGATGAAGCCTTCGATCTCGGGCCGCCGCATCAGAAGCTGCATGCCAATCCAGGCGCCGAAGGAGAAACCAGCGATCCAGCAACTGCGCGCTTCCGGATTGATGGTCTGCGCCCAGTCGAGGGCTGCCGCGGAATCCGACAGCTCGCCGGTGCCGTGATCGAAACTGCCCTGGCTCCGTCCGACGCCGCGGAAATTGAACCGCAGCACCGAGAAGTTGCGGTGCGCGAAGGCGTAGTAGAGCTGGTAGGTGATCTGGTGGTTCATGTTGCCGCCGAACTGCGGATGCGGGTGCAACACGATCGCGATCGGGGCATTCTTCTGGCGCGCGGGATGGTAGCGGCCTTCGATCCGGCCGGCAGGGCCCGTAAAGATAACTTCAGGCATCGATCACAACCTCATGGCGTAAAGCGCCGCGCTGGAATGTACGCTTGACGCACGCTAGGGGCGCACGTAACTATTTAGAATCATTCTAAATTCTGGATTCCGCCGGCGGAAAAGTACCGCGACAGCGGCTTCTGCCAGGGGAGGATTTTTATCACGAGCCGGGGAGCAAAAAGCAAGCTTTATCAGGCCCCGGCCCGGGGTGGATACGGTATAGTCGCCCCAATGTCCAAAACCATGACCGAGCGGATTTATCTCGACTGGAATGCGACCTCACCGCTGCGGCCGGAGGCGCGCGCGGCCATGGCAGCGGCGATGGACTGTGTCGGGAATCCGTCCTCCGTCCATGGCGAGGGGCGTGCGGCGCGCCAGATCGTCGAACGCGCCCGGGAACAGGTGGCGGCGCTGGTGGGCGCCGAAGCCAAACTGGTGACCTTTACCTCGGGTGGCACAGAAGCCAGCAACCTGGCGCTGACGCCCGCGATCCAGACCGGCGATCAGAAAGCGCCCTGCGACCGTTTGCTGGTGTCCGTCATCGAGCATCCGGCGGTGCGTGCCGGAGGGCAATTCGATGCGAGCGCCGTGGAAGAGATTCCGGTCACTGCCGCAGGCGTGGTGGATTGCAGCGCGCTCACGAGCCGGCTTGCGGCGCTGACAGCGCAGGGCGAGCGGGTGCTGGTGTCGGTGATGCTGGTCAACAACGAGACCGGCATCGTTCAACCGATTCGTGAGGTTGCTCGGATCGCGCATGAAGAAGGCGCGCTACTGCATGTCGATGCGGTTCAAGGCGTAGGAAAAATATCAATTGATATCAATGAATTGGAAGCCGATCTTCTTGCGATTTCGGCGCATAAATTCGGCGGGCCGAAGGGTGCAGGTGCGCTGGTTCGCCGGGCTGAGACGCTGCATTTGCCGAAGCCGCTCATCCGCGGCGGCGGTCATGAGCGCGGGCTGCGGGGCGGCACCGAGAACGTCATCGGCATTGCCGGCCTGGGCGCCGCAGCGGAGGCCGCACGGCGGGAATTGCAGGCCGAGACGACGCGCATCGCGGGGTTGCGGGAACGGCTGGAGGCCGAGCTGAAGGCCGCCACGCCGGGAGCCGTGATTGTCGGCTCCGGGGCAAACCGGGTTCCCAATACCACCCTGATCGCGGTTCCTGGCCTGAAGGCGGACACCGCCGTGATCGCCTTCGATCTGGCAGGGATTGCCCTCTCGGCGGGCGCCGCCTGTTCTTCGGGCAAGATCCAGGGCTCCCAGGTGCTAGCGGCCATGGGCCTGCCGGACGATCTGGCCCGTGGCGGGCTCCGCATCAGCCTCGGCTGGACCACCACCGAGGCCGAAATCGACCGTTTCGTCGCTGCTTGGATTAAGACCACAAGCGCACTACTTAAAGATACAAGGGGTATGGCCGCCTAACGGCATCGCAAAAGGGTGAAAATCTGGCGCGAGACTTAGAACCATAACCGACTGATCCAACCCGCAGTCCTTGAAACTGCGTGCGGAGGGAAAGAATGCCGGCAGTACAAGAGACCGTCGATCAGGTCCGTCGCATCGACGTTGACAAGTATAAGTACGGTTTCGTCACCGATATCGAATCCGACAAGGCCGCGAAGGGGCTGTCCGAAGAGACGGTCCGCTTCATCTCGGCCAAGAAGGGCGAGCCGGAATGGATGCTGCAATGGCGTCTTGAAGCATTCCGGCACTGGCAGACCATGCGCGAGCCGAAATGGGCGCGCGTCCATTACCCGCCGATCGATTATCAGGATCTCTATTATTACTCGGCGCCGAAGAAGAAAAAATCGCTGAAGTCGCTCGACGAACTCGATCCCGAAATCCTGCGGACCTACGAAAAGCTCGGCATTCCGCTGCGCGAGCAGGAAATCCTCGCCGGCGTGGAGCGCCCGGACGGCACGCGTTCGCGCGTGGCGGTCGATGCCGTGTTCGACTCCGTCTCGGTCGCGACCACCTTCCAGAAAGAGCTCAAGCAGGCCGGCGTGATCTTCATGCCGATCTCCGAGGCGCTGCGCGAGCATCCCGATCTGGTGCGCAAATATCTCGGCACGGTCGTGCCGGCCACCGACAACTTCTTTGCGACGCTGAACTCGGCGGTGTTTTCCGACGGCTCGTTTGTGTATGTGCCGCCCGGCGTGCGCTGCCCGATGGAGCTCTCGACCTATTTCCGCATCAACGAGAAGAACACCGGCCAGTTCGAGCGCACGCTGATCATCGCCGACAAGGGCTCCTATGTCAGCTATCTTGAGGGCTGCACCGCGCCCTCGCGCGACGAGAACCAGCTGCATGCCGCGGTGGTCGAGCTGATCGCGCATGACGACGCCGAGATCAAATATTCGACGATCCAGAACTGGTATCCCGGCGACAAGGAAGGCAAGGGCGGCATCTACAACTTCGTCACCAAGCGCGGCGAATGCCGCGGTGCGCGGTCGAAGATTTCCTGGACGCAGCTGGAAACCGGTTCGGCCATCACCTGGAAATATCCTAGCTGCATCCTGCGCGGCGACGATTCCCGCGGCGAGTTCTATTCGATCGCCATTTCCAACGGCCGCCAGCAGGTCGATAGTGGCACCAAGATGTGGCACTTCGGCAAGAACACCACGAGCCGCATCATCTCCAAGGGCATCGCGGCGGGGCGTTCCAACAACACCTATCGCGGACTTGTAACCACGAGCCGCGGCGCCACCGGCGCGCGCAATTTCACGGCGTGCGACTCGCTGCTGATCGGCGACAAGGCAGGCGCGCATACCATTCCGTATATCGAGGCCAAGAACTCCAAAGCTGTGTTCGAGCATGAGGCCACGACCTCGAAGATTTCCGATGACATCCTGTTCTATTGCCGCCAGCGCGGCCTTTCGGCAGAAGAAGCCGTGGCGCTGGTCGTCAACGGCTTCGTCAAGGATGTGCTGCAGCAGTTGCCGATGGAATTCGCCGTTGAGGCGCAGAAGCTGATCTCAATCTCGCTGGAAGGAAGTGTTGGGTAGTACGATGGCGTTGCTTGAAATCAAAAATCTCCACGCTGAAGTGGATGGCAAGAAAATCCTCAACGGGGTCGATCTCGTCGTCAAAAAAGGCACCGTTCACGCCATCATGGGCCCAAACGGCTCCGGCAAATCGACGCTGTCTTACGTGCTGGCCGGCAAACCCGGCTACACGGTGACCGAAGGCGACGTGCTGCTCGACGGCGAGAGCATCCTTGGCATGGAGCCCGATGAGCGCGCTGCAAAGGGCATCTTTCTCGCATTCCAGTATCCGCTGGAAATTCCCGGCGTCGCGTCCATGACGTTCCTGCGCACGGCGGTGAATGCCCAGCGCAAGCGCCGCGGCGAGCCGGAGCTATCCACGCCGGAGTTCATGAAGCGCGTGCGCTGGATGGCGGAAAAACTCGAGATCGAACCGGAAATGCTGCGGCGCGCCGTCAATGTCGGTTTCTCCGGCGGTGAGAAGAAGCGCAACGAGGTGTTGCAAATGTCGATGCTGGAGCCGCGCCTCGCCATTCTCGACGAAACCGATTCCGGTCTCGATATCGATGCGCTGCGGATCGCGGCGGATGGTGTGAACCGCCTGCGTTCGCCGGAATGCTCGATGATCGTCATCACCCATTACCAGCGACTACTCGACTATATCGTGCCGGACGTGGTGCACGTATTGTCGAAGGGCCGCGTGGTCAAAACCGGCGGCAAAGAGCTCGCGCACGAACTGGAAGCGCGCGGCTATGCCGAATATCAGGACGATGCGGCCGCTTAAGCCGCGCATAAACCGATGAATGTCGACGTCAAACCCATGAAAACCGCGGCCGAGCTTTCGCTCGCTGGCGTCTATGCGACGGCAAAAGCCAGGCTGCCGGGCGGCGGCGCTGTCGCGGCGCTGCGTGAGAGCGCTTTCCGCAGCTTCGATGCCCAGGGTCTGCCGCACCGACGCATTGAGGAATGGAAATACACCGACCTGCGCGCGCTGATGCGCGAGGCCAGGACGGTAGCCGCGCCGCCGGATGCCGCCGCGAAAGACCGCGCCAAGGTCGCGCCTTGCGTGATCGGCGACGTCGAATGCCGCCGCATTGTTTTCATCAACGGCGTTTTCGTTCCGGAGTTGTCCGATCTGAGCGCACTGGAGCCCGGGCTAACGATCCTGTCGATGGCGGAAGCGCTGGCGAAAGGCGATGTCCGCGTCACACAGCATCTCGGCAAGGTTCTCGACAACAACGACGCGGCCCTGGCTTTGAACACGGCGCTGATGGGCGACGGGATTTTCATTCATGTCGCGGCCGGTGCCGCGGTCGACAAGCCGTTGCATTTGTCGTTCTTCGGACCGGATACGCCTGCATCGGTGTTTACCCGCTCGCTTGTCGTGGTGGAAAAGGCCGGCCGGGCGATGCTGATCGAAAGCCACGAAGGCGCTTCGGACGCGGATTATCAGGTCAATGCAGCGATCGAACTCGTAGTCGGCGATGAAGCGCATGTCGATCACGTCAAGCTGATCGCCGAAGGGGTGAAGGCGTTGCACGTCTCGACCCTGCTTGCTTCCATCGGCGCGCGCGCGCGGTTCAACGACTTCACTTTCACCACCGGTGGCGCGGTCGTGCGCAACCAGGTTTTCCTGCGCTTCGATGGCGCGGACACGGTGGCCGGTATTCGCGGCGCGAACCTGCTGGACGGCAAACAGCACGTCGATACCACGTTGGTGGCGGACCATCACGCCGTTGGCTGCCAGAGTCGCGAGTTGTTCAAGGCAGTGCTCGACGGCGATAGCCACAGCATTTTCCAGGGCAAGATCATCGTACAGCCCGGCGCGCAAAAAACCGACGCCCGGATGATGACCCAGGCCTTGTTGTTGTCCGATCGCGCCGAATCGGACAACAAGCCGGAACTCGAGATTTTCGCCGACGATGTGCAGTGCGGGCATGGCGCCACCGCCGGCGCTCTCGACCAGAATCTGCTTTTCTATCTCAAGGCGCGCGGCATTCCGCAAAAAGAGGCCGAGGCGTTGCTGATCCAGTCCTTCGTCGGCGAGGCCATCGAAGGCATCGAACATGCCGGCTTGCGGGAGGTGCTGCTGGAAGCGGTTGCCGCCCACTTGGCCGCCCGGAAATAATATGACCCATCCCGCAGTTGCCGACGGCAAATACGATATCGACCGCATCCGGACGGATTTTCCGATCCTGTCGGCGAATGTCTATGGCAAGCCGCTGGTCTATCTCGACAACGCGGCGTCCGCGCAGAAGCCGCGTGATATGCTCGACCGCAGTTACAAGGGCTACACCACAGAATATGCCAATGTGCATCGCGGGCTGCATTTCCTCGCGAACGCGGCAACCGAGGCCTACGAAGGCTCGCGCGACAAGGTGCAGAGTTTCCTCAACGCCCCACGGCGGGAGGAGATTATTTTTACCCGCAATGCCACCGAGGCTATCAATCTGGTTGCCGCGACTTTCGGGCGCATGCGCATCCAGCCGGGCGATGAGATCGTGCTCTCGATCATGGAGCACCATTCGAACATCGTTCCCTGGCATTTCCTGCGCGAGCGGCATGGCGCGGTCATCAAGTGGGCGCCGGTCGATGACGACGGCAATTTCCTGATCGACGAATTCGAAAAGTTGCTCGGCCCGCGCACCAAGATGGTGGCGATCACGCAGATGTCGAACACGCTCGGCACCATCGTTCCGGTGAAAGAGGTCGTGAAGCGCGCCCATGCACGCGGCATTCCGGTGCTGGTCGATGGCAGCCAGGGCGCTGTGCATCTCGATGTCGATGTTCAGGATATCGACTGCGACTTTTTTGTTTTCACCGGCCACAAGCTTTACGGGCCGACCGGCATTGGCGTGCTCTACGGCAAGCATGAGCATCTGGTTGCCATGCCGCCGTTCAACGGCGGCGGCGAGATGATCCGCGAAGTGTTCGAGGACCGCATTACCTATGGCGATCCGCCGCACAAATTCGAGGCCGGGACGCCGGCCATCGTGCAGGCGATCGGGCTTGGCGCCGCCATCGACTACGTCAATTCCATCGGCAAGGCGCGCATTCGCGCCCATGAATCCGAATTGCTGGCCTATGCGCAAAGCCGCCTGCGGGAGATCAATTCTCTCCGCGTCATCGGAACTGCGAAGGAAAAAGGGCCGATCATCTCGTTCGAGATCAAGGGCGCGCATGCGCATGATGTGGCGACAGTGATCGACCGCTCCGGCGTCGCGGTGCGGGCAGGGACCCATTGCACCATGCCGCTGCTGACCCGCTTCGGCGTCAGCGCCACATGCCGCGCCTCTTTCGCGATGTACAACACCAAAGCCGAGGTCGACAGCCTTGTAGAGGCCTTGATCAAGGCGCAGGAATTCTTTGCATGAGTGATGAACCCAAAGCCAAAGCGCCCGACCTGGTGCCATCCGGCACGTCCGCGCTGCCGCAGGACGAACAGACACGGCTGACCGATAACATCGTCGCCGCGCTGAAGACCGTTTTCGACCCGGAAATTCCGGCCGATATCTATGAGATGGGATTGATCTACAAGATCGACCTGGCCGACGATCGCACGGTGACTGTCGATATGACGCTGACCACGCCGAATTGCCCGGCCGCGCAGGAACTGCCGAAGTCGGTGGAGAATGCCGTCTCGAGCGTGCCGGGGGTCGGTGAGGTCAAGGTCAATATCGTCTGGGATCCACCATGGGACCCGAGCCGCATGACCGACGAGGCGCGGCTGACGCTGAATATGTGGTGACGTTGCGCACGGACGCGGAAGACTTACATTAGAAACAAGCGGATTCTTTCCGCCTGCGAACAAGGGAAAAGACCCATGGCCGAAGCACGGCCCAGACCTCAGGTGATGCGGCTTACGGACGCTGCGGCAACGCGAGTCAAGGAAGTGATGGCGAAGGCGCAGGGCTCAATCGTGGCTGTGCGTGTCGGCGTCAAGAACGGCGGTTGTGCAGGCATGGCCTATACGATGGAATATGCCACCGAGCTCGGACCCCACGACGAGGTCGTCGAGGACAAGGGCGTCCGTATCCTGATCGATCCCAAGGCGGTGATGTTCCTGCTTGGCACCGAGATGGATTTCAAAACGGAAAAGCTGTCCACCCAGTTCGTGTTCAATAACCCGAATCAGACGTCGGCCTGCGGCTGCGGTGAATCGGTGCAGATTACGCCGGCGACAAACGAAGCGGGCGCCAGCCCAGCCCATTAAGCGTAATGCGTCAGGCGACCTTGCTTTGGGCGCCCGTGGCCTCGGGGTCGCTCTCGCAGATCACCCGATTGCGCCCGGCATGCTTGGCCGCATACAGGCAGGCATCGGCACGCTCAATCAGCGTCTGTGGCGTGTCGCCGTCGCGCAGGGTCGCAACACCGATCGAAATCGTAATACGGCCAAGCTGCTCGTGGGTCGAGCGCTTCATCAATTGCTTGGTCATCACCGCACGGCGGATGTGATCGGCCACGGTCGTTGCTGAGCGCAGCACGGTGTTGGGCAGCACCACCGCGAATTCCTCGCCGCCGTAGCGCGCTGCGATATCCTGGCCCTTGACGTTGTTCTTCACCGACATGGCTGCGAGCCGCAGCACCTGATCGCCGGTCTGATGGCCGAAGCTGTCATTGAATTTCTTAAAATGGTCGATGTCCGTCATCATCAGGGACAGCGGTTCGCGTTTAGCTGCAGCTTCCGCAATCGCCTTCTCGACCGACTCGTCGAAAAATTTCCGGTTGGCTAGCGTGGTGAGTGGATCGGTCAGGCTCTCGTGCCGGACCGCCTCCAGGTTCTGCTGCAGTTGATTGATTTCCTGCTTGGAGGCGGTCAGGCGCTCTTCCAGAACCTGATTACTGCGCTCCATATCCTTTGCGGTCTGCACCAGGCTTTCGACGATTGCGCGCAAGCCCTCGCGGTCATCGGCGTCGCCAAGCTGCTGGCTCATGTCGGCAAGGCTCTCGGTATAGGTTGTTGCGGAACCAGCGGCTGCCTCGATCATGGCCATGACCTGATCGATTTCGTCCTTCACCTGCAAGCCGACCTGATCGAGCTGCTGCATCTGCCGGGCCGGCGAGAATTGCGCGTCGTAAATCTGATCGAGGTCGGTTTCGGTTACCTGCCCTTTGTTTTGCAACAGATCGTTGATGCTCTGGTTGAGCTGGGAGTTGTAGCCGGTCGCGTAGGTGTACCAGACCTCGTAATTGCGCGGTGTGGCGGCCTGACGCAAAGCCCGGATCTGGCTAAATGCCACCTTCGCGAACGCCAAGGTGCGTTCGTGCTCGTCCGCGATTTGTTCGCCCATGATCCCCAGCCCCGTCGCCGCGAAAGCGGCGCGCACAGCCTACGGTCCATTAGTACTGGGCCGAATGACGGGTCGATCCTATGTGCGGTCGGTGAACGAGGGGTAAACGGGTAAGCGGCGAGATGCGAGTTTTTAAGCCTTCAGGCGGACGGGCCGCAGCAGGAAAGCCGGAAGATGCGAGGTATCGGCCTCTTCGGTATGCTCACGCTTTTTGGGTTCTTTGGGCTCTTGCTGGCGGCGCGGCCGGACTTCATCGAGCCGGGCCACAGGTGCCGCAACCGGTGCCGGCGTGACAACCGGGGGACGCGCCGTTGCGGGTGCCGGAGCGACGGCTTTCGGCTTGTCGTGCTTGTCGTTCTGGTTCCGTTGAGGCTGGGCATTGCTGCGTCCACGGCGACCGCCGCGCGGCTTTTGCTCGCGAGAGTCACCTTCGTCAGTGCGGGCAGGCTCGCCTGCCCAGGCAATGGATTGGCCCGTGAGCTTTTCAATCGCGGCGATCGACTTCTGATCGCTCGGTGCGACAATGGTGATCGCGGTGCCGGTGCGCCCGGCGCGGCCGGTCCGGCCGATGCGGTGCACATAGTCGTCGGCATGATGCGGCACGTCGAAATTGAAGACGTGGCTGACTTCAGGAATATCAAGGCCACGCGCCGCAACGTCTGAGGCAATCAGGATCTTGGCCTCGCCCTTGCGGAAGGCTTCCAGCGCGGCCATGCGCGCGGGCTGCTCCATGTCGCCGTGTAATGCCACGGCATTGAAGCCGTGACTGACCAGCGAGCGGTGCAATTGCGCAACCTCAAGCTTGCGGTTGCAGAACACGATGGCGTTGTTCAGGTTTTCCGAAGCGCGGATCAGGCGGCGAAGCGTATCGCGTTTCTCGTGCGGCTCACGGCCACAAGCGACAAGCGATTGCGTGATCGTGGCGGCGGTGGTGGCGGGACGAGAGACTTCCACGCGCACCGGATTGTGCAGGAATGTGTCGGCGATACGCTGGATTTCCCCCGGCATGGTCGCCGTGAAGAACAGGGTCTGACGGGTGAACGGCACCAGCTTGCCAATGCGCTCGATGTCCGGAATGAAGCCCATGTCCAGCATGCGGTCGGCTTCGTCGATCACCAGCAGTTCAACGCCGGTGAGAAGCAAACCACCGCGCTCGGTATGATCGAGCAGGCGGCCGGGCGTCGCGATCAGGACATCGACACCGCGCATCAGCTTGGCGTCCTGATCGCCGAACGACACGCCGCCAATCAGAAGCGCGACAGTGATTTTGTGCTTGGCGCCGTAGCGCGCGAAGTGTTCGGCAACCTGCGCAGCGAGTTCGCGCGTCGGCTCAAGAATGAGCGTGCGCGGCATCCGTGCGCGGGCGCGGCCCTTTTCCAGGATGTTGAGCATCGGCCAGACAAAGGCAGCGGTCTTGCCGGTGCCGGTCTGTGCAATGCCAAGCACGTCGCGCCGGGCGAGAACGTGCGGGATGGCTTGCTCTTGGATGGGGGTAGGGGCGGGATAACCGGCCGCAGTCACAGCGGCGAGAACTTTCTCAGACAAGCCAAGGTTAGAAAAGGGCATGCAACCTCTAAGAGAGACCGTGTGCGGGCCCGCGCCGGCAGAACGACGACCAACAATGGCGGGGGCGATACGGTCGAATCTGAGTCGATCGTTCAGCGGCGAACATAAGCCCGAACGCCCAAAAGTCAAGTGCTGCAGTGCAACAAGTCCCGTAAAAACTTAAGGTTTTTTACGAAACTGTCGCATTTTGATCCTGGACGACCTGCTCCGCGCTCCAGTCCTTGCCGAGCCCCGCCGTGGTCGGGAAGACGAGGGATTTGATGACCACCGCGACGGCGCCGGAGCTTTCCATCATCCCGCCGATATCAATGAAGTCGAAATCCTTGAGTTCGAGACCGTCGATGGACACCACGGCGCTGGGAACCTTCATCTCCTCGCGGAGGTGAATGCCGAGAAGTCCGCCGACATCGCCGTCGCCGGCGAGGACGATGGGGTGGCCGCGGTCCAGAACCGGCTTCAGTCCTTCGACTGCGCCACGGCAGAAGGCGTCGAGGCGCTGGAAGGTGGCCGAACCTTTCCAGGGGACGAAGATCGCGACCGGGCTGTCGCCTTTGGCGAGGTCGAGCTGCTTGAGGGCGGTGGAGACGGCAGCCGCTACCGCTTTGGTATCGATCGTTTCTTCGAGCGGAAGATTGGGCGCGATCACCGGAATGTTGCGGAGTGGGACTGTTTCCAACGGCGCGATGAAGATCGTGCTGCCGCTGACCTGCGTAGTGTATTGCGAAGCGCCGACGACGGTGGCGCGAATGCCCTGGTCCGGCGTCTCAATGCGGGAGCACCAAGGCTCGACGCGCTTGCGAATCTCTTCGGCCAGCATCGGACCAAGATCGCCGAATGACTTCTTCTCGCGCCCGTAGATGAATTCGGAAACGCCGCCGGAGAAAGTGACCTCATCGACCTTGCCGCGATAGGCGAGGGGATCGAGGCGCAGCAGATTGCCGCCTTCCGACGGAGAGCCGCCCTTCATCGCATCGAATAGCCGGTCGGCCATCAGCACGACGACCTTGCGCGCTGTTTCCGGCGGAAAAGCATCGCCAAGTTTCAGGTTCAGACCGAGGGCGGCGCCAAAACGGCGTCCGGCTTCCTCGATGCGGTTGATCTTGCCGTTGGCGTCGACGCAGATGAGGCGTGCTCCGACGTCGATGGCGGTCAGCGCAATCACCTTGCCGTCGGCGCAGACGGAAATCTTCGATGTGCCGCCGCCGATGTCGACATTCATCACGGTGGAATTGTCGCGAACGGAACGCGCGGCCGCGCCCGAGCCAAAGGCCGCCATCACGGTTTCGAGGTTGTCACCGGCGCTGACCGCAACGAGCTTGCCGGCTTGCGCTGCGAACAACTCGCCGATCTTGCGCGCATTGCGCCGGCGCACGGCGACGCCCGTGAGGATCAGGGCGCCGGTGTCGATCTCGGCCGGATCGACATTGGCGTCCTTGTACTGCTGGTTGATGAAAGCGCCGAGCTTCTCAGCGTCTATCTCTTCCTTGTCGTTGTAGGGCGTGAGCAGGATGTCGGACTGATAGAAAGTCTCGCGCTGGGTGACGACGTAGCGGCTATCCATCCGCTCCAGCACGATGCGCGAGAACACGAGATGTGAGGTCGATGACCCGATATCGACGCCGACGCTGAGAATGATGATTTCATCCTCGCCTTCGAGCGTGCGTCCGACGTTGGAGAAGTAAACGCGTCCGGTTGCGGTGTCTTCGTATGGCATCCCGATATCTTTTCAATGTTATGCCCGGCAGCGCGGCAGTCTAGCTTGCGCAGACTGCGTAAACTTGCCTGCGCATGCCGGGCATGTGTTTTAGCGATTTGCGGAGCGGATTATTCCGTCGGCAGCGGGCCTTTGTAGTTCTTGTCGTAATATTCCGCGCGCATGCGGTTCTCGACACCCGCGGCCTTGAGCCGTTCCTCGTATTCCTTGCGGAGATGGGGATCTTCCATCCAGTACGGGATGGCTGTGCCGCCTTCCGGAATATCGCGGCCGGTATAGTCGGTATGCTTCTCGCCGGGCGGGCCGGGGTCACGGCCGGGATTGAACGGACCGAACCATGCGGTGAGGCGCAGCGGAGCCTGTGATGCCGCGAAGTGCTGGTGATACCAGCGTGCGCCGCCGGGAGCCGCGGTGACCATGCCGCTGTACTCGTAGTCGACGCGACGTACCTCGTCGCCTTTGCCGTCCTGCCACGGCGTGACGCCGTTCTTTTCCGGCCACGTGTATGTGTAGCCCTTGCCGGTGAGGCAGATCAGCACCGCCGCCGAGGTGTGCGCATGCGCCTTGGAGTAGCGGCCCATCTCGTGCTGACCGATCCAGTAATAGAACTGGTTGTTGGTCATGAACGGCTCGACGCGGCGCCAGCCCGGAGAGCGACGGTTGTCCAGCGGCAGGTCGCAGTTGATCACGTCTGGGATGAAGTTGGTGCGGCGCATGGCAAGGCCACGCACTGGATCCGGCTCGACGTCATCCTTGTATTTATAGAAGTCGTCCGCGCTGCTGAAGCGGTCGGTGAACTTGAAGGGGTTGTTGAACACGGCATCGACGTTGTTGATCATGTTCAGCACGTTCGGCGCCGTGGTGCCGGCCATCAGCAGGGCAGGCTGCGACGACGCGTTGACGATGCGGTGCATCGTGTTCATCGGGATCGAAAACATCGAGCCCTTTTGCCATTCGAAGGTGTGGCGCTTGGTGTCGCCCTCCATCCAGACCTCGGTGGAGCCGCGGCCTTCCACGACGAGGAAGACTTCCTCGTACATGTGCTTCTCGGGATTCAGCGCGCCGGCACCCGGCACTTCGACGACGTAGCAACCCCACTTGGTCTCGGTGCCGTAGAGCTGCACATACGTGCCGCGGCCGCCCGTGCGCTTCCACGGTTCGAGCGGAAGGTCATGTGCACGCTTGAAACCCATGCCGCGGAAGCAGGGAATGCCTTCCGAGTCCATGAACTCGTCATAGGGCGTCTTCTGCTTCTTGAAATCTCCGAAGCCGGCTTTCTTGCCGCCGGCCGGTTCGTGCCAATGGGATTTGCTGGTGACTTCATGCATCGCGAACGCATCCTCTTCGGATAGGGGATTGGCCGGAACAGCCTGATTTTACACCCCTAGTCGCGTGAAAGCGGCGGTCAGTCAAGCGCTTCGGGCGCATAGGCCGCAGCCAAGCCATGACCGGTACGAAAGGCGTGAAGGAGACGGCAACTTTCACGATGTTTCCGACCTTCGTCCCATTTCCCTCCGCCAAGCGGTGGTTATGAATACTGTTTTCGGGAGGTGCGATGCGTACCCAGATCGGCATCGTAGGCGCCGGCCCCGCCGGGTTGATGCTCTCGCATTTGCTGCACCGCAGCGGAATTCACTCTATCATGTTGGAAGGCAGAAGCCGCGCCTATGTGGAGCAGCGCGTACGCGCCGGCGTGCTCGAACACTGGGCAGCCAACCTGCTGATCGAAATGGGCACGGGTGAGCGTCTTGAGCGCGAAGCCATGCAGCACGACGGCATCTTTCTCTGCTTCAACGGCGCGCTGCATCATCTCAATTTTCGCGATCTGGTGGGAAAGGGCATCGCGATCTATGGCCAGCAGGAGATCGTCAAGGACCTGATCGCGCGGCGGCTCGCCGATGGCGCCGAGATTTACTTCGAGGTCAGCGACGTTCGCTTGCACGGGTTCGATGGAGAAACGCCACGCATTTCCTTTCGCCACGAAGGTGGAGAGAAGGAAATTGCCTGCGACTTTATCGGCGGTTGCGATGGCTTTCATGGCGTCAGCCGTCCGAGCATTCCCGCCGAAACGCTCACCACCTACGAACGAGACTATCCTTTCGCATGGCTTGGTATCCTGGCAGAAGCGCCGCCGCCGGAACGCGAATTGATCTACGCCTTTCATGCGCGCGGCTTCGCGCTGTGCAGTATGCGCTCGCCCAGCCTCTCGCGGCTCTATCTGCAATGCCGGCCCGATGAAAATCTGGATGAATGGCCGGACGACCGGATTTGGGCCGAGCTCAGCATGCGGCTCGATGGAACGCGCGCGCTGACAGAGGGAAAAATTCTCCAGAAGGGCATCACGCCGATGCGCAGCTTCGTGGCGGAGCCGATGCGGCATGGGCGCCTGTTTCTGGCGGGCGACGCCGCGCATATCGTGCCGCCGACAGGCGCCAAAGGCATGAACCTGGCATTTGCGGATGTGCTGGTTCTTTCCCGTGCGTTTGATCGATTTTACACATCCGGGCGAGGCGATCTGCTCGACGCGTATTCCGCAACCTGCCTGCGCCGGGTGTGGAAAGCGCAGCGCTTTTCTCTCTGGATGACGCAGCTTCTGCATCGTTTCACCTTCGAGGATGACTTCGATTACCGGAGGCAGCTTGCAGAACTCGACTATGTTGCCGGTTCACATGCAGCGGCGACAGCGCTGGCGGAAAATTATGTCGGCCTTCCGATTGAGTAGGGTGATGCCCTCTGTTCGCGCGCCGCGATCTGCACTATCAGACCATGCATGGATGCCCGGCAGAGCACCGAACATGCGTGGCCCGATTACCGGGCGCCGCTCGCCATCACGTTTGCGACCAGCGTGGCTGCGAGCTCGGGCTCGTCGTTGCTCTATCCAGTGCTGCCCGTCATCGCCGGGGATCTGCATGTCGATCCGTCGGAGATTGGTTTGGCGATGGTGGCTTTCACCTCGCCCGCCGTGGTGCTGGCGCCGATATTCGGCGTGATCGGTGACCGGCATGGCCGCAAATGGTTGCTGATCCTTGGCCTTCTGCTCTACGGCCTTGCGGGCAGTCTCTGTGGGTTGGCGCCGTCCTATGCCTGGTTGCTGGGTTTGCGTGTCCTGCAAGGGATCGGCTTCAGCGCGATCACAGGGCTGACCATCGTCCTCCTCAGCGAACTGATGCCTGAGGAACGCGAGATTCACGGGCAGGGCTGGAAAGTTGTGATTGATCGCATGGCCATGATCCTCGCGCCGATCGCGGGGGGATTTCTGGCAGCCTTCAGCTGGCGTTGGGCCTTTGCTCCGTTTCTTTTCTGTGTGCCACTGGCGCTGGCCGCCGTCCTGTGGATGCCGGAAACCAGCCGCCCGTCAGGCGATACCTTGCGGCAATACTTTGCTCAGACGTTTTTCGCGATGCGCGAGCCGCGGCTGCGAACCGCCTTCATTACCAGCTTCACCCGCTTCTTTCTCGACTACGGCCTTTTCACCTACTTCTCGTTGTTTCTTGCGTTACGCTATGGCGCCGACGCAGCAACCGCAGGCTGGCTGGTCGCGATTTCCTCGGTGGGATCGATCGTGACAGCCATTAGCGTCGGCCACATTCACACGCGGATGCCGACGGAGCGTTTTCTGATCGTGGCTTTTGCTGCGAGCGGCATTGCGACGTTCATCCTGCCGCTGCATCCGCCGATCTGGCTGGTCGGCGTGGCGGTTTTCATTTTTGGAATGGCCAATGGCCTGATTTCGCCGCTGCAGAAGAGTCTGCTGACGCGCAACACCAAGCCCGCATTGCGTGGCGGCGTCATCTCCGTCGATCGTGTGGTTCAGCAGGTGTCGAAATCGCTCGCGCCCGCCATCATGGGCTTGTTGCTCTTGGTCGCCGAACTGGAAGCCGTGTTCTGGCTCCTCGTTGCTGTCAGCCTGATTGGGGTCGTGGTGATGGCGGCTGCGGACCGCCGCCGCAGCGCCGGATTGCCCGCGTCACATTGACACACTTTCCCCCTTAGGGTATTGATAAACCTATAAAAATCAACGCCAGCAAGGCGTGAACATCCTGGGAGGTTGGCATGCAACGGCTTTTCGTCGGCGCAACCTGCGCCGCATTTCTTTTCATTTCTACATCTGCTCACGCACTCGACGGCTGGCACATCGAAAGCACCACTCCGGTGGAGGCCAAGACGCCGAGCTTTGACTACATCAATTTCGACGCGAGCACGGGCAAGGTGTTCCTCGGCCATCGCAAGGATGGGCTCCAGGTTTGCGATCCTGCGACCGGCAAGGTGATCAAGGTCATCGAAAACACCAAGGAGCACAGCCCCAACGGCGCTATTTTCATTCCGGAGTTCGACCTCGGTCTTTCCAACAATCAGGATGGCACCATTACGCCGTTCAAGCTTTCGACGTTCGAGGCGCGTGAACCGTTTAGCATCGGGCAGGCGATCGATACCAGCCACTACGACCCGAGCAGCAAACGCGTTGTGGTGAATACCGAAGCCGGCAAGGAAGGAACCGATCTGGTGGTGATTGACGTGCCGTCGCTCAAGGTCGCGGGCACCATTTCGGTGCCGACGAAGCGGGCAGAGCACGCGGAAGCCGACGGCAAAGGCAATTTCTATCTGGTCTCACGCGATCCGGCCAAGGTCTATAGGCTCAGCACCCGCGACATGAAAATTACCGGGGAGTGGCCGACCACGGGTTGCGCGCAGACCACGGGTCTTGCCGTCGATGCCGCGAATAACCGCATTTTCCTCGGCTGCCGCACCAGCG
Source organism: Bradyrhizobiaceae bacterium (assembly GCA_947481685.1). Taxonomy (GTDB): domain Bacteria; phylum Pseudomonadota; class Alphaproteobacteria; order Rhizobiales; family Xanthobacteraceae; genus CANKHA01. The sequence continues at coordinate 54,652 of CANKHA010000008.1, forward strand.
GCGACGTGAAGGCGGTTCTTGCCGTCATGAATGCGGAGACTGGCGCGATCATCTACACAAGCCCGATCGGCAACGGCAACGATGGCGTGGTCTATGATGCGCAGTCAAAACGCATCTTCGCGTCCAACAGCAGCGCGCCCAACATCAATGTCTTCGAGCAGGTCGATGCCAACACTTACAAGCCGCTTGACGCGATCGACACGCGTCCGCCTGTGAAGGTGCTGACCTTCGACCCGAAGAAACAAAAACTGTATTCCATGGGGATGGAAGTCGCGAACCCTGCCACCTTCGCGGTGATCACGCTTTCCAAATGAAGACTGAATCCCGCCCGCGCAATGCGGGCGGGCTCATCGGCTAAACATCCAGCAAGTCTTCCCGCGCGAATTCGGCTTTTTCCTGAATGAAGGCGAAGCGGCTCTCCGCTTTGTTACCCATCAGGCGTTCGACGGCATCCGCTGTGCCTTCACGGTCCTCGGCCAGCAACATTACGCGCAGCAGCGTGCGCTTGCGCCGATCCATGGTGGTTTCTTTCAGTTGGCTCGCCATCATCTCGCCCAGACCCTTGAAGCGGCCGATGTCGACCTTGGCATTGGCGTGGAATTCGCTCTTCAGCAGCTCGGCCTTGTGCGCGTCGTTGCGGGCATAGAGGGTCTTGGCGCCGTGGGTGAGGCGATAGAGCGGCGGCACCGCGAGATAGAGTTTGCCAGCGTCAATCAGCTTCGGCATTTCGCGATAAAAGAACGTGATGAGCAGTGACGCGATATGCGCGCCATCGACGTCGGCGTCGGTCATCACAATCACTTTTTCGTAGCGCAGGTCCTCGTCGCGATAATGCACGCCGGTGCCGCAGCCGAGCGCCTGCACCAGATCGGCGAGCTGTTGGTTCTGCATCAGCTTGTCTTTGGTGGCGGATGCAACGTTGAGGATTTTTCCGCGCAGCGGCATCACCGCTTGTGACGCGCGGTCGCGCGCCTGCTTGGCGGAACCGCCGGCGCTGTCACCCTCGACGATGAATATCTCCGAGCCTTCGGAGCCGGTGTTGCTGCAATCGGCCAGTTTACCGGGAAGCCGCAGCTTCCGCACGGCGGTCTTGCGGGAGATTTCCTTTTCCTGCCGGCGCCGCAGCCGCTCATCGGCGCGCTCGATGACAAAATCGAGCAGCTTGCTGGCTTGATTGGGATTTCCGGCAAGCCAATGATCGAACGGATCGCGGATGCCTTGCTCGACAAGGCGGGAGGCTTCAGCGGTGGCGAGACGGTCCTTGGTCTGGCCCTGAAATTCCGGCTCGCGGATGAACACCGATAGCATTGCGGCGGCGCCAGTCATCACGTCTTCGCTGGTGACGGAAGCGGCGCGCTTGCCCTGGCCGGTGCGCTCGGCGTGGTCCTTCAGCCCCTTGGTCAGGATGCTGCGAAAACCGGATTCGTGCGTGCCTCCGTCGCCGGTAGGGATGGTGTTGCAATAAGAAGAAACGAAGCCATCCGCGTCGGCGGTCCATGCGACGGCCCATTCGACCGCGCCATGGCTGCCGGTCCGGCCGGACTTGCCCTTGAAGATGTCCGGATGAACCAGCGTGTCGTTGTGGATGGCGCCGGCGAGAAAATCTTTCAGGCCGTCCGGGAAGTGGAAAGTCTCCTGCGCCGGTACGTCGTCAAGGCCACGCAGCATTTCCTCCGCGCAGTTCCAGCGGATTTCGACGCCGCCGAACAGGTAGGCCTTGGAACGCGCCATCTTGAAGAGGCGTTGCGGCTTGAACGCTGCTTTCGCTCCGAAGATTTGCGGGTCGGGACGGAAGCGCACGCGCGTGCCGCGCTTGTTCGCCACACGCCCGAGCTTCTCCAGCTTGCCCTTCGGCGCGCCACGCACGAACGTCATCTTGTAATGTTGCTGCTCACGCCAGACTTCAACTTCCATCAATTCCGACAGCGCATTGGTGACGGAGACGCCGACGCCGTGCAGGCCGCCCGAAGTCTCGTAGACCTTGGAGTCGAATTTGCCGCCCGCATGCAGCGTCGTCATGATGACTTCGAGCGCTGACTTGTTCTTGAATTTAGGATGCAGATCGACCGGCATGCCGCGCCCGTTGTCGGTGATGGCGATAAATCCATCCGCTTCGAGGTGGACATCGATGAAGGTCGCGTGGCCGGCCAGCGCCTCGTCCATGGAATTGTCGATCACCTCGGCGAACAGGTGATGCAACGCCTTTTCGTCGGTGCCGCCGATATACATGCCGGGGCGGCGGCGGACCGGCTCAAGGCCTTCCAGCACCTCGATGTCACGCGCGGTATAGCCGGACTCGGCGCTGCGTCCGGCGGGCTTCGTGGACGAGGCGCGGGCGGCCTTGCGCGCGGGCGCTGAATCGAAAAGATCGGCGGTTTTGCTTTTGGTTTTTGTCGCTTTGGCCATGGCTTTTATCGATGCATTGAAGTGGGAACGAATCAATCACCGACTATGCCACGATCCCAAAAAGATCGGGATCGCGCCGGCGTTAACGTCTTCAGGGACGCGAAAATAGTGGCAATTTTCTGCAACCAACCCGCCGTTTAATCGTTATCAGGCGTCGTATTGCGCCCACTGCCTGGGCGGGGGAGATGGCGTGTGGAAATGATCAGGTCTGTCGGCAAGCGCCGGTTTCCGCTCGAGATCAACGACCCGCAACCCTTGAAGCGATTTGAGGGGATGTGGCGAGTGGCGGCGCAGGTCGCCACAATTGGACTCTTCATTCTCGCGCTGATCGCAGCCATTGAATATGCGAGGCCGATCCTGTTGCCGGTGCTGTCGGCCTTCATGCTTGGCATGATGCTCGGCCCGCTAACCAATATTGCGTCGAGGGCAGGGATCCCGATCACGATCAGTGCGATCGTGCTGTGGCTGGCGGTGATTGCCTTCTGCTACGGGCTGATCGTGTTGTTGTCCGCGCCTTTAATAGATTGGGCGGGCAAGGCACCTGACCTTGGCCAGACGATCCGGGACAAGCTCGTTCTGTTCGACCGGCCGTTGTCAGCGGTTCAGGAATTGCGCAGCGCGATTTTTCCGAAGTCGGGCGATCAGCCGGAAGCGGGCCTGAGCTTTGTTACAGTTCTCCAGGCCGCTGTGACCTTCGTGACGCCGGCCATCGGGCAAATGGTCATCTTCTTCGGAACGTTGTTCTTCTTCCTGCTCGGACGTGCGCAGTTGCGCCATGTGCTGGTCGTGATCTTTGCGAACCGGGACGCCAGATTGCGGATGATGCGCATTCTGAACGATGTCGAGCGTAATCTGACGAGCTATCTAAGCCTGGTGGCGGTCATCAATCTCGCCGTCGGTGTTATGGCTTTCGCTGTCGCCACCATCGTTGGACTTCCCAACCCGCTAGTATGGGGAGTTCTCGGATTCCTGTTTAATTTCGTGCCGTATCTTGGCGCGCTGATCATGCAGGTCGTGCTGCTCGTCGCTGGTCTGGTAGCATTTCCCACCCTCGGACAGGCGTTCATTGCACCTTTGCTCTATCTGGCTTTCACCACGCTTGAGGGCCATTTCATTACGCCCGCGGTCATGGGCAAACATCTGTTGCTGAATCCGCTGACGGTTTTCCTGGCGCTGGTGTTCTGGACCTGGCTGTGGGGCCCGGTCGGCGCGTTGCTGGCGGTCCCGATCCTGATTGTGTCGATGGTGGTCATCAGCCATCTTTTCCCCAAGGAAGAAACCACGCTCCCCGGCTAGAAGGGTGTGCAACGTGCGTTTCGCGCTCTGGCGTGCCTTGTTTTCCCGGGCTAAACACGACGTGGGGATCGTCAAGGGGACTTCATGGATTTCACAAGTTTTGCGCAGGACGTCATCAATTTCGTCCGCGTGCATCAGTCTTGGGGCGCGCCCATTGTTTTCGCGCTCGCCTTCGGGGAATCGCTGGCGTTTCTGTCGCTGCTCCTTCCGGCGTGGGCGGCGCTGGTCGGCATTGGCGCTCTGATCGGAACAAGCGGCATCAGCTTTTGGCCGATCTGGGTGGCCGGCGCCATTGGGGCGACGTTGGGCGATTGGTTGTCGTACTGGATCGGTATGAAAATCGGACCCAAAGTCGCGCATATCTGGCCGCTGTCGCGCCATCCCGACATGATTCCCCGTGCCGAGCGCTTTCTGGAAAAGTGGGGCATTGCGGCGATCTTCATTGGCCGCTTTTTCGGACCGCTACGCGCGTCCGTTCCGCTGGCGGCCGGCATTTTTCATATGTCGTATTGGAAATTCCAGATTTCCAATGTTGCGTCGGCTTTCGTTTGGGCCTGGGTCCTGCTGCAACTTGGCGATGCGGGTTCCAAAATCTTCCAGATGTTGTGGGGTTAAACTGGCGTCGCTGAAATGAAGAATACCGCCCCAAGGGCCGCCTTCTTTTAGCAACGCGGATTAGCCGCCGGGTTGCTTCAGCCAGTCATTCATCTGCGCGATCTCTTTTTCCTGCGCTGCGATGATGTCCTGCGCAAGCTTCTTGGTTTGCGGATCCTTGCCGTAGGCAAGAACTACCTTCGCCATGTCGATCGCACCCTGGTGGTGAGGGATCATGCCGCGCACGAAATCGACATCCGCGTTCCCGGAGAACTTGATGTCCATGCCTTCATGCATCTTCTTGTTGGCATCCTGAAAGGCCGCGGTCGACGGCGCGTTGCTGGTCGCCATCTGCATCGATTGATGCCCCGAATGGTCCATCTGCGCATGTGCGGACGGTGAGAGGAGCGCGATGATCGCGGCGGAAATCAGAGCGGCTTTCATGGGAGGCCTCCAAGTGTTGCACGGCTATTAAAGCTACTCCGGTTACGGAGAACCAGTCGCTTTTGGCATTTATCGGGCAATCTTGACCCTGCGGCGGCGGGGGCGTATGAGCCCCGCCATGATGACGATTTGCCAAACGGCGTTTTTCCGCCGCCGCGCCTTCCGGGTGCCGGCGCGCGATCGTATTTGATCGTCTTGTGCCGGCGGACAGGGCTCTGCGGCGCTTCTCCCCATCTCCCGCGGCTCCCGATCCGACAACGTGTTGTGCTTGGCGCAGCCGGGTTTTCGTGTGATGGGATAGGACAGTTGGAGACAGGGTTATGACCAAAAAGGCGACCATCGGCATCCTCGGCGCGTCCGGCTACACCGGCGCTGAGCTGGTGCGTCTGCTGCTGCGTCATCCGCGCGCCGAGATTGCGCTTCTGACCGCGGACCGGCGCGCCGGCATGGAAATGCGGGAGGTGTTTCCGCATTTCGCGCCTTTCCCATTGCCGAAGCTGGTTTCGCTGGAAGGCCTCGACTGGAAGGCAGCTGGTCTCGATCTTGTGTTCTGCGCGCTGCCGCACGGCACGACCCAGACGGTGATCAAGAAGCTGTTGGCCGATGCGCCGCAAACCAAAGTGGTGGATCTCTCCGCCGACTTCCGTTTGGCGGATGTCGAAGCCTATGCGCGCTGGTATGGCCACGCTCATCAGGCGCCGGAGCTGCAAGGCGAGGCGGTCTACGGCCTGAGCGAGCACTACCGGCGCGACGTCAAGAAAGCGCGGCTGGTCGCAAACCCCGGTTGCTACACAACCACCGCGGAGCTTCCTCTCATTCCGCTGCTGAAAGCCAAGGCGATCGAAACCGACGAGATCGTGGTCGATGCCAAGTCCGGCATGACCGGCGCGGGCAGGGCAGCCAAGGAAGCGATGCTGTTTTCCGAAGTGTCCGAAGGCTTCAACGCTTATGGCGTCGGCAAGCACCGGCACATGGCGGAGCTCGACCAGGAATTCTCCAAGGCTGCGGGCCGCGAGGTGGTCGTGAGCTTCACGCCGCATCTGGTGCCGATGAACCGCGGCATCCTGTCGACCATCTATGTGCGTGGCCGGCGTGGCCGGAGCGCGCAGGATCTGCATGCGATCCTGACCGAAGCCTACGACAAGGAAGCCTTCGTCCACGTTTTGCCGTTCGGTGAAACTCCGCACACGCGGCATGTGCGCGGATCGAACATGACCATGATCGGTGTCGTGGCAGATCGCATCGACGGTCGCGCCATCATCGTCTCGGCGCTGGACAATCTGGTGAAGGGTGCTTCCGGTCAGGCCGTGCAGAATATGAATCTGATGCTCGGTTTCCCAGAGACTACCGGCATCGAGCAGATCGCGCTGTTTCCATAATAGCCGCGGCGCGCGTGAAGCTAATCGATTTGCGCTGCCCTGATATAAAAGGGCGCGCACACACGTGCAATCTCGGTTGCTTTTTCGTCATTCAAAAACAAAACGTCCAGGTGCTCTTTTGAACTAAACATCGCCGAGAACACTTTGCTCAGGTCTCTTACCAAATCGGAGTCTGGCGGAGCGGACAAACACAGCGCAACACTATTAGGCGTTTTCTCAGCGTACGAAACCTGAACCAAATAAGCCGATTCAACGCTTCGACGTTCTCTCAAAACTCCTTCGAGCCGAGATTTGAATTCTTGTTCTACTGGCCCATCTTGCTCGGCGATAAATCGCAGATGCCGCGTCCTAAATTTTCTGAAGAACTTAAATGGCCATCGCATCAAGCTTGCTCATATTTTTCGGCTGTCGTAAGCCCAATGCAGCAGGGCCTGCCGCTGGCGCTTGCGGCAAGTCAGTTCACCGGGCTCGCAGTTGCGCTTCACCTGCGTGACATGGCGCTGGATCAGTCTCCAGCGCCTGATCTGGCGGCGGTCTTCGTCCGGTAGCCGCCGGCCCATGTAGTAGCGGCAATACCACTGGAACCAGCCGCGCGGATCGTCCTCGTAGATCCAGCCTTTCTGGCGCCAGACTGACAGCGGCTGGCTGGCATGAACGCCGAAGAAATTCAGCTCCGGATCGCGCTTGTCCTTCGCGAGCTTCGCGCCCGCGAACCAGGTCTCCGGAAACTCCTTACGGGTGTCCGTCATGTATTTGCCACCGAAGACGCCGAGCTTCAGCATTTCCTTTGGCGTCAATTGCGGCTGGAACTCGGGATCGAAATTGCGGCCCGCCGGTTCGGTGAGCGTGTAGCGATAGCCGCGCTGCATCTTGTCGCGGACGGTGACGGTCCTGGCTTTCATCGCTCGATAACGCAGGACGGCGATTAATGTGCCAGAATCTTAGATAGAAATGTTTGGGCACGCTCGCTACGCGGCTTGCCGAAGAAATCCACGGTCTGCGCGTCCTCCACGATCTCGCCGCGGTCCATGAACACAACCCGTTTGGCGACTTCGCGCGCAAAACCCATTTCGTGCGTGACCACCATCATGGTCATGCCTTCAGAGGCGAGAGCGACCATAACATCCAGCACTTCCTTGATCATTTCGGGATCCAGCGCCGAGGTCGGTTCGTCGAACAGCATGGCGATGGGGTCCATGGCAAGCGCGCGGGCGATGGCGACGCGCTGCTGCTGGCCGCCGGACAATTCGCCGGGATATTTGTTGGCGTGTGCGGACAGGCCGACGCGATCGAGCAGCGCGAGACCCTTCTTCATGGCTTCGTCTTCGCTGCGGCCGAGTACCTTGATCTGCGCGATGGTGAGATTGCGTTTTACAGACAGATGCGGGAACAGCTCGAAGTGCTGGAACACCATGCCGATGCGTGCGCGCAATTTCGCCAGGTCCGTTTTCTTGTCTTTCACGGAAATACCGGCGACGGTGATTTGTCCCTGCTGAAACGGCTCCAGCGCGTTGACGGTTTTGATAAGCGTCGATTTGCCCGATCCGGATGGGCCGCAGACCACCACCACTTCGCCCTTGGAGACGTTTAGGGTGCAGTTCTTGAGCACCTGAACAGGGCCGTACCACTTGCTGACATTATCCATTTCGATCATGGGCGGGTCCTGCTCAGCGGATGATGGCGATGCGGCGATTAAGCCGGCGAACTGCGGTTGATGCCGCAAATGAAATCAGGAAATAGACGACGGCTGCGAAGAGATACATCTCGACCAGCCGGCCATCGCGTTGCGCCACTTTTGAAGCAGCGCCGAGGAAGTCGGGAATCGAGAGCACATAGACCAGCGATGTGTCCTGAAACAGGATGATGGTCTGCGTCAGCAGCACCGGCACCATGTTGCGGAAGGCCTGGGGCAGAACGACGTAGGCCATCGTCCGGGGGTAATTCATTCCCAGCGCCTGGGCCGCGGCAGTTTGCCCGCGTGAGACCGATTGTATGCCGGCGCGCATAATCTCCGAAAAGAAAGCCGCCTCGAACAGCGCGAAGGTAATGAGCGACGACGCGAATGCGCCGATGCGCATGGGGTTTGCCGAACCCGTTATCCATTGCCCGATGTAAGGCACAAGGAAATAGAACCAGAAGATCATCAGCACCAGCGGCACCGAACGCATCAGGTTCACATAGCCGGCGGCGAACAGCACAAGCGGCGGAAATCCCGAAAGACGCATCAGCGCGAGGGCGGTGCCCCAGGTGACGCCGATCAGCGTAGCCAACACCGTCAGCGTGATCGTGAATGTCATGCCGTCCAGGAACAGGTATGACAGCGACCGGTAGATTACGTTGAAATCGAAATCACTGAACACCGCGTAACCTCATGCGCTGGAGCAATGAGGGCTTCTTGATGCGCCCGCCAAGATATCCGGGAATGGCAAGGCCGCGTTCAAGCCTTCGCATGCCCTCGGTCACGATAATGTTGATGACGATGTAGATAATCGTCGCTGCCGTGAAGGCCTCGAAGGTCTGGAAGGAATATTCAGACATTTCCCTGGCGCGAGCGGTCAGCTCCATCAAGCCGATGGTGAGAACAACAGAGCTGTTCTTGATGGTGTTGATAAATTCCGACGTCAGCGGCGGCAGCATGATGCGATAAGCATTCGGCAGCAAGACGTAACGATAGGTCTGCGGCAGCGTGAGGCCCATCGCAAGGCCCGCGGCCCGCTGGCCGCGCGGCAGGCTGTTGATGCCCGCGCGTACCTGTTCGGCCACGCGCGCGGAGCTATACAGGCCCAGCGCCACCACACCCGTATAAAATGATGAATTCGGGAGCTGCTTGAGCCATGTGCCGACAGAATCCGGCACAAGTTCAGGCATCACGAAATACCACAGGAACATCTGCACCAGCAGCGGAATGTTCCGGAACAGCTCGACATAGGCGTTGCCGAAGCCGGAAAGCCATTTGTTCGGCGTTGTCCGCGCAACGCCGACCAGCGAGCCGAATGTCAGCGCGATGATCCAGGCAAAGAAAGCGGTGCAGAGCGTCCACCACGTGCCGTACATCAATAACTGGAAGTAGGTGTGCGCTCCGTCCGGCGAAACCTGCCAGAAAATGCCCCAGTTCCAGCGGTAGTTCACGACAAAGCCCCCACGCCCTGGTTCGAAACGCTAACGCCGCCACCCGAAGGTGACGGCGTTGGCTGTTTTACGCTTATTGGTAGTCTTTGGGATCGCCGCTGGAGGTGGGGTTAGCCACCACCTTCTTGAACGGCGCGCTCATCGGCAGGTTGAGCGTCACGTTTTTCGGCGGAATCGGCTTCATGAACCACTTGTCGTAGATCGCGTTGATCTCGCCGCTCTTGTAGATGCGGGTCATCTCGGCATCGACCACTTTCTTGAAGGCCGTGTCTCCGCGCGGCAGCATGATGCCGTAGGGCTCGACCGAAAGTGCGTCCTCGGAGATCACGTAGTCGCCCGGCGCCTTGGAATTCGCGACGAACGTGGAGAGCAGGATGTCATCCATCACGAAGGCCGCCGCACGATCGGTTTCAACCATCAAAAAGGCCTCGGCGTGGTCTTTCGCCGGGGTGATGGTCATGCCGAGTTTCTTGGCACCGTCAATCTCGGTGATCTGCTTGATATTGGTGGTGCCTGAGGTCGAGGTAATGGTCTTGCCCTTCAGGTCGTCCACTGTCTTGAAGTTGTTCTTTTTCTTCGACACGAACCGGTTGGCAGTGACGAAATGCGTGATGGTGAAGCCGACCTGCTGCTGCCGCTCGATATTATTGGTGGTCGAGCCGCATTCCAGATCAATCGTGCCGTTGGCGATCAGCGGGATGCGTGTGGCCGAAGTGACCGGATTGAGCTTGATGTCGAGCTTGTCGAGCTTCAGCTCCTTCTTCACCGCGTCGGCGATCTTGTAGCAGAGGTCCATCGCATAACCGACGACCTTCTGGTTGTCGTCGTAATAGGAAAACGGCGATGACGCATCGCGATGCCCGATGGTGATCGAGCCGCTGTCCTTGATCTTCTTCAGCGTATCCTGCGCAAGCGCGGGCTGAGCAATAAAGCTCAACGCGGCAATCGCCGGTACTACAAACTTGGTATACATCGGTTGTCCTCCAACTTGTTATGCAGCGATTATGTATCCCGGCTTCGTTCTGCGGAAGCGGGTTGGATGTGAGACCTTAGCATAGTTTACAGGGAGCGGCGGGTGCCTTCGCTGCGCAACCCACGCCCAAAGCAGCGGCTTTGGGACGCAATTTTAAGCAAGCTAATCCCGCACTTTGACGTAGGAGCCGGGGGCATCCTCGATGGCCTTGAGCTTGCCTTTGCCGGGCTGGCGGGCCTCCACTTCAGTGGAGTCATGGCCTTTAAGCCACGCGATCCATTCCGGCCACCAGGAGCCGGCGTGTTCCGTGGCGCCGGCCAGCCATTGATCGATGTCGTCGCCGACCGGCCTGGCTCCCGTCCAGTACTGATACTTCGCCGAAACCGGGGGATTGACCACGCCGGCAATATGACCCGAGCCGGACAGAACGAACCGGACCGGACCGCCGAAGAATTTGCTCCCCAGATAGACCGACTTCGCCGGCGCGATGTGGTCGTCGCGGGTGGCGAGGTTATAGACCGGGACCTTCACCTTGCTCAGGTCGAGTTGCTGACCATCGATGTTCAGCGTGCCCCGGGCGAGATTGTTCTCGAGGTAGCAGTTGCGCAGGTAGAAGGAATGATTGGCCGCGGGCAGACGCGTTGCGTCTGAATTCCAGTACAAGAGGTCGAAAGCGGAAGGCCGCTTGCCGTTCAGGTAATTGTTGATGATGTAGGGCCAGAGCAGGTCGTTGGATCGCATCAGGTTAAAGGTGGACGCCATGTGTCCGCCTTCAAGGTAGCCCTGTTCGTCCATGCGTTGTTCCAGCGCGGCGAGCTGTTGCTCGTCAACGAAAACCTTGAGATCGCCGGCGTAAGTGAAGTCCACTTGCGCGGCGAAGAACGTGCTGGAGAGCACGCGGTCGTCGCCCTTCGCCGCCATGTAGGCCAGGGTCGAGGCGAGCATGGTGCCGCCAACGCAATAACCGATGGTGTGAACCTTTTTCTCGTCGGTGGCCTTGGCAATGGCATCGAGCGCGGCGAGGGGGCCTTCGCGCATGTAATCGCCGAAGCCCTTGCCGGCGAGACTGGCGTCGGGATTGACCCAGGAGATCAGGAACACCGTGAGCCCCTGATCCACGCACCATTTGATGAAGGATTTCTCCGGTGTGAGATCGAGGATGTAGAACTTGTTGATCCATGGTGGAACGATCAGCAGCGGTGTCTGAAGAACAGTCTCGGTCGATGGCGCATATTGAATGAGCTGCATCAGGTCGTTCTGAAACACAACCTTGCCCGGCGTCATCGCAAGGTTGTGTCCGAGCGCAAAGGCCGACGGATCAGACTGACGAATTTTTAGCTCGCCTTCGCCGGCGCTGATGTCCTCGGCAAGCATATGCATGCCGCGGACAAGGTTCTCGGCATTTGAGGAGAACGTTTCGCGCAATAGCTCAGGATTTGTCAGCACGAAATTGGACGGCGAAATCGCATTCGCGATCTGCCGTGTGTAGAACTCCGCTTTCTGCCTGATATGCGGGTCGAGATCGTCGGCTTCCTTCACCAGCCGGTTCGCCCAATCGGTCGTGAGCAGATAGGCTTGCTTGAGGAAATCGAAGAACTGGTTGGTCGACCATTCCGGATCTTTGAAGCGCTTGTCACGCTCGCCGGGCTCAACCAGTGGCGCCGCCGTTTCACCACCCGCCAGCCGTTTCACCGCATGACCCCACAGATCGAGGTAAGCGGTCCCGAGCCGGGTTTGCAGTTCAATCGCGCGCTTCGGATCCGAGAGCCAATATTCCGCAACCTTGCCCAAGGTGCCGACGATTTCGGTGATGTCCTGGGCAAACTCGGTTTTGACCTTGCCCTCTTCGCGCGGCTTCATATAGGCCGCCATCGCCTTGCCGCCTTCTTCGATCACGCGCGCCAGATTGCGCGAAAACGCCTCGACATCGAAGCTCGCGACCTGCGGCGGCGGAGGCGCTTTTTTCTGGGTCTTTTCGTCCATGGGCTTAAAGGAGCGATCGTTCAGTTGGGCGTCCGCGTTGGTCGTCCTGCTCTATTATATAGACGAGCGAGCACTGGCATGCCTTCTTCTTCTGCGGCCTGCGAATAATACTCAACAGAATCAGAATCTTATGCAAATCTACCGGCTTGGCTAGCCGTTAACGGGCGTCACTGCCCGCCGACATCCTGCGGTGGCGCAGGCGGCAACCCATGATAAAAGTCCCATCGATCAGGCAGCCGCCCAACAAGTGGCATATTGCAACGGCCTGGATGGCTACCGGCGGAGGCGCCGGAGCCGAGGAGCAGTAGACTTATGGAAGAATTTCACCGCGTCCGTCGTCTCCCGCCTTACGTTTTCGAGGTCGTCAACAAGGCCAAGGCGATCGCTCGTAACGCCGGCGCGGATATCGTCGATCTCGGCATGGGCAATCCGGACCTTCCGGCCCCGGCCCATGTCATCGAGAAGCTGAAGGAGACCATCGGCAAGCCGCGCACCGACCGTTATTCGTCGTCGCGCGGGATCATGGGCCTGCGGCGCGCACAGGCGGCCTACTACGACCGCCGCTTCGGAGTGAAGCTCAATCCGGATACGCAGATTGTTGCGACGCTCGGGTCCAAGGAAGGTTTCGCCAACGTGGCGCAGGCCATCACCGCGCCCGGCGACGTCATTCTCGTTCCGAATCCGAGTTATCCGATTCATGCCTTCGGCTTCCTGATGGCTGGCGGCGTCATCCGTTCGGTGCCGTCGGAGCCTACGCCGAACTTCTTCGTCACCATGGAAAAGGCGATCGAGCATTCGATCCCCAAGCCGATCGCAGCGGTGGTCTGTTATCCCGCCAATCCGACCGCCTATGTCGCCGATCTCGATTTCTACAAGGACCTCGTCGCCTTCGCGAAGAAGCACGAGATCCTGATCCTGTCCGATCTCGCTTATGCCGAGGTCTATTTCGACAACAATCCGCCGCCCTCGATCCTGCAGGTCAATGGCGCCATGGATATCGCGGTGGAATTCACCTCGATGTCCAAGACCTATTCCATGCCCGGCTGGCGCATGGGTTTCGCCGTTGGCAACGAGCGGATTATCGCCGCGCTGGCGCGGGTGAAATCCTATCTCGACTACGGCGCCTTTACGCCGATCCAGGTGGCGGCGACCGCGGCACTCAACGGGCCGGAGGATTGCATCCGCGAAATGCGCGAAGTCTACCGACGGCGCCGCGACGTTCTGGTGGACTCGTTCGGACGTGCCGGCTGGGACGTTCCCGCGCCGAGCGCTTCGATGTTCGCCTGGGCGCCGATCCCCGAACCGTTCAAAACGCTCGGGAGCGTCGAATTCTCCAAGCTGCTGGTCGAAAAGGCCGAGGTCGCGGTCGCGCCCGGCATCGGCTTTGGCGAATACGGCGAGGGCTTCGTCCGCATTGCGCTGGTGGAAAACGAGCAGCGCATTCGCCAGGGAGCCCGCAATATCCGGCGTTTCCTTGAAACCGGGCCGGAAACGTTGCACAACGTGGTTCCTCTCGCCACGCGGCGCTGACGCCGTCTGCATTTAGGGTCGGCATCGATGGTCGCGCCTCTCAGAGTTGGTCTCGCCGGTCTCGGCACGGTTGGTTCGGCCGTGGCCGCGCAGCTTGCGCGCGCCCATGACGAACTGGCTGTCCGCGCAGGACGGCCGATCGAACTCGTCGCCTATGCCAGCAAGGACCCACCGCGGGACTCGTCGCTCGACCTGTCGAAGGCGCGCAAGGCGGCCGATCCAATTTCGCTCGCGCGCGATCCCGGTATCGATGTCTTTGTCGAATTGATGGGCGGCGAGGGCGATCCGGCCAAGAGCTCGGTCGAGGCCGCGCTCGGCATGGGCCGGCCGGTGGTCACCGCCAACAAGGCCTTGCTTGCCAAGCATGGCGTTGCGCTCGCCAGGCTCGCGGAGAAAAATAACGCCGCGCTTTATTTCGAAGCAGCGGTCGCCGGCGGCATTCCGATTGTGAAGACGCTGCGTGAGGGACTGGGCGGCAGCCGCATCGGCCGCGTCTATGGCATTCTCAACGGCACCTGCAACTATATCCTCACCCGCATGCTCGAAGAGCGGCTGTCCTTCGCCGACTGCCTGAAGGAAGCGCAGCGGCTCGGTTACGCCGAAGCCAATCCGACATTCGATATCGGCGGCTTCGACACCGCGCACAAGCTTGCGATCCTGGCCAGCCTCGCCTTCGGCAGTGAAGTCGATGCGGAAGCCGTGCATGTCGAAGGCATTGAATCGATTTCGCTCGCCGATCTCGATGCGGCCGATGAACTCGGCTATCGCGTGAAGCTGCTCGGTGTCGCGCAACGCACGGATACCGGTATCGAACAGCGGGTGCATCCGACCATGGTGCGCAAGGGCTCGGTGATCGCGGGCGTCAACGGCGTCACCAATGCAGTGGCGCTCGACGCCGACACCATGGAATTGACTTTGATCGGTCCGGGGGCCGGTGGCGCTGCCACGGCGTCCTCAGTCGTTGCCGACCTGATCGACCTTGCGGCCGAGCGCCGCATGCCGGCTTTCGGGCGCGCTGCCTCCGGAATGAGCAAGCCGCAACGGGCGGCGATGCAGCGCCACGAGGGCGGCTATTACATCCGGCTTTCGGCGGTCGATCGGCCGGGAACTGTGGCGGCCATCGCCACGCGGCTGGCGGAGCAGAACATTTCGCTGGAATCCATTGTCCAACGCCACCGCGTTACGCACGGTGGTGAAGATCCGAGCACCTCAGCCGGTCCGGTTCCTGTCATATTGATCACCTATGCCACTACCGAAGCGGCGGTTCGCAAGGCTCTGGCGTCGGTAGAAGCCGATGGCGCGATTGCGGAACCACCGCAATTGATCCGGATCGAAAAACACCGTTGATTAGACAAGAAGCCTAAAGGGAAACATTGCCATGCCATCGATTACCGTCCAGCCGCACCTCATTCTCGAGCGCATCCTGACGCTTGAGATCGTGCGTGTGACGGAACGCGCTGCCGTTTCCGCAGCGCGCCTGCGTGGTCATGGCAACGAAAAGGCGGCCGATCAGGCCGCGGTCGACGCCATGCGGCGCGAGCTCAACAAGCTGCCGATCGATGGCACCGTGGTGATCGGCGAGGGCGAGCGCGACGAAGCGCCGATGCTGTTCATCGGGGAAGAAGTTGGCGCCAAGAACGGACCCAAGGTCGATATTGCCGTCGATCCGCTGGAAGGCACCACGCTGTGTGCGAAGAACATGGCCGGCGCGATAGCGACGATGGCAATGGCCGAAGGCGGCACGCTGCTCAATGCGCCTGACGTCTATATGGAAAAGATCGCCGTAGGCCCTGGCTATCCCAAGGGCGTGGTCGATCTCGATGCCTCGCCCGAGGAGAATATTCGCGCGCTTGCCAAGGCGAAGGATGTGAAGCTTTCCGACATCACAGTGCTGGTGCTCGACCGCCCACGCCACGCAAATCTTATCGACGCCATCCGCAAGACCGGCGCTTCGGTGTCGCTGATCACCGACGGCGACGTGGCGGGCGTCATCCACACGGCCGATCCCGATACCGGCATCGACCTCTATCTCGGCATCGGCGGTGCGCCGGAAGGCGTCCTGGCGGCCGCTGCGCTACGCTGCATCGGCGGCCAGATGCAGGGACGGCTGATCCTAGACTCTGAGGAGAAGCGCGAGCGTGCGCTGAAGATGGGCATCAAGGACCCGCGCAAGCGCTACGAGATGGAAGACATGGTGCGGGGCGATTGCCTGTTTTCCGCCACTGGCGTCACCACCGGCTCGATGCTCAGAGGCGTGAAGTTCGGCAAGGACAAGATCGAGACCGAAACCGTGGTGATGCGCTCCGCCACCGGCACCGTCCGCTGGATCCGGGCCGAGCACCGGCAGCTCGAAAAGTTCCATTTAGATTGATTTAGCCCGCCTCGTGAATCGGCTAGACTCGCTTCTGGTCCCCTTTGCGGGCCGGAAGTGGCCATGAACATCGCCTTTTCAAATCGCCTGTTTCTCGGGGTCGAGCACTCCGCCTGTGGGCGTTCCTGGCGCGACCGGCTCGATGAGCGGGGCGCCGCGAATGCGCTCGCCATCGCGCAGCGGCATAACCTGCCCGAGATGCTGGCGCGCATCCTGGCCGGACGGAATGTCGAGATCGACCAGGTTGACAGCTTCCTCGATCCCACCGTCAAGCGGCTGATGCCGGACCCTTATGTGCTGAATGCGATGCAGGCGGCGGCCGAGCGCATCGCCGATGCCGTGCATAGCGGTGAAAGCGTTGCGATCTTCGGCGACTACGATGTGGATGGCGCGACCTCGACGGCGCTGCTCGCTTTGTTTCTGCGCGCGGGCGGGCTCGATCCGCTCATCCATATTCCCGACCGCATCTTCGAAGGCTATGGCCCCAACGTGGATGCGATCCGCTCGCTGGCCGAGCGCGGAGCGAAACTGCTGGTCACGGTGGATTGCGGAACCACCAGCATGGAGCCTTTGGCTGAAGCCCAACGGCTGGGGCTCGATACCGTCGTTCTCGACCATCACCAGGCCGATGAGCAGCTTCCGGCAGCCGTGGCCGTGGTCAATCCTAACCGGCGCGACGATCTTTCCGGGCTCGGTTATCTCGCTGCCTGTGGTGTGACCTTCGTAACGCTGGTCGCGGTCAATCGCGAACTGCGGCGTCGCAGTTTCTGGTCTGAGCAACGGCCGGAACCCGATCTCTTGTCATACCTGCATCTGGTGGCGCTCGGGACGGTTGCCGACGTGGTTCCGTTGAAGGGACTGAACCGCGCCTTCGTGTCGAAGGGGATGATTGCGTTGCGCCGGCGCGAGCATGTCGGCCTGACCGCATTGATGGACGTGGCGCGATTGAACAGCCCCCCGGAGCCGTATCATCTCGGCTTCCTGCTTGGTCCGCGCATCAATGCCGGTGGCCGGATCGGCCGCGCCGATCTCGGCGCGCGGTTGTTAATGGAGAGCGATCCGATCGAGGCCTCACGCATTGCCGCCGAGCTCGACCGGCTCAATCGCGAGCGGCAAGTGATCGAACAACAGACTCTCGCCGAGGCGGAAGCAGAGGCCATGGCCGCGCTCGGCATTGAAGAAAAAGGTTCGGTCGTGGTGACGGCGGCGGAGGGCTGGCATCCAGGCGTGGTTGGTCTTGTCGCTGCGCGGCTGAAGGAGCGCTACAACCGTCCTGCCTTCGCCATCGCCATCGATCCTTCCGGCATCGGCACCGGTTCGGGACGCTCGATTACCGGCGTCGATCTCGGACAGGCCGTGCGGAATGCGGTGGCTGGCGGTTTGCTGATGAAGGGCGGCGGGCATGCGATGGCCGCGGGCGTCACCTTGAAAAAGGGTGCGCTGTCGGAATTCCGCGCCTATCTCGAGCAGGTCTTGAGCGATGCGGTGGCCAACGCGCGGCGGGACGACACGCTGCGCATCGATGCGGCTCTATCCGCGTCGGCTGCCAATGCCGAGACCATGGCGCTGATCGCACGGGCAGGGCCATACGGCGCGGGCAATGCCGAACCGATCGTGGCCTTTCCTCACCACACGGTGGTCTATGCTGACGGTGTGGGCCAAAACCACATCCGCGTGCGGCTGAAGGGCGGCAACGGCAGTTTCGTCAATGCAATCGCCTTCCGGGCCGCCGGACAGAAACTCGGGAATGCCCTGATGCAAAGCCGTGGCCGGCCGGTTCATGCCGCCGGCTGCCTTTCGATCGACCGATACCAGGGCGAGGAACGCGTGCAATTGCGTATCCTCGATATCGCTGCCTCTGACGGCTTTCTGCCTTAATCCGATGCGACAGAGCATCCCCTCGTAACCGGATCCTGCAATGCCCACGCGCCGCGATTTGCTACAGGCCGGCGCCGCCGCGGCGGCGATTGTTGCTGGCGGGCGTCTTGGCGGGCTTCGCGGCGCAATGGCGCAGCAGAAGCTGACCGAGGCGGAACTCCTGAATTTCCCCCGGCTGGGCAATGTCACGCTGTTGCATTGCGCCGATCTGCACGGACAGCTGCTGCCGGTCTGGCTGCGTGAGCCGTCGCTGAACCGCGGCTTCGCGGAAGCGCGCGGCACCCCGCCCCATATCTCCGGCCGTGAATTCCTGCGGCACTACGATATCCCGCTGAAATCCGCGTCAGCCTACGCGCTTACCTCGGAGGACTTCGCAGCGCTTGCGCAAAGCTACGGCCGCATTGGCGGGCTCGACCGCATGGCGACCGTGGTGAAGTCGGTGCGGGCGGAACGCGGGCAGGACCGCGTGTTGCTGCTCGACGGTGGCGATACGTTTCACGGCTCGCTCGGCAGCCTGCGCACCAAGGGCCAGGACGTTGCCGATTGCTTCAAGCTGTTGAAGCCCGATGCGGCGACCGCGCATTGGGAATTCACTTACGGTGAGGCCCGGGCGAAGGAGTTGATATCGGGTCTCGGTTATCCGGTGTTGGCGCTCAATGTGCGCGACATCGACAACAAGAATGTTTTCGCTCCTTATAAAATTTTCGAGAAGGGCGGTGTCCGGATCGCCGTGCTGGGCCATGCTTATCCGCACACGGCGCTGGTTCACCCGCGCGTCGCCTTGCCGCCGTGGAATTTCAGCCTGAGCGAGAACGAAATTCGCGCGGCCATCGACAAGGCGCGCCGCGAGGGTGTTTCGCTTGTGGTGCTGCTGTCGCAAAACGGTTTTGATGCAGACCGCAAGCTGGCGTCGCACGTCGATGGCATCGACGTCATCCTGACATCGCATGGCGACGATGCGCTGCCCGAGCCCGTGCGTATCGGCAAGACTCTGATCGTGACCTCGGGGAGCCACGGCAAATTCATTTCGCGGCTGGACCTCGATGTGCGCGCTGAAGGCGTGCGCGATTTCCATTACAAACTAATCCCGTTGTTTTCCGATGCGATCCATCCCGATCCGGACATGGCGGTAGCGATCGAAAAGGCGAGGGCGCCTTACGCTGCCGAGGCGGCGCGGGAAATCGGACACACCGAATCCCTGTTGTACCGGCGCGATACCTTCCGAGGCACATTCTGCGATCTGGTTTGCTCTGCATTGCAGACGCAGCGCGATGGCGAGATTGCATTTTCTCCCGGTTACCGCTGGGGAACGACAGTGCTTCCGGGCGCAGCCATCACCGTGGAGGATATCTTCAGTGGCACGGCCATCAGCTATCCGCAGGTTTTCCGCACCACGATGACAGGCCAGCACATCAAGTATCTGCTGGAAGACGCCGCCGACAGTCTCTGCAACACCGATCCTTACCAGCGGTTCGGTGGCGACATGGTTCGCTGTGGCGGGTTACGCTATCAGCTCGATCCGCGGAAGAACGCAGGCAGCCGGATCTCTGCACTCGAGCACATGGCGACCGGAAAGCCGCTCGATCCGGCCAGGAGCTATACGGTCGCCGGTTGGGGCAGCGTCGGCGATACGCTGGAAGGCCCGCCGGTGTGGGACGTAATCGAAGCCCATCTCGGCCAGATCAAGACTGTGCGCTCCAAGCCCCAGACCACCGTCCGGGTTGTCGGCTGAGGACGCTTTGCGTCTCCCCCGGATCATGCGCTAGACATCCGCCGGACACGAACGGGGCGGGGATAACGCATGGGCAAGCTTCAGTTATCGGTGGCCGTTGGGCCTTATGACCGTACCCGCGCCCTGATCGATGGCTCGGTGCAGATCGACGGCGTCGATCCTGTCTGCATGACACTGTCGCCGGAAGAGATTTTCTTCCGCGCCTTCCGGCATGCCGAGTTCGATGTTTGTGAATTGTCGCTGTCGAGCTTCACGGTCAAAACCGCGCAGGGCAATTGCCCCTATGTTGGCATCCCGGCCTTCGTCTCGCGCACCTTCCGGCACACCTCGATCTATGTGCGCACCGACCGCATCAAGAAGCCCGCAGACCTGAAGGGCAAGAAGGTGGGCGTGCCGGAATATCAGCTTACCGCCAATGTCTGGGCGCGGGCGATCCTGGAAGATGATTTCGGCGTCAAGGCGTCGGACATTTCCTGGGTGCGCGGACCGATCACCGATGCCGAGCGGCCTGAGAAAATCTCGATCAAGTTGCCACCTGATGTGAAGTTGCAGGATGGGCCGGAAGGCAAGACGATTTCACAACTGCTGGCAGATGGCGAGATCGACGGCTTCATTGCGCCGCGCGCGCCGGACCTCGACCTGCGCAAGCACCCGAATATCGGCTGGCTGTTTCCCGATCCGACCGCTGCGGCCAAGGATTACTACAAGCGGACCGGCATTTTTCCGATAATGCATTTGCTCGGTGTGAAGCGTGAACTGGTGCAGCAGCATCCGTGGTTGCCGGCAGCACTGCTCAAGGCATTCGAGCAGGCAAAATCCGCGGCGTTGCATTTGCTCCACGACACCTCAGCCACGAAGGTCACGTTGCCTTTCGTCGAGGAGAACCTGAAAGCCGCACGCGAGCTGATGGGCGAGGACTTCTGGCCTTACGGCCTTGGGCCAAACCGCAAGACGCTGAACGCTTTCCTCGCGCGGCACCATGCGGAAGGTTTGTCGTCACGGCTGGTCAAGGCGGATGAACTCTTTCATCCCTCGACCCATGAGAGCTTCAAGATCTGACTCAATGCCATCCCGGACGACGAGTGAAATGAGCCGAGCCGGGACCCAGAAATAAAAAGATGGGTCCCGGCTCTCGTTAGCTCGGCCGGGATGACAACTGGAAGTCATTAGCCTTTCCGAATTCCTGCGAGGACCTTGAGCCCGGGATAGCCGTCGGCGGGTGTGATGCCGACTTTCTCCTGAAATTTGCGCACAGCCTTCATGGTGTCGGGACCGACACGTCCGTCCGTGGTGCCGGTGTCAAACCCCATCGCGGTGAGACGCCTCTGGATTTCCTGCAACTCGGCAAGTGTCAGCCGGCGTTCGCCGCCGGGAAATTGCTGCTGGAAGTCCGGCATACCGCGGATCAGGTCGCCGAGGTGCAGCAGCGCCAGCGTGTAGGAGTCGGAGGGGTTGTAGGCGCGGAAGGCGAAGTAGTTTTGCCCAATCAGGAAAGCGGGGCCGCCGCGCTCGGGAATCCAGAGGCGTACTTCGTCGCCCGGCCGCGCGAAAGCGGCGCCATCGGCGCGTGTCACGCCGAGATCCTTCCATTTGGCGTAGCTCCGCTTTGTCCGCTTGTCGGCGAGCTGGCGGTTGAAGCTTTCCGATAGCTTGACCTCGCAGCCCCAGATTTCGTTCGGCCGGTAACTTCCGCGCTTGGCGATATAGGCGGCGGTGCCGCCGAGCGCGTCTTCCGGCTGGAACGGCGTGATCTTGCCGTCCTTGTTGTAGTCGATGCCCATGTTCAGCCAGACCTCGGGCATCCATTGGGTGTGGCCCATGGCGCCGGCCCAGGAGCCGATCATCTGCGCCGGTTGTGCCCAGCCGCGCTGGATGATGACCAGCGCATTGAGCAATTCCGCTTCCCAGTATTTGCGCCGGCGCGGTTCGCCCCAGGCCAGCGCCGCCAATGCGGGAATGATCGGCCGCATGTATTTCGGGTTGTCGACCACGTCGCCGAAGGAAGACTCCATGCCCCAGAGACCGAGCATGAGATAGCGATCGACGCCGTAGTCGCTTTCGATCCTGGCCAGCAGCTTTTCGTATTCCGTCGCGCGCTTCTTGCCCGTGATGACGCGGTGATCGGAGCAGCGGCGGTTGACGTATTGCCAGAGCTTTTCGGTGAATTCGGGTTGCGCGCTGTTTTGCGCATAGACCGTGGTGTCCGGTTTCAAGCCGTTCATCACGCGGTCGTAGGTTTCTGATGAGACACCGCGGGCGAGGGCGCGTGGTTTGAACCCGGCAACCCATCGTTCAAAGCCGGTTGAGGCACGCTGTGCCTCTGCAGCACTGCAGGTAGCAAACAGGGCGAGAGAGCCAAGTGTGCCGGAAATCAGCGTTCGACGAGAGAGATTCGACATGCGCGGCATTCTAGCTGCGCAAACGGATGAGGCAATTGCGGCAAAATGCGCTCAGTAACGTGTGTTGTCGGGATATCTGTAGGTCGGAGCGATGAAGGTTGTGAAGCCGGAGGGCTGCGCGATGCGCATTTCCCTGGCGGCAGCTTGCTGCTTTAGCTTTCTCTCCCTCTCTCGCTTCGCCTTGAGCCGGAGGCGTTTCTTGCGGCTTTCTTCGTCGCTGGCGTCTGGAGAGGCTTTCGCGCCATCTCGCGTTTCCGGGTCAACATCTCTGGAGCGAGAGATGCTTCCGGTCGTCGTCACGTCGAGATTGGAATAGACCTTGCCGCCGCCGCTGATGAGACCGGAGCTGCTGCCGGAGGCACCAGGGGAAAGCTTGCCGTTGCTCGAGATCTCCTGCGCCTTGACGGGGAAGGTTCCAAGGGCAAGCAGGAGCGCCAGGAGAAGCGTTTTGGGGAACTGCAAGAGTTTGCCGTGCATGGTGCACTCGTGCGCTATTTGTGACGCTTGTGGTAGGCGGCGAAGCGTTTCTTGCGTGTGCTCTTGCGTATATTTTTCCGGGGAGCCTTGGACTCGCTTGGGACGCTGGCGGTTTGTACGATGTCGCTATCGGGAATACGGGTGATCTCTTCCTGAATTTCCATTCCGCGGCCGCCGAGCAACCGTTCGTAGGACGATACCAGCGTCATATAAGGATTGACCAGTACCCAACCATCTTTGGTCGGCACCTGCATGTCGAAATGCAGGTGGTAGCTGGTGCCTCCCTCACGGCCATTGAAGTTGCTGACCTTGCCGATGATCTCGCCTTCCTGCACAACGCGGCCGCTGAAAAACCCGTCAGCATCCACCGCCTTGGGGTTCATGTGCAGGTAGCGGAATCGTACATGCGTGCCGGGTGCGTTTGCGACGACCACCAGGCCTTCCTGGCGGGGCGAGCGCAACACCGTGCCTTCATGCACCGCCACCACGCGATGATTGCCGCGACCGCACTCATCATTGTCGCGGCTCGAAAGCGCGCAGCCCACGGGAACCAGATCCTGTCCCTGATGCCCGAACCCTGATGGGCATTGGCCTACAAAGAATGAGCGGCTCTCGCAGAAATTGTCCCGCCAAGGATACATATTCTGGCCGCCGTTCGGCATATCGGCCGCGGCGATCTGTTTGCCCGGCGCACACCGGAAGGGGGCGCCGTAACGCCGCACAGTCCGCGAGTCCCCGAGTTCGGCTGTACAGTCGCCGATGTTGATGTACATCTGCGAATAAGCCTGAGCAGGTGCGTCCGCGAGCGGAAAGCGGATCGGCGCGAATACCGTGTAATCCACGTCGCCTCCGCGACGGCGTGAATCTGTCCCGGAGATCAGCTTGCCCGGCGGGTGATAGCTGAAGATGGTGGAGTTTTTTTCCGGCCGGGCCTCAGGCATCGGTGCGGCGGACGCGACCAGCGATTGCGGCGTTCCGCCTGCGATGTTCAACGTCTTCAGGAAACGCGCGACGACGGGATGGGCTTCCTGGCATGACAGGCGCCGTGAGTTGCCCTCGTAACACTCGATCGACACGTCGTAGAGCACGCCGTAGCGCGTGAAGAGATAGCGCATGTGGCTCTCGAGATAGAGCCGCCGCATGTCGGAGAATTCTGCCTGCAGGCCAGCGAGGGGCTTTTCTTCGCCGCCCATGCGCGCTTCAAGCTCATAAAGGAAAGCAAATCCGCTGATGTGGACTTCAACGGCGCGCGGCTTCGATCGCGTATCGCTCTCCGGAAGGGTGATGGAGAATGCAGCGTCATAGCCGGCGGGACCGGCCAGAAAAAACTTCGGTTTTCCGAAGTCCGTCAGGAAACCGGATTGCTCGCCAGCCTTGCGCTGCAGGAGGGCATCGCGATCGAACGGCAGCAGCACCGGCACCGGGCTGGCCGCGATATTGGGAAACACCGAACCGGTCGCGTGATTGAGATATGCGAGCGTGTCGACGTCAGGAGCCGATCCCAGCCCGTCAAGCGTCGCGCGCGCTGCGTCCCAATCCACGCTGGTGCTGGAAATCTGGGGGGGCTTGAAATCCTGCGCGGGTGCGCAAACGGCGCCAAACAGCAACAGCAAACAAGCGATAGCACTGGCTCGCAAGACGCTCCCCCGTCGCGGATCGATTCCGCGATCGGCGGCAAGTTTAACGAGCGGCAACAGGGAGCGCTACAGGCCCAGGCGCCGCTTGAGGATATCCAGATGGGCCGCTTAGGGATCAGTCCTTGGCGCGTTCGGAGTAGGAGCCGTCCTCGGTCATGATGATCACGCGCGTGCCGGCGGTGATGTGGGTCGGCACCATGGTGCGCGCGCCGTTGGAAAGCTTGGCGGGCTTGAACGAGCCGGAAGCGGTCTGCCCCTTCATCGTCGGCTCGGTTTCCAAGATCTCGAGGGTGACGCGTTGCGGCAGTTCGATCGACACCGCGATGCCCTCGTAGACGCTGAGTTTTACCTTCATGCCTTCCTGGAGATAGACGGTCTGGTCGCCGATGACGTCGGCCGGGACCTGCACCTGATCGTAGCTCTCGCTGTTCATGAAGTGGTAGCCGTCGCCGTCCTGGTAGAGATAGCTGAATTCGCTGTCTTCGACGTGGGCGCGCTCGACCTGTTCGGTGGTCTTGTAGCGCTGCTGGGTCTTCACGCCGTCGCTGATCCGGCGCATATCGACCTGGGTGGTCGGGGTGCCTTTGCCGGGGTGGAAGTTCTCGGCGTGCAGCACGGCATAAAGCCGCCCCTCGATTTCAACGATATTGCCTTTGCGAAGCGAACTGGCGATGACTTTCACGGATAATCCTCGAGGTTGGGAGGCCGAAGGTCAGCCCGCTTGGGAGTTCCACCATGGATTTCCCGGGGCGACGCTCAAGCGGTGATTTCGGGCCGCACCATACTGATCTTGAGGCCGGATGCCAGCCTTTCCGGCATCCTGGGGCCGTATTGAGGTAAATTGGGATGTCTGAGCCATCGCCCTGGTGGATGCCGGCCCGGCACGCCGACCGGCGGCCATTTTTGCTGGCCCGGGGTCGAATCGCGGCCCGGATGCGGCAGTGGTTCGGGGAGCGGGATTTTTTCGAGGTCGAGACCGGCATCCTGCAGCGCTCGCCCGGCAACGAGACCCATCTTCACGCCTTCGCCACCGAATTACGGGGCTCGGACGGCGCCACCGCGCTGCGCTATCTGCGCACCTCCCCGGAGTTTGCCTGCAAGAAGCTGCTGGCGGCGGGCGAGCGGCGGATTTTCGATTTTGCCCGTGTGTTCCGCAACCGTGAGCGGACAGCACTGCACGCGCCGGAATTCACGATGCTGGAATGGTATCGCGCCAACGAGACTTACGACGTCCTGATGCAGGACTGCGCCGACCTGCTGGCGCTGGCTTCGGAGGCTGCCGCTACCAAGCGTTTCACGTTCCGGGATCGCAGCATCGATCCCGCGCTGCCACCGGAACGACTGAGCGTGGCCGAAGCCTTTCAGCGCCATGCGGGTATCGATTTGCTGGCGACGCTATCGGGTCAGGACACCGATTGCGAAGCGCTTACCGCCGCGGCGCAGTCGGCCGGCGTGCAGACTACGCATGACGACACGTGGGGTGACGTCTTCAGCCGCGTGCTGGTCGAGAAAGTTGAGCCGCAACTCGGATTCGAGCGCATTACCATTCTGGACGAATATCCGGCTGCCTTGTCGTCCCTGGCTCGGCCATCTCCCCGCGATCCGCGCGTTGCCGAACGCTTCGAGCTCTTTGCTTGCGGTGTGGAGCTGGCGAACGCCTTCGGCGAGTTGAACGATCCGGTGGAGCAACGCCGCAGGCTGACGCAGGAGATGGCGGAGAAGGAGCGGCTCTACGGCGAGCGCTATCCGCTGGACGAGGAGTTTCTGGCCGCGCTTGGCGCCATGCCGTCGGCCAGTGGCATCGCGTTGGGTTTCGACCGGCTGGTGATGCTGGCGACAGGCGCCTCGCGGATCGATCAGGTATTGTGGACGCCGCCTGCAGATGCTGTTGGATGAGTTTAGCCTTGTTTAAGACGCCAAGGCCCGTCAAAACGCAACTGTGTTGGATGGAATGACGCCATGAGTTTGGACGAACGCACTCTTCGCAGCGCTGCTGAATTGCAAGCGAGCGGATTGATTCCAGAGGCGCAGTTTGCCGAACTGGAGCAAGTCGCGGCGCGCTACGCGGTGGCGATCACCCCGGACATGGCCGCGCTGATCGATCCTGCCGATGCCAACGATCCGATCGCACGCCAGTTCATTCCCGACGTGGCCGAACTGACGACGATGCGGGAGGAGAGGGCGGATCCGATCGGTGACGATGCCCACAGTCCGGTCGAAGGGATAGTGCATCGCTATCCCGATCGCGTGTTGTTCAAGCTCGTGCATGTCTGCGCGGTCTATTGCCGGTTCTGCTTCCGCCGCGAAATGGTCGGCCCCGGACAGAAACATGCGCTCTCGCATGAAGCGATGGAGCATGCGCTCGGCTACATCCGTACGCATCCAGAGGTCTGGGAGGTCATCCTGACCGGCGGCGACCCGCTGGTGCTGTCACCGCGGCGGTTGCAATCCATCGTCGAGCAACTGGCCGCCATCGATCATGTGAAGGTGCTGCGCATTCACACCCGCGTGCCGGTCGTCGATCCGGATAGTGTCACGCCCGCACTGATGCAAGCGCTGAAGGCGTTCGGCAAGGCTGTCTATGTCGTGCTTCACGTGAATCATGCGCGCGAGCTGACGGACAAGGCGAGGGCGGCCTGCGCGCAGCTCGCCGACGCCGGCATCCCACTCCTCAGCCAGTCGGTGCTGCTGAAGGGGGTCAACGACAACGCGGAGACGCTTGGCGAACTAATGCGCGCTTTGGTCGAGAACCGGATCAAGCCCTATTACCTGCATCACGGAGACCTCGCGCCCGGTACGTCGCACCTGCGCACCGGTATCGAACAGGGTCAGGACCTGATGCGCGCGCTGCGCGGGGACTTTTCCGGCCTCTGCCAGCCGACCTATGTGCTCGACATTCCGGGCGGACATGGCAAGTCGCCGGTCGGGCCGAATTATCTGCAAGCGCGGCACGATGCCGGTCTGGTCGTCGAAGATTACCGTGGTGGCCAGCACCGCTATCCTCCGCTGGCAAGCGATTAGCGCTTCAACTGCTCAAGCTCGGGGAAGGGCTGATAAGTGGCGCTCGCGCAGTATTCGCGCAGCGGCTGCAACGGGCCGCTGTTGCTTCCCGCAGCGGTCGCGCGCCCAAGCTCGATCATGCGGTCGAATTTTCCGGAAACGAAGATGGCGAGATGGTCGCGCAAGCCGGTATATTTGCTCCCGGCGCTTTTCGCGTTGTAGCGAAGGCAGGCGGCATAGCGTTCGGTATCCAGAACATAAAGTTTCGTTGGCTCCGACATTGTGGCTTCGCGCACATTGGTCGGATCGTTGAGGTAGGTTTTCATGA
This sequence comes from Bradyrhizobiaceae bacterium, assembly GCA_947481685.1. Lineage (GTDB taxonomy): Bacteria > Pseudomonadota > Alphaproteobacteria > Rhizobiales > Xanthobacteraceae > CANKHA01. The sequence goes on from CANKHA010000008.1 coordinate 82,208, forward strand.
ACGCGAGCAGATCCGGTTTGTAATTCTCCGGTTTGACGTTCTGGGTTTCGATCGTCTTGCGCGTCAATTCGTTCTGATAGGCGTCGGCACATCCGGCCAGCGCCATGCCGATTGACACCAGAACTGGGAAAATCCGTCTCATTCCTGCTCGCTGGGAACCTGGTGCGTCGCCGAAAAGAAGAAAGCCCGGCGCTTCCGCGTCGGGCTTTCTCCGTTACCTGGTCAGGCGACGATGAGCTAGGTCACCTTAAGATTTTCGGCCGACTGCTTGCCGCGGTTTTCCACGATCTCGTATTCGACGACTTGCCCTTCGTTCAGGGTGCTGAGGCCGGCGCGCTCCACAGCCGAAATATGTACGAACACGTCCCGACCGCCGCCGCCCTGCGGCTGGATAAAGCCGTAGCCTTTGGTCGGGTTGAACCACTTAACAGTGCCTCGAGCCATCATCGATCTCCAAGTAGTAAAAAACTTGCGGCCACGCTTGCGGTCGCACGCAGCCTTCCGTGGCCACAGACCTCAGGATAGCGCAGAAACAAGCAGGGCGCTATGGCCAGAATGGCCGCTTCCGGCCAGCCGAGCAGGCCCTGAAGAGGGCGTTTGCCGCCTGATTTCACTACGGTAAGTCGGTGCCGATGAGGTTACGAATCGGTGAGGGAATGGTGCGCCCAAGGGGAATCGAACCCCTGTTTTCGCCGTGAAAGGGCGACGTCCTGGACCGCTAGACGATGGGCGCGGGGCGGGGAGATATAGATTGCTTAGCCGGGACCGGCAAGCGCTTCCGTTCACGCGGTGGCCGGTTGATCGTGACCCCAGCCCTCATCAGCCGGTCGCAAAACGCATAGATGTCATCGACTTCGTAGGCGAGGTGGCCGAAGTAGCGCGCCTCGCCGTAGTCCTCAGTATCCCAGTTGTAGGTGAGTTCGACCAGCGGCGCGTCGCGTCCGCTGCGCTTGCTCTCCTTGACCAGGCTTTCGTCGGCCGGCGCCGCGAGGAAGACGAGGGTGAAGCGGGCTTTGTCGCTGTCGTGCCGCCGCACCTCCCGCAGCCCAAGCTTGTTGCAATAGAAGTCCAGCGCATCGTCGAGATTGCGCACGCGCAGCATGGTGTGCAGAAATCGCATGGTGGCTTCTCCGTTAAGGTCGTTGCGAAAACCGAGAGTGGCGTTGTGAGGTGTGGTCTTTGCACTTGCCATGACGGGCGAGGTGCCTCAACAAACGCCTGCTTTAACAAGCGTATATCAATCCAGCTAAAGGCCTCAGCCGCCTGCGCTGTCTACCATGTAAGTGCGGAAGTGCATGTCGACACCGACCACTGCCCCTGACACCAAAATAAACAGGACGCCGGCCAACAGCACCTGCCTCCAAATGTTGATACGAGAGGCGAGGAAGCTCACGACCAGGAGCCAACTCCCCAAGGCCAAGCTGAACCACACGAAGTAGCTGGCGAGCATCGTTTCAGCCGTGTCCAGCTCGGACATGAACCCGTCAGGGAATCCGGCCTACATGATGTATTGTGAATAAAGTTGCACCGTGAGGACGAACAGGAATAGCGCAAGCAAGAACGGGACGACGCGCCTCATTATCATGTTTGGCCTGCTCATGGATTTTCACGCCAGTGTGTGCAGAAATCGCATTGTCGCTCCTTTTACGTCTCAAACCTTGCGCCCAGCACAAATGATCGCGCCCGATCTCGAGACCGCCATCGATCGTCTGCGAGGACTGATCGATCAATCGCCCGTCGTTGTCCCGTTTACCGGCGCGGGGATCTCCACCGAGTGCGGGATCCCTGACTTTCGGTCTCCGGGCGGGCTTTGGACCAAAAACCGCCCGATCCCTTACGACGAGTTTATCGCCAGTCAGGATATGCGTAACGAGGCTTGGCGCCGGAGGTTCGCCATGGAAGCGAGTTTTGCAGCCGCAGGTCCGGGCCGTGGACATCAGGCTTTGGCCTCCCTGCATCGCGCCGGCAAGATCCCCGCGTTGATCACGCAGAACATCGATAACCTGCATCAGGCCTCGGGCTTTGCTCCCGAAAGCGTGGTCGAGCTGCATGGCAATACAACCTATGCGACCTGTCTTGGCTGCGGAGAGCGCTACGCGTTATCGTGGGTGCGCGAGCGGTTCGAGCCAGCAGAAGAAGCGCCGGACTGCCCGGGTTGTGGTGGCTACATCAAGTCGGCGACGGTCTCCTTCGGTCAGGCGATGCCGGTTGCGGCAATGCAGCGCGCTGAAGAACTGACACTCACCTGCGATCTGTTTCTCGCCATTGGATCCTCGCTCGTGGTGTGGCCGGCAGCGGGATTTCCGCTGATGGCGAAACGGAATAGCGCGGCTTTGATCATCATCAACCGGGAGCCGACCGAGTTCGACGGCATTGCCGATCTTGTCGTGCGCCAGGACATCGGCGACGCGCTTGCGCCTTTCGTCTAGCAATCGCGAATCACTCACAAGGGTGTTCACAAACCTGAATGCAATTTCATTTTTGTCTTTTACATCGTGCACTCAATGTTATCTTCGATTGTAGAGATTCGTCGAAGCGTCCGGAAGAGACGCCCTAAGCTGCGACGTACGGCTTCATGTCGTCCGACGGGATTGAGCAAAAGATGCCCGTGACAAATATCGGGCTGGGGCCTGAAGAGGTCGTCGGCCTTGAAGAGGCGACGTCAGCTAACCTCATCGAGGTCACTGGTGTTATCAAATGGTTCGATGTGTCGAAGGGTTTCGGCTTCATCATTCCGGATAACGGCATGGCGGATGTCCTGCTGCACGTGACCTGCCTCCGCCGCGACGGCTTCCAGACGGCTTACGAAGGTGCCCGGGTGGTGGTGGAAGCCTTGGCGAGGCCCAAGGGTCTCCAGGCGTTCCGCGTTGTCTCGATGGATGACTCCACGGCCATCCATCCGGCGCAGATGCCTCCGCCTCGCACCCATGTTACGGTGGCGCCCACGAGTGGTCTCGAACGGGCACAGGTCAAATGGTTCAACCGGTTGCGTGGCTTCGGTTTTTTGACGCGGGGCGATGGGACTCCGGATGTCTTCATCCACATGGAGACATTGCGCCGCTTCGGTCTCGCGGAGCTGCGTCCCGGTCAGTTCGTCATGGTCCGGTTTGGGCCGGGGCCGAAGGGACTGATGGCTGCGGAAATCCATCCGGAAACCGGACCGCAGGGTCCCGTTTCGCACTGACCAGCACGCGAAGCTCTCGTTCCATTCCCATGGTTGCATCCGCCGTTCGCGCCGCGCTGCTGGCGCTCGGAGTTCTTTTTTTTGCTGGCGGAGCCCACGCGCAGAAGGCTGAGCCGCCGAAAGCAGAGCAGCAGAAGGTCGAGCCACCGAAGGCCGAAGCGCCAAAGCCCGAGCCACAAAAGATCGAGATCGCGAGCAAGGCCGGTACGCGTCCCTTCACTGTCGAAATGGCTGTCACGGACGAGGAGCGGTCCCGCGGGTTGATGTTCCGCAAGGAGCTGCCGGACGGTACCGGCATGCTGTTCGACTTCAAGCAGGAGCAGGAAGTCGGGTTCTGGATGAAGAACACCTATATCCCGCTCGACATGATCTTTATCCGGGCGGATGGCACCATCCGGCGCATTGCCGCGAACACCGAGCCGCTGTCCGAACGGACGGTGCCATCCAGCGGCGCCGTGCGTTACGTGCTGGAGGTGATTGGCGGCACAGCGAAGAAGCTCGGGATCGAGCCGGGCGACAAGGTGTCAGGCCCGGCGCTCCACTGATTTCGTGTTGGTAGGAAACGTATGCAAGCCACAGAGAAACTGTATCATGATGGCCTAGGTGCCTTGAAAAATAACAATTTCAAGAAAGCTGAGCGGTTATTTAGGAAGTTCCTGAAACTTGAGCCTTCGCATTTTGGAGGGCTGAACCTGATTGCAATTGCTCTGATGAGCATGGACGAATTCGCGGAAGCCGAAAAGTTTGTCGCCAAGGCCGCAGCAATGAATCAGGACTCAGACGTTACCTACACAAATTACGGGCTGATCCTGGGTAAGTTGAACAAACTGCCGCAGGCGTTAGAGCAGTTTAACAAGGCCCTCAAAATCAACTCCAAGGCAGAGGAGACCTGGAACAATCGCGGCATTATTTGTTGTCAGCTAAATCAATACGAGGAAGCGGTGTCCGATTTCGAACGCGCAACCTCATTGAACCCTTTCTATGCAGACGCTTTCTTCAATAAGGCGAGAGCGCTGGTTGAACTGAACCGCTACCCCGAAGCACTCGTTGCCTATCAAAAGGCCGTCGAGTTTAGGCCGGATTTTGTGAATGCGTGGCTCGGTTGCGGCTCCGTCTTTGCGATTTTGATGCAGCATGAGAATGCGTTGTCGGCCCACTCGAAGGCGCTGACTTTTAATTCTGAACTGTCAGAAGCGTGGGCCGGCAGCGGCAATGCATTGACAGGATTGCGTCGTCATGACGAAGCGCTCGCGGCCTTTGAAAAGGCTCTCGCAATTGAGCCGAACTATATGCGAGCTCTGATTGGTCGTGGGGAATCTCTCATCAGGCTCGGCAAGGTGGAGCAGGGAAAGCAGGATTTTGATGCTGCATTAAAGCTGGGTGCTGACGAAGGAATGATTACCTACACGCTCGCAATTCTTGGCGTAATAAAAAATTTGCCAACGATCCCGCCGGGCGAGGTCGCTGGCTTATTTGATGCACATGCGGACCAGTTTGATGAGCAGCTGGTTGAGAAACTAAAGTACGACGTTCCTGGAAAAATATTCAGTCTCTTCAGAGGATACGATCAAAGGAAGGATCTGGATATTCTTGACCTAGGCTGCGGAACTGGGCTGATGGGTATTCAGGTCAAGCCAATCGTAAAAAGTCTTGTCGGCATTGATCTCGCACAAAGGATGTTGGACAGAGCGAAGGATCGAAACCTGTACGACGCTTTGGTGTGCGCTGATATTGGCGAATTTCTTGCAGGAAATGAAAGGAAATATGACCTCGTCATTGCTGCGGATGTATTTGTTTATATAGGTGATCTGACAAGTATATTTGATCTGGCTCACCAAAGACTGAATAACGGCGGTCGATTCATTTTCTCCATTGAATCAGGCGACGAGGATTATAGGCTGCAGGAAAACGGCCGCTATCAGCAATCCGATGACTATATCCGAAGGCTGTCGGCCCAATTTGGATTTACGATCGAGGAAATAAAAAAAACCATTATACGAGAGGAGCTTGATGCCGGGGTGCCTGGTTCCCTTGCCATTCTGAGCCGATCCAATTAGTCGCGGACCCATAGCGGGTGCCAAGCTTGATGGAATCTTGATGAAGACAAGCCACTCAATTGCGTGCATATCGTAGCGGGTCGCGATGTGGCGACGCTGTTTATTTTGACAGCGGCCGGGGCTGGGTTATGCGCGCGATATGGTAAAGTCGCGCCGACTCACGTTCAGCCCCACCATATTCCAATCCCGCCAAGCGGAACTGGAATGACCGCGCGTCGCGACGCCCGCCGGGCATCTTGCCGGAATGAGGGATAAGCGCAATATTCGCAACAGTTCGGGAGCTCTCCGCAGAATCCCGGCTGAATGTCGTTACGCTGCGGCTGGATCGTTTCCATGGATTGGATTATTTCCGTTTCGTCGGCAGAAAGAGCGCGTGGAGAGCTGCTGCCAGAAACCGCTCGGGAGGCGACGGCGCAGTTTCGCAAGCACGGATGCATCGTGCTTCGCGGCGGACTCGCGCCTGGCGTCGTCGATGCCATGCATCAGGAATATCTCGCCCGGTTCGGGGGGCTGAACGGACGTGGCATGCAGGCGCAGGCGGAAAGCCCGCCGCCGACCCGCTTCACCCAGGTCGGTGACTGCCGGTATGAAATCACGTTGCGCATGAACGGCGCCTTCGGTTCGCCCGAGGTCATTGCCAACCCGTTGCTGCTTCGCTTTCTCATGCCGCTGCTGGGCGAAGACCTGCGGCTGAGCTCATTCACGTCAGTCGTGTCTCATCCCGGCGCGGGGCTCCAGCATGTTCATCGCGACCACGCCTATCTGTACAACGAGCCGAGCGTCAATCAAGTGATGCCGGTATATGCGGTCAACGTGTCGGTTCCGATGATCGATGTCGATATGGAGACCGGGCCCACGGGTATCTGGCCCGGTTCGCATATGTGGGATTCGCAAACCGAGCTGCCTCCACTCGACACTGTGACATCATTTCCGTTCCTGCGCGGCGACTGCGTGCTCATGGATTACCGCACGCTTCACGCTGGCCTGCCGAATCGCGGCAACCGCATACGGCCGATCGCTTATCTGGTTTATGCAAGGACCTGGTTCTTTGATGAGGTAAATCATCCCATGCGCGTTTCGCTCGACATGCGCATGGAGGAGTATCAAATGCTTCCGGAATCCATTCGACCTTTGCTTACTCGGGCTCTCGCACAGAACATGCGCAACCGCTGGCTGGAAGTCGATGTGCGCGAAGCGGACGCCGTCAGGCGTCGCCCACAGCCGACGTCTTCGAAGATTGGGCGCAACGAACTGTGCCCATGCGGCTCGGGCAAGAAGTATAAACACTGTCACGGGCAGCTGGTTCCTGCCTCCTAATGCGACTTTGGCAAGTTCTTTCAACGCTGCTTTCTTATCGCCGATAAATCGGTAGCAGTGTGGGCTTCGAGTCCCGCAGCAAAGCGTTCAGTGTTTGCCTCGGCGGACATCTCGCGCTGTCGGACGCATGTTCCGTCTCAGCAGCAGGGGAGATTTCCGTATCGCGTTTTTCCCTCGATTGATCAGCTCGCGCACATAGTGTGTCGAAACGCCTGTTCACAATAGTTTATTTTTGGATATCCTTTTTGTGCCTCCTCTTTTTCGTCATTAAATTGCGCTTGCGGTTTCGCGCCAAAAAACCTAGAAAAATCAGGTAGCTTTTTGTATCGGGGCGTAGCGCAGTCTGGTAGCGCATCTGGTTTGGGACCAGAGGGTCGCAGGTTCAAATCCTGCCGCCCCGACCATAAGGCGGTAGCCGCCGGGACCATGAGAAGACGAGCAACATGACCGCGCGCATTTACCGACCAGCCAAGACCGCGATGCAGTCCGGCGCCGCCAAGACCAGGGATTGGCTGCTGGATTATGAGCCGGAGGAACCTCGGGTGGTTGAGCCGCTGATGGGCTGGACCAGTTCTGGCGATACCAAGCAGCAGCTCAAGTTGCGTTTTGAGACCAAGGAAGAGGCGGTGGCTTATTGCGAGCGCCACGGCATAGCCTATCAGGTGTCGGAACCGCGTGAGCCGGCGCGCCGCACCATGGCGTATTCGGATAATTTTGCTTTCACCCGGAAGGAAGGCTGGACGCACTAGCGCCCGCCGTATCGCAGACCGTCAGGCTTCTGCTGCTTCCGCAGCCGCCGGGCGTCCTTGCGCCCTTTGCTTCAACAGCGCCATGAAGCGCTCCTCCGGCATCGGCTGCCCGAAAAGAAAGCCCTGGCCGTAATCGCAGCCCATGCTGACCAGCGCGACCGCGTCCGATGCCTTTTCGACACCGATAGCGACAGCGACGCTGCCGAAATTATGCGCGAGGTCGATGACATTTTTGCAGAGCGGTGCATTCACTTTGTCGGTGCCGCAGTCGGCGACAAAGCTGCGGTCAAGCTTCAGCTCGGCGAAGGGTAGTTCCTTCATTTGAGCGATGGCCGAATAACGCCGGCCAAAATCATCGATCGCAAGCCGGACGTTGAGGGGCGCGAGCTGCTTGCTGAGGTCTGCCGCGAGTGTCAGGTCGTTGACGATCTGCTCTTCCGGAATGTCGATCATCAAACCGGCCCAATTCTCCGCCGTGGGGCGGTTGGCGCGAATGATGTCCGCCATCGGCAGCTTGGCGAGCGCGCTCACCGGCATATTCACTGCGAGCCGCAGGTTGACGCCGAGCGTGCTGAAGTTTTGCGCCGCCTTCAACACAGCCGTCAGTGCTTTCTCTGCCAGGATGACTACGGAGTTTTCGCTGGCGCCCGGCATGAAAGTATCCGGACGAAGAAAACCATGTTGCGGATGGTGGGCGCGCACAAAAGCTTCGGCGCCGGCAAGTTGCTTGCGGCGAAGATCGATCTTCGGCTGGTACCAGAAGTTGATCCAGTTATTCGACAGCGCTTCATCGAGATCGATGCGCGCGGCAACCGCTGCTGCATGTCCGATCTTGAGCGACTGAAGGATCTTGGTGATGGTCTTGGTGTCGAACGGCTTCTTCAGCACCGGCAGCATGTTCAGCTTGTGCTGCTCGCCGATCGCCTTGACGTGCTCGAGCACCGCCGATCCGCGATTGCTCGTCAACTGCACGCAGCCGGGAAAACCTTGCTTGCCGAGCGCCACCACCGACTCGATGGCGTCGCCGGAATCCAGCGGAATGTCGATGAAGACCAGATTGGGCTTGCGCCTGGCGGCGGCCTGGCGGAAGGCCAAACCCTCCGCGAACTCCTCGGTATCGACACCGGAGCCGTGAAGGATCAGCGACAGGAAATGCCTGATGCTCGGTTCTTCGTCGAGCACGAAGCACAACGGTGTGCCGCCGGCGGGCGCGGTTCCGGAAGCAGCCTCGGAAACTGGGCGCTCAATAACGTCAGTCATTACCAACCGGTCATTTCAGATCTTGGCCAAGGTCTGAACCCTTGCCCAAATTCCTTAAGTTGGGGTTTCATTAAAAAGTTTGGCCCGTTTCAAGGGGGCGGGCGGCCGCCGGTTATCTCTTGCGGCAGCCGATTCCAAGGAAGTTCACCTCCGGATAGCGGTAGCCGTCGGCGCGAGTCGGTGTGACCGCCCGGCCGGCCAGGGTCCGGACGTTGGTTTCCATCTCCGCGCGCCGCAGCATGGATGCCAGAGGCTCCGAAGGGTCGGCTTCCGCCATGCGCAGAAGCATGCGCTGGTACGTGATATCGCCAGCGTGCAGACCGTCGGCGAATTCGCAATCGCTGGTTTGAAGAGATTGCGACTCCAGAAAATCATAGATCCTGATGGGCAGTCCTTTGAACGCTGCACGCGCCTTGGGCATGTAGGCGTATTGATCCGGCTTGCGCTTGATCAACGCGATGATTGTCGGAGCGAGCGGCGGCAATACGCCGACCACGTGCACGCCAGCATCTTTCAGGCGGCCGACCATCTCGTTGAGCTGCGTCATGCGCTCATGATTGATCTCGACACCGAAATTCAGCAGCGACGTGCCGTTGCGAACGCGGAACCGCGCATTTGCGAACTTCTTGTCCTCAAACGAGGGGTCGAGACCGAAATAGCGCAGACCATAGTCGCGCGATCCGTCCGGACGAAAGCCGCCGCCGCGCGCCAGCGCCGCGATCCCGAGGGCGGGGCGCGCCGAGACTGGATTGTTGTGTCCGCCCATCACCACGCGAAGAGTTTTCACTGCGCTGATCTTGCTCTCGTTCACGTAGCTCCAGAAGCTGGAGATAATCGGACGTGCATTCGTAAGGTCGCGCCGCGAGGTTCGAGGCTCTCTTCGATTGGGATTCAACCACCACACATCGAGCGCGATGATGACCATGCGCGGCCGGTGAAACTTCAGCATCTCATCGATAAACCGGGATCCCTCCGGGATCGAGTTCATCGCGCGGCCGGCAGTTACAAATGGAACGGAGAAAAACTCTTCGCGGAATTGCAGGGCGCGGGAGGAGCCGAGCGCAATCACGTCCGGCTTGCGCACCCGGACCAACTGAAGCTTGTAGTTGAAGTCGTCTTCAAACAACGCACTGCCATAGAGTGCCTGTGTTGCCTGCTGCTCGGCGACCAACCGTTCAATGCTTTGGGTCTCGCCGGCGGCGTTGAGAAAATTGATGGCATAGAGATCGCGCCACAGCAGGCCCCCCGGAATGGACAGAAGAATGCATGCAGCCAGGATCGGCGCGTAGAACGCCAATGAGCGCAGCGAATGGGGCTGTATCGATAGGTTCATTATCAAAACCGAAAATAGAGAAACTCACTGCTCTGGCCGACCGCCATGATCGCTGCGATAGACACGAAGAATGCAAAGCCGATTGCCACCGCCCATGCGGGAGTTGGAAACCAGCGTACCCGGGGCGCAGGTTTCGACGTCGTATCAATGCCGATCAACTGTTCCACAGTTGGCATAAAGGCGCTGATTGCGAGCGCAATAAGAAGAACGGGGAACACCTCGGACGCCGCGGTGACCTGAGCGCAGCTTGCGCAGGAGCCAAGCATTGCTGCGAAAAAACGCTTGGTGGCATCCAGCGACTCCGCGCGGAACGGAACCCACGCAATCGCGACTGCAAAGAAGGTGAGGGTGCCGCCGAGCCAATAGGGCATCGCTTCGCCGGCAATTTTCCGCCATGCATGGTTGATGGCGAGGTAAAGGCCGTGCAGCAGGCCCCAGATGACAAAGCCCCAGGCTGCGCCGTGCCAAAGCCCGCCAAGCGCCATGGTGATGATCACATTGAGATAGCGGCGCGCCGCGCCGTAGCGGTTTCCGCCAAGTGGTATGTAGAGATAATCGCGCAGGAAGCGCGAGAGCGTGATGTGCCACCGGCGCCAGAATTCGATGATGGAATCGGCTCTGTAAGGGGAGCGAAAATTGAGCGGCAGATCGATGCCGAACATTTTCCCGATGCCGATCGCCATCGTCGAATACCCGGAAAAGTCGAAATAGATCTGGAAGTGGTAGGCAAAAAGAGCGCTCCAGGCGTCGAAGCTGGAAATCTCCTGTCCGGCTTTCACGAGGTCGAATATGGGCGTTGCCGACGCTGCGAGCGTGTCCGCGATCCAGACCTTCTTGATAAGCTCAAGGGAGAAGATGCTGGTGCCGACAACGATGTTGGATAATGCGTTGGGTCGTTCATCTCGTGCGAACTGCGGTATCAGTTCGTTGTGCCGGAAGATCGGGCCGGCGATGAGATGCGGAAAGAAGGTGACAAAGGCAGCATAGCGAATAAAGGGAATCCGGCCGACCTCGCCCCGCCAGGCATCGACCAGAAACGATATCTGCTGGAAGGTGTAGAACGAGACCGCAAGCGGGATGACGAGTTTGCCGGGATCCTCGACGATCGGCACCCCCGCCATGTCGGCAGCGAAATAGCGGTATTTGAAATAACCTAGGATCGCCAGGTTCACGACAACGCCGGCAATGGCAAAACGCGCGGCAAGTCTTGCATTTCCGCTGCTCAGCGCATCAACGATCTTAAGACCCACAAGATAATTGGCGCCAATAGAGGCCAGAAGGAGCGGGGTTAGACGCGGATTCCACCAAGAGTAAAATACCAGAGACGCGCAAAGTAGAAGAAGAGGACGGTATTCAGGTGGTGTTATATAGAATAAGACTACGACTACCGGCAGAAAATAAAAGATGAATTCGATGGAATTAAATAGCATTACGGTCCGAGGTTGATTCGATTGCCCCCGAACACCCTGATATTGCCCTGTAGCTCACCTATCCCGGAGGGATCAACCCTACAATTCTACGGGATATTGTGTCTGCTTCCGCAGCCGTGCGGTTGATTGCCGGGCCCGGATGGAATGCTGTAAGCCCGGAGTCATGGCCCCGTAGCTCAGCGGATTAGAGCAGCAGCCTTCTAAGCTGTTGGTCGCAGGTTCGATTCCTGCCGGGGTCGCCA
>CANKHA010000009.1 GCA_947481685.1 Bradyrhizobiaceae bacterium
AGCCCAAGTTTCCCTGGGTTGTTCCGAACCAAAAGGCACGTTCCCACGTGTTACTCACCCGTCTGCCGCTCCCCTTGCGGGGCGCTCGACTTGCATGTGTTAAGCCTGCCGCCAGCGTTCGCTCTGAGCCAGGATCAAACTCTCAAGTTGGATGAGATTGATCTCAGCTAAGTCACAACGTTTTTTGACGAGGTCCCACCTCTGAACATCCAAACAGCTTGCGCCGCCTGAACGAACAAGGGTGTACCTTTGTAAAAACGTGTACCGCCGAAGTCTCTTATCCGGCCGCAACCTACGATCGAAGACAAGCTTCGACCTTTGGAAGCGGCCCGCAGGGACTCCGCCGTCCACGTTTCTCTTTCTTCTGATTTACTTATCAAACAGCCCGGAGCGAAGAATGCCCCCTCCCCGGAAGAACCGGAGAGCCGTCAAAGCAAGACGTCCAGCAAGCTGGAAATCTGTCACACCAAAAGCCGTGTGGATCTCAGAGGCGCGCCATCGCGCCGAATTGCGTCAGCACGCCGATGGGTGGGTTATACGGGAAGCCCTGTGCGACTGTCAACACTCGAAGTGATGAAAATCGCGCGAGCCGGCAAGCCCAGTAAGCCAATATCTAATTGACATTTCGAATGGTACAAGGGGGTGCGGTTCCCGCCGCAGTGAAGCCACAATCCTCAGCCGTTCTGGGGGCTGGGACGAACGCTTTCGGGGGTTCCCTAGGCCGTAACCACTCTGGAAATCCGCCTCGACCGGTCATTGACGGCTCCGAGACGCCACGCCATCGTTCGGCGGGGGATTTGCAGCGGTTCGCGGGCCTGCCGGATCCAATTACGCAACACGTGAGGGATAGCATTTGGATCACGGCAGACTCCGCGGTGCACAGCGTCATTCGCACGAGCCCGATCCAATCGATCTGGGGCACGAGCCCCCGCTTTCCGCCGATGGTGAAACCGGGCTGGTCGATCGCCGCCGCGTATCGGTGCACTGGTTTTCGGGAACGATTCTGACGGGATTCTGCGGCGCTGCCTTGATGGGCGGCGCCGTTTTCGCGTCGCTCGATGGTGAAGCCAATTTTGCGGCTGTGCCGGAGCGCGTTGAGACCGCGCTGCGCGGCGCTATCGGCACCATCGGCGACCGCCTTGGCGTACGCAAAAGCGACAAGCTTCCGGCCGTGCTGGAGCCCAACGTGGTGCGACAGGTCATTCGCCAAACCACCACCACCCATGTGGGGAATCGCGAAGTCGTACGCGTGCGGCCGTTCGTTCGTGTCGCCGGCAACCTTTCGCTTTCAACAACAGAACTCTCCGCCGACATCCCGCCATTCAATCCACAAAAGATGCTGGCGGAATCCGGCTCCGATACGCCGACGGCTGAAAGCGCCGCCGCTGAGCCTGACGCCGAAGTGTCCTTCGTTACCCGCGATCTCGCGTCGATCCTTCCACGCGCAAAAATCTCCGTCGCAGCATCGATGGACGAGGTGATGCAGCGTGTGCGCGAGGCAGCCAACTGGACCGGCAACTCGACGAAGACGGCTTCCACCGCCCCGGGAGAATTCGGCAGCGCAGCGTTCAAGATGGCCTATGCCACCGAGGGCACCACTGCAGCCGATCCCTATGAAGGCTTCGCAGCGCGCATTGTGCCGGAGAACATCACCTTCTTGCCGAAGACCGCAAAGCAGACCACCGGTGGCAACAACTGGAACGAGCGCGCGGTCACGGTGAAGAAGGGCGACACCCTCGATAGCCTGTTGCAGGAAATGGGCGCCACGCCCGACGAGGTTAAACTCATCGCCAAAGCGCTGGGCCCGCGGGCTGCAACCCTGAAAGAAGGCCTGAAGTTGCGTGTGATGCTGGCGGCCACTCCTGCCGGCCAGCGATTGCAGCCCATCCGCGTGATCACGGCCAATGATACCTCGGTCGAGGCGATCGTGGCCCTCTCCGATCTCGGCAAATATGTCGCGGTCGACTCCCGCAACCTCGGCAGCACGGAAGTCGCGGAGTCGTCATCGGACGACCAGGAGGAAGTCGACGACGGCAAGGGTGTGCGACTTTACCAAAGCATCTACGAGACAGCATTACGCAATCACCTGCCGCGCCCGGTGATCGACGACCTGATCAAGCTTTATTCTTATGACGTCGATTTCCAGCGCAAGGTGCAGCCAGGCGATTCATTCGAAGTGCTTTACGCAGGCGAAGACGAAACGCCGGGAACCGAAGGCAAGACCGATGTGATGTTCGCTTCGCTCACCATCAGCGGCGAGTTGAAGAAATTCTACCGCTTCCAGACCCCCGACGATGGCGTGGTCGATTACTATGACGAGTCCGGCAAGAGTGCGAAGAAATTCCTGGTCCGCAAACCGATCGGCGCGGGCATCATGCGGTCCGGTTTCGGTTTCCGCCGTCACCCGATCCTGGGCGCCAGCAAGATGCACACCGGCGTGGATTGGGCCGCGCCGGCAGGCACGCGAATCTATGCATCAGGCAACGGCACGGTGGAAACAGCCGGCTGGGAATCGGGTTACGGCAAATACATCAAGCTGCGCCACAACAACGGCTACGAGACCGCCTACGGCCACATGACCGCTTTTGCCCGCGGCATCGATCCCGGCGTGCGCGTGCGTCAGGGCCAGGTGATCGGCTTCGTCGGATCTACCGGCCTCTCCACCGGGCCGCACGTCCATTACGAGATCCTGGTCAACGGCCGCTTTGTCGATCCGATGCGCATTCGCCTGCCGCGTGGACGCGTTTTGGATGGACCGGTCCTGACCGATTTCGACCAGGAGCGCGACAAGCTCGACGGCATGATGACACGGCCCGCAGCGCGCATGGCAGCGACCGGCCCGGCGGTACGCCGCTAACCTCCAGGAATTGGATACAAAAAAAATGGCCCGCTGGACGCGTCCAGCGGGCCATTTGCATTGATGAGCAACACGCTTATTGCGCGGGCTTCTCGCCTTACTTCTTCTCAGGATTCAACACCTTGAGGTCCGGCGTATCCTTGGTGGCTTCCGCCAGTCGGTCGATCAGCGACTTCGGCGTTTTATAGACTCGCGCGAGGATCTCACCCATTTCCTCGCCGGTGGCCGGATTGACCTCCAGGCCCTGCTTATCGGCATCTGCCAATAAGTCTTTGTCCTTCATCGTGGCATCGAAGGCGCGGCGCAAAGCGGTCACGCGATCAGCCGGAACGTTTTCCGGCATGAAGTAAGGCCGGCCGAGTTCGAACGCCGTGAACTGCAGTTCCAGAACCTTCTTCTCGTCGTCGTTGGCGGCGAGTTCGGTGACGAGCGGCACGTTCGGAATATCGGGATGCTTACGCAGACCCATCTGGTAGAGGACGATCATGTCGCCGCTGCCAACCCATTCCTTGTAGCTGGGTTTGAGGCTGGTCCAGGAGAACGTCCCGCGGCCATCGACTTCGCCGCGCTGCATGGCGAGATTCATTTCGCTGCCACCCGGATAACCCGCGATCACCTTGTATTTGAAGCCGAGAATGTTGCGCAGGATGTAAGGCACGGTCACGCTTTCAGTGCCGACGCCGGTTCCCGCGACAATCACTTCCTTGTTCTTCAAATCCTGCCAGGTTTTGACACCTGCCTGCTTGGTAACGATCGCCACGCTGGTGTCGGCATTGGCGCTGCCGAGCCAATTGAGCTTCACCGGGTCGTATTTCGCATGCGACGCATCGCCAAGCAGCGGCTCGAACGGAATACCGCGCTGTGGCGCGCCAATATGCAGCCCGTCCTTGGGCGCAACATTGGCGACGTAGTTGGTCATCACCAGTCCGCCACCGCCGGGCATGTTCTTGACCACCACGGTCGGATTGCCCGGGACATATTTGCCAAAATATTTAGCGACGAGACGAGCGTTCTGGTCGTAGCCGCCTCCAGGCGACAGGCCGACATAGAAGGTGATTGTCTTGTCCTTGAAGAACTCGGCGGGCGACTGTGCCCCGGCCGGGATCGCGGCTGCCACAAAGGCACCCGCGGCGAGGATGGCGGTAAGGCTGTTCGTTTTAAGCGGCATGTGTCCTCCCTGGATGCCAGCCCTTATCGGGCCGTGCCTGCGGCGCATAATGCCGAAGACTGGGGAGCTATGCCAATAACAAACACGTAGGAATTTGGCCCCGTGCCCTCATGTCGCTCCTGCTTGGGAATTGTGCAGCGCGGGGAATTACCCCGCGCTGTTTGATTCCAACGCCGGTCAGGCCGCCCGGGCGACCTCGCCATTGAAGGTGAGCCCACCTTTGCCGGCAGAGATCACAACGCGTTCGCCATCCTTGATGCGGCCTGAGAGGATCATCTCAGCGAGCGGATCCTGGACGTTTTTCTGGATCGCGCGCTTGAGGGGGCGCGCGCCATAGGCCGGATCGTAGCCTTTGTCCGCCAGCCAGTCCCGCGCGGCAGGCTCAAGTTGAAGCGCGATCTTGCGCTCCTCCAGGAGCTTCGTTAGCCGCACCATCTGGATATCGACGATCCGCCCCATGTGCTCGCGCTTGAGCCGATGGAACAGGATGATCTCATCCACGCGGTTCAGGAACTCCGGCCGGAAGCGCGCGCGCACTTCCGACATCACCAGATCGCGCACCGCTTCGACGTCCTGACCTTCCGGCTGGGCGACGAGATACTCGGAGCCCAGGTTGGACGTCATCACAATCAGCGTATTGCGGAAATCGACGGTGCGGCCCTGCCCGTCTGTCAGTCGGCCGTCGTCCAGCACTTGCAACAAGACGTTGAACACGTCCGGGTGCGCCTTCTCGATCTCATCGAACAGTACGACCTGATAGGGCCGCCGACGCACAGCTTCAGTAAGCGCACCGCCTTCGTCATAGCCGACATAGCCCGGAGGCGCACCGATCAAACGCGCAACCGAATGCTTCTCCATGAACTCCGACATGTCGATGCGGATCAGCGCATGCTCGTCGTCGAACAAATACTCCGCCAGCGCCTTCGTCAGTTCGGTTTTGCCGACGCCGGTCGGTCCGAGGAACATGAAGGAGCCAAGCGGACGGTTGGGATCCTGCAAGCCGGCGCGCGCACGCCGCACAGCTGTCGAAACCGCGCGCACAGCTTCCCGCTGTCCGACCACACGCTCGGCCAACTGGTCTTCCATTTTGAGCAACTTTTCGCGTTCGCCTTCCAGCATGCGGTCGACCGGGATCCCGGTCCAGCGCGACACGATCTGAGCAATACTCTCGGACGTAACGGCTTCCGACACCACGGCGCCAGCGCCGGTTTTCTCCTCGACGTCCTTCAGTTTCTTTTCCAGCTCGGGAATTTTCCCATAAGCCAGCTCTCCCGCGCGCTGGTAATCGCCGCTGCGTTGCGCATTGGCGAGTTCCGTGCGCGCCTGTTCCAGCTCGCTCTTCATCTTCTGGGCGTCGGACAGCTTTTCGCGTTCAGCCTTCCACTTGGCGCTCAGCGCGTCGGCCTGCTCCTGCAGATCGGCGAGTTCCTTCTCAAGCCGCTTCAGCCTATCCTTGGAACCAAGATCGGTTTCCTTCTTCAGCGCCCCCTGCTCGATCTTCAACCGCATGATGTCGCGGTCGAGAGTGTCGAGCTCTTCCGGCTTGGAATCGATTTGCATCTTCAACCGTGCTGCGGCTTCGTCCATAAGATCGATGGCCTTGTCGGGCAGGAAACGGTCGGTGATGTAACGGTTCGACAATGTCGCCGCAGCCACCAGTGCGGAGTCGGTGATGCGCACCCCGTGGTGCAGCTCGTATTTCTCCTTCAGGCCGCGCAGGATGGAAACGGTATCCTCCACACTCGGCTCGTTCACGAAGACAGCCTGGAAGCGTCGCGCCAGGGCAGCGTCCTTCTCCACATGCTTGCGGTATTCATCGAGCGTCGTCGCGCCGATGCAATGCAGCTCGCCGCGCGCGAGCGCAGGCTTCAGCAAGTTGGAGGCATCCATCGCGCCGTCGGCTTTGCCGGCGCCCACAATGGTATGCATCTCGTCGATGAACAGGATGATGCCGCCGTTGGACGATGTGACTTCCTGCAGTACGGCCTTTAGCCGCTCCTCGAATTCGCCGCGGTATTTCGCGCCGGCAATCAGCGCGCCCATATCGAGCGCGAGCAACTTCTTGTCCTGAAGACTGTCCGGCACATCGCCATTGATGATTCGGAGCGCCAGGCCTTCGACGATGGCTGTCTTGCCGACGCCGGGCTCACCAATCAGCACCGGGTTATTCTTGGTGCGACGGGATAACACCTGAATGGTCCGCCGGATCTCCTCATCGCGGCCGATGACCGGATCGAGCTTGCCGTCGCGCGCGGCTTGCGTGAGATCGCGGGAATATTTCTTCAAGGCGTCATAGGCATTTTCCGCCGAAGCGCTATCGGCGGTGCGGCCCTTGCGCAGGCTTTCGATCGCGGCATTCAGCGTCTGCGGTGAAAGACCCACACGGGCGAGGATTTTTCCCGCATCGCTTTCCTTGTCCATGGCGATGGCCAGCAGAAGCCGCTCGACGGTCACGAAGCTGTCGCCCGCCTTGTCGGCAATCTTCTCGGCCTGATCGAAAATGCGCGCCAGCGCGGCTTGCAGATAGACCCCGCCGCTACCGCCGGTGACCTTCGGCAGTTTGTTGAGGGCGGCCTCGGTTTCGCGCAATGCGTCGCGCGACCGGCCACCGGCGCGATCGATCAAGCCGGAGGAAAGGCCCTCCGGGTCGTCGAGCAGCACCTTAAGCAAATGTTCGGCGGTAAATTGCTGATGTCCCTCACGCAAAGCGAGGGACTGCGCGGACTGGATAAACCCCTTCGCGCGGTCGGTGTATTTCTCAATATTCACTCTCGTGCTCCTCAGCTGCTCCAGCCGCCCTCGAAGGCACGGCCAAAACTCTTTCTGGGACTGCTCCCGAAAGGAAGCAGGCAGCCCGAAGCGCTGCACGAAATATGTAAGTGCTCATAATTTCGCCGGTAGAGGGAGCGGCGGGCAAAATAATAGTGCCTAGCCATAACGCGTCCGGATGGTTAGCAAGGGGCATGGCAAGCCCGCAGATCCAGGCGATTTACCGCTACCCTGTGAAGGGCCTTTCGGCCCAGGCGCTGCCCCGGGTCCAGCTATCGGCAGGTTTAACACTGCCCGCCGACCGGCTCTATGCCATTGAGAACGGCCCCTCCGGCTTCGATTCGGCAGCCCCGGCGTATTTCCCAAAACAGACCTTCCTGATGTTGATGCGCAATGAGCGCCTGGCGGCGCTCCGCACCCACTTCGACGATCAAAGCCACGTTCTGACCATCGTGGCGAACGGCCGGGAAGCCGCTCAGGGTGACCTGCGGACAGACGCCGGGCGTTCCGCTATCGAGCGCTTCTTCGCTTCTTATTGCGCCGACGAATTGCGCGGCCCGCCAAAAATCCTCACCGGTGAAAACGGCCATTCGTTTTCCAACATGAAGCCACCGCACAGTTTTTCGGATGTAGCGCAACGGGCGGTATCGATCATCAATCTTGCTTCGGTCGCCGCAGTGGAGGACGCCGTGGGCATGCCGGTCCATCCGTTGCGCTTCCGCGGCAACATCTACGTCACCGGCTGGCCGGCCTGGCACGAGTTCGACCTGTTGGGAAAAGAAATCACAATCGGCAAGGCGCGGTTTAAAGTGGTCCGCCGGACCAAGCGCTGTGCCGCCACTAACGTGGAACCGGACAGCGGTATCCGCGACCTCAACATCCCGCTGACGCTGATGGAAGGCTTCGGCCACGCCGATTGCGGCATCTACACCGAAGTGTTCGAGAGCGGTGAAATCGCGGTGGGCGATACGCTGGTCACCTAAACAAAACGCCATGGCCCCTTGCGGTGACCATGGCGCTTGTTGCCTCAATACTGAACGCAACGCTTACACAACAGACGCAACGCTCACAAAACTAGGAACCGGGCATCACATAAGCGTAGATGCGGCTGCGCGGATAAACCGACTCCGCGACCTTGTTGTTGTGATTGCCGGAAACGACGATCACGTTACCTGCCCCATCGATGCCGCTGACGACGCCGACATGGCCGCCGCCGCGTCCGCGCGACATCACGGCCAAGGCGCCGACCTGCGGGCCGGAAACCCGTTGACCATAAGACGCGTAAGAGCTTGCCAGATTGCCCCCGCCTTTGTGGCCAGTGCGTCGCAGAACCATATCCATGAAAGCGCCGCACCACAGGCTACGCTGATTGGTCGGGTTGGTGCCGATATAGCGGCGGGCCTCCGCCACAACGGCCGAAGATCCCATTGAGGCCGACGCGTATGCCGCTGTCGCCTGCGCCGTTACGGCGCGCCCCTTGCGTTTGGAATAGACGCCCTTCGCCGGCGCACCTGCGACAGCGATTTCGGGCTTCGAATTTTCTGAGGATGAGATGTCCGCAAAAGCGGAGGTGGCTGCGATTGAGAATGCGATTGAACAAACTGCAAGACGTCCACTTTGTCGAAAAGCCATCAGCTTCGTTTCCCTCGTAGTTAAAGATGCGCCCGCGACAAAATGAGTCGCGAACGGAGGGCTTACGCCAATATAATGTGACGATTTAGGGGCACTGAAGCAGTTTATCTCCGATACTAGACCTGCGCTCAGCGCATACTGTATTAACGCGAACTATCGCTCACCTGCTGTAAATACAGAAAATATCCCTTTAACGCAGGGAGTTACTTGAAATAATACTGCCCTGTTCTGGACAATACAGACGGGGTTTCGCTCACATGTTGCGCGCGCCGCGCGCAATTGGGCAGCGGTCACATCCCGTTGATTGAGTCAGTCTTTGCGGCTGAGCAGAAACACCGCCTGCTCGCCGAACAGGTTCCAGAACCACCACGGCGCGTTGAGCCGCAACCGCGAGCCCCAGGCGTTCAGCGCCACGGCTTTCTCCATCTTCGCACCGGTCTGTTCGCACAGCTGGCGGAAGTCCTTGATGGTGCAGAAGTGGATATTGGGCGTGTCGTACCAGCTGTAGGACAGGTTATCGGTCCGGGGCATATGGCCGCCGAACATGATCTGCAGCCGGATGCGCCAGTGGCCGAAATTCGGGAACGACACCACCGCGTGGCGTCCGATACGCAGCATGTGTTCCAGCACCTGCCGCGGGTGCCGGGTGGCCTGCAAGGTCTGCGACAGGATCACATAGTCAAAGGCATCGTCGGGATAATCGCCAAGGTCGGTGTCGGCATCGCCCTGCACCACCGCAAGGCCCTTGGCCACGCTCTCGTTCACGCCTTCGCGCGAGAGTTCGATGCCGCGGCCGTCGACGTTGCGTGTTTCCGCCAGCAAGCGCAGCAGTTCGCCATCGCCGCAGCCGACGTCGAGAACCTTGGCGCCCGGGTCGATCATCTGCGCGACGACAAGATAGTCGACGCGGCCATTGCCCGGCGCGCGCGCAGCATTCACATCAGTTTGAGGCTGGAGCGGCGTAAGCATGGGTTTATCCCTTCAGCCCGCGCGCCTTGGCCGCAGAATCGAGGAAGCCGCGCGTAATCGCCAGCAGTTCTGGCTCGTCCAGCAGGAAGGCGTCGTGACCTTTGTCGGTTGCGATCTCGGCAAAGGAGACACGCGCACCGCCGGCATTGAGCGCATGCACGATGGCGCGGGAATCCGACGTTGGGAACAGCCAGTCGCTGGTGAAGGAAACGATGCAGAAGCGCGTCTGTGATTCCTTGAACGCCTTGGCCAGCACGCCACCGTAATCCGCCGCAAGATCGAAATAGTCCATTGCACGCGTGAGATAGAGATAGCTGTTGGCATCGAAGCGCTCGACGAACGAGCTACCCTGATGCCGCAGATAAGATTCCACTTCGAAATCGGCATCGAATGAGAATGTGGGGTTCGACCGGTCCTGCAGGCGCCGTCCGAATTTGCGATGCAATGCTGCATCCGAAAGATAGGTGATGTGCGCGCCCATGCGCGCAACAGCCAAGCCGCGGCGCGGATTGGTATCTTCCAACAGATAACGTCCCTGCTTCCATTCCGGATCGGCCATCACGGCCTGGCGTCCGACCTCATGGAACGCGATATTCTGCGCGGAATGGCGCGTCGCGCAAGCCAGCGGCAGCGCGGCGAAGACGCGCTCCGGATAGCTCGCCGCCCATTGCAGCACCTGCATTCCGCCCATCGAACCGCCCGCCACCGCGAACAAGGTCTCGATGCCGAGCCTGTCGAGCAGCATGGCCTGTGCACGCACCATGTCGCGGATGGTGATGACGGGAAAATCCAGACCATAAGGCTTGCCGGTCGCCGGGTTGATCGACGCCGGGCCGCTCGTCCCGAGGCAACCGCCCATGACGTTCGAACAGATGACAAAATAGCGCTCGGTATCGATCGGCCGGCCCGGGCCCACCATGATCTCCCACCAGCCCGGCTTGCCGGTGACGGGGTTCGTCGATGCCACATGATGGTCGCCGGTCAGCGCGTGACAGATCATCACCGCATTGGAGCGCTGCGCATTCAGCGTGCCATAGGTCTTGTAGGCAATCTGAAAAGGCGCGAGCTCGACACCGGCGTCGAGCTTCAATGGCTTGTCCGGACCGAAATGCGCGACGAGCGAATCTCGCGGGTTGTCCGCTTCACGCGGACTTCCCGCGGCATCCGGTGCCGGGTTGAGCTGAACGTCGGCCATAAGACTTCCTGAAATAGCGGCTTTGTCCCCGTTCGCCTATCCGCGAAACCGGGGCCGCGGGCGGCTAGCTAGGGATTGGTGGCCAAATGTGTCAACGTTTTCTTTGGGGTTAGTCGGCCACGGACCGAATATAAGCCCAGACTTGGTTGATTTGCTCGGGGGTCAAAACACCTTCCCAGGGCGGCATTTGTCCGCCCCTGCCATCGGTCACAATGGCATCGAACTTGGCTTTTTCATCGGGCTTAAGCGCCCTCAGGTCAGGGACGCCTCCCGAATTGGCCAGCCGCTCGCCATGACAGGGAGAGCAGTTGGTCGCATAGACCTCCGCACCCGCCGCAACGTCGGCCTTGTCCTGCCCGAAGGCCGGTTGCACCGCGCTCAGTACCAGGAGGACGGCGGCGATTTTCACATTCTGCTGCATGTCATTCCATTCCCATTGAAGAGGCCCCCATCCTCGCGGACGGGGGCCTAACCGAATTAGCCCTGCATCAATCCTTACGGCAGAGCGAATACGACCACCGAGTTATGCCCGCGCACCGCCTGAGGCATTGTATCCTTGGTGAGGAGCAGCGGGCCGGCCGTTACCGACTGACCTTCTCCGGTGAAGATCATCACATACTGTTTGCCCTTCACCGCGTAGGTGATGGTGCTCGTCACCACCGGCCCACCAACAATGCCCTCCCATAGAACCTTGCCGTCGTCGGCATCGAGCGCGCGGAAGCGGCGATTCTGATCGCCCCAAAACATCAGGTCGCCTGCGGTGACCAATGCTGAACCGGAACTCGCCTGCGGCTGTGAAAGGAGGAGCTTCATTTCACCGGTGGCGATGTCGATCTTGCCGATGTTCATATATTTGGCCGGATCAGAACCGGGCCGGATGATGCCTTTGCGTGGACCCCAACCTGCTTTCGTCTTCATGTTCGCCGTCATGGTCAGGCACTGATCCTGGAACGGCACGTAAAGCGAATTTTTGCCGGGGTGATAGGCGATGGCCCACAGGCCGCGGGTGTTGTGGTAACAGCCCATGATGCTGTCGCCGTCCTTCCAGAACACCTTGTCCTTGTTGAGACTGGTGAGGCCGGTTTTCACGTCAATGTGGTTCATGTTGATGTCGGGCACGTCATAGGGGAATGGACGGGCCCACAAGAACTTGCCCGTGCCCTGCTCTACGACAAACATGCCGCCGCCTTCGGCAACGGTAACGATCACGTCGCGCTCTTCACCCGCTTTGACATCCGGACTGATCCACTTCGCGTGCTTCGGATCGGGATTCATTTTGGTGCGAAGCAGGATGCGTTCGTGATTGTGATCGGCATCCCAGTCGTCGCCGGGTAACTCCTGATAATACCAGACGAGCTTGCCGGTATTGATATCCAGCGCGACCGTGGAATCGGCGTAGAGCTCGACAGGCGCCGTCAGTGGAACTGCATCCGCCTTGCCGTTATGCCGCGTCAGCCGGGTGTAGGGGTTCGGATTGGCGATACCCCAGTAAGTGACCTTGCGCTTCGGATCGTATGAACCGGGCAAACCCCAGGGACCCGCTGCGCGCTGATCCACCGGCACGTCGCCCCAGGTGTCACCGCCCGGCTCTCCGGGCGCAGCAGTGGTGTAGAATTTCCAGAGTTCTTTTCCGGTCTTGGCATCGAGCGCCGAGATGAAGCAATTCTCGCGCTTGCCCTGTTCGCAGGTGCGGTTGGAAAGCACCTTGCCATCTGCGACCAGGATGCCGCCGGCGGTCTGTCCGCCATAGCTGGCTTGGGTTTCCCAGCGCACCTTTCCTGTGACGGCATCGAGCGCCACGATGAAGCCATCGGGCGCAGCGAAATAGATCATGTCCTCATAGATGCCGAGACTCTTGCTGCGCGCCGAGCCCGCATTCAGCCCTTTGTATTCGCGCGCATATTCCCAGATCAGGTCGCCGTTGGTTGCATCCAGCGCCTGGATCGATGCTCCGGGCGCATTGATATACATGACGCCGTTATAGACGATGGGTGTGGATTCCTGCGTTCCGTTGCCCAATCCGCGCGTCCAGGCCATGCGCAACTGGCCGACATTGCTCTTGTTGATCTGATTGAGTGGACTGAAGCGCTGCTCGTCGAACGTGCGGCTGAGCATGAGCCAGTCGGCAGGATTAGGATTTTCGAGCACCGCATCGGTAACCGGCTTGAAATCGGTGATCTTGGGTGCGGTCTGGGCAAAAACTTGCGTGGCAAAAACGCTGGCGACTGCGAGAACCACGCAGGATGAAATCCTAGCCATTCATATCCTCCCCTTAAGTTTTTTGTTTCCGAACGCTACGCCTTCCGCACGCTGGTTGTAAACCGCTGGGACACACGAGAGCGACGACGGCCGCCAAATAAATCTTTGATTTTACATCGCTATAAACCTATCATCCGCTTGACCTTGTGCTCGGCCTTGTGCCGGGCATGAATGTCTTGAACGCCCTTATTTTTAGAGAGAAGGCCTGCGGATTAGGCCCTGAACCATGCCGGATAAACTTCCCACCGATCCATCGCTTGTCGCGTTGCGCGCAGAGATCGATCACATCGACGAGACCATGCACGGGCTGCTGATGCAGCGCGGCGAGATCATCGATCGGTTGATCTCGGTGAAGAAGACGCAGGAGGTGGGCTCAGCGTTCCGGCCCGCGCGCGAGGCGGAAATGATGCGCCGGCTGGTCGATCGGCATCACGGCATTTTGCCGCTCGATACCGCCGAGGGCATCTGGCGCGTCATCATTTCCGCTTTCACCTATGTACAGATGCCGTTTTCCCTGCACGCGGACCTCACCGACGACAGCGCGGCGATGCGCGATTCCGCGCGATTCCATTTCGGCTTCACGGTGCCGTTCGTCGCGCATATGGGCGCGGCCGGCGTCGTTGCCGCCGTGTCGGAATCCCGAGGGGATCTTGGCCTTGTCCATGCGCAGTCCGGCGACAGCGCCTGGTGGACAGCGTTGGAGTTCGACAGCGCGCCGAAGATTATTGCACGGCTTCCTTTCATTGACCGCGACGACCATCCGGCCGCCCTGCCGGTGTTCGTGATCTCGCGGATCGCGGCCGATGCCATGGTGTCCGAGGTCGCAGTCTGGAGTCTGCGTGTTGAAGGTTGGGGATCGAAGGCCGCCAAGGCGGTTTCGCAACTGGCCGAGGTGATCGCCGTTCCGGATGACGCCTCGGACGATGCGGCGGTTCTGATTTCGGTGCCGCAGGGATCGAGCTACGAGAAGGTCGCCGAGGCCATCGTTAACGCTGGCGGATCCATCCGCTCATCCGCCCTCGTCGGCAGCCACGCAACCCGCTATACCCTTCCGGCCGCCGGCGCCCGGACCGTTTAGTCGGGCGCTGATCGTTTTTCCGGAGTCCGAAATGTCAGATGAGGAGCGCCCGCAACCGCGTCCAGGCGTGCTTTCGATCGAGGCCTATGTGCCCGGTAAAAGCGCAGCGCCGGGTGCCGCGCGGGTTTTCAAACTGTCCGCCAACGAGACGCCGCTTGGGCCTAGCCCGCGCGCGATCGAAGCCTATCGCGGCGCGGCGGAGCATCTGCACGACTACCCCGAAGGCACCGCGCGGAAATTGCGCGAAGCCATTGGCCGCAACTTCGGCCTCGATCCCGCCCGCATCGTTTGCGGCGCTGGTTCGGACGATCTGCTGAATTTGCTGGCGCAGGCTTATCTCGCGCCCGGCGACGAGGCGATCTACAC
Organism: Bradyrhizobiaceae bacterium; assembly: GCA_947481685.1. Taxonomy (GTDB): domain Bacteria; phylum Pseudomonadota; class Alphaproteobacteria; order Rhizobiales; family Xanthobacteraceae; genus CANKHA01. The sequence goes on from CANKHA010000009.1 coordinate 14,294, forward strand.
CGCGCATGGCTTCCGTATCTATCCAATTTTCACGCTGGCCGCCGGTGGCAAGCCGGTGCTCGCGGCTGAGAAGAATTACACCGCGGACGTGGACTCGATCCTCGCCAAGGTGACGGATCGCACGCGCATCGTGTTTCTCGCAAACCCGAACAACCCGACAGGCACTTACATGCCATTCGACGAGGTCAAGCGCCTGCATCGCGCGCTTTCGCCCAAGGTCTTGCTCGTGCTCGATGCCGCCTACGCGGAATATGTCCGGCGCAACGATTACGAATCCGGCATCGAACTGGTGGCGACGACAAATAACACCGTGATGACGCGGACCTTCTCCAAGATCCACGGCCTCGCCGCCTTGCGGCTTGGCTGGATGTATGGCCCTGCCCACGTCGTGGATGCGGTCAACCGCATCCGCGGGCCGTTCAACGTCAACACGCCGGCGATGCTTGCCGGCATCGCCTCGATGGAAGACGCCGGCCACCTGGAGACTTCGCGCGCACACAACGCACACTGGCTGCCGTGGCTGACGGAAGAGATCGGCAAGCTCGGGCTGCAGGTGACGCCGAGCGTCGCCAATTTCCTCTTGATCCACTTCCCCAAGACCACAGGCCGCACGTCGAAAGCCGCCGATGCTTTCCTCACGTCCCGCGGGCTGATCCTGCGCGAGGTGTCGAGCTATGATTTGCCTGATGCCTTGCGCCTCACCATCGGCACCGAGGAAGCCAACCGGCTGGTCGTCGCGGCGCTGACCGAATTCATGGGAAGCAAGGCGTGAGTGATATCCTGTTCAACCGCCTTGCAATCATCGGCCCCGGCCTGATCGGCTCCTCCGTCATGCGCGGCGCGAAGGCGCAGGGCTTGGTGAAAACCGTCGTCGCCACCGCACGCTCCCCGGAGACCCGTGCGCGCGTGAAGGAACTCGGCATTGCCGACGTGGTGACCGACACCAATGCCGACGCGGTGAAGGATGCAGACCTGGTGATCGTTTGCATTCCTGTCGGCGCCAGCGGCGCAGTGGCGAAAGAGATTGGTCCGAACCTCAAGCCCGGCTGCATCGTCTCCGACGTCGGCTCTGTGAAGGGCGCCGTGCTGCGCGATATGGCGCCGCACCTGCCAAAAGGCGTGCATTTCATTCCGGGACATCCGGTGGCCGGCACTGAATATTCCGGTCCCGATGCTGGCTTTGCCGAGCTGTTCGTCAACCGCTGGTGCATCCTGACGCCGCCAGCCGATGCCGATCCCGAAGCTGTGAAAAAGCTCACAACCTTCTGGCAAGCCCTTGGCGCCAATGTCGAGTGCATGCCGGCCGACCATCATGATCTGGTGCTTGGCATCACCAGCCATCTCCCGCATCTGATTGCCTACACCATTGTCGGCACCGCCGATGAGCTCTCCGAAGTGACCCGCTCGGAAGTGTTGAAATTCTCCGCCGGCGGCTTCCGCGATTTCACCCGCATCGCCGCGTCCGACCCGACGATGTGGCGCGACATCTTCATTGCCAACAAGGATGCGGTGCTGGAAATGCTCGGGCGCTTCAACGAAGACCTGTCATCGCTGACCCGCGCGATGCGCAGCGGCGACGGCGACGCGTTGTTCAAACACTTCGAGCGCACACGCGCGATCCGCAAAGGCATCGTGGATATCGGACAGGATGCGGCGGCGCCGGATTTCGGCCGCCCGCATCCGCATCTCGAAGACAGCGACAAGAAGAATTAAAATAGCGGATTGATGTTTCCGACCGGCAGATTGCCGAGGAACATGGCGCCTTCGCTGATCCGGAGCGGCAGCACCACGGCGCGCCGGCCTTCCAGTTGCGTCTGTTCGCCGAGCAGGCCGATGCCGGCGGCAATGCCGGTGGCCGCATTGTCACGCGCGACGTTGCCCAATCCCGGCATGAAACGGTCGAGCGTACCGGCGAGACGATCGATTTTTCCGCCAGGCGCGACCAGCTTGTCCAGGCCGAAGGCCGGCAACAGCCGGTCGAGACCGGCCACGGTGATCAGCAACTGGCCTTCCAGATGGCCGGTTTTGGTAAGCTCAAGCGAGCCGGTTGCCAGCGCAATAGACTCGCCCTGTTGTGCGCGCGCGTGAGTGATATCGATGCGGCCGCCGAGGGCATACATTTCCCGGAAGCGTTCCGACCATGGCCGCGGAGAAAAATCCTTCAGCCCGCGCAGCGTGAAGGTGATGTCGGCGTCAAACTTCTTGGCCGTCAGCGGATTGATAGTCGGCGCGGTCGCATTGTCCAGTTTCAGCACGAGGTCGATCACCGGATTGTCGGTGGCGGACCCCTGAACGATGCGGCCGTTGACTTCAGCGCGCCTTGCGTCGAACAACTTCTCACTGCCCGAAGCCGTAACGCGTTCAAAACTCGGCCTTTCGATCCCGATGGAAACGCGTTCGGGCGAGATCGGCACGCCGCGCACGCTCGTGCTCATGGCGCTCCAGTTGGCGATAAATGCCGGACGTCCCAACCCGTCCGCCAGGGTGAGCGGGCCTTCGAATTGGCTGGTCAGCAATGTCGGATTATAGATCTGCCCGGAGACGACCATCCCCTTGGTCTGGACAAAGACCGTCGGTCGTTCGCTGTGCCATTCCATGGATGCGGGAGAACAGCGCACGTCGATCCGGAACGGAAAGCCGGTGACGTCCGCCGAACCACAGCTGTAAATACGGCCCGTGCGGGACTCGCGATCAAACCAGCCCTGCAAGGTTTCTTGCGTGACATGGGAGGCGCGATACCACAGCGCCGTCCATGCGACGGCAACCACGATCAGGCCGAGAAATGGCACAATAAGCGGCCAGGTCCGGCGGCGCCGTATGCGGACGGGGCGTTCCATAACGAGTCTCTTTTCAAGCGAAAGCGGCCGGAAGTCCAGAGCGTTGCCTTGGTTTATGGTGCCTGTTAGGCGAAAGGCTGTCGTAGCCCCATTTCAGGCTGCAAAACACTCGTAACGATTGCGCGATGGACCCAAGCACCCCCGAAAATGCTGCAGGAGACCTCTGGGTTTTCGCCTACGGCTCGCTGATGTGGCGCCCTGGATTCGATTTCGTCGAGCGCTTGCCTGCCCGCGTGCTCGGCGCTCACCGGTCGCTTTGTGTCCTGTCATATATTCATCGTGGAACGCCGGAGCGTCCCGGGCTGGTGCTGGGCCTCGATCGCGGCGGTACCTGCCGCGGCATCGCCTACCGGGTGAGGGCATCCCGGCGCAATGACACCCTCGCCTATCTCCGCGAACGCGAGCAGGGCACCGCAGTTTATCGGGAATGCATGCGCTCGGTTTGGCTATCGAGCGAGCCGGAGCGTCAGGTCGCAGCGCTTTGCTATGTGGTGGATCGCGATCATCCCCAATATGCCGGACGGATGTCGCTGGAAGATCAGCTGCGGCACGTGCGCCAGGGCCACGGCCGTTCCGGGCCGAACCGCGATTACGTGATTTCCACCGTGAGCGAGCTGGAGGCGCTCGGCTTCCGCGACGCGAACCTGCATTTGCTTGTCCAACGCCTCAAGGGCGCGCACGAGCCTCCGCCCGCGCCATGATCTCAGCAGCACCCTCCTCGACCAATTGGGCCGAAGCGGTTTCGATGACGTACTGCAGGCGCGCCATGAATTCCGTCTTCTCCAGACCGGGGGGGATGGGATCGCACACCTGCAACACCACCGTGCCGGGATAGCGGCGGAACGAACGGCGCGGCCAGAACAACCCGGAATTCAACGCGATCGGCACGCAGGGCACGCCGGTCTCGGCGTAAAGATAAGCGACGCCGTATTTGTATTTTGGCTCCGCGCCGGGTGGTCGCCGCGTGCCTTCGGGGAAAATGATGATCTGCCGGCCGCGATCGACTTCCGCCTTGGCGCGCTCCGTCATCGCCGCAAGCGCCGGCCCACGCGCGCCGCGGTTGACCGGAACCATTCCTGCCTTCCACAAGCACCAGCCAAACAGCGGTATCCACATCAGCTCGCGTTTGAGGATGAAGGTGGGCTCGTCGACAAAAGGCAGGAGCGCGAAAGTCTCCCAGATCGATTGATGCTTTGACGCAACGATCAATCCGCCCCGTGGAATTTTCTCCAGTCCGCGGAAGTCTGCCTTAACGCCGCAGATAACGCGCAGCAGCCAAAAATTGCTCCGTGCCCAGGCGCGCGCCACCCCGAGGAGATAACGATAGGGCAGCAGCAGCGTCGGCATCGCCACGATAAGGTAGGCGGTGAGATTGAGATAAAAGACGATGTTGAAGATAACGGACCGGACGATCACCAAGGCGGTAAATCCTATGATCCGATGCTCAGGCGCAAATCGGAAAAACGGTTGGTGCGGTCACGTTCTGACGGGATCGAGCCGCATGCGGATGCTGGCCACGATGTACTTCACATACTCGGAAAATAAAAGCTTCGCGGTGGCAAAACTCGACCACCATGGCTCCGCCCGCAGCCTTTCGGTTACGACCGGAAAGGGCACAAGCTCGACGCCTGGAAGCTGATGCTCCAGCTCAGCGAGCGCGCGTGGCATGTGATAGGACGATGTCACCACAATCAGCGACTTGAAACCCTGCGCCCGTGTCCAGCGCCTGGTGCCGATGGCGTTGCCGAGTGTGTTGACCGCCGTGCGGTCGAGATCCACGCAGCAGGCCGACAGCCGCTCATATTCCGGGAGCACACGCGAAATCTCGTTTGAATCCGTAGCGGGATAGACGCCGGTGATCAGCAATCTTTTTCCGCGTTTCGATGCGAGCAGTTCGAAGGCGTCATTCACCCGCGACGAGCCCCCGGTCAGCACCACGATGCCGTCGGCATTCCGCGTGAGCGGCACTTCCTTGCTGGAGACCTGGGTTATGAACCAGAGAAATCCAAGCGGAATGGCAATCGCGACAATCAGCGCGATCCACGCCGCCGCGCGGCTGAGTGTTGAAAAAACGCGCGCGACAAAGCTGCGCCGGGGTACTTCTACCCGCCGCACCGGCGTTTCGCCTTGGCTGTTGCTGGACTGCACGACGAACATTCGCCTCTCATCCCATTCTTATCATACAGCAAAACAGGGTTCCGATTCCAATCCGGCATACGGTAAAGCTAATCGATCGACTGTAGCGTGCGATTGACGGTCTGCCGCGACGTGGCGGCGATCAGCACGGCAATCACGATAACCTGAAGGGTGACTGCGACATAGCCGGCGATACCAATGGAAAAGCTGCCGAACAGGGCGGAGACCCGGTCGGCGCTGGCCCCGCCCAGAAACCAGCCGGTGATGAGCTCCGCGAAGGCAAAGAACAGGATCGCCGCGCCGCCGCCAATGGCCCCGCCTTTAAGGCCGAGCCACAGAAAATGCCGCTGAAAATGCCCGGCGATGAAGCTGTCGGGGGCGCCGATGAAATGCAGCACTTCCACCACCGGCCGATTGGTCGCGATGGCGCCACGCGTGGCGAAAGTCACCGAGAGCGCAGTCGCGGCAAACACCAGCAAAAGAATCAGAATGCCACCCATCACAGCCGTGCTGCTCATCGCGCGCATCTGATCGATCCAGCCACGATGGTCGTCGATGCTCGCGCCTGGGATTTGCTCGCTGAGCACCTTGCGCAAGGCCGCAAGGTCGGGCGTTGCACCCGGCGCCACCTTCACCACGATCATGCGCGGCACCGGCAGATCGTCGAGCGCCAATCCGCTGCCAAGCCATGGCTCGAGCAACTTGCTGGATTCTTCCTTGGTGTATGGTCGCACGTCGGCAATCCCGGGGGCGGCGCGTACGATCTCCACGACCTTGCGCACGTCGGCCTCAAGGTCACGCGTGCCTTGCGGCCGGACCTGCAACGTGACTTCGCGCGCAACTTCCGATTGCCAGTCGCTCGCGGCAACGCGCACCAGCACCACCGCGCCCGTCGTCATCGATGCCAGGAATGTCATGATGGCAACCACGGCGACCAGCGCGCGCCCGGCGATGGAATTGCGTGGAACGATCGGCGAGCGCAGCCGCGGCAATTCCTCGGTCCGCGGCTGCACGTTCAATTCTCTGTCGCGATTGTCTGCCATGGTTATTCGTACACGTGCAGGCGGCCGTCGTGCAGCACAAGACGGCGCGCGTCGTATTGATCCATCAGGGCAATATCATGGGTGGCGATGACCACCGAGGTGCCCGATTTGTTGAGTTCGATGAACAGCCGCAGCAACCGTTGCGCCAGGCTGGGATCGACATTGCCCGTTGGCTCGTCGGCAAGAAGCAACTGTGGCCGGCCGATCACGGCGCGCGCAATGGCTGCGCGTTGTTTTTCACCGCCCGAGAGCACCGGCGGCAAGGCCGACATGCGATCCCCCAAGCCCACCCAGTGGAGCAACTCGATCACCTCATCGCGGAAACTCGACTCGTCGCGGCCAGCCACCCGGAATGGCAACGCGACGTTCTCATAGGTGGTCATGTGGTCAAGCAGGCGGAAATCCTGAAACACGATGCCGATGCGCCGCCGTAGCGCCGAGAGCGAATCCTTGTCGAGCGTCGCCACGTCATGCCCGAACAGCGTGACCAGCCCACGCGTCGGCCGCAGCGTCAGGAACAGGAGCCGCAGCAGGGAGGTCTTCCCCGCGCCGGAGGGGCCGGTGAGGAACTGGAAGGAATGCGGCTCGATGCGGAAGGACAGGTCGCGCAGGACCTCCGGGCCCAGCCCGTAACGCAAGCCCACGTTTTCGAATCGGACCACGCGCGTCTCCGGGAGGGGCTCTTTCACCCCGATTCGGGCTTTATACCAGTGTCCCGATTTCGAAGTTGGTCCGCAATTGCGGCCCAGCGCCCTGCTATCCCCCGCCACGGCAATGGCAACTCAAGCCCGGCATGGTTTCCAATCCGTTAACAGATGCCCTGTTACGGTCAGCGACCTCTATCCGTCTGTCCCGATTCGCCATGCTGATCGTCTGCCCGAGTTGCGCGACATCCTACCAGGTTGAGCCTCATTCGCTCGGCCAGGAAGGCCGATCCGTGCGCTGCGTCCGCTGCCAGGATGTCTGGTTTGCGACCGCTTCGGCGAGCGTGCCCACGGTAGCTGGCGCCGACGATTGGGACGTGATCGACACCGGGCCGCGGGTGCCCTCCGTCGATGGCCGGCCGGCGATCGAGCCTGTACGCGAAGCCCGCGCCAATCCCGAAATGATTGATCTTGCGCCTAGCGGCATCGACCTCGCCGGTCTCAGTACTGAGCTGGATATCGAGCGCGCGGAGCAGGAAGCCGAGGCCGACGCCGTATTGGCGGAAGTCGTGCCGGAAATGGTCCCGCCAGAGCCCTCATCATTTACCCACGAGCCCTTGGAGACCGAGGCCAAAGCAGGCGCGGATATCGAAACCGTCGCCGCGCGCCGCTTCCGTCGCGATGCGTTCCGTGGCCGCAGCTTGATGAAACCGCTGCCGTTGGGAATTGCCGCACTGGTTGCCATCAATGCCGGCATTCTCGCCTTTCGCTCGGACATCGTGCGGCTGCTGCCGCAAACCGCCTCGCTCTACGCCGCTATCGGCTTGCCGGTGAACCTGCGAGGCCTTGCCTTCGACAACATACGCATGTCGCGCACGGAGCAGGAGGGCGTTGGCGTGCTGGTGGTTGAAGGATCGATCGTCAACGTCACGGGCCGTTCGGTGGAGGTGCCCAGGCTGCGCCTCGCCGTGCGCAACACGGCGAAGAACGAAGTTTATGCCTGGACCTCGCTGCCGAGCCGCTCGATCCTCGCGCCCGGTGAAGTTCTGCCCTTCCGGTCTCGCCTCGCCTCGCCGCCTGCGGACGCCGGCGAAGTCCAGGTTCGCTTCTTCAGCCGGCGTGATGTGCTGGCGGGATTGAACTGATCATGCCGCGCATCCTGATTGCCGAAGACGACGAGCCTGTCCGCGCCCTGGTCGCGCGTGCACTTTCTGAACATGGTCATGAGGTCGTGACCGCTGCCGATGGCGGCGAGGCGCTGGATACCCTGACCCGCGAACACGGCCGTTTCGATCTCTTGCTTACGGATATCCAGATGCCGGTAATGGACGGCATCGCGCTTGCGCTCGCCACCGCGCGCGACCATCCGGCAATGCCGATCTTGCTGATGACCGGCTACGCCGACCAGCGCGAGCGCGCGCATGGCCTCGAAGCGCTCATCCGTGATGTGATCACCAAGCCGCTGACGGTGGCCGGCATCCGCGCCGCTGTCGATGCAGCGCTTGCGGGCAAACCGCGTTAACGCGCCGACGGATAAATCTTGTCGAATTTGTTCAGTGTCTTGCTGCCGTCGCGCTCGCGGTATTCCTTGGCGAGAATGAGCTTGAGGTCCGGTGCGTAATAGTCGGTGTACAAGAAAACCGGCTTGCTTTTGTCGCTGAGCACGTTCCAGTCGATCAGCACGACCGCGTATTTGCACGCACCCACGGCCAGCGTATCGACTTCCTTGCGCACGTCGAGAACGTAGCTTCGGGTGGTTTTGCGGTCGCCATCGGTTTCTTCCAGCAGTGCGGTCAACTTCTTGCCCGGCACGGGCGGATAGGCCTTGGCAAGATTGCTGATAGGCCGATAGGTCTTGCGCTTGCCGCGGTCGAGCCGGTCGAGTTCGAACAACCCCTGAAACAGCGTGACTTCGGTGAGTGTGCGGCCGTCATAGCGAAGGACCGTCCGCGTTTCCGTATCGCTGCTCCGGAAGACTTCCAGCTTGGTGCGTTCACCGCGCTCTACGATGAAGCTATTGCTTGCGGTTTTTGACGTCGGGCAATCGTCAGCGAGGCCAATTGAAATATTCAAACAGGTTACAGCGAGGGCCGTGACCAAACCGGTTTTGCTTGCAACCATGCGCATGAAGGAGAGCGTAACTAGTTCAGGCCCTTTAGCAATCTCTCGATATAGTCCAGCTCCAGTTGTGGACGTTCATTTTCGCCGAACCTTCTTCGCAGTTCGTCGAGAAGCCGCCGGGCACGTTCAGCACCAATGACGTCCGGAACGTTGTCTCGGCCAGAATTGTCATACTCCCCGTCCTTGTTACGTGGCCGCCCGAGGGGATCTGTGTCGCCGTTCGCTCGCGCCTGACCTTGACCTGGCCCAGGCTGTCCCGGACCGCGGCCCTGACCCTGGCCCTGGCCTCGTTGCTGTTGCATGGCCTGGGCAAGACCCTGCGCACCCTTTCGCAGGGCATCGAGCGCCTTCCCCTGCGAGCCTGTCGCTGAATCGGCGTTGCCCTCACCAAGCTGCCCTTCCGCATCGCCCATCGATTCGCCAGCCCTGCCCAAGGCATCCAGCATATCCTTCATCGCTTGGTCGCCGGGCTCACCGTTGCCAGACTGCTCACCACGTTTGCGCATCTCTTCGAGCATTTTGTTGAGCTTGTCGCGCAGGGCTTGCTGGCCCTGTCGTAGTTGGGCCAGCGGATCCAGATCGCCGGGCTGTTTGCCCGGGGGATTGCGGCGCGCGTCCTGTCCTTCCTTGAAAGTCTTGTCGCGCAATTCGCGCTGACGCTGGGTCATCTCTGCGAGATCGTTGAGCGCCTGCATGTCCGGGTCGTCGCCGCCCTGCCCGGGCCGCGCCATCTGCAAGCCTTCCATCATCGCCTGCATTTCTTCCAGCATTTGCCGCGCGGCATCCTTGTTGCCGCTTCGCGCCGCCTGCTCCATCTTGTCGAGCATGTTGTTCAACTGCTGCTGGCTGAGCATGCGCGTGTTCGGCGGAAGCGGACGCGCCAGCTGATCCGGATTGCGGCGCATTTCCTGCGCCAAAGCCTGCAGGAAATTATTCATCGCCTGCCGCAGCCGGTCCATCAGCTGCTTGAGCTCCTCATCGCCGGCATTGCGGTCGAGGGCCTGACGCAAGGCCTCCTGCGCGGCGCGCAACTGCGCAGCAGCATCACCCATATTGCCGTCTTCAATTTGCTGCGCCATCGCCCACATGCGGGTGACGACATCGCGGAGCTCGTCGTCGCTGCGCGCATTGGTGAGATTCCAATAGAGCGAGCGCAGCCCGAGATAGATGTTGGTCTCGGGCGTGAAGCGTTCCGGCGCGATGGTAAGCGCATCGAGACCTGCCAGCACCTGCGACTTGCTGTCGGCGTTCACCGCGATCATGCGCCGCTGTTCGATCAGCGCCCGCGCAACCGGGTTATAGAACGGCCGTTGCGGCAGTTTCATTTCGAAAGGTTCGCTGCGGCCTTCGTTGCCGGCCTGATCCTTGGCGACCAGTTCAAGCGTCATGTCAGAACCGGCAAAGGGATGCTCGGCGAGATTCTTGAGGGTCTGGCCGGTTCCGCTGCGAGTTCGCGCCTGCGGTAACGAGAGCGGAAATTCCGGCGCGTCGTAGAGCGGACGGGTTTTCTTTCCGGCGCTCTTGTCCGGCATCTCCTTGTTCTTGAAGATCGCCTGCGCTTCGGACACGCCGTAGTCGTCTTCGATCTTGTAGCTGAGCTGCAGGGCGCCACCCGGCTTGATTTCGGGATCCTTTGCCAGCGCAATGGTTGGCGGTTTGTCGGTGATCCCGCTGAAAGTCCAGGTCACGTCGTTGCCATAGCCGCGGATCGTGGCGGTGCCGTTTCCATCGATGGTATAGCGGCGCTCTTCGGAGCCCGCAGGCGGCTTCGACCCGGCGGGCGCTTCACGCATGTCGCCTTGCGTGACGACATCGAGCCCCGATGCGCCGCTGGCCCGCACGACAAGAATGCTGCCGATCGGGACGGAATACGAAGCCGCGGACGGCACCGTCTCCCCCGGACGCATTCCCGGAAGCAATATGGGTGACTTGCCGGTGTAGAGCGGCGGCGTGATCCAGGCATCGACGCGGAAATTCGCCGGCGTCACCACGCCGCGGAAATCAAAGGCGGCTGTGATGCGCCAGACGCGCTCGCCGCTGGCCGCGAAGAAGGTGACCGCCAGCAACATCAGCACAAGCCCGCGCAAGGCATAGGGATCGTGCGTGGCAAGTTGCGGCGACGGATATCCCGCCTTCAACCCGCGCGCTGCTTCGGCAGCACGCAACAGATGCGCGCGCCAGAGCGCGGTCGATAGCGGATCGGCCGTGGCGGTCGCCATCGCATCGGTAACGGTGGTCGCAGGCCGATGGGGCAGACCGCTGATACGATCAAGCCGCTGCAGTCCTTCCTGGATGGTCGGGATGCGCAGGCGCAGCAGCGGCACGCTGGCCGCCGCCGTCATCACAAACAGCAGCAACATTGCGACGGCGCGCCAGATGGGTGGCAGCCACAACCAGACGCCGAGCCATGAGACAACAAGGAAAATGCCGATAGCGGTGCCGACGCTCGCCAGCGCGGGCCACAGCCGCTCCCAGAGAATGGCCCAGCGCGCGCGCATCAACGGGCTTCCGAGCACAGCCTGTCCGGCCGGCTCGGGATTGCCTGGACTACGCGACGGCAGTTCCGTCACCGGGCCCTCCTGAAGAATCTCAATTACAACACCTTACCACGGGCATTCGGTCCCGCTAGCGCAGCAAAAACTGCGCCAAATGGCCGCTTTTCGGACTAAAGCCAGGCCGGCACCCGATCGAGCGCGATCAATGCGTCGGCTTCGAGGCGAGGCCGGATCAGCGCCCATTCTGCCCCGCGAACAAGCACTTCCGGCACCAATGGCCGGGTGTTGTAGGTGCCCGCCTGCACCGCGCCATAAGCGCCCGCCGACATCACGGCCAGCAGGTCGCCCGGCCGGGCTTCGGGCATGTCGCGCTGCAGGGCCAGGAAATCCCCCGACTCACACACCGGCCCGACCACGTCCGCGACCATCCGCGGCTGCGCCGGAGACGGCTCCTTGACCGGCCAGATTTCGTGATGCGCTTCGTACAGGGTGGGACGGATCAGGTCGTTCATCCCGGCATCGACCACCAGGAAGGTCTTCGCCTCGCCGCGCTTCACGTATTGCACGCGCGTCACCAGGATGCCGGCATTGCCGACGATCAATCTGCCAGGCTCGAAGATCAGCGTGCAGTTCAGATCGCGCGTCGCGCGCTTGACCACTTCCGCATAGGCCGCGGGATCGGGCGGCGGTTCGTTGTCGTCGCGGTAGGGAATGCCGAGACCGCCGCCGAGATCGACATGCGAGATCGTGTGGTCATCGGCACGCAATTCGCGCACGAACTCCGCCAGCAGCGTGAAGGCGTCGCCGAAGGGATTGAGGTCGGTGATCTGGCTGCCGATATGCATATCGACGCCGGTGACCTTGATGCCCGGCAGCCTGGCGGCATGGGCATAGACTTCACGCGCGTGGCTGAGGGGAATGCCGAATTTGTTTTCCGACTTGCCGGTGGCGATCTTGGCATGTGTCTTCGCATCCACATCCGGATTGACGCGAATGGAAATCGGCGCGACCCGTCCTTTGGACGTAGCAACCGACGAGAGCAGATCGAGCTCGGGCTCCGATTCCACGTTGATGCAGAGAATGTCTTCGTCGAGCGCCATCGCGAGTTCGCCAGCGCTCTTGCCGACGCCAGAGAACATGATCTTGCTGGCGGGAATGCCCGCTGCGCGTGCACGCTTGAGTTCACCTGCGGACACGACATCGGCGCCGCATCCGAGCTTCGCCAGGGTCTTCAGAACCGCCTGATTGGAATTCGCCTTCATCGCGTAGCAGACAAGCGACGGCACGTCGGCGAAAGCACCGGCGAAAACCTTGTAGTGCCGCTCGAGCGTCGCGCTCGAATAGCAATAGAATGGCGTGCCGACCTCGTCGGCCAGAGCGGTGATGCTCACGCCCTCGGCGTGCAGCATGCCATCGCGGTAAGCGAAGTGGTGCATTTCAATCGGACCGTGACATCAAAAAAACTGCCTGCGGTGTTGTACCTCCGCAGGCTCTGAACTCACCAACCAGACAGGTTTATTCGATAAGCCAATCCATGGGCAGGGCTCGTTTGGGCCCTGGGCCAATCGGAGTGGGCTTCCCCTGGGAATTGAATGAGGACGGTTGCGCCGGCTTTTCCGCGGTCGTGCCGGGACCAAAGCCGAGACCCGGGGCTGCTGCTGGCTTGGCGGCGGGCGCGGTTGCGGCTCCCGGCCCCGGCGGCGGATCGAGCGAGCCTTTGCGGCCGCAGCCGCCAAGCGCAAGGGCGGCGGCAAGCGCGCTGATCACGGCAAGATGGGCAAAACGCGGGGTCACGGCATAATCTCCTGAATCGACGGCACGATAGCAGATCGCGGGGCAGAGGCGACACCCCTGCCGCGAGCGCATTGGCCGATCATTCCTTGCCTTTATCGAGCTTGCGCTGCCAGCGTTTGGCGGCCATGCGCACATTTTTGGGCGCCGTCCCGCCAAAACTGGTGCGGCTCTTCACCGAAGAACTCACCGACAGCACCTCGAACACATCCCTGGTGATGCGCGGCTCGATCTTCTGCATGGCGTCGAGCGGCAGCCGGTGCAGCGGCAAGTTGCTGTCCGAAGCTGCTGCGACGATCCGGCCTGTGACATGATGCGCGTCACGAAACGGCAGCTTGAGCGTCCGCACCAGCCAGTCGGCCAGATCGGTCGCCGTGGCATAGCCTTCACCGGCGGCTTTCTTCATGCGCGCGGTGTCGGGCTGGATGTCGGTGACCATGCCCGCCATCGCCGTGATCGACAGCGTGAGTGCGGAGAGTGCGGACATCGCGCCTTCCTTGTCCTCCTGCATGTCCTTCTGATAGGCGAGCGGCAATCCCTTCATCACCATCAGCATGGCGTTGAGCGAGCCGACGATGCGGCCGGTCTTGGCGCGCACCAGTTCGGCGGCGTCAGGATTGCGCTTCTGCGGCATGATCGAGGAGCCGGTGGTGAATTTGTCCGACAGCTTCGCAAGACCCGTGAGCGGCGATGTCCAGATCACGATCTCTTCGGCCAGCCGCGACAGATGCACCGCCGCGATAGACGCAGCCGCAAGTGTCTCCAGCACGAAGTCGCGGTCGGACACCGCATCCAGCGAATTGGCGGCGGGCCGGTCGAAGCCAAGCGCCTGCGCGGTCATCTCGCGATCGATCGGAAATGACGTGCCTGCGAGCGCAGCGGCGCCGAGCGGCGACTCGTTCAGCCGCTTGCGCGCATCGGCGAAACGGCCGCGATCGCGCGCGATCATCTCGACATAGGCCAGCATATGGTGACCGAAGGTCACCGGCTGCGCCGTTTGCAGATGCGTGAGGCCAGGCATCACTGTGCCCGCATGCTCCAGCGCCTTCTCGACCAGCGCGTGCTGAAAGGCGGCGAGCGCACGGTCGATATCTTCGATCGCGCTCCGCACCCACAGCTTGAAATCGGTGGCGACCTGATCGTTACGCGACCGCGCCGTGTGCAGCCGTCCGGCGGCGGGGCCGACCAGTTCCGTAAGCCGGCTCTCGACATTCATGTGAATGTCTTCGAGCGCGCGCTTGAAATCGAATGTGCCGGCGTCGATCTCGCCCAGGATTTTATCCAGGCCCTGCGCTATCTTGCCGGCGTCTTCCGCCGTGATAATGCCTTGCTTGGCGAGCATGGCGGCATGCGCCTTGGACGCGAGGATGTCCTCGCGAAAAAGGTGGCGGTCAAAATCGATGGAGGTATTGATCTCCTCCATGAGGGCGTCGGGGCCGGAAGCAAACCGTCCACCCCACATCTTGTTGCTCATGACACGTCCAACTGCACGTCTACCAAGGTTTTGCCGGCCATGAATGAACCTTCCAACACGGCAAGCCCGGTCTGGCGCCGCCGCGGGCTGATAGCCGGCACCGCGGTCGTCGCCTTTTTGGCTGGGCTTGCGGGGGTATACGGGATCGGCGGCTTCCAGCGCAATGCAGGGGCCGATGCCACCTGCCAGGCGGCAGTGGATACGGCCAAGCGGATTGCCCCGCTGGCACGGGGGGAAGTCGCGGCATTAACCGTGGCGCAAAAACCCCTGCGCCTGCCGGAGCTTAGCTTCCAGGACGGCGCCGGCAAGCAACAGACCCTGCAGGACTGGCGCGGGCGGTACGTGCTGCTGAACCTCTGGGCGACCTGGTGCGTGCCCTGCCGCAAGGAAATGCCCGCCCTCGATGCGCTGGAAGCAAAGCTCGGCGGCCCGGATTTCCAGGTCGTGGCTATCAACATCGATACCCGCGATGCCGAGAAGCCGAAAGCGTGGCTGAAGGAGGTCGGCATCCATCGCCTCGCCTATTTCGCCGACCCGCAGGCCAAGGTGTTTCAGGATCTCAAGGCGGCCGGCCGCGCCTTTGGCATGCCGACCACGCTCCTGATCGATCCTCAGGGATGCGAAATCGCGACGCTGTCCGGACCGGCGGAGTGGGCGAGTGACGACGCGGTGAAATTGGTCGAGGCGGCGAAAGCACCTGCCCGCTGACAGCTAAACTTTCTTATCGACCCCGGCAACGTCGTCGATGCCGGCAATTTTCGTATTGGCGATCTGGTCGAACTTGGCCTTGGCCGCCGCATTGATCCGCTTCAGCGCGGCCTCACCGGCGAGCTTGGCCATGCCCGCGATCTGGTTCGCATGCGCCTGCGCGAACAACGAGGTGATGTTGTCGTTGGACGACATTAAATCCGAGGTGGCTGTCGCGCGTTTGGAGCGCCAGGCCTCCGCCTCTTTCCAGGGGCTGAGCCTGCTTCCCCAGTTGTATGGACCGATGGCAGCCATCCGCCGATAGTAGGCGCTGCGTGCTTAATGGGGCGTAAAAACAAGACTGTTGAGGGGACGCGTTTTCTTCACGCGAACCGGTTCCCACTTCGCTCGAAAACGCTCTGCTAGCGCGTCGGGACCGGCTTTTCGCCGCGATAATCGTAGAAGCCACGCTGGGTCTTGCGGCCGAGCCATCCGGCCTCGACATATTTCACCAGCAGCGGGCAAGGCCGGTATTTGGAATCCGCCAGCCCTTCATGCAGCACCTGCATCACCGACAGCACGGTATCGAGGCCGATGAAGTCCGCAAGCTCGAGCGGGCCCATGGGATGGTGGGCGCCAAGCCGCATGGCGGTGTCGATGGCCTCGACGTTGCCTACGCCTTCGTACAGCGTGTAGATCGCCTCGTTGATCATCGGCAACAAAATGCGGTTGACGATAAAGGCCGGGAAGTCTTCCGACACCGCTGTGATCTTGCCCAGCTTGGAGATGAAGTTCTTGCTGGTTTCGAACGTCGCGTCATCGGTCGCGATGCCGCGGATCACTTCCACCAGTTCCATCAGCGGCACCGGATTCATGAAATGAATCCCGATGAACCGTTCGGGCCGGTCGGTGGATGACGCCAGCCGCGTGATCGAGATTGACGACGTGTTGGTGGCGACGATCGCTTCCGGTTTCAATACGGCGCAGACCTGCGAGAAGATCTGGCGCTTGACCGCTTCCTGTTCGGTCGCCGCCTCAATCACGAGATCGCAATTGGCCAGGCCATCGACGGTTTCGGTGGGATGGATGTGGGCGAGCGCGCTTTTGCGGGCCTCTTCAGTGATCAGATGCTTGCCGACCTGGCGCGCCATGTTGCCGTTGATTGTGGCCAGGCCCGCCTTGATCCGCTCCGGCGCAACGTCGAACAGCGAAACATTGAGGCCGGCAAGTGCGCAGACATGGGCGATGCCGTTGCCCATCTGACCGGCGCCAACGATACCGACGCTTTTAATGGTAGCCGCCATAGTCTTCATCATCCAATCAAAGCCGCGCACAGGAAGGCGGCGGCAAGACCTTTACTAGAAACGCTGCTTACGCTGAACCCCGTGTGAACGACAGCGCCGTTATTTTCTCGCAATTGGTCAACGGCCGATTTTGCCAAGTTCTGCAGCGAGTTCGGGCAAAGCCTGGAACAAATCGGCCACCAGTCCATAGTCAGCGACCTGAAAGATCGGCGCTTCCTCGTCCTTGTTGATCGCCACAATCACCTTGGAATCCTTCATGCCGGCCAGATGCTGGATGGCGCCGGAAATGCCAACCGCAATATACAGCTCGGGCGCCACGATCTTGCCGGTCTGGCCGACCTGCCAGTCGTTTGGCGCATAGCCGGCATCCACCGCAGCACGCGACGCGCCGACG
This sequence comes from Bradyrhizobiaceae bacterium, assembly GCA_947481685.1. GTDB lineage: Bacteria > Pseudomonadota > Alphaproteobacteria > Rhizobiales > Xanthobacteraceae > CANKHA01. The sequence goes on from CANKHA010000009.1 coordinate 31,220, forward strand.
GCAGCGCCGAGCTTGTCGGCAACCGGTTCGATATATTTGGTGAAATTCTCGCGGTTCTGCATCGCCCGGCCGCCGGAGATGATGATCTTCGCCGAGGTCAATTCCGGACGGTCCAGCTTGGACAATTCTTCACCGACGAAAGACGACTTGCCGGGGTCCGCCACAGCAGCAACCGCCTCGACCGTCGCGTTGCCGCCTTCAGCGGCTGCGCTAAAGGCGGACGTGCGAATGGTGAGGACTTTCTTCGGCTCCGCGGATTTCACGGTCTGGATTGCATTGCCGGCATAGATCGGCCGTTCGAAGGTATCGGGCGCAACCACTTTGGTGACTTCGGACACTTGCATCACATCCAGCAACGCGGCGACGCGGGGCAGGATATTTTTTCCCATCGTCGTCGCAGGCGCAACGATCGCATCATACGGCCCGGCAAGCGAAACGATCAGCGCAGCGACCGGCTCCGCCAACTGGTGCGCATAAGCCGTGGCATCCGCAAGCAACACCTTGCTCACACCATCGAGCTTGGCCGCCGCATCGGCAACGGCTTTGCAGCCTTCCCCCGCGACCAGCACATGCACGTCGCTGCCGAGTTGTTTCGCGGCGGTGATAGCCTTCGCCGTAGTGTCGCGCAGCGTCTTGTTATCGTGTTCGGCAAGAACAAGCGTGGTCATCACAGCACTCCCGCTTCATTCTTGAGCTTGGAGACAAGTTCAGCGACATTTGCGACCTTGACGCCGCCCTTGCGCTTTTCCGGCTCCACCGTCTTCACCACCTGCAAGCGCGGTTTCACGTCGACCCCGTAGTCTTCCGGAGTCTTCTCCTCGATCGGCTTCTTCTTCGCCTTCATGATGTTCGGCAAGCTGGCATAACGCGGCTCATTCAGCCGCAAATCGGTGGTGACGATAGCCGGCCCCGCAAGCTTCACCGTCTGCAACCCGCCATCGACCTCGCGCGTGACGAGGACATCAGAGCCCTCCAGCACCAGCTTCGATGCAAAGGTGCCCTGCGGCCAGCCAAGCAACGCCGCCAGCATCTGCCCGGTCTGGTTGCTGTCGTCGTCGATCGCCTGCTTGCCCATGATGACGAGGCCGGGCTGCTCCGCCTCAACGATGGCCTTGAGCAGTTTGGCTACAGCCAGCGGTTCCACAGCGACGTCGGTCTTCACCAGGATGCCGCGGTCTGCGCCCATGGCGAGCGCGGTGCGAATGGTCTCGGACGCCTGCGTCGGCCCGATGGACACGGCGACGATCTCGGTGGCCTTGCCGGCTTCCTTCAATCGGATCGCCTCTTCCACCGCGATCTCGTCGAACGGATTCATCGACATCTTCACGTTGGCAAGCTCCACACCGGAGCCGTCTGCCTTGACGCGAATTTTGACGTTGTAATCGACGACCCGTTTAACGGGCACCAGAATTTTCATTGGTTTTTTGTCCCCACCTGCACGCTAAAGGCAGGTCTTTTCGCGGTCAACGCCGCCGATCAGGCACGCCGGGTTCCCGCGTCGTCACGGCTTCCTGAAGAAATTCGCAGTCCTTTGCGGAAGCCCGCCGCAACATGAAGACCCGGTCGTCCTTCCCAAAATCGATGCTGATCGGCGTGTCCCGATCAAGGCGTTTGACCATCGCAAGAGCTTCGTCGAGATAGACCATCAATGTGTCCTTGTCCTTGCCACGATCGATGATCACCTCCCCACCTTCCTCCGCGCTGAGCGAGTCGAACACATCTGGACGCGCCGACTGCATGCAGGATCCGCCTTCATCTTTCTTGTAATTCAGGATCAGGCGTTTGTCGGAGACATCGCGGTTGATCCGGGCGCCCCATTCACAGCCGCCCTGCGAGAACAACGCTTCGGTTTCACCGCGGCGTCTCATGGCGAGCGCAAAGCTCAACCCCATTCCGGCGGCGCCCTGCAATTTTTCGTATTTCAACCAGGCGGCGATGAAAGTCGTCTTCTGTTTGGGATTGGCGCGCAGGTGAGCGTCGTCATAGACGCGCGTGAAGCAGGCGCTTGCGCCCAATTTTTTTGGCACCAGTTCGTCGAGCGGCGATGCCTGGGCTTGCGCCCCGAAGATCGTTGCGGCGCAGGCTACAAAAGCCGTGAGAAGGCAGCACTTCATTTTTTTCCTCTCACCTGTTCTGGCCAGGCGCCCAAAGGACATCGCGAGCGCCTTTGTCGTTGGCATAGCGGCCCGCAACGAAGAAGAAATCGGAAAGCCGGTTGACGTATTTCAATGCCGGCGCGCCGACCTCTTCACCCGGCTGGTCATTGAGCTCAACCATCATGCGCTCTGCACGACGGCAGACTGTACGCGCTAGGTGCAGATAGGCGGCGGTTGCGCTGCCACCCGGCAGAATGAATGACCGCAGCGGCTGCAGATCCGCATTGAACCGGTCGATTTCCTGTTCAATCCACGAGACCTGGGCATCGGTGACGGTCAGGCGCGCGCCGCCCGGACCTTTTTCAGCAAGGCAAAGATCGGCCTCGACATCGAAGATATCGTTCTGGATACGACCGAGCGCAGCATCGAAGCTCTGGTCGGCGGCGGTATGGAGCCGCACAAGCCCGATCACTGCGTTGACTTCGTCCAGCGTGCCGTAGGCGGCGACGCGCAAATCATATTTCTTGCGACGAGCGCCACTGCCCAGCGCGGTGCTGCCGTCATCGCCGGTGCGCGTATAAATGCGATTGAGAACGACCATTTCCCACCCTCTGGGCTGTCATGCCAGCGCCAGTTTCAGCGCTTCATGAAATAGATGGCCGCCATAATAACGACGATGGCAATGAATTGAAGCAGCACCCGCAGCCGCATCAGCTTCTGCGAGGTATTGGGCGAGCCGCCGCGCATCATGTTGAAAAGGCCGAATACCAACACGATGGTGACGGCGCCGATGGCGACAGGTACGATATATTCAAAAACTGTTGACATGCGCGAGTGTCACGAATCCAAAGTTCGCTTGATTTTGCGGCACCCTTCGGGGCGAACTTTGGATTCGAAGGACACTAGCAAATCTATGAATCTGGTGTGGTTTTGGTCCAGAAATTCGCTTTACGAACTCGCGGTAGGCAAATGAAGCGAATTTCTGAACCACCACACCAGTCTTCTTAACGCCGGGCTGCCTATGCGGCCAGATGTTTCTCGATCTCGTGCACGGGCATCTTTACCAAATCCTTGTCGATTTCGGTCGCCAGAACGTTGCGGATACCCGGAGTATAGAATTGACGAAGCGTGCCGAGCGCCCGGGGCGACGCGGCGACAACCAGGGATTTGACCTCGCCGGCCTGCACCGCCGCATCGAGCCGGATCGCAAGTTTTTCCAGGAAGCGACGTTCGCCCTGTGCATGCCAGTCGGTCTGCTCCATGGCGCTGCGGGCGGTGCCAACAGAAGCATGGGAACGGCCGGGAGCATCGCTGCCCTGGTCCCGGGTGGCCGCGTCGTCGTGCTGATAGACCTCTTTCATCTTCAGGTTGGGAAACATTTCGTCGCCCACGTTTTCCAGCACCAGCGCTTTCGCGCCGTCGCAAACCACGACCCATTCACCCGGATGAAGCTTTAGCTTGGACATATGGCATTACCTCCTCAGACGTCCGGCAATTCCGGGCGCGGGGAGTCAACGCCGGGAGGGCGATTCCGTTGCCGCGCTAATGTGTGCTTTCCAGGAGCCGCCGCGCGACCATCTGCGCCAGAATCTCGGAAGAACCCTCCAGAAAGCCGAAAACCCTCGCATCGCCGAGAATCCGGGAAATCGGAAAGGCCGCTGCGACGCCGTTGGCGCCATGCACCTGCACCGACGCATCGGCAGCCGCCCATGCAACACGCGCCGCCAGCAGCTTCGCCATGCCAGCATGAACGTCCGCACGTTCGCCTGCATCCTTTTGGCGCGCGGCGAAATAGGTGAGCTGGCGGGCGATGGCGACTTCGGTGGCCATCATCGCGATTTTATCCGACACGCGCGGAAAACCGATAATCGGCATGGCGAATTGCTGGCGCTGCTCGCCATAACCGATCGCCTGATCGAGCGCCGATTGCGCGACACCGACCGCGCGCGCGGCGGTTTGAATCCGCGCGCCTTCGAAACTCCGCATCACCTGCTTGAAGCCGGTGCCTTCCACGCCGCCGAGCAGCGCGGAAGTGGGCACCGCAAAGCCATTGAAATTCAGCTCAAACTGTTTCATGCCGCGATAACCGGTGCCGGCGATTTCCCGTCCGGTAAGGCCGGGCGCCGAAAACGGAGCGCCGTCAGTGCCGCGCGGTTTTTCCGCCAGCAGCAAGGAGAGCCCGCGATAACCCGCTTCCTTCAAATTGGTGCGCACCAGCAGAAGCAGAAGGTCAGCGCGCTCGGCATGGGTAATCCAGGTCTTGGTGCCGAAGATGCGGTAATTCTCGCCATCGAGCGTCGCGCGGGTGCGGATCGACGCAAGGTCCGAACCATTCGCAGGCTCGGTGAAAGCCACCGCAGGCAGCACGTCACCCCCTATGATCCGAGGCAACCACTGGCGCTTCTGCGCTTCAGTGCCATGACGCACGATCAGGTCGGCGGCAATTTCCGTGCGCGTGCCAAGTGAGCCCACGCCGATGAAGCCACGCGACAACTCCTCGGACACGACGCACATCGCCTGCTTGCCGAGCCCCATGCCGCCGAATTCTTCCGGAACCGGCAACCCGAAGACGCCGAGATCCGCCATATGCGCGATCAGCTCGAGCGGAATGTAACTGTTGGACAGGTGCCAGCGCTGCGCCTGCTGGACCACGTCGCTGACGGCGAACTTGCGCATCTCATCCCGCACCGCTTCCAGTGTGTCGTCGAGCGCCGGCGTGCCGGGCGTCGAGTCGTGTTGCGCACGAAGCAGTTCAACCAGCCGCGCACGGCGCTGCGCCGTGTTGCCGGAAGCGATCAGCGCTTCAACAAAGGCGGTCATGCGGCCGGAGACGTCATTGCGCGTCAGGCCCATGTCGCCGAGACGCACGATTTCGGTCTGGCTCATGGGAATGCCGCCGAAAATCTGCGCGAGGTATTCGCCGAAACCAATGCGGATCACGAGTTCTTCGATCTCGCCCATGTGACCGGTCGCGCTGACGCGGTCGGCATAGGCCGAGAGCTGGCGGAGTGCTTCAACATACGTCGCGAGCCAGGCGAGGCCGTGGGTGGCGCGCTGCTCGCGGGCGAACAGCCCTGCGACGATCCGGCCCTCGACGGCGACACGCCCACGCACCCTCGCAACCGCGTCCGCCAGCAGACCTTCCATGGCAGCGACAGCGCCTTCCGCCATGGCCAGCAGATCCTGCCCGGGCTCACGGGGGGAAAGCATCATCGCGCGGGCTCCGAATGATTGGCAGGGGATGGATAAGCGGATGGATAAGCGGATGGATAAGCGCGCGGACACTACGCCCGCATCCTGTGAAAGCAAGGCGCAGCGAACCTGCAACCCCAGACCTTTTTACCCGATGCGAAGGTACTATTTTCCTACATTTTAACCAATTTGGGCTTTCCTAACCATGCTGGACCGACACCCGGGCCGCAGCCTTTGCGCGGCCCCTTGCAAGTACCCGGAAATGATTGAAGCCAAACGGTTTTTTCTTTCGGCTTTCTCCGTCCGCGCGCGCATCATCGCGCTCGCGCTGGTCCCCGTCGGCGGCTTTCTCGCCAATGGCATTGCCTTTACATCCGGAGACACCGCCGTCCACGCGGCGTTCAACACCCTCAACCGCGCCGCGGCACTCTCCAACGCCAGCCATGATTTCAAGGGCGCGGTTTCGGTCATGCGCCTTACGGTCCGCGATTTCGCGTCCAACCCGGACGACGCCCTGGTGCAGACCTTCGAGGAAAGCCGGAAAATCGCGGCTCAAAGCCTCGATACTTTGGAAGATTCGCTCTCCGGCACTGAGCGCAAGGAAGTCGTTGGCCTACGCGAGCAACTGACGGAAGTCGCAAAGTCGTTCGACGATCTGGTCAAGCAGCAGCAGACTTTAGGTTACACCAGCGAGGATGGTATCCGCCGCCGGTTGCTCGAGTCTGCGCAGAAGGTGGACCGGTTCATCAACGTCGATATGACCAACCAGATTTGGCAGGGCGAGCCCGAGGGGCAGAGGCTTCTCGCCTCGCTTTTGACGATGCGGCGCTACGAGGCCGATTATCGTCTTCTCCGCAAGGAATATCTCGGCCAGCTTTTTGCAGGCGAGTTCAGCAAGTTCGGCAAAATCGCAGAGAACATTGCGATGCCGGCCAAGCTGAAAGAACAGATGACGGCCGACGTGAAAAGCTACGCCGACAGCTTGCGCGATTGGGGCGAGGCGGTCGACGACATCGAGCCGTTCGTCAATGTCATCAATCTCAGGATCGAACAGATGATCCCGGCTGCGACCGGCATCATCCAGACGATGCAGCTTGGAGCTGCTTCCTCGGCGACGGCTTTGACCAATTCACAGGGCCGCACCAAAAGCTTCACCACCTCGGTCGGCATTATCGTGGTGCTGCTTGGACTTGGTTTCAGCTGGCTGATCGGGCGCAGCATCACCCGGCCGCTGAATGGACTCGGCACCGCGATGAAGCGGCTCGCCGATGGCGACACCACCGCGTTTATTCCAGCGACCAAATCCAAGGACGAGATCGGCGCCATGGCGCGCACGGTGATCGTGTTCCGCGACGCCATGCTTGAGCGGCAGGAACTGGCGCTGACCGAGAAAGAGATGCATTACGCGCTCGAACGGCGCGGCGAGACGATTGCGCATACTATCGAAGGCTTTGAAAAATCGGTACAGGCGGCGCTCGCCAAGCTGCGTGGCGCGGCTGGCCGGCTCGAATCGACCTCAAGCCAGCTGGAGAGCGCAGCGGACGCGGTATCGTCCGAAGCCGGACACGCCCAGGAACGCGTCGGCAATGCGTCCAGCAACGTCAGCGCTGCCGCAACATCCGTGGAAGAACTCGCAGCCTCGATCGCGGAAATTGCTGCGCAAACCGTGAAATCAACCGAAGTCGCAAGGCGTGCGGTCGCGGAAGCCGGCCGCACCGGCCAGACCATGACGGAACTCGGCAAGGCTGCCACCCGCATTGGGGAAGTGGTCGGATTGATTCAGGCTATTGCCGGCCAGACCAACCTGCTGGCGCTCAACGCCACGATCGAAGCGGCACGCGCGGGTGAAGCCGGGCGCGGTTTTTCCGTAGTCGCCTCCGAAGTGAAATCTCTCGCGGGCCAGACCGCGCGCGCCACGGAAGAGATCGCCGGTCAGATCGGCGCGATCCAGTCGGCCGCGGCGGACGCCGTGCAAGCCATCGAGCAGGTCAACAGCATCATCGGCGAGATGTCCGGCATCACCGCCACTGTTGCCTCGACGGTCGAGGAACAAAACATTGCCGTCACGCTGATCGCGGAAGGCGTCAAGCGCGCGTCCTCCGAGGCCCGCACGGGTTCGGATGCAATGAGCCGGGTCGCAGGCGCGAGCACCGACGCGCGTGCAACCGCCGCCGACGTGCAGTTGCTGGCGGATACGCTGGCACTGGAAGCCGAAAATCTCGAATCCGAGGTCCAGCATTTTCTCTCGGACGTCCGGGCCGCCTAGCTTTTCTGGCTCCCCTGCACGATTAGCCCTTGCCAATCCCCGCCTGATCGCCAATCTCAGTTTCGGGCACAACTCCACCGGGGAACGGCTTGAAGCTTCTTCGTCGGTATTTCCACATCGCAGTTGACGCCGCCGACCATTTCCTCGCCGCGGACGGCTGGGCAATCGCGAGTCACATCGCGATGTCGACGCTGATGGCGCTGTTTCCCTTCCTGATCGTGGTGACCGCGCTCGCAGGCTTTTTCGGTTCCAAGGAACTTGCCGACAACGTCGCGCAAATGTTGCTGGACGCCTGGCCGGTCGAGGTGTCCGAACCGATTGCTTTCGAGATCCACAACGTCCTGACCATCACGCGCGGCGATGTCCTCACCATCGGTGTGGCGCTCGCGATCTATTTCGCCTCCAGCGGAATCGAAAGCGTTCGCATCGGGCTCAATCGCGCTTACCGCATCGGCGAGCAGCGCGCCTGGTGGCTGCTGCGGCTGGAATCCATTGGCTATGTGCTGGTCGGCGCAGTCGCTTTGCTCGCACTCGCCTTCCTCGTGGTGCTCGCGCCGCTGATTTTCGCCAAGACCGCAAAATATCTGCCCTGGCTGGAAGAATGGGCATCGACGATGCTGCGCTATGGAACAGCGTCGACCATTCTCGTCGTGGCCCTGGTGCTGGTGCATATGTGGTTGCCGGCAGGGCGGCGTACGCTGTTTGAAATCGCGCCTGGCATTCTGGTGACGCTGCTGCTCTGGCTCGCCAGCGGCGCGCTGTTCGGCCGTTACCTGGCTGATTTCGCGAGCAACTATGTCACCATGTATGCCGGTCTTACGTCGGCCTTCGTCGCGCTGATCTATCTCTATGTGAACGCCACGATCTTCATCTATGGCGGCGAACTCAACGAAGCGATCTGTCGCGAACGCAGCGAGCGCAAGGGCAAGATCAAAATCGCCAGCGCTACTTCTTCGCCATAACCTCCGCGATCAACGCCGCCAGTCTGTGCGGGCTTACCGGCTTGGTGAGATAACCGTTCATGCCGGCAGCAAGGCCTTTCTCTTCGTCCCCTGGTCCGCCGCGTCCCGAAATCCCGATGACCGGCACCTGACCGGCCGGCGGCGGCAAGGTGCGAATGGAATGCGTCGCTTCAATGCCGCTGGTATCGCCGAGCATCACATCCATCAGCACCAGATCGTAACCGCCGCGCGCCACGGCCTGCACTGCGGCTTCACTGCTTTCGACGAAATCCGTGCGGTGACCGAGTTCGTTCAGGATCGCATTGATCACGACCCGGCCATACGGGTTGTCCTCGGCGCAAAGGATCTTCAGTGACGGGCCACCGAGATTGAGAGATTCGCTGAGTCTGCCGGTTTGCTTCAGGGCGGCTGCGCTCTTCGCTACAACAGCTGTCATGACGAAGCGGCTGCCCTTGCCTACCTTGCTGGTGACTTTGAGATCGCCGCCCATCGTGCGCGCCACACGCTTGACGAAGGCCAGGCCCAGTCCGGCACCGCCATAGCGCAGCGCGATATCCTCATTGGCCTGGGTGAACGGCTTGAACAGGCGTTTGATTTCCCCGGGCTTCAAGCCGATCCCGCTATCGCTAACGATGAAGGTGACAACGATGCGTCCGCGCGCTTGCGGTTTTGCCGCCATATCGAGAGTGACAATGCCGGTGTCGGTGAACTTCACCGCATTGTCGATGAGATTTTCTACCGCAGCGCGCAGCCGCACCGCATCGCCGGACACATGTCCGGGCAAACCATCGGCAATCACAGCACTGCTGCGGAGGTCCTTGGCTTCCGCCCGCGCCGCGAGCGACGCCGCCAACGTCTCGCCCAGCCGCCGCAGACTGAAGATTTCCTGCCGTAGTACCAGGCGTCTGGTTTCAGCATTGACGGAATCGATCGTGAGATTGATCAGCGCGGCGAGATGCTCCGCGGAATTCTTGATGCCGGCAGCCCCGCCGGCCTCGCGCTCATCCAGTCCTGATGTCGCAAGCAATTCGCCGAGCGCCAGAATGCCGGTGAGCGATGTGCGGATTTCATGCGCGAACACGGCAAGCGCAAGCTCGGGCCGGCGCGTTTTGGAGACGCGCTTTTTGCGCAGCGGCTTGCTGCGCGGCTTGGCTGATATTTTCTTTTGCTTGCTCGGCAACGAAGCCCCCGCCCCTGCTCAACATGCCACGGAGACGCCGGGACAACCACCGTCAATCCAGACCTATGATTCCGCGAATATCGCGGGGCGTCATGCCGGCAGCGCGGAGGTCGCGCAAGGCAGTGGACTGGGTCGATTTCGACAGCTTGCGGCCATCCGCGTCCCGCAGCAGCCGGTGATGATGATAGGCCGGCATCGGCAGGCCAAGCAGCGCCTGCAACAACCGATGCACGCTGGTGGCCCAGAACAGATCCTGCCCGCGCACGACATGGCTCACGCCTTGCGCGGCGTCGTCGATCACGACCGAGAGATGATAGCTCGTCGGGGTTTCGCGGCGGGCCAGCACCACATCACCCCAGGCGCGCGGGCCCGCAACGACCTCTCCCGCTTCGCCATTCGGCCCACCGCCGGTTTCGTCCCATTGTAACGCCCCGGCGCGGGCAACCGCTGCCTCCATGTCGAGGCGCAGGGCATAAGGCTCATTGACCATCCGGCGCGCACGTTCTGCTGGCGCGAGATGCTTCGACGTGCCGGGATAGAGCGGTGCGCCATCGGGATCGCGCGGCCAATTTCCGTGCGTTTCACGCTCGGCGACCAGCGCTGCGATTTCAGACCGGCTCTCGAAGCTTGGATACAGCAGGCCCATGCCCGAGAGCTTGGCGATGGCGGCGCGATAGTCATCGAGATGGTCGGACTGCCTTCGCACCGGTTCTTCCCACGCGATGCCGAGCCAGCGGAGATCCTCATAGATCGCGGCTTCGTATTCCGGCCGGCAGCGTTTGCCATCGATATCCTCGATGCGCAGCAGGAACCGCCCACCGGCAGCACGCGCCATTTCAGAATCCAACAACGCCGACAGCGCATGGCCGAGATGCAGATAGCCGTTGGGGCTCGGCGCGAAGCGGAAAACGGGTGGCATGCGATCGTCTCTTGGTCATCATCCGCAAGGCTTGCGTGTTAACACGCGCGTATCCAGTTTACTGAACATCCAGTCCCCACCGTAGCAAACCATGCCCTCCCATTTTCTCCACACCGATGCCGATCTGCACAAGGCGCTGAAGCAGCTGGTCAAGGCCGATCCGCGCTGGCAACCGGTGCTGGAAAAAGCGGGACGCCCGAACCTGCGGCGGCGCCCCGCCGGATTTCCCGGCCTTTGCGCCATCGCGGTCTCGCAGCAATTGTCCACGTCCAGCGCCCGCGCAATCTGGGGACGGCTGGAAGCCGCCTTCGATCCCTTCCATCACGATGCGGTCCGTCTCGCCCGCGCGCCAAAGCTGGCGCGCATCGGCCTGTCCGCGCCGAAGATCCGAACGCTAAAGGCTATCGGCAAGGCGGTGTCCAAAGGCACGATCGATCTCGAGGCTGTCGGAACGATGGAAGCCGACGACGCGCATAACGCCTTGGTCGCCTTGCACGGCATCGGCCCATGGACCGCGGACATTTATCTGCTGTTTTGCCTTGGGCATTCCGACGCGTGGCCGGCGGGCGATCTCGCCTTGCAGGAAGCCGCGCGCACCGGCTTCGGACTCAAGGCGCGTCCCGACGCAAAGCAGATGGTCAAAATCGCCGAAGCGTGGCGGCCGTGGCGCGGGGTGGCCGCGCATGTGCTGTGGGCTTATTATAGTGCCGTCAAACGGCGCGATCCCGCACCCGCTCAACCCAATCGCAAGGTTACGAAATAATGGCGGCAGAACTCGACGGCCCGCGAATTGAACCGCAAAGCGGCAAGGCCAAACAACTCGTCGTGTTTCTGCACGGCTATGGCGCGGACGGCAACGACCTGATCGAGATCGGCCGCGCATGGCAGCCGTTGCTGCCGCATGCCGCCTTTGTGTCACCGCACGCGCCCGAAGCCTGCGGCCAGGGAGGAGGCGGGAAGCAATGGTTCAACCTGACCTTCCGCGATCCGAACGAGCGTTGGGTCGGCGCCAACGCAGCCGCGCCTGCTTTGGACAGCTTTCTCGATGCCGAACTCAAGCGCCGGGAATTGCCGCCGTCCGCGCTGGCGCTGGTCGGCTTCAGCCAGGGCACCATGATGGCGCTGCATGTCGGGCTGCGCCGCGCCATCGCGCCCGCTGCCATCGTCGGCTATTCCGGCCTGCTGGTTGTGCCCCCGGAAGCAGAGCCGGACCAATTCCCGCTGGAGATTCGCTCCCGGCCACCGGTGCTGCTGGTGCACGGCGACCAGGACGAAGTGATCCCCCCCGATGCCCTGTTTCATGCCGCGCAGGGACTGGCGGCGCTGGAAGTGCCGGTGGAATGGCATTTATCCCCCGGTATCGGCCACGGCATCGATCAGGAAGGGCTGCGTCAGGGCGGCGAATTTCTCGCCCGTCGGCTTTAGCCGAACTGAGCTGGAGATAGCGCACTTCACAATCCTGTCACGCTGCCTCTAGACTATGCGCCGTCAACGTCTGGTGGCGGCGTGAGGGAGCGTCGATTTGAACGTACACATGCCGCTAAGCGGCTTTCCGGCTTTGGTGCTGAACGCGGATTTTCGTCCGCTGAGCTATTACCCGCTCTCGCTCTGGTCCTGGCAGGACGCAATCAAGGCCGCCTTTCTCGAGCGCGTGAACATCGTCGCCAATTACGAACAGGCGGTGCACAGCCCGAGCTTCGAGATGAAGCTGCCGAGCGTGGTCTCGCTCAAGACTTACGTGAAGCCCTCGACGCATCCGGCCTTCACGCGGTTCAATGTGTTCCTGCGCGACCGCTTCTCCTGCCAGTATTGCGGTGCGCGCGACGATCTTACCTTCGACCATCTGGTGCCACGTTCGCTCGGCGGCATGACGACGTGGTCGAATGTCGTGGCGGCCTGCTCGGGCTGCAACCTGCGCAAGGCCGACAAGACCATGCAGCAGTCGGAGATGTATCCGTCGCAGATGCCGTTTCAGCCGAGCGTGCAGCATCTGCACCGCAATGGCCGGCTGTTCCCGCCCAACTATCTGCACCAGAGCTGGATGGATTATCTCTATTGGGACACCGAGCTCGAGCCGTAACTCCTCAGCGCACGGCTTTGCGCGCACCCATCAATGCAATCGCCGCCAGCGTGAACGCGATCAGCACATTCCAGCCTGCCAGCGAGATGCCGAGGAAGCGCCAGGCCGCTTCATCGCAACGGATGACCCGCGTCGTCTGCACGCGGCTGAGCAGATCGCCTGCGGAGCCAAGATCGCCGAGTGTGCCACCGCACGCACTCGGGCCGGCCCACCACTTCCACTCCACACCGGAGTGATAGACTCCGAGTCCCACGCCGACGAGCATCACCAGCGCGATCAGCACAAGCCCCATGCGCAACAAGGAGCGCGGCGCACCCCGCAGCGCGCCCGCGGCAACAATCACCGCCAGCGGGATCGTGATGTAATAAGGGATGCGCTGCTGCAGGCAGAGTTCGCATGGCAGATAGCCAAGCGCGTATTGAAAGAACCAGGCGCCAAGAATGGTCGCCATCGCGCCAAGCGCCACGATGCTGGCGGCCGCGGCCACGGGCTCATCCCGCATGGTTGTATTCACCCGATCACCGGTTTGCCGGAAAATCGGCGCTTTAGACGTGCTCATAGCGTTTCCCCGGCCCCGGATAGCCTGCTCCCGGCCCCGTGTCGATTCCAAGGCGCGTCCTTTGGCATGTTCTATGGCGCATCCTTTGGCGCGGGTTGACCCGGCGCGGCCCGCAAGTATGATCCCGCGCGATTGCCCCTGTGGCGGAATTGGTAGACGCGCCTGACTCAAAATCAGGTTCCGCAAGGAGTGCTGGTTCGATTCCGGCCAGGGGCACCAATCACTCTTTCATCGTCGTGGGATCCGGGATCGTCGCGCCGGAGATCAACCACCGATCAGCTTCTTGTATTGTTCGATCACGTCTTTCGGCGTCGTGGCCGCGCGCTGCAGCAGCTTGATAATCCCATCGCCGTCCAGCGAGCTGACCTCGAGGCCCACTTTGTTAACGTCGGCGATGAACGCCTTGTCCTTGCACATCTGCATGAATGCGGTCTTCAGCGCGGCCGCGCGATCGGCGGGAATGTCGGGAGGCGCCAGCATCGGCATCGCCATGAAGAATGCGAGCTCGGCGAATTCGATCAGGGCCAGAGCGTTCGGAGTCTTCGCAAGCTCGCGTCCCGTCGGCACATCGGGGAAATCCTTGAGCCGCGTCGTGCGCCCGAACTGGATGAGCGGACGCAGTTTATGGGCGTCCCACAGCGCCTGCTGACCGGCGCGGCTCGATCCATAGCCGATGACCTGGCCATCGACTTCACCCCTCTGCATCGCCAGGAAAATATTCGTGGCGCCGGGATAACCGCTCACCATGTCGATCTTGAGGCCCAGCACGTCTTTCGCGATGGCGGCGAAATGGCGATTGCTCGATCCGGCATTGCCGCCACCCATGCGGGTCTGCACGCCGGGCTTATCCAGATCCGCCACGGTTTTCGCGGGGTGATCGGCATTGATCAGCAACAGATAAGCATCGTCGCTGTAGGACGACATGCTGCCGAGCCAGTTGAATTTCAGAGGATCGAACCGCGCATTGGGGTCGCCCTGGATCGCCAGTTGCGCGACGGAGCGCTCGATCACCGCCAGCGTGAGGCCGTCATTGTCGGCCTTGTCCGCATAAAGACGGTTGGCGACAACGAGGCCGCCCGCGCTTGGCAGGTTTTGCACGACGACTGAGGGATGGCCTGGAATGTAATTGCCGAGATAGCGCGCCATCAAGCGCGCGGAGATGTCATAGTTACCTCCCGGCGGCAAACCGACGATGACCCTGATGATCTTGCCCTTGTAGAATTCCTCGACCGTTTGCGCCGCAGCGGGACCGGTGAAAATGGCTATCAAACAGAAAACCGCCGCCAGGGCGGACTGCATTTTGCAGTGAAAAAACACCCAGGAATTTTTCCAAAGAATATGTCTTCAAAACCGTTCCCCCTCCCATGTGGCATCCTCCCGCAAGTTTAGACTTTTAACCGCTCCGTACAAACCTGCGTGACTTTACCCGAAGCAGGCGGTCGGGGGTATTCACCCGCATTGTGGCATCGCGTACAATGGGTCAGGGGAAACGCAAGCTATCGAGGTCGCAGTGCAAAATACCACCATCGACGTTCGTCCTGTCGCTTCTGCCGTTGGCGCCGAAATTCACAATGTGGATCTGACAAATCCCTTGCAGGACCGGACATACCAGGAAATCCGCAACGCCCTGAACGAGCATGGCGTCATCTTCTTTCGCGACCAGAACCTCACGCCGGCCCAGCATCTGGCTTTCACCGCGCGCTTCGGTGAGGTCGAGCACGACGATTCGAACTCAATGACCGCGGTGCCCGGTTTTCCGATGATCGGCGAAGTGCGCAAGGAGCCGGAGGCGACCCGCAACATCGGCGGCAACTGGCACAGCGACCATTCCTTCGATCCGCTGCCGCCGCTCGGCGCTGTCCTGCTGGCGCGCGAGCTTCCGGAGTATGGCGGCGATACGTTGTTCGCCAGCATGTATGCGGCCTATGACGCTTTATCCGACGGCCTCAAGAAAACGCTCGACGGGTTGAACGCGGTGCACAGCAAAACGCAGGCGTTCGTCGCGCTTCCAAAGGACCGGCAGGTCAGCGCCGAGGAGCATGCAGAGGTGAAACAGAAATTCGCTGCGCGGGAGGCCGTGCATCCGGTTGCGCCCCGGCATCCGGAGAGCGGCCGCCGTGTGCTGTTCGTCAATCCTAACTACACCGTTCGCTTCGAAGGCTGGACCGATAAAGAGAGCCGGCCGCTTCTGGATTATCTGTTCCAGCACGCACAACGGCCGGAATTCACCTATCGCTTCCAGTGGCGCGAGGGCTCGATGGCCTTCTGGGACAACCGGTCGGTCTGGCATTACGCGCTCAACGATTACCACGGCACGCGACGCCTGATGCATCGCATCTGCGTCAAGGGCAACGGCTTCGGCAACGGATAGCGTTTCCCGATTTCGGATTCAATTTTCAAACAGCCATAGCTCCGCAGGCCCGGGTTTTGACGGCGCGGGCTTCGCCGGTCTCATTTTTCCTTCTTCCCCCACATAAGGGGAGTGGAGCGCCGAGAAGGCGCATCAACAATTCACGCTGCGCAACCAAGCTTGCGAGGCCTGCCTGCGCATGCGTGGACATCCTTTTTCAGGATGCCGCGCCTCTCGGCGCTCCACTGCGACGGTTTGTCGGTTCGGGACCGTGCTTCCGGGCGCGGATCGTTGAAGCTTTCGCCTCGTCATCTCCGCACCACTTCCAGCCATTGAAGGCAGCCCCACGTAATTGGAGCGGACGGCGACCCGAACCACCCCGGGGATAGCTTGCGAGGCATATCCGCAGGCGCCGCACCAGCCGGCGGCGGGCTTGCCCGCTTCCGGCCCAGTTAAGTCGCTCCACTCAATGACGCCTCATGAGAGCGCCCCTTAGCGAGCGAGGTGATAGGAACATAATCCTGCAATAAGGCAGGATTATGTTCCTAATTCTGTCGTTGACACACACCCACAAAGTGTAGTGTTTTCAGCACCTTGGCAGGACCGTTTGCTTTAAGTCTTTGGAATCACTACCGTATAAGCGAGCGCTAGGGACCCGACAGTTCGAAGCCATTCCCTCGGGCATGAGACTCGGCTTGCCCGGTACCGTCGGAAGGCGGTGTAGGCTGTAGGGCCCCTAGCGCTTCTTCTCTCTGTGCAACTGAATGTATCGAGGCGGCTCATAAGGTGAGCCGTCGCGATGAACAACAGTGAAGCGGCGCAGACTGTATTTCGTTGTTTCAAATGGTTTAAACACTTTGGCCTTGTTCAAAATGTAGTCGCACATTTCTTTACGGGCCTTATTCGCATCGGGCTGGTCGTAATGACCGTTTAATTTGTAGGCCAGCGCGCCGATGCAAATATCTACGACTTGCAAAGCTTGGCATCGTTCTGGGTCGTCCCAAGCCAGCCGCCTAAAGGGCCACACTCGGGTGTCACCATGTTTGCGTGCGCCTAAGTTCATGATATCTCGCGCCGCGCTGAGACTATGCTCTTCGCTTGTAGATCGTCGATCTAGGTAGATGTGGAATAGATTGTCTTTGAATCTCTTTCCAATCTGAGCGGCGCAGAGAAAATAGATTTCCTTATCAAAGCCTATCTCTATGTTGCCTTCGCCTGTTGCTCTGAGACTTTTTTTAGTGGTGTCCACTACGAGGCAGGATAGATCAACGTGTTTGTCGGTTTTAAGAAAACCGTGCTTCACCTCAAATCGCCAGAAGGCATCAAAGACCTTTTTATAAGCCTCGATGTTGTAAGCATTGACCTTTGTCCACTTGATAACGCGCGGTTCGCCTTTATCGTTGAACGGCGCAATCATGGGGTCTCGCGCGTCGATGATATCTCTTTCAAAAAGCTCGACATGGCTGTGGGGAACGATTATTCCGCCGAGCACTAGGTACTGCCATTTCGTTTGGCTGCTTTCATCTATATAAACGTTGCAGAACTTATCTGCTTCGTGTGGCTCCGCTACCCAAGGTTTTCGAGGCATGTCCAAAGAATCCAAGGATCAATACGACAAGAAGGAAACGGCTGCTCGTCTGAGAGAGCTGTGGCGCAATAGCGACCCCAAAAGGGGTCGGTAGTCCGCCCAAAAAAAAGTAACTGGGATGCCCCCATCATTGTGGGGGTGTAATGCAAAAGAACGACGACCAAATAAAAAAACGCGACCTTCGCCACGCTTTTTCATTTCATACCGCTCCCCTACCTCACCGGTGCGCCGCTCACGACCTTGAACTTCTGCAGGCGTTTTCCTTCGAACACCTCCGTTGTGTAGACATTGCCCTTGGAGTCGATGGCGATGTTGTGCACGCCGAAGAAGAAGCTCGCGCCGCTGCCAATCGTGTCGATGATCTCGCCATCGGAACGCCGCACCAGCCGCATCTCCTCATTGGTGCCGTCGACCATCAGGAAGAAACTCTGCTCGCGGTCGGCCCACAAATAGAGATCCCAGGCGGAGCCGGATGATTTGGTGTCGGTCAGGTAGCGCCATTCCTTCACGAAGGTGCCGTCTTTCTGGAACACCTGCACGCGATCGTTGATGCGGTCGCAGACGTAGACCAGCCCGTCGTTGGCGATCTTCACGCAATGCACCGGATTGGCGAAGTCTTGGGAGGGCGGCGCTTTCGGATCGTATTTGTAGGCGCCCTCGGCGGGGAGGCCGTCGGCCGGAGGCTTGCCGTAAGCGCCCAGTGCCGCTTGTAGGCGCCGGTCGTCATATCAAACACAATCACGCGGTGGTTGCCGTAACCGTCGGCGACATAAACTTCGTTGGCCGGCTTGTCGAACCAGACGTCGGCAGGCTTGCCCAGCCGCGTCAGATCCTTGTCGCCGGTGAGCGGCCCGTTCTTGCCGATCTGCATCATGAACTTGCCGTCGTGGCTGAACTTGAGGATGGCGCCATCCTCCTTGCCGTTGCCGCCGAACCAGACATTGCCGTCGGGATCGATGCGCATGCCGTGTTCCTGCGTCGGCCAGTCATAGCCTTCGCCCGGCCCGCCCCAGGCCTGCACCACGTTGCCTTCCGGATCGAACTCGATCACCGCAGGAGCCGGGCGGCAGCACTTGCCGGCGTTGTTGGCGGCGTTGCTTTCCTGCCGCGACAGGCTGCGCGGGCGCTGCATGATCCAGACATGATCCGTGTCGTCGACGGCAACGCCGGCGACCTGTCCGAGCATCCAGCTGTTCGGCAATTTCTTCGGCCAGAACGGATCGACCTCGAACTTCGGCGTCTCTGCCGCCGAAGCCATGATCGCGCAGACGAGCAACAATGGCGCTGCGAGAATCCCGCAACGCAACAAACGCCGTGCCTTTGGCATGCGCCCCTCCCTGATGTTTTTTATGGAGGGTATCCTAGGCACCAAATGTCGCAGGGCAAGGCTGCCGTGTGACACGGCGATTTCACAGTTCGGGCTTGTGGGCGCGCCTCCTATCTCAGTTTAAGCGAGAGGTGGACGAGCGTAGCGAGCCGCGTTCGGCACACGCTGTTCATAACACTCCCAAGACCGCAGCCGGCATGGATCTTCCCTCTAAGCCAATGAAAAACAATAGAAAATACCTATCATCTATTCAGCACGCAATTCGTTTTTCAAAAGGCTTTGGAACTTAACCGAAAAGTCTTGCACTTTTTTCAATAAGTTCGTATAAGGTTTCATTAGCGCCAAAACACGAGGTCGTCATGACAAACGTTTTCAAGCGCCCCGAAAAGAAGTCCCGCAAGTCTGAATTGTTCGCATTCGCCGTAAAAGCCTTGGAAGACGCCGGCTACACAGTCGAGCGTATCGAACGCGCCGGCAAAGGCAGCGTTCGCAAGATCATCAAGGACGGAAAGAGCCAAGTCGCCACCATCCGCACGTCGCAGGACGCGTGGATCGCCTTTCCCCGTAACCGGCAGGACACGGGTTGGAAGACCCTGGAAGGAGCCGATGTGGTGGTGGCGGCTTCGGTCGATGACAAGATCAACCCGCGCTACGCCAAAATCCACCTCATCCCGGCGAAGGAAATGACAGCCCGATTCGATCGCGCGAGAGACAAGAAGCTGAAAGCCGGTCACGTTGTGCCCAAGAACCGCGGCGTATGGTTGTCGCTCTACAACGAGGAGGCCCAAGAGCCGGTAAACCTCGTGGGGGCGGGTGCCGGACTGAAATTTCCACCTATCGCAACGTTTCCCCTCAACGGCGCGTTGAGCGCGCTGACACCTGTGCGAAGCATCATGGAGCCGCCGAACGAGCGGTTCACCATCGCTGACGCTAAGCGGAAGCTGTCAGCGTTCTACGGCGTGCCCGAAGAGGCAATCACCATCAGCATCACCCACTAAACGAAAACGCTCCTCACCCAAACCCTCTTCCCGTAAGAACGGGAGAGGGAGTAGCGACACTTGGGCGAGCGCTGAACACCTCTGCGATGAGCGGAGCGTCTAATGCACCAGCTGAACCGCACCGAAGCCGTCGCGGGACAAGTGCTCATAGAGGATCGCCGAGCCGATCAGGATCAGGCAGAGCCCGCCCAACCGCTCCGCGATCTTTCCCGCACGCAAGCCGATCTGATGCCCGGCCATGATGCCGATCGTCACCATGATGAAGGTGGCCGCGCCGATCATGCCCGCCACGATCCAGATATCGACGTCGAGGAAAGCCAGGGTGGCGCCCACGGCCATCGCGTCGATGCTGGTGCCGATCGCGGTGAGGATCAGCACATGCAATTTGTGATGCTCGTGCTGTTCAACCGCTTCTTCCTGAAAGCTCTCGAAGATCATGTGGCCACCGACCAGCGCAAGAATGCCGAAGGCAATCCAGTGATCGACAGCGGTGATGAAGCTCGATGCCGCGAGACCGATCAGCCAGCCGATCAGCGGCGTGATGGTTTCGATGACACCGAAGAGTGCACCGATGCGCAGGGCCGTAGTGAAGCGCGGCTTGCGCATCGCAACGCCCTTGCCGATCGCCGCCGCAAAGGCGTCGGTCGACATGCTGAAGGCGAGAACGCTGTTCGAGAGGAAGCTCATGATCGCTCCGCACCGGCATGCCAAATACATCCTGCCAAGCTGCCGGAATGCGCTTGTGGAATGTATTGGTCTGGCCAAACGCAGAGCGTCGATTCAACCATGTGCGATGCCGCACAAGTATGTTGGCTGAATCCCGAAGGAGGCTACTCCCCAATCACGCGCGGAAAATAAACGGGATCGGAAGCGCGCACAACAAACATGTTTGCTGTTGCGAATTAGTACTATTGGCACATCTTGGTTATTGGCACATGGCGCGGGTGACGAAGGACTGGATCTCGCAATCGCCCGGTTCCTGCTTTCCGGAGAGCCAGGCGCGCGCCGGGCACTTTTGCGCAGACTGAATCTCCAAACTTGAACCCGACGCAAAACCTTTGGCTTTGCACACCACCTCCGCGGCCTTCCGGCAATCGGGCGCGCCGTTTTCCGCCTTCATGCAGCGTTCGCGTCCGTCGATCATTCGTGCATTGGGAAACTTCGCGATGGCATCCGCCGCGTCTCTTGCGGCGCCCGCCGCATCCCTGGCGGCATCGGACGCGCCCTTGGCCACGCCGCCGGCGCTTTCGCCGAAATTGCCGAGGCTTTCGCGCGCGCCGTCGACGTTCTGGTTGAACCGTCCGAACGAATCCTTGAACCAGCGGCCCATGCTGTCGAGCATTCCCGGCTGATGTGGCGGCGCCGCTTCGCCCGCCTGCGAACTCGCGGCGGGTTTTGATTCCTGCGCGATGGCATCGAGGCTCGCAAACAGCAGCATGCCACCCAAGGCGGCGCACAAGGCGGCAACGCCGATGCGTTTCAGCAAGCCTGTCCGAATTCTTTTCTTACTGCTGATCATGGGCGTTCTGGGCGTTCTGGGCGTTCCGGCGAAGCAAAGGAATTACGCCACCGCGTTTCCGCACGCGCCGAAGGTCGGCCGATTCCGTGGCAAATTTGAGGACACTGACGCGCCGGCCGACTCACATGATACATCGGCGCATGATCTTATCCGAAAACCGGTTCCCACTTTTCGGGATCATGCGCTAGAACAAATACATCGTACCGATAATGCCGCCGACCAGAATAACCGCTCCGACGGTCACCCAGAGGCCGAGCCGCTTTTCCAGCATCTCGCGGGCCTGCGGACCATAACGATTCAGCAGGAACGCCAGCAGGAAGAAGCGCATGCCGCGCGCGACACAGGACAGCGCTATGAAAGGTATCAGCGGATAAGCCGCGAAGCCGGAGGCGATTGTGACAATCTTGTAGGGGATCGGCGTCATGCCCTTGAGCAGGATGATCCAGGCTCCCCATTCGGCATAGGCATGGCGGAAGGCGTCGATTTTGTCGCCATAGCCGTAGAGCTGCATCAGCCACAGCCCGACGGAGTCATAAAGGTAGGCACCAATGAAATAGCCGAGCACGCCGCCCGCCACCGATGTCACGGTGCAGAGCGTGGCGTAATAATAGGCGCGATCCGGCCGGGCCAGCGACATCGGGATCAGCATCACGTCCGGCGGGATGGGAAAGAACGAGCTTTCCACGAAGGACACCACGCCCATGATCCATGAGGCGTAGGGCTTGCCGGCGGCGGCGATGCACCAGTCATAAAGGCGTCGAAGCATGGGGCTGCTTAGCGGCGGGCGGCGGGGATGTCTATGTTCAGACGCGGATAGCGGCTCAACGCCGCTTGCGGGACCGGCCTGCTTCCAGCGGAACCACCTTGCGGCGCGGGGCGCTGGAGACAGGCAGCTTTGCGACTTTCGGCAGCTTCGGGACCTTGTGGAGCTTGGGCAGCTTTTCCGCGATGCCCATCATCTTCTCGCGCCGCGCCATTTCGTCCCAGACGTCCTGCGGTTGAACGCCCGCGGACACCCAGAGCACGACGAGGTTGTAGATCAGATCCGCGCTTTCGCGGGCCACCGCATCGCTATGGCCGTGCATGGCGTCGATCACGACCTCGACGGCTTCCTCCGCCAGCTTCTTGGCCATCTTGGCCCGGCTGGACCCGAGCAAGCGCGCTGTACGGGAAGTCGAGGGGTCCGAACCGCGGGCCGCGAGAACGGCTTCATGCAGGCGGGTGATCGAATCGCTCATGGCGCACCATACAGCGAAGTCTGCGAAAAACCGTTAACAGACGTTCATTCGGAGGGCCAAAAGGAGGCCATTAACGTCACGCGCGGCGACTTCTATCCGCGAGCAAACAGATCGTCACGATGAAGCCCCTCGATGTTAGCCATGACACCTGCAATTTCCGATTCCAGGCTTGCTCTTTAGGTTGCCATGATCTTTTGTGACATTGGGCCAAGCGGGGGACGGGAAGGAAGAATGATGGACTTCCGCCATCTCACGCGCGCGCGCGCCGCATGCGCCGCCATGGCAATAGGCGCCACCATGGCACTGCTGCTCGCGGTTGCGGGCCGGGCGCATTCTCAAACTCAGCTTGCCCAAACCCAGGTTGCCCAAACTCAGGTTGCCAAAACCCAGATCAAAGTCGCCGTAGACGGGCCTTTCGTCGGGCCGGACGCCCCGCTTCTGGTCGCCGAAGACCGCGGGTTTTATCGCGCCGAGGCACTCGACGTATCCGTTGAAACTTTGACAGCGCCGCCCGATGCGATCGGGCGTGTCGCAGCAGGCAGCGCCGACATGGCGGTTGCCGATATCAACGCCATGGCCCGCTTCATCGAGCATAATCCCGGCGCGCCGCTCAAGGCGGTGTTCATGGTCCATAACAAGCCGGCTTATGCCGTCGTCGCCCGCAAGAGCCGCGGCATCGCACAGCCGAAGGACCTCGAAAGTAAACGGATCGGCGCACCTCCCGGCGAAATGGCAAGCGCGATGTGGCCCGCCTTCGCCAGGCTCAACGAGATCGATGTCTCCAAGGTCAAGCTCGAAACCGTTGCCGCCGCGGTGCGCGAACCGATGCTGGCGGCCGGACAGATCGACGCTGTCACCGGTCTCTCCTTCTCCGCCTATCTCGACCTCAAGGAGCGCGGGGTTCCGCTCAACGATCTGGTGGTGCTGCAAATGGCCGACTACGGCCTGCCGCTCTATGGCGACGCCGTCATCGTCAACACCGCATTTGCGGCAACGCATCCCGATGCGGTGAAGGGATTCCTGCGCGCTTATCTCAAGAGCCTTCGGGAAACCATCAAGGGCCCCACCCGCGCGATTGAGTCCGTGACGAAACGGAATGACGCCGCGAAGAAGGATATCGAGCTGGAACGCCTGCGCATGGCGATCCAGGACAATATCGTCACGGACGAAGTGCAGGCCTCTGGACTTGGCGGAATCGATGCCGCCCGGTTCGCGCGCGGCATCGATCTGCTGACGCAGACCTTCAAGCCGAAAGCCAAGATCGAGCCCGGCGATCTGTTCGACGCGTCGTTCCTGCCATCCGCCGCCGAGCGCCGGCTCGGGACCGGACGGCCAGGCTAGAGTTTCTCGTTTATCGCGCAATCTTAACGGCGAACCGGTACCCACTTCGCCGGATTGCGCTTATGCCGAACTTTGGTCGCTTTCCTGGCCGACAAAGAGTTGCAGGCTTTGGGGTTTCTCCTGCCGCCGCCTTCGCTATAATCGCCACTGGAAGCGGCACCGTTTCCAGGGCCCGAGCGCAACAGGACCGGACCGCGACCCTTGGCTTTATCGGCAAAAATCTTGATCGGAGCCACGTTGTTTGGCGTATCCGCTATCGCCGCGGCGATGCCGGCCCGCGCCGACGCCACGCTGCTGATCGAGGCGCAAAGCGGCAGGGTGTTGCATGCGGAGAATGCGACCTATCCCTGGTATCCCGCCTCCCTGACAAAATTGATGACGCTGTATGTGACCCTGCAGGCGCGGCGTGAGAAACGCATCACCGGCGACACGCTGATCACCGTGTCAGCACGCGCGTCATCGCAAGCGCCCGCCAAGATGGGCTTCAATGCCGGCACCCAGCTGACGCTCGATAATGCTTTGAAGATGCTGATGGTGAAATCGGCCAACGACATGGCGGTGACGATTGCCGAAGGCGTGTCCGGCTCGATCGAGCAATTTGCCGACGACATGAACAGCGCGGCCTCTCGCCTCGGCATGGTGCAATCGAGCTATGTGAATCCGAACGGCCTGCCGGCGGACAACCAGATCAGCTCGGCGCGCGACCTCGGCATCCTGGCACGCTCCCTGATCCGCGACTTTCCGGAATATTCCTATTACTGGCATTTGCCCGGCATCAAATTCGGCAAGCGCATCACCCGCAACTACAACAAGCTGCTCACCAAATATCCCGGCTCCGACGGCATGAAGACCGGTTACATCTGCGCATCAGGCTTCAATCTCGTTGCGACCGCGACGCGCAACGGCCGGCAACTGATCGCGATCGTTCTTGGCGCGCCGTCTTCTGCGCAGCGCGCGGAAAAGGCAGCACAGCTGCTGGAGCGCGGTTTCACCGGAGATGGCTTGTCATGGTTGCGGCCTTCTCTCGGCACCGTCGATTCACTGGTTCCGATTGCCGCCGCGCCTCCCAATCTCCGCGACCAGATGTGCGGCCCGCATCGTAAAAAGCCGGCGAGCGAAACCGATGACGATAACGATGATGCCGTGGCAACAAATGACAAAGGCGATGGCGGCTCCGCGATGAGCCTGCGTCAGGCCACCCCAAAATTCTCGCTTGCTGCGTTGCCTGACTTTCAGATCGGCGAACCGGTCGATGTTTTCGTCGGCGCGCCGAAGGGCTCCGCTCCCGGCGCCAAGCCGGCGGCAGCAACGCCGGTTCAGGCCGCCACCGCAGGCAAGCCGGCCAATGCAAAACCCGGAGCCGCGCCCGGTGTCTGGCCGAACATGACTGCCACGCCGCAGGCCGCGCAATCGTCAGCGACAAACACGCTGGCGCAAACGTCACGCGCTGTTCCGCTGCCACGCCCGCGTCCGGCCGCCAAGCCGAAGCAAGCGGTCAAACCGCAGGCCGCAAAACCACCAGCGCAACCGCCGGCCTAAACGCCGCAGGCGGCGAGCCCTTGCCACGCCGCTGCGCTTTGCCCATCTTGCCCAAAAGAACCGCCGTTTAATGCGCCTTTGATTCGGCGCGCGCAGAGGAAGCGCGATGGAGCGCATCTGGCTCAAGGATTACCCGGCGGGCGTTCCAGCCGATATCGATCCCTCGCAATGGCCGTCGCTCGTTGCATTGATCGATGAAAATTTCGCGCGCTTTGGCGATGCGAAAGCTTTCATCGGCATGGGCAAGGCGATCACGTATGCCGAGCTTGATGAGCTGTCTCATGCCTTTGCTGCCTGGCTACAGGGCAACGGCCTGAAGCAAGGCACCCGCATCGCATTGATGATACCGAACGTGCTGCAATATCCGGTCGCGATCACCGGCGCTTTGCGTGCGGGCCTCACGGTAGTGAACGTCAATCCGCTCTACACCCCGCGCGAACTGGAATTCCAGCTGAAGGACTCCGGCGCCGAAGCCATCGTGGTGCTGGAGAATTTCGCCGTCACCGTGGAGCATGCACTCGCGCATTCCGCCGTCGAACATGTGGTGATCGCGCGTATGGGAGACTTGCTCGGCGGCCTGAAGGGCGCGCTGGTCAATTTTGTCGTTCGCCATGTGAAGAAGATGGTGCCGGCTTACAACATTCCCGGCGCGATCCTGTTCAACGACGCGATTGCCGCGGGCCGTGACCTGAGCTTCGTCAAGCCGGAGATCGCGCCGGAAGACGTCGCCTTCATTCAATATACCGGCGGCACCACCGGCGTTGCCAAGGGCGCCATGCTCACACACCGCAATCTCATCGCCAATACCTTGCAGATGGAAGCGTGGCAGCAGCCGATGGTGGCGCGCGAGCCGCGTGTCGATCATCTGCTCATCCTCGCGGCCTTGCCGCTCTATCACATCTTCGCCCTGACGTTCTGTTACCTCAGCGCGATGCGCATGGGCTCGACGACATTGCTGATCCCGAACCCGCGCGATCTTCCGGGCCTGATCAAGGATCTGCGCAGCCACAAGGTGAATTCGTTCCCCGGGGTCAACACGCTTTACAACGCCCTGCTCCACCATCCCGATTTCGGCAAGATCGACTGGAGCATGCTGAAATGCTCGATCGGCGGCGGCATGCCGGTCCAGCAATCGGTGGCGGAGCGCTGGCTGAAGGCCACCGGCTGCCCGCTGCTCGAGGGCTACGGGCTTTCCGAAACCTCGCCGGTGCTGACCTGCACCCGCGCCGACAGCACGGTATGGACCGGCACCATCGGGCTGCCGTTGCCTTCCACCGAGATCGCCATTCGCGACGATGACGACCGCGATCTTCCGCTGGGACAGCCGGGCGAGATTTGCGCGCGCGGCCCGCAGGTGATGCCCGGTTATTGGAAACGGGATGACGAGACGGCGAAAGTGATGAGCGCGGACAGCTTCTTCCGCACCGGCGATATCGGCGTGATGGACATCAGGGGCCAGGTGAAGATCGTCGACCGGAAGAAGGACATGATCCTCGTTTCCGGCTTCAAGGTATTTCCCAACGAAGTCGAGGCGGTCGCCGCGAACCATCCCGGCGTGCTGGAAAGCGCGGCAATCGGTTTGCCCGATGAACGCACCGGCGAATCCGTGAAGCTGTTCGTGGTGAAAAAGGACCCCAATCTGACGGCGGAAGCGCTGCGAAAATTCCTCGCGACCGAACTCACAGGTTACAAGATGCCGAAGAGCATCGAGTTCCGCAGCGATCTGCCGAAGACAAATGTCGGCAAGATCCTGCGTCGTGCATTGCGCGATGAATTATTGCATCCGAACACAGATACGCCGGCCGCTCCGGTTGCCATGCCGAAGGATGTGATCGACTTCTGGTTCGGCGTCGATCCCGAGAAATGGTACACGAAAGACGATGCTTTCGATGCCGCCATTCGCGAGCGTTTCCTGCCGACCTATGAAGCCGCAGCGAATGCCCGCCTGTCCGAATGGGAGGCCGAACCTGAAAGTGCGCTCGCGCTGGTGATCGTGCTCGACCAGTTCTCGCGCAATATGTTCCGCAATTCACCCCGCACTTTCGCGGCCGACGCACTGGCGCTGGCGATTGCCAAAAACGCCGTGGCGCGCGGTTTCGACAAGACGCTGGAACTGCAGAAGCGCAACTTCTTCTATCTGCCGTTCATGCATTCGGAGCATCTCGAAGACCAGGAGCGTTGCGTGGCGTTGAGCCGCGAGGCCGGCGACCCGAACACCCTGAAATATGCCGAAATCCATGCGGATATCATCCGCCGTTTCGGGCGTTTTCCGCACCGCAATGCGATCCTTGGCCGCGCCACGACGCCCGAAGAACGGGCCTTCCTCGATGCCGGCGGCTTCGCCGGCTGAAAGCGCATGATCCGGCGAAGTGGGAACCGGTTCGCCGGATCATGCGCCAAAAATACATTTGGCGTGCGGAACCGCAGATAAGTCTACGCAATCTGCGCAAGCTTGATTGCTTTCCCGCAAAACCGGTGTCCACTTTTGCTGACCGCACGCCTAAAAGCCTAGCCCGACGCGGTTGACCGCTGCCGGTAAACGGCGCGAAAGTGACGGCCCTATAACGTGGCGGCCGGCTCGCATTACGCGGCCACAAGGCACGCCGCGACAATCGGAGGAGCCGAGATGTCCCGCTTTCGTAAGCTTGTTTCCGGAACCATTGCTGCCGGACTGTTTGCCGTCATGGCGACGTCAGCATCAGCGCAGTTGTCGGAATTGAAAATCATTGCGCCCGCAGCGCCGGGTGGCGGATGGGACCAGACCGCCCGCTCGTTGCAGCAGGCGATGGTGGCCGCAGGCGTGGCCAAAGGCGTCCAGGTGGTCAACGTTCTGGGCGCCGGTGGAACCGTCGGCCTTGCCCAGCTCATCAACTCCAAGGGCGACGGCAACCAGTTGATGGTCAACGGCTTCGTGATGGTCGGCGCCATCCTGCTCAACAAGGCGCCGGTCACGCTCGACCAGACGACGCCGATCGCACGCCTGACCGAAGAGATGGAAGTCGTCGTGGTACCGGCGGATTCCCCAATCAAGAATGCGAAGGATCTGGCCGCCGCGATCAAAACCGATGTCAGCAAGGTCACGTTTGCGGGCGGCTCGGCTGGCGGCGTCGATCACATCCTTGCAGCCCAGATCGTGAAAGCCTCAGGCGGCGATCCTGCCAAGGTCAACTACATCCCGTTCTCCGGCGGCGGTGAATCTCTGGCGGCCATCCTCGGTGGCAAGGTCACTGCGGGCATTTCCGGCTATGGCGAATACGAAGGCCAGATCAAGTCCGGCAAGCTGCGCGCCCTTGGCGTCAGCACGGAAAAGCGCCGCTCCGATGTCGATGTGCCTACGCTTAAAGAACAGGGCCTCGACGTGGTCGTCACCAACTGGCGTTCGGTCGTCGCGGCTCCTGGGCTGTCGGACGCCGACAAGAAAAAGCTGTCCGATGCGGTGGAGAAGACCGTGAAGTCCGATGCCTGGAAAGAAATTCTGAAGCAGAAGGGCTGGGACGACGCCTATATGCCGGCCGACGACTTCGCCAAGTTCCTCAAGACCGAACAGGCGCGCGTCACGGACGTCATGAAAGCCATCGGGCTGGTGAAGTCCTAAGCACGTCATTCGGAAGCGGCGTGGCGCATGTTGCCACGCCGCCCCGAAGGGGAACTGGGGGGTATCGGCCTTGGAAGAAACGGGTCAGCGCCGGATCGATCCGGTTGGAATTGCCATCGCCGGAGTGCTGGCGGCCCTGGCTCTCATCATTATCCTCGACACCAACGCTCTTACGCTGACGTCGGTCTACGGCGTCGGTCCGAAGGCAATGCCTTACGTCGTCGCCGTGGGTCTGGGCGTGCTTGCGATCGGCAATCTTGTCAACGCGCTCACGGGCGGCATGCCCGCAGGCGAAGAACTCAACTATCAGGCGATCGTACGCATCCTCGGCGGCCTTGCCGCCCTGATCGCCGTGATCGGTTTTGGCGGCGGCTTCATCATCGGCACGGCTTTGCTGTTCGCGATGACATCGGCGGCCTTCGGACGAAAGGCCTTCCATATCGATCTGCTGATCGGCCTTGGGCTCGCAACTGTCGTTTTTCTCGTCTTTTCCAAACTTCTTTCCCTGACGCTGCCCTCCGGGCCACTCGAACACCTTTTCTGAAAGTTCAGCATGGAAGCTTTTGGATCTCTTATTCACGGCCTGTCGATCGCCGCACAGCCAATGAATCTGATGTACGCCTTCATCGGCGTGATGCTCGGAACTGCGGTGGGCGTGTTGCCCGGCATCGGGCCCGCGCTGACCGTGGCGCTGCTCCTGCCTGTAACCTTCAAGCTCGATCCCGCCGGATCGCTGATCATGTTCGCGGGCATCTACTACGGCGGCATGTATGGTGGCTCGACCACGGCCATCCTGATCAACACGCCCGGAGAGAGTGCGTCCCTTGCCACTGCGCTTGAGGGCCACAAGATGGCCAAGGCCGGCCGCGGCGGTCCCGCGCTCGCAACCTCCGCGATCGGATCTTTTGTCGCAGGCACGCTCGCAACTCTGGGCATTGTCTTTCTCGCCCCCTGGCTGGTGAAAATCGCCATCCAGTTTGGCCCGGAAGATTATTTTGCGCTGATGTGCGTGGCCTTTGTCACGGTGTCGGCAACCTTCGGCGATTCACCGGTGCGCGGTCTCACCAGCCTGTTTATCGGCCTGATGTTGGGATTGGTTGGCATCGATACGCTGACCGGCCAGGCGCGGCTGACGTTCGGCATTCCGGAATTACTCGATGGCATCGAGGTCACAACCCTCGCTGTCGGCCTGTTTGCGATTGGCGAAGCGCTCTACATCGCGTCACGCCCCGCGCATTTGGCCGACACGATCGAGCCGGTGCGCGGCTCGCTCTGGATGACAAAAGAAGACTGGAAACGGTCGTGGAAGCCGTGGCTGCGCGGTACCGCGTTTGGTTTCCCGATCGGCGCCCTGCCCGCTGGCGGCGCGGAAATCCCGACCTTCCTGTCCTATTCCACCGAGAAACGCCTTTGCAAGTATCCTAAGGAATTCGGACATGGCGCAATCGAAGGGGTCGCAGGCCCGGAAGCCGCGAACAATGCGTCTGCCGCCGGAACGCTGGTGCCGCTGCTCACGCTCGGCCTCCCTACCTCTGCTACAGCAGCGATGATGCTGGCGGGCTTTCAGCAATACGGCCTCAACCCCGGCCCGCTGCTGTTTGCAGAGCGGCCCGATCTGGTCTGGGGCCTGATCGCCAGCCTGTTCATCGCAAATTTCATGCTAATCGTGCTGAACCTGCCGCTGGTCGGCCTGTGGGTGAAGCTGCTGTCGATCCCGCAGCCCTGGCTTTACGGCGGCATTCTGGTGTTCGCAACCATGGGCACCATCGCCGCGAACCCTTCCGTCGTCGAACTGATCCAGTTGGTCGTGTTTGGCCTGATGGGTTTCCTGATGCGACGTTATGACTTTCCGGTTGCGCCAGTGGTTATCGGACTCATTCTCGGTCCGATCGCAGAAGCGCAATTGCGCCGCGCGCTATCGATCAGCCTGGGCGACCCGATGGTACTGCTGCAAAGCCCGCTGTCGGCAACGCTTCTGGTGATCGCCCTGCTGGCGCTGGCGGCGCCCTTTGTCCTGCGCGGCCTGGACAAGATGAAATCCACCGAAGACTAGCGCGCAGTCAGCAAAGACTGCTCGCTTGCGCGTTTCATGCGCCCGGGGCGGGCGCATAGCGTTAACAACGCGTAACCGGAAACGCTCAAATCCGGCCCATGCCGAACCTAATATTTAGATTCCCTTGCTAAAGTGAGATGGGTCGGCGCGGCATGCGCGCCGCGCGGGAGTTCGCTTTGGCCTTCATCGGCGCCGAAAACACACCACCGTCGCGCACCTCGCTCGCAGGTTTGATCGCGCTGGCGAAGTCGTGGGTGTTCGACACCAGCGAAACCTCGCGTACGCGCCGCGTCGTAGGCACTGCTTTTCTCATTCGTGTCGGCGGCGCTGTGCTCGCTTATGGCTCGCAGATTCTGTTCGCGCTTTGGATGGGCACCTTTCAGTTCGGCGTTTACGTCTATGTCTGGACCTGGGTCACGCTGTTGACCGGCCTGATCGATCTCGGCATGAACGCTGCCTCACAGCGCTTCATTCCCGAGTATACCCACCGCAAAGACCTTGAACGTCTCCGCGGTTTTCAAAACGGCAGCCGTTGGCTTGCGCTCGCCTTGTCCTCCAGCGCGGCTATCGTCGGCGTGCTGGCAGTGACGGAATTGGCGCCGTGGTTCAACGACTATGAGCTGATGCCGCTTTACATCGCCTGCGCTGCGTTGCCGATGTCCGGCATATTGCAGGTGCAAAGCGGCATCACGCGCGCCCACAACTGGGTGAACCTGGCGCAGCTGCCGACCTATGTCTTCCGCCAGCTCCTGATGATCGGTGCGATGGGTGTGGTCTACTTCACCGCATTTCCCACCGACGCCGTGACTGCGACCGTGATCTCGACGGCGTCCGTGTGGGTCGTAGCCATCGGTCAGTTCCTGGTGCTGAACAAGAAACTGGCAGAGAAAACCGAGCCAGGTCCAAAAAAATACGAGATCAAAACCTGGCTCGCCACGTCGCTGCCGATGGTGACGGTGGAAGGCTTCTATCTGCTGCTGACCTATAGCAGCGTGCTGATGCTGCAGATTTTCCAGAGCCCGAAGGAGATCGCGGTTTATTACGCGGCAGAGAAGACGATGGCGCTGGTTGCTTTCGTGCATTACTCGGTGGCGCAGAGCACCGCGCACAAGTTCAGCCACTACCATGTCTCCGGTGACCGCGCATCGCTCTCGTCCACGCTGGATCACGCCATCAAGCTCACCTTCTGGCCGTCACTGGCCGCGACCGCCGTTGTGTTGATCGGCGGCATTCCCTTGCTGTGGCTGTTCGGCCGCGATTTCGTCGCCGGCTATCCGCTGATGTTCGTCTTCTCCGTCGGGATGTTCGCGCGTGCCGCCGTCGGCCCGCTCGCTACGTTTCTCAACATGGTGGGACAGCAACGCGCCTGCGCCGCGGTCTTCGCCGGCGCCTTTGGCCTCAACGTCGTCCTGTGCCTCGTGATGATCCCCTGGTTGGGCACCATGGGTGCGGCAATCTCGATGACCACGGCGCTGGTGTTTGAATCGGCCGCCCTCTTCTTCCTCACCAAGCGTCGCATGGGTCTTCACGGCTTGATCTGGGGCGGCAAGAGCGCGCCGGCTTCCCAGCCATGAGCGGCTTCGACAACGCCACCGCTGCCATCGCATCTGTGCGACGCGCGGCGGCGGCCGACCGTTATTCCGCCATGAGCTTCGATGTCGAATGGCATCCCCTCGCGGAACTGGCGTTCCTCGCGGATGACTGGCGCATGCTGGCGTCGCGAGCGCTTGAGCCGAACGTCTTCTATGAGCCGGGTTTTGCGCTGGCCGCGGCGCCCCTGTTCGGAGCAGACGCACGCGCTGCGCTGGTGTGGTCCCGCGCGCCCCGGCAGCTTGTCGGCTTCTTTCCGATGCACGTCGAGCGCCGGCATTACGGCGTTCCCTTTGCTGTCATGGTGGGCTGGACGCATCCCTATGCGCCACTCGGCACCCCGCTGGTTGACCGCGACATGGCGGAACCGGTCGTCGCGGCATGGATTGATGATCTCGCGGCAGACGCGTCATTGCCGGACCTGATGTTGATGCCGTTGCTCGCGCAATCCGGTCCACTTGCGACTGCGCTGGCCGATGTGCTGGCGCGCCGCGGTTGCCAGGCGACGTCGTTCGACCGCCATCAGCGTCCTTTGCTTGCGCCGGGCGACAGCCGCGCCGACTATTTTCAACGCACGATGAGTTCCAAACGGCTGCGCAATATGCGGCGCCGGCAGCGCCGGCTTCAGGACCTCGGCAACGTCGCCATCGAGCAGGCGACCGATGTCAACGCCATCGCGCGTGGCCTCGATGATTTCCTGTCACTCGAGGCTTCCGGCTGGAAAGGCCGCGCCGGCACAGCCATCCTGAACGATGAACGCACGCACACGTTTATTCAACAGGCGGTGATGGCGCTCGGTAACGAAGGCAAAGTGCTGGTTCATCGCCTGTTGACGAATGGCAAGACGATCGGCGCTACCCTCGCGTTGAAAAGCGGCGACACAGCCTGGGGCTGGAAGGTCGCCTATGACGAAGCCTATGCCGATTATTCACCGGGCGTTTTGACGGTGGCAGGTCTCACCGAATCCATTCTGGCCGATCCCAAGATCGCCCGGGTCGATTCCTGCACAAGCGCGAACAACACCATGGCGCTTGAAACCTGGGGCGAACGCCTGACAATGGCGGACTGGCTGTTCAGCACGCGCGCGAACGCCGAATTTTCCTTCGGCATCGCATCCCGCATGGAGTCTTTGCGTCGCGCCGCAATCGCGGCGGCAAAATCAGCGCGCGACCACATTCGCGGGCGCTGACGGCGTCTCGGCAGGCGCTGCAACGACCGTCGCCCAGAACACCTTGTATTTTGAGTTCGGCGCATAGACCGCGGCAATACCCATGCTGGTTACGCCCGCGAGCAGCATGTTGGCGCGGTGCGGCGGCGAATCGCGCCAACCGGAAAAAGCCTCCGCCAGCGTGTGATAGCCGGCGCCAATATTTTCGGCGCCCGCCCGGTACGCATAGCCGGATGCCTTCATGCGTTGTGCGAAAGTGCCGCCCGCGTTGTGATCGAGCTTGTCCTTCTTGACCATCGCGCGCGCCTGCTGTTCGGCAATTTGCGTCAGCACCGGATCGACAATGACAGCACCGAGACCGTTGTTTTTGCGATAGCCGGAAATCATCGAAGCCGCGGCGGCCGAATCCACCTGTACCCCGGGCTGCGCCATGCTGCGATAGAAACTCGGCTCGGGTGTTGGCTCCGGGATATTGCCGCAGCCATAGAGGGCCATGGCCAGCGCCGAAGCCATACAAGTAGCCAGAAGGCGTGAGGATCGCATCGACGGAGTCTCCAGGGCGAATTTGGCGCCAATCCGGCGACCCGCAGGTAGGATTGTGTAGGGATCGTTAAACTTTCGCTAAGCAAATCTTAACCGCATAAAATCCGGGCAAGCCCCCGTCGGCGTATGGTCTCCCGCCATACGAACTTGCTCGCTTGTCAAAGCGGCAGTCCGACTGCCCTAGCCGAACAGGCCTATCGCGTAATAAGCTAGTGCGGCGATCGCCGCCGACGCTGGAATGGTGATGACCCACGCAACCAGGATGTTGCTGGCGACGCTCCACCGCACAGCCGAAAGCCGCCGCGCCGCGCCGACGCCGATAATCGCGCCCGTGATGGTGTGCGTGGTGGAAACCGGAATGCCCAGCCAGGTCGCGGCGAACAACGTAATCGCGCCGCCGGTTTCCGCGCAGAATCCCTGCATCGGCGTCAGCCGCGTGATCTTCGAGCCCATGGTTTTGACGATGCGCCAGCCGCCCATCAGCGTACCGAGCGCCATGGCTGCCTGACAGGTGATGACCACCCAGAACGGCACGTAAAATTTGTCGCCATCGAGATGCCCCTGAGAAAACAGCAGCACGGCGATGATCCCCATGGTCTTCTGCGCATCGTTGCCGCCGTGGCCAAGCGAATAGAGCGACGCAGAAAAGAATTGCAGGACGCGGAAACGGCGGTCCACGGCGTAGGGCGTCTTGCGGACGTGGATCCAGGACACGATCAGCACCAGTAGCAGGGCCAGGAAGAAGCCCGTCAGCGGCGACAGCACGATGGCAGCGGTGGTCTTGCCGAGGCCGCCCCACACAATCGCCGACCAGCCGGCCTTGGCGGTACCCGCCCCCACCAGTCCACCAACGAGGGCATGCGAACTGCTCGATGGAATACCAAGTCCCCAGGTGATGACGTTCCAGGCGATTGCACCGACCAGCGCGCCGAAAATCACGCGGGGATCGATCACGCTGGCGGCAACAATTCCCGTGCCGAGTGTTTCCGCGACATTCAGGCCGAAGAACAGGAAGGCGATGAAGTTGAAAAAGGCGGCCCAGGCGACCGCATATTGCGGACTCAGCACGCGGGTCGAAACGATGGTCGCGATGGAATTGGCAGCGTCGTGCAGGCCGTTGATGAAGTCGAATATCAGCGCGATGCCAATCAGGATGATCAGCAACGGCAGACTGAGGAGAACGGCCTCCATTAAACGTACTCCGCTGCCGTCATACGTGCTCGAGGACGATGGCCTGCAGTTCGTTGGCGACGTCGTCGAACCTGTCGACCACCTTTTCAAGATGATCGTAGACTTCGTTTCTTGTGATGTAATTCATCGGATCTGATTTTGAACACGCAAAAAGATCCTTCAGGCCGTTTTCATGCATCTCGTCCGCCTGGCGTTCGAGACGAGAAATCTTCTCGGCAATGGCGCTGATGCGGGCTGCGTGGGTGCTGATCGCGTTCAACAGCGGGACAGCCTCCTTCACCAGAGCGGCACACTCGACGATGATGTCGCCCATCGCCTTCATTTCCGGCGTGAAGGTCTTGATCTCGAACAGCACCACCGCCTTGGCGGTCTTCTGCATCATGTCGATGGTGTTATCCATCGAGGTGGTCAGATCCTTGATATCCCCGCGATCGAACGGGGTGATGAAGCTCCGGCGCACCGCAATGAAAATTTCGCGGGTGACGTCATCAGCTTCCGATTCCCGTGTCATCACGTTATCGAACTGGCTTTTGAGCGCCTCGCCACCTTCCAGCATGGCGCGGAGCGCCTTGGCGCCCTCGATGATCGCCTCCGCATGCCGGTCAAACAGTCCGAAGAAGCGAACCTCCTTCGGCATCAGCATCTGGAACCAGCGCAACATGGGAAAATCCGCGGTTAGAGCGCAATCCGGCGAAGTGGGAAACGGTTCGCCGCAAGATTACGCGACAAACTAACGAATAGAGAGTTTGATCCAATTCTATTGGATCGGACCAGACTCGGGGCGCATGGCCAGCAAAACCTGACCTGCCCTCGCATAGCCCGCGGTTACCTCTGTTCGCAAGCGCCAGAGCAAGGCAAGGACGCTCAACTCACATTAATTTGGTGGGAAGGCTGGCGCGGGGCTTCCCGGCTGCCTTAATTCACGGTTTGAAGGTCGCCTTGGCGACCGAACCAATTTGCCCAGTTGCTTGAAGGTCGGCAGATCGGGGAATTCCTTGAGTCGGTTGGCCGACGACACCGCAAGCGGGATGACATTGCCCGCACGGATTTGCGGTGCAGCGGTGGTGAAGATCATCGAGCCAAGCTTCACATGGCCGCCGATCAGACCGTTGAGCGCCTGTTCGGCGGCACTGGCAACGGTCAAGTCAATTTGAACAGCCGTTGCGCATTGCGGAAACAGATCGCCTCGCGCTTGTCGTTCGGCATCTCGATCCCTTCCAACACCTTGATGGTATCGCGGATATAACCCGGCCCGCGCTCAGGATCGAACGGCGAATCCGACGCAAACAGGATGTGATCGGTGGCGTAGAATTCCAGCCCGCACAGCGTGGCGCCACGCGAGCCGAACACCGCGGTGTCGGCATAGAAATCCTTGAAGTAGTCGAACGGCCGCTTCTTCAGGCTCTTGAGCACCAGCGTAAGATCCTCATCCGAAGTCCGTTTGCCAAGCTGATCCATGCCCGGGCCGACGCGGCCTTCGAAGAAAGGCACCATCGCACCC
This sequence comes from Bradyrhizobiaceae bacterium, assembly GCA_947481685.1. Classification (GTDB taxonomy): domain Bacteria; phylum Pseudomonadota; class Alphaproteobacteria; order Rhizobiales; family Xanthobacteraceae; genus CANKHA01. Next base: position 68,015 of record CANKHA010000009.1, read on the forward strand.
ATGTGATGCGCCAGCACCTTCATGTTCGGTAGCTTGTCCATCATGCCGGAGAACACCATGCGGGCCATCGCCGCGCTGGTCTCATAGGGCCAGCCGAAGGTCCACCAGATCTCGTATTTGGACTTACTCTCGTTCTTGTAGTCCGGCATGTCCGCGCCGCGGCTCGGATGCAGCAGGATCGGCTTGTCGTGCTTCGCTGCCATCTCGAAGATCGGGAAGAACTGCGGCTCGTCGAGCGGCAAACCGTTGATATTGGTGTGGATCTGCAAGCCATTTGCGTGCGCCTGCGTGAAAGCGCGCTCTGCTTCCTTCACCGCGAGATCCGGCGCATTCATCGGCAGCGAAGCGACATAGCCGACAAAGCGGTCGGGATACTTGTCGACCAGCTCCGCCATGCCGTCGTTGCCAAGCCTGGCATATTCCGCGGTCTGCTCCGGCGTGCCGAGGGCTTCCAGCGGCGGCATTCCGAGCGACAAAATCTGCTTATAGTTCTTGTCCTTGAACTGATCCATGACGCGGAAACGCTCATCCAGGTCATAGATGCAGGGAATAGCGCGCATACGCTTGCCGATGTCGCGGGCAGCGCCCTCCGACACGAGCATCTTGTCCCACAGAGCCTTCGGGAAGAAATGATTGAAAGCGTCGATATATTGCATGGCCGTCTCTAACCTTTCAGCATCACGACTTCATCGGGGCGCTCGAGCATCTTGCGGCCGGCACGGCGGCACCAATTTTCCCAGGCGCGGTTGAACGAATAAGGCCCGGTGCGATCGATGATGGTGTCGACCTCACCGGCCGTCAGATAGATCACCTCGCTGCCGCCGATCGCCATCGCCTGCATCTGCAGCTTGGCGCCAAGCTCGAGGTAATAAGAAATATAGACCGCCTCGCGGATATCCTTTGCCGCCACCACGCAACCATGGCCGCGCATCAAGGCCGCAGGACGATCCCCGAGATATTTCGCGAGGTCGCGACCCATCTCGATGCTCGAAACCAGCAACGACGTGTCGCCAAACTTGGTCTGCGAATCCCAGGTCGGCACCTCATGGCCGAAGCAGCCGCACATGTGATGCAAGGGCTTGAGCTTCTGCTTGGTGACGCCAAAGGGCAGCACGCTCGGGCTGTGATTGTGGATCACCGCATTCACTTCCGGCCGCATCTCATAGACCGCGCCATGGATGAAGCGCTCCAGATAGGGCTTGCGGTCGTCCTTGCCGACAACCGTCCCATCCAGGGTGAATTCCATGATGTCCGCTTCCTCGATCAGGTCGGGCGCGCGGGCGCGGGAAATCAGGAAATGGTCGGGCTTTTCGGGATGACGGATGCTCGGGTGCCCGAAGGAATCGACGATCCCCTCCCGGGCCAGAATGCGGTTAGCGGTCACAAGCTCGTCGATCGCAGCCTCGAGTTTCTTCATCCGGTCTTCCTTGGATTATGCGGCGGGCGGGGGTTGTCTGGACTTGTGGTTTTATCCCATATAATTGACGTTTCCCCAAGTGATCGGAGTTTCCATGGCAGGTACGGATTCAATGCACGGGGCCCCAGCGGGCGTTGTTCGGGTCGAAAAAAGTGACGTGCATTTTGCCTGCGACAGCATGGACACCATCACCCGGGCCGGACTCAAGGCCGGTTTCGGCATGCCTTATGAGTGCAACGCGGGCGGCTGCGGCACCTGCCGTTTCGAGGTGGTCGAGGGCGAGGTCGAGGACCTTTACCCCGATGCGCCGGTGCTGACAGACCGCGACCGCAAGCGCGGCCGCAAGCTCGCCTGCCAATCGCGACCGAAGGGCGATGTCGTCATCCGCCAACGGCTGGAAGACATGTACATCCCGCATGTGCACCCGATGCGGCAGGAATACACGCTGGTGGCCATCAAGGACATCACCCACGACATCAAGGAGTTCAGGTTTCGCAGCGCAAAGCCGCAACGCTTTCTGCCGGGACAATATGCGCAGGTCTTTATCCCGGGCGTCTCCGCGCCGCGCGGCTATTCCATGGCCAGCATCGCCAACGAGCCGCAAACCGACTGGGATTTCCAGATCCGCAAGAAGCCCGGCGGCGAAGCCACCACCGCATTGTTCGAGCGCGTGAAAGTGGGTGATACCATCCAGATCGACGGGCCCTACGGCCACGCCTTCCTGCGCGAGGATTCGACACGCGACGTGATCTGCGTCGCGGGCGGGTCCGGCGTTTCACCGATGCTGTCGGTGGCGCGCGGCTTTGCTGCGTCCTCGAAACTGAAGGGCCGTACGCTGCATTTCTTCATGGGTGGACGCGCGCCGCGCGACATCTGCGGCGAAACCGAGTTGTGCGAACTGCCGGGCTGGGGGACGAACATTCATTTCCATCCAGGCATTTCCGAACCGGGCGACACCGACTGGAAAGGCAAATCCGGTTTCATCCATGAGATCGTGAAAGAAACCCACGGCGAGACCATGCCGGAATTCGAATGGTATTTCGCCGGTCCGCCGCCGATGGTGAATGCGATGGCGCAGGTGTTGATCCAGGCCGGCGTTCCGCTCACGCAACAGCACTTCGACCGGTACTTCTGATCCGCGAACGGGAGCCACCGAGGCGATGACGTCCAGATCCCTGACGAGCCTCGGCGCTTTCGTTCTTCTCGCCCTCTGTGGGCTTTGCAGCTTCGCCCGCGCCGAAACGGTCGAGGAGTTCTATCGCGGCAAGCAGGTCCGGCTGGTGCTGGGCCACGATGTCGGAGGAGATTACGACCTCGGAGGACGTTTGCTGGGGCGCTATCTCGGGCGTTACATCCCCGGCGCGCCGACAATTGTTGTTCAGAACATGCCGGGCGCGAACAGCCTCGTGGCGACGAATTTCCTGTTCAACGTTGCGCCGAAGGACGGCACCGTCATCGGCTCCTTCTCGCGCAATATCCCGGGCGACGCCGTCCGCGGGCTACGAAATCTAAATGCCGATCCCAAACGGTTCGGCTGGATTGGCGCAACGTCGCGGCCGGGCCGAATCTGCATCGCCCGGTCCGACAGTGGCGTCAGCAGCGTGACGGACCTACTGTCGAAGGAACTGATCGTGGGCGGCACAGGCACCGGCGGCGTGCAGAGCTTCGTCCCCAATGTCGTCAACAAGGTGCTCAACACCAGGTTCAAGGTTGTCGAAGGCTATAAGGGCTATGCGGATCTGATCGTCGCGATGGAGCGTGGCGAGATCAGCGGCGTGTGCCATGTAACCGACATCCTGATGTCGAGTCAGGGCGACGCCATTCGCGCCGGTAAATACCGCATCCTCTTTAATACAGAGGAAACGCCGAACGCCGACATGCCCGAGGTCGACTCGATCTTCAAATATGTCGCCAACGAGAGACACAAACAGGTGCTACGTCTGCTGTTCAACAGTTCTGAATTCGGACGGCCTTATGCTGTCCCGCCGGATGTCCCGGAGGACAGGCTCGCTGCACTGCGCGCCGCCTTCGATGCGACAGTCAAGGATCCGGAATTTCTGGAAGAAGCAAAACGTCTGAAGCTGGATGTCACGCCTTCGGCGGGCAAAGACCTGCAGAAAGCGGTGGAGCAGCTGAACGCGATCCCGAAGGACGTGATCGAAGCAGCCAACGAGATCCTTCCACCGCAGCGCTAGCTACGACGCGTAGAACGGCGTCGCAGGCAGGTCGGCGACGCGCACGCCCTTTTCATAATTTGCACGCCCGACAATAAATTCCTCTTCGACATCGGACGCAGGCGCTATTCCCATTATCTTGTAGATACCTTTGATCTCACCGCGGCCGCGCGCGTCAAGGACGGCCGACGGATCGACAGCCTTCTTCGTGGGCCGCGGCAAGCCGCCGTTTCCACCCGTACACCAGCGATAATAGTTGATATGCGCCCACGGGTGATTGCCGACCATGAGGTGGCCTTCCTGCAGATCGTGGACGTGCTTGTAGGCCGGCGACATCGTCCAGAACAGCTTCATCGCGGCCGTCAAATTGCCCTTGCCGACCAGGTCCATGAATTCCACGAGGTAGGGCTTCTCCGGGCTCTGCAGCGACTCGACGATCCACTGGCCGGTCCATTGCACGCCATAACTCTTCGCGAGAATGGGAATCAGCTGGATATTGGCGGGCCCGAACAGGAGCCGGTCGCCAAGCCGGTCCAGCAGTTCAAACGCCAGCCCGACATTGATCGGCTGCGTCAGTTTCATCCCGACGACGTTCGGCAGTTCAGCAACCTTGTCCAGTACGCTGATCACGATGCCGCTGGGGTGAAGATGACGCAGCGCTGATGAACTGTAGCCGTAGAGGATGAGCGGCAGCGACGTCGCCTCGGAGACCGTCTTGAAATAGCGATACAGGCTTTCTTCCGTGGCCGCTTCCATTGTCCTTGGAGAGCCGATGAACGCATGCGTGCAGCCTGCCTTTTCCGCATGCGCCAGCAGGTCGAGCGCATCCTCAAGCGTCGGTTGATTGACGTTGGCCCCCACCAGCATGTGTGGCCGCGCTTCCTGGCAGATGAGCGAAATGAACTGCTTGCGCTCCTCGATGGTGACGCCGGACGGCGAACACATCGACGAAAAGAAGCCATGCCTGCGGCTTTGCTGCACGTCGGCCTTGATGCCGTCCACGTCGAGGTCGCGGAAGTCGGGCGAGAACGACGCCTTCAGGGAATTTTCAACGCCCCTGTAGTGCTCCCGCGCCCACTGCTTCGGCTTGCTCAATGCCATGCGTGCCCTTCCCGTGCGGCCTGATCCATTCGCCGCACTTTAAAGGCGGTTTACAGATGCCTCAATGGGCCGGAGCGGGCTTTAGCGGAACAACTGCGTGCGGCGCGGTTAGCTGCCCGCGGCGCGTTGGTCGCCGAGATAATCGGCGACGCTTTCCATAACGCGTTCAGCCAGCACATGGCCGATCAGCACCATCACCGGGCCATTCAGCGTTTCGGCCGCAAGACGCGCCGGCAATTCGGAAATCGGTGCGGCAATGATCCGCTCATTCGGGCGCGTCGCATTCGCCACCGCTATCGCCGGCGTTGCAGGATCGAGCCCCGCAGCGATCGCATTCTTTGCCAGTTCACCGATGGTCCGCAGCGGCATGTAGACCGCGGTGGTCGCCGTCGCGTCCGCGATGCTCTTCCAGTCGATATCGGCCGGCAGCTTGCCATTAGCGCCATGGCCGGTGACGAACTGTACGCGCTTGGCGTGGCTGCGATGGGTGAGCGAAATGCCGAGCCGGCTCGCCACCGCCTGCGCAGCAGTGATGCCGGGCACCACCTCGATCGGAATATTAGCCATGCGGCAGGCGCGCACTTCCTCGCCGCCGCGGCCGAAGATCATCGGATCGCCGCCCTTCAGGCGGACGACGCGCTTGCCCGCCTTCGCGAGCGAGATCATCAGCGCATTGATCTCGTCCTGCTTGCAGGCGGGGCCATAGCCGGTCTTTCCCACCAGCATTTTCTTCGCTTCGCGACGGGCGAAATCCAGCACTTCGGACGACACCAGATCGTCGATCAGAATCACGTCGGCGGATTGCAGCGCACGCACCGCGCGCAACGTCAGCAACTCCGGATCGCCCGGGCCCGCACCGACAAGCGTGACGCCGCCGGATTCGACCAAAGCACCCTCGCTTTTGGTCTGCGTAATGAAACGGTCGTAGTCGGCGGACACCGGATCGCGGTTGGGATTGGCGACCGCGAAAGCCGTAAAGACATGCCAGAAGCGGCGGCGGCCTGCGAAAGAAAGCCCCGAGGCTTTCACCTGCTCACGCCAGCGGCGCGCGGCCGCAGCCCACTGCGCGAAGCCGAGCGGGATCATCGCCTCGATTTTTGCCCGGATCGCCTGCGCAAACACCGGCGCGGCGCCGTCGGTCGAGATGCCGATCACCAAAGGCGAGCGGTTGACGATGGAGCCAAAGGAAAAATCGCAGAACGCCGGCTTGTCGATCACGTTGACAGGAACGCCGACCGCGCGGGCTGCTGCCGCAAAAGCGGCAGCTTCGACATCGTCAGCGCAGCCGCCGACGGCAATGGCCGCACCGGAAAAATCCGCAGCATCCCAGCGGCGGCGATGCAGCACGATCACACCGCGTGGAGGCTGGCTCACGAGCGCGAGCAATTCTTCCGATGGCGCTTCCACATAGACATCGACGGCAGCACCGGCAGCCGACAACAGCTCTGCCTTCCACACCGAAGGTGCATCGCCTCCCGCGACCACAGCGCGTTTGCCCTCGAGTGCGAGGAACACCGGCAGGCGCGCCAGCGCGTCCATGCGCGGCGGCTTTGCTTCAACCGGTGTGCGTTCGTTGGTCATGATCAGGCCGTGCGCTTTGCGCCGGTATTGACGTGGAAGTCCGCGCCATTGCTGGTCGGCGCCACGAAGCCGGCGCGAATGGTGAAGTCACCGAAATGCTCGCCCTCCTGCCGCTCGTTCTTGTAAGCGGCAAAGATCGGATCCAGCGTGGCAACAATGCCCTTGTGATCGAGATCCTCGGCGTAAAGTTTCGACAGCCGCGAGCCATCGAACGCCGCGCCGAGATACATGTTGTACTTGCCCGGCGTCTTGCCGACGAAGCCGATCTCCGCCAGATAAGGCCGCGCGCAACCGTTCGGGCACCCGGTCATGCGGATGACGATCTCGTTGTCGGTCAGGCCATGCGAGGCCAGGCGCTCTTCGATTTCAGTAATGAGGTCCGGCAGGTAACGCTCGCTCTCCGCCAGCGCGAGGCCGCAGGTCGGCAGCGCCACGCAGGCCATGGAATTCTTGCGCACCGGCGAGGCATCGCGCGTGAGCTTGTATTGCGCGACCAGCTTGTCCATGTCCCAGTGCTGATCGGGCTGTACGTTGGAAATGATGATGTTCTGGTTAGCCGTGAGCCTGAACTCGCCCTGAAGCGTTTCGGCGATTTTCTTCAGGCCGGTCATCCATTGCGGGCCGCCGGGGATATCGCGGATGCGGCCATTCTGGACGAACAGCGTCAGATGGCCGTTACCATTCTCGCTCTCGGTCCAGCCATAGCGGTCACTCATGGAGTCGAATATGTAAGGCTTTGGCGCATCGAGCTTCACGCCGCTGCGCTTTTCAACCTCGGCGCGGAAGGCATCGAGCCCGCGATCCTCGATGGTGTATTTCAGGCGGGCATGCGCGCGATTGGTGCGGTCACCCCAGTCGCGCTGCACCGTAAGCACTGCTTCCGCAATCTTCACGGTCTCGTCGAATTTGCAATAACCCATCACATCCGCGGTGCGCGGATAGGTCTCCGGCTGGCCGTGGGTCATGCCCATGCCGCCGCCGACCGTCACGTTGTAGCCTTCGATATTGCCGTCCTCGTTGAGGATGGCGATGTAGCCGAGGTCGTGCGCGAACACATCGACTTCGTTCGACGGCGGCACGGCGATCACAACCTTGAATTTGCGCGGCAGGTAAGTCTTGCCGTAGATCGGCTCAACCACCTCCTCGTCACTGCCGACGATCTTTTCGCCATCGAGCCAGATCTCGCGATAGGCCGTGGTTTCCGGAATCAGATGGTCCGAGATCGCCTTGCCGGTTTCGTAAGCCTGCGCATGGACGCGCGACTGTAGCGGGTTGGTCACGCTCATCACGTTGCGGTTGACGTCACCGCAGGCGGCAATCGTCGTCAGCAACGCGTCGTCGATCTCGCGCATCGTGGCCTTGAGATTCGACTTGATGATGCCGTGGAGCTGGAACGTCTGCCGCGTGGTCAGCCGCATCGTGTCGTTGCCGTAGACCTGCGCGATATGCTGCACCTGCAGGAACTGCTGCGGCGTGCAGACGCCCCCGGGGATGCGCAGGCGGATCATGAAGGAGAAGGCCTTCTCCATCTTCTTCTTGCCGCGCTCCGCGCGCAGGTCGCGGTCGTCCTGCAAATACATGCCATGGAATTTCACCAGTTGCTGGTCGTCCTCGACGATCGCGCCGGTGATTTCCTGCTGCAGGCCTTCGGCCAGCGTACCGCGCAGGTAGCGGCTTGCGTCCTTGATGTGCTCGTTGCGGGCGAGTTCTTTGGTAGCGGTGGTCATGGTCGTCTCATTTCAGGTGACCCTCTGTTCCCTCTCCCGCTTGCGGGGGAGGGTTAGGGAGGGGGAATCTATTCTGTCAAAATTTAAAACTTGCGCCCTCCCGTCCGGCTTCGCCGGGCCGACCTCCCCCGCAAGCGGGAGAGGTGAAGAGAAGCAGGTCAGTACGTGTCCGTCAGATAGCGGTGGGCGCGGTCGAGATCGGCAACCGCTTTCTCGGCGGCCTCCGCGCTCAAGCCTTTTACGTCGGCATAGGCTTTCACCAGCGTCGCGCGCACGTCTTTAGCCATCGCCTTGGCATCGCCGCAAATATAGAAGTAAGCGCCCTTGTCCAGCCACGCGACCAGATCGTGGCGCTTTTCCCAAATGCGGTTCTGCACATAGACCTTCTCCGGCGTATCGCGCGAGAAGGCGACGTCCATGCGGGTGAGCGAGCCGTCTTCCAGCGCACTCTGCCATTCAAGCTGGTACAGGAAGTCGTGGGTGAACTGGCGATCGCCGAAGAACAGCCAGGACTTGCCGGTCGCCTGGGTTGCGCGGCGCTCCTGCACGAAGGCGCGGAACGGTGCGATGCCGGTGCCCGGACCGACCATGATGATGTCTTTGTCCGGTGCGGGCAGCGCGAAATGCTTGTTCGGGCGAACCTTCACCCGCACCTTCTGGCCCTTCTTGAGCTGGTCGGCGACGTAAGTGGAAGCAACGCCCTTGCGCGCGCGGCCGAAGGTTTCGTAACGCACGGCCGAGATCAGGAGATGCGCCTCTTCACCCACTTCGCGGCGCGAGGAGGCGATGGAGTAAGCGCGCGGCGACAGTGTACGCGTGACCTTGCGCAGTTGATCCGCGGTGAGCGCAATCGGAAAATGCTGGATCAGATCGATGAGCTGACGGCCCACGATCCAAGCGCGCGCTTCGCCGGAAGCAAGCAGTTCCTTCACATACTGATGACCTGTCAGTTCGGCGTAGGTCTCGAGCGCCTTCAGCGACAGCGTGGTAACGTCGCGGCTCTTGATCAGCTCCGCGCGCAACGCAGCGTCACCGGTGAGGCCTGCACCCTTCAGCAGGTCATCGACATAGGCCGGATCGTTCTCGGGATAAACGTCGAGAGAGTCGCCCGGCTTGTATTGCGGGGCGGCGCCGTCGAACGTCAGCTCAAGGTGATAGGTTTCCTTATCCGACTGCGAGGAATTGAGATCGATCAATTCGCTGATCTCCGCATCCACCGGGCCGAGATCGGCGGCAGGCGCAGCCTTGCCGCCGAAATCCACCGCGATGACGCGGCTGGACGCCGCATCCTGCGCAGGCGCCAAGGCCTTCAGCGCGGTCTCGATCCATGCACCGGCGGGTTCGTTGAAATCCAGATCGCAATCGACCCGATCGGCGACGCGTTTTGCCCCGAGCGCTTCCAGCCGTTCGTCGATCTTTTTGCCGACGCCGCAGAAATCCGCATAAGCAGTGTCGCCGAGCGCAAGCACGCCGAACTGCACACCCTCAAGGCGTGGCGCGCCGTCACCCATCAGTTCGCCATAGGCGCGGATGGCGCGGCCAGGCGGGTCGCCCTCGCCCCATGTCGCCGCGATGAAGACAACGCGCTTGGCGGCGGCGAGATCGCTCATCTCCAGATCCGCCATGTCGATAACGGTCGGCTTCAGATTCAGCTTGCGGGCGGCCTTCGCCATAGTGGCGGCGAGCTGCTCGGAATTCCCTGACTCGGTGGCATAGACAATGGTCAGTGGTTCGGCAGGCTGCGCGGGAGCGGATGGCTGTGGCTGTGCCATGCCTGCCTGGGCCGCAGCAGACGCCAGCGCTGCACCAGAAACGCCAGCCGCGGCATCGACGCCCGCGAGAAAACCGGCAAGCCAGGCACGCTGAATGGCCGTGGCAGATCCCACGACGCGGTTGAGGCTCTCGATATCCTCCGGAGCAAAGGGTGCGGTGCCGGGGATGGGCCAGGAACTCATGTCAGACGCCATATTGTTCTGTGGACGGAAAAGCCGCCTCTTCTGTCCCCTCTTATAGAATGATCTTCTTTTAAGAGACAATAACCGGGGGATAAAAAGAATAATATACCTCAATAAGAACTCATATTAGGAACTTCTTTCATGCGCCGGGCAATTGTCGGAACGATGCCCTGTTTTATCCAGCGAACCAGCCTCCAAAGGGGAACGTGACGATTATTTCACTTGTTCCCGCAGCAGGTTCGGTGGGACGATAGCCCTCCTTGGGCGCGCTATGGCTAACCTTCGCTGGCGATCCGGAAGGCGATTGTATCGGGGCCGCACTGGCCCCGATCGTGTAGTATCGGCATCGGGTCGTGGGGTGCGGTGGAGTGGTGCGGAAGGTGGGTATGCGTTCGCAGTTTACTGGGCTGGCGTCGCGCTTTGGCGCCGTCCGCACGCGTTCTTCCCTTTCAATCGTCGGGAGTATCTGCCTCGTGCATATGCTGTCCGGATGCATCCTGGGTTCTGAGAAGCCGGAGATTGTGGTTGAGATCCCGCCGGCTTACCGCAACGCCGGTCCGAAACCCTACGCAGCGCTGCCGACCTACGAATGGTGGCGCGGATTCCGTTCGCGCGAATTGACCGCGCTGATCGACGAAGCGCAGCAGGCCAATCTCGATATCGCAGCCGTTGTCGGCCGCATTTTGCAGGCGGATGCACAGGCGCGGCTCGCCGGTGCACCGCTGTTGCCGAATGTCGATCTCGGCGGAGACGCGACCCGCACGCGCGCGTCGCAGGGAAACAGTTCGTCTCTTACTACCCGCACCGGAAGCTCCGAGCGTGTGGCTTACAGCGCGTCGTTGTCGGCCAGTTACGAAATCGATTTCTGGGGCAAAAACCGTGCGGCCCTGAAAGCCGCCGAACAGAATGCCGTCGCTGCACGCTACAATCGTGAAGTGGTCCATCTCACCACCACTGCAAGCACCGCAAATGCCTATTTCCAGGTGCTGGCCGCTCAGGATCGTCTGCGCGTCGCGCGCAACAACGAAAAAAGCGCCTCGCGTATTCTCGACTTGTTCAAGCAACGGCTGGACGCGGGAACGGCGTCTGAACTCGATACGGCGCAACAGCAAAGCGTGGTCGCAACCCAGCGCGCGGCAATTCCACCGCTCGAGCAGCAGCTGCGCGAAAATATCCATGCGCTTGCGGTGCTCCTTGGCCGCACGCCGGAATCCTTCATGGTGCGCGGCGGCGGCATGATGCAGATCGCAATCCCGCGGATCACACCGGGCCTGCCGTCCGATGTGCTCACCCAGCGCCCGGACATCCGGCAGGCGGAAGCGCAGCTCGCCTCCGCCAATGGCAATGTCGAGTCCGCGCGGGCCGCGTTCTTCCCGAGCATTTCGCTCACCGGTACGGGTGGCTATCAGAGCAATGCTCTGCGTTTGCTGTTTCAGCCGGAAGCGGCGTTCTATTCCATTGCCGCAAGCCTGACGCAGCCGATCTTCGACGGCGGACGGCTGCTGGGCAATCTCGATCTGGAGCGCGGGTTTCAGGAAGAGCTGCTGCAGACCTATCGCAAGACCATCATCTCGGCGTTTGCCGACGTGGAAAATGCGCTGGTCGCGGTACAACAGACGGCGCGGCGCGAGCGGCTGCAAGGCGATGTCGTGTCTGCGTCGCGGCGGGCCTTCCAGATTTCGGAATCGCGTTTGCGCGAAGGCACCATCGACCTCGTCACCTCGCTGAATACCCAGCAAACACTTTTCCAGGCCGAAGATGCAGCCATGCAGGCACGTCTCGCGCATTTGCTCGCGGTCGTGAGTCTCTATCAGGCATTGGGCGGAAGCTGGATCGCCGATCCTCCCGCCGTCTCACCTGCGATCGTGTCCACCTCCGGCTAACGCCATGACCGACAACCGCCGACTGTTGACGACATCGCTCGGTGTGCTGGGCGGCCGGCGGCGCGTTATCGCTGCGGTTCTGTGCATGATTGTCGCCGGTCTGGGCGTGGTCGCGGTGACGATGTGGCCCACGGTGCAGAAACGGGAGCGCAGCAGCGTACTGCGCCGCGGCCCGGCGAACGCTGCAGTGCCGGTTCTGGTGGTGCCCGCCAAACTCGCCGACGTGCCGGTTTATCTCGAAGGCGTCGGCACCGCGCGAGCGCGCAATACCGTGACAGTGCGCGCGCAGGTCGATGGCAAGTTGCTGAGCATCGCCTTCAAGGAAGGCCAGGACGTCAAGAAAGGCGATGTGCTGGCGCGCATCGATCCGACTCTCTATCAGGCGCAACTTGAGCAGGCTGTGGCAAAGAAAGCGCAGGACGAAGCGCAGCTTGGCAACGCGAAACTCGACCTGGAACGCTTCACGCGTCTTGCGGCAAGCAATTCGATCGCCAAGCAGCAGGCCGACACCCAACGCGCCACCGTCGCGCAATTCGATGCACTGGTGAAGGCGGACCAGGCGGCAATCGACAATACCCGCGCCATTCTCGCTTACACCAACGTCATCGCGCCTATAAACGGCCGCACCGGCATCCGGCAGGTGGACGAAGGCAACATTATCCGTTCCTCCGACGCCAACGGCATCGTCGTGCTGACGGAAATCCAGCCGATCTCGGTGCTCTTCACGTTGCCGCAACAGGTCGTCGCGCAAGTCAATGCCGCGGCCGCGCAGCGGCAACTGACCGTGGAAGCGCTCGCACCGGACAACGAGGCGGTGCTGGATCACGGCGTATTGCAAGTGGTCGATAATCAGATCGATCCGACCACCGGCACGGTGAAGCTGAAGGCAGAATTTCCAAACGACAAACTGCAACTCTGGTCCGGGCAGTTCGTCAATGTGCGCCTGCTGATCGACACCCGGATGCAGGTCGTCGTGATCCCGACCGCTGCCGTGCAGCGCGGACCGAACGGAGCCTTCGTATTCGTGGTGCAGAACGACAAGGTCGCTGTGAAGCCGGTAACGGTGGCGCAGCAGGACGACGTGCAGGCTGTCATTGCCACCGGCGTTGCGGCGGACGATCAGGTCGTCACCACCGGGTTTGCGCAATTGGCGGACGGCACAGCCGTGCAGATAACACCGAGCGACGGCACGCCGCCGGCACAGCCGGCAGCAGGCGGACGCAGGAACCGGCAGCAGAATCCGCAAGGGGCCCGCCCGCCGACCGCAGCCAATCCCCCTGCCGGCGCGACGCGCCCGGCCACACAGCAGCGTTCAAGCACGGGGGCGGCGGCCAGCCCGGCGCCATAGGAAACGTCATGAGCGTCTCCTCGCCGTTCATTCATCGGCCGATTGCCACATCCCTTCTTGGCATCGCGGTCATGCTTGGCGGCGCGCTGGGTTACTGGCTGTTGCCGGTGTCGGCGCTGCCGCAGGTGGATTTCCCCACTATCCAGGTCACGACGCAGATCCCCGGCGCCAGCCCCGATACGACATCCTCCCTGGTGACGGCCCCGCTGGAACGGCAATTCGGCCGCATCCCCTCGCTCTCGACCATGACGTCGTCGAGTTCCTTTGGGCTGAGCCAAATCACGCTGCAGTTCGACCTCAACCGCGACATCGACGGCGCGGCCCAAGACGTCCAGGCGGCGATCAATGCCGCCGGCTCCTCGCTGCCGCGCAACCTGCCCTATCCGCCCACCTATTCGAAGGTAAATCCGGCCGACGCGCCGATCGTCACACTCGCGCTGGTATCCGACATCGTTCCGGTGCGGGAACTGAGCGACATCGCCGATACGCTGATGGCGCAGCGGCTGAGCGAAGTCAGTGGCGTCGGCCATGTCTCCGTGGAAGGCGGCATCCGCCCTGCCGTGCGCATTCAGGCCGACCTGTCGCGGCTGGCGAACTACGGCATCGGGCTTGAGGATCTTCGCACCGCCATTGTCGGCGCGAATGTCGCGGGGCCAAAAGGTTCGCTGGACGGCGCGCATCAGTCCTACACCATCGCCACCAACGATCAGATCGACAGCGCCGCAGCTTACCGTTCCGTCGTCGTGGCCTATCGCAATGGCGCGCCCGTGCAGCTGCGTGACGTGGCGACCGTGATCGACGGGCTGGAGAACTCAAAAATCGGCGACTGGTACCAGGGCAAACCCGCGGTCATCATCGATATCCAGCGGCAGCCGGGCGCGAACGTGATCGAGACCGTCGCGCATATCCGTGCACAGCTGCCGAACCTGCAACGCGCCATCCCGCAGAGCGCAACGCTGACGGTGGTGCATGATCGCACGGATACCATCCGCGCTTCGGTGCATGACGTGCAATTCACGCTGGTGCTCAGCATCGTGCTGGTGGTGCTGGTCGTGTTCCTGTTCCTGCGCACCATCCGCGCCACCATCATCGCCGGCGTCGCACTGCCATTATCGCTGATCGCCACCTTCGGCGTGATGTGGTTCTGCGGCTTCAGTCTCGACAACCTGTCCCTGATGGCGCTGACCATCGGCACCGGCTTCGTCGTCGACGATGCCATCGTCATGATCGAGAACATCGTCCGCCATATGGAGAAGGGCGAGCCCCCGATGCAGGCCGCGCTCCGCGGCGCGCGTGAAATCGGCTTTACCGTGATTTCGCTGACCGCCTCGCTGATCGCGGTGTTCATTCCACTGCTTTTCATGACCGGCCTTGTCGGCCGCATGTTTCGTGAATTTGCACTCACGCTCAGTATCGCGGTCGTGGTGTCGGCCATCATATCTCTGACGCTCACGCCGATGATGTGCAGCAGGCTGTTGCGGCATGAGCCGGAAGGAAAGGTTTCCAAAAACCGCGTCTCGCAGACATTCACCCGGTGGGTCGATCAATCGGTCGCGTTTTATGCCTGGACGCTGGACTGGGTTTTGCAACGGCAGCGGCTCACCCTCCTTTTCACCGCCGGGACGGTGGTCGCAACCGTGCTGCTCTATATCGTGGTGCCGAAGGGCTTCCTGCCGCTGCAGGACACCAGCCTCATCACCGCCGTGGTCGAGGGCGGGCCGGAAATTTCCTTCACCGAGATGAAGCGCCTGCAAAGGCAGGTCGAAGACGTGCTGCGCAAGGATAGCGACGTATCGGGCGTTGTTTCCGTGGTCGGCAGCAGCACGCTCAATGCGACACCCAATGTCAGCAACGCCAAGATCACCTTGCGCCCCCGCGACAAGCGCAGGAGCACGATGGATGAGGTCATCCAAAGGCTTGAGCACGAGGTCGGCGCCATACCGGGCGTGATGGTCTATTTCCAGCCGGTGCAGGACGTTCAGATCTCCACCCGGACCAGCCGGGCGCAATATCAATACACCCTCACCGGCACCAATACGGCGGACGTCAACACCTGGTCGCAGCGTTTGACCGAGCAACTGCAAAACGATCCGGCGCTACGCGATGTCTCGAGCGAGTCGCAGGACGGCGGCATGCGCATGATGGTGCAGGTCGATCGCGAAACCGCGGGGCGGCTCGGCGTCTCGCTGCAACAGGTCAACGACACGCTGAACGACGCGTTCGGCCAGCGGCAGATTTCGACGATTTATGCGCAGGCCAACCAGTATCGCGTGATCCTGGAAGCGATGCCGCAATATCAGGAAGATCCGAACTCGCTCGGCAAGCTTTATGTCTCCGGCACTGGAAACGTGCAGGTGCCGCTCACCGCGATCTCTACCGCAGAGTACACAACCGCACCGCTGGTGATCGCGCATCAGGAGCAATTTCCCGCGGTGACCATCAGTTTCAATCTGGCACCCGACTACGCGCTCAGCGACGCGGTCGAAGCGATCAGCCGGGTGGAACGCAGCCTTGGCATGCCCACCGGCGTGATCGGCAGCTATTCCGGCGATTCGGCCGAATTCGCCAAATCGCTGGCGGGACAACCCTGGCTGATCCTTGCCGCGGTGATCACGATCTACATCGTGCTCGGCATTCTCTACGAAAGCTTCATCCATCCGCTGACCATTCTTTCCACCCTGCCCTCCGCCGGCGTCGGTGCGCTGCTCGCGCTGATGCTGTTTGGCTACGACCTCTCAATCGTGGCGCTGATCGGCATCATCCTGCTGATGGGCATCGTGAAGAAGAACGCCATCATGATGATAGACTTCGCGCTCGAAGCCGAGCGGCACCAGGGCATGAGTGCGCGCGAATCCATTGTTCAAGCCGCATTGCTGCGCTTCCGCCCGATCATGATGACGACGCTGGCGGCGCTGTTCGGCGCCTTGCCGCTCGCGCTGGAAGGCGGCACCGGCTCGGAACTGCGCAACCCGCTCGGCATCACCATCGTCGGCGGCCTGCTGCTCAGCCAGTTGCTCACGCTCTACACCACGCCGGTGATTTACCTCGCGATGGACCGGGTGAAAGACAGGTTCGTTCAACGCTTCATGCCGGGCAAAACGGCACCGCAGCCGGCCGAATAGGATCAACATGTCTGATCCAGCGTTCACCTTTTCGGTTACTCGACCCGGCGTCGAATCCGAAACAATGGCACGCACTATCGCCGCCCCGATTGAGCGGGACTTGAGTTTTATTGCGGGCATCACCTCGATCGCTTCGACGAGTGTGCTGGGACTCACTCGCATTACTATCCAGCTCGACCCGAGCAGGGATATCGCAGCGACCACAGCCGATGTTCAGAAAGCCATTGACGCTGTGTTGGCCGGACTGCCGGATGAGTTTTCCCGTTCTCCATTCATTTGGCAGCCGGCGGAATAGCCAATGAACATCTCCTATCCCTTCATCCGCCGCCCCATCGGCACCACGCTGTTCGCGATCGGTTTATTCCTCGCCGGTTCGGTGGCGTACATTTTCCTGCCGGTGGCGAGCCTGCCCGCGGTGGAACTGCCCACCATCAGCGTTTCCGCCAGCCGCCCCGGCGCCGATCCCGAGACCATGGCGGCCACCATCGCAGCGCCGCTCGAGCGGCGGCTGGGCGAGATTTCCGGTGTCACCGAGATGACCTCGCGCAGTTCACTGGGTTCGACCCGTATCACCATTCAGTTCGATTTGAGTCGCGACATTGACGGCGCCGCACGCGACGTTCAGGCGGCCCTTAATTCCGCGCTGAGCGATCTGCCGGGCGACCTGCCTAACCTGCCGAGCTTCCGCAAATTCAATCCGTCGGCCACGCCGGTGATGATCCTCGCGATGACGTCGAAGACCATCCCGGCAAGCGCGATGTATGACATCGCCGACAGCGTGCTGGCGCAGCGCATCTCGCAGACCGACGGCGTGGGCGATGTCACGGTCAGTGGCGCTGAGCAACCCGCGATTCGGGTGCAGATGAACCCGTCGGCGCTGGCGATGGCCGGCATCTCCATGGAGCAGGTGCGTACCGCGATCTCAAACGCCAATTCCATTGGCCCGCTTGGCTCCTTTGACGGCAGCACGCAAGCCGCAGCCATCGCCACCAACAAACAGCTCGAGGATCCGCAGGACTACGGCAAGCTGGTGGTCAAAACCTCGAATGGCGACGTGGTGCGGCTGTCGAACATCGCAACGGTGGAACGCGGCGTGCGCAACAGCCGCTCGGCAAGCTGGTTCAATGGCCAGCCATCGGTGCTGCTGATCATCACCAAGGATTCCACCTCCAACGTTGTCGAGACGGTGCAGCGGATCAGGGACCTGCTACCCGAGATGAAACGCTGGATACCCGCCGATATCGACATTTCCGTCCTCTCGGATCGCAGCCTGACGATCAAGGCGGGCATCGAGCACATGCAATCCGCGCTGCTCGCGACGGTTATCCTGGTGATGCTGGTGGTGTTTGTTTTCCTCCGGCGGACGGCGGCAACAATCGCGGCCGGCGTCACCATTCCGCTCGCCCTGGCCGGCACTTGCGGCGCAATGTGGATTATCGGCTTTTCCATCAACAACGTATCGCTAATGGCGCTGGTGGTCTCGGTCGGCTTCGTAGTCGACGACTCCATCGTGATGATCGAAAACATGTTCCGCAACCTGGAGCGCGGAATGTCGCCCATCCGCGCCGCGCTGCAGGGCGCCAGGCAAATCGGCTTCACGGTGATTTCGATCAGCATTTCCCTGATCGCGGCCTTCATACCCATGCTGTTCATGGGCGGCATCGTTGGCCGATTCTTCCGGGAATTTTCTGTCACGCTGACATTCGCGATCCTGATTTCCACCGCGGTGTCGCTCTCGGTCACGCCGATGATATGCGCCTATTTTGTCCGTTCGCCCCCGAGCAAAAACAAGACCTGGCTCGACCGGGTTGTTGAAGCCGCATTGAGCGGGATGATCCGCGGCTACAGCCGCAGTCTCGAATATGTCCTCCACCGCGGTGCACTGGTATTGCTGGTATTCGTCGCCATCATTGGGCTGACGGCAAGGCTCTATGTCACCACACCCAAGAGCGCGTTTCCGAGGGACGACACCGGCCTGATATTTGGCGGCACCCGCGCCTCACCCGATATTTCATTCCCCGCCATGGCGGAGCTCCAGCAAAAGGCGATGGCGATCGTCTCTGCCGATCCGGCGGTCGCGGGCGTCGGCTCCTCCATCAGCAGCAGCGGTGGCTACAATGCCTCGGTCAATCGCGGCAGCTTGTTCATCAGCCTGAAACCGCTGGACGAGCGCGGCGTGAGCGCAGAGACGGTGGCGCAAAGGCTGCGGATACAACTCCGCACCATCCCCGGAGTGCAAACCTATGTGTTTCCATCGCAAGAACTCCGCACCGGCGGGAGATCGAGCGATTCAAGCAACCAATACACCATCTGGGACCCTGAGATCGCCGAACTCAACCAGTGGGTTCCGAAAATCGTCGAACGCCTGAAGACGTTGCCGGAAATCACCGAGGTCAATACCGACCGCGACGTCAGCGGGTTGCAGGCCAACGTCATCATCGACCGGATGGCGGCTTCACGTCTTGGCGTGAACATCGCGGATATCGATGCTGCGCTTAACAACGCTTTCTCACAACGACAGGTTTCGACCATCTATAACGAGCGCAACCAGTACCGTGTCATTCTGGAAGTCGATCCCAACTTCCAGCGCGACCCGGGCGACCTCACCAAGATTTACGTGCCCGGGAAGGACGCACAGGTGCCGCTTTCGGCACTGGCACGTCTGGAGCGCGGCATCGCGCCGCTGACCGTCAATCATCAGGGCCAGTATCCCGCGGTGACGGTAAGTTTCGAGCTGGCACCCGACGTCGTGTTTGAAGTGGCGGCCAATGCCATCGACCAGGCTGTCGCTGCACTTCACATGCCCGACACCGTGCATACCGAATTTGCCGGCGATGCACGGACCGCCCGTACGGGTTCGGCGGGTCAGCCCATGCTGCTGCTCGCGGCGCTGATCGCGGTCTATATCGTGCTCGGCGTGCTCTATGAGAGCCTGCTGCATCCGCTGACCATCATCTCCACCCTGCCGCCGGCAGGTCTCGGAGCATTGATGGCGCTGCAACTGTTTGGCGTCGAGCTGACGCTGATCGCCTTCATCGGCATCATTCTGCTGATCGGCCTCGTGAAGAAGAACGGCATCATGCTGGTGGACTTCGCGCTCGACGGCGAGCGAAACCGCGGCCTCACACCCGAACGCGCGATCGTCGAGGCTTGTATCGCGCGCTTCCGGCCGATCCTGATGACGACATTGTCCGCCATGCTCGGCGCATTGCCTTTGATACTGGCCACCGGCCCCGGCAGCGAAGTGCGCCGCCCGCTCGGCATGACCATCATCGGCGGATTGTTGGTGTCGCAATTCCTGACGCTGTACACGACGCCGGTGATTTATCTGATGCTGGACCGGTTGCGGCAACGCTGGATGGGACGAAAAAACCTGCCGACGATTCCGCCGGGCGCGGTGCCGGCAACACCGCATTAGGGCAATCCGGCGAAAGCCTGTCCCGAACTTGATCCGGGATGGAAACCGGTTCGCCGCAAGATTGTGCGACAAACTAAAAAACTCTGACCCAAACGCAAACGGGGGCCGCTTACGCGGCCCCCGTTTCTTATTGTCTGCCGAAGTCGATCAGGCGGACTTGGCCATCGCTGCGAGCTCGGGCTTTTCGTCTTCGTAGGCCTGATCCATCTTCGCCTGCATGCCGTTCTTCGCCAGTTCGTCTGCGAACAGCTTGCGGACCATCGGCTTCTCATCGACGTAGTCGATCTGGTCGCCGCCGATGCGGCGGCTGATCCAGGCCTTCGGAACGCCCTGCGCGTTACGCACGGACACGACTTCGTGCTTGAACGCGAGATAGCGGCCCGGCGTGTTGCCGGTGTTGAAGTGCTGGTGAAACCACATGTTCGGCGGCACGATCATGGTGCCGACCTTCCAGTCGTAACGCTTCGGCTCTTCGCCTTCCGCCCACATCAGCGAATATCCTTCGCCGCTCAGGATGATGACGTGCGCGCCCGGACCATGGGCATGGCCCTTCTTGTAAGTTGATACGGGGAACTGGGAAATGTGGCTGTTCATCGAGCCCTTGGCCATCGAGAAACGAATATGGCCGCCGCCCGCGCCGCGCTCCTTGGCGTTGACCAGCGGAATGTTGACCGCGTCCGCCACGAAGTTGGTGTCGAGGAGCAGGCCTTTCTGCTCACCCTTGTTGCTGAAATAGTCGGGCTCGCCGGCAAAGCGGCTCTTGAAATCGTGCTTGGTGTTGAACACGAAGTCGGTTTCTTCATAGAGATTCATCACCGGCGGCGCGTTGGTCACGGAGACGAAACGCGCGGGCTCCTGGCCCGAGCCGTTGAAGTGCTGGTGCCAGGCATTGAGCGGAATGGCGAACAGAGCGCCAGCCTTCCACTCGAAGGTGATCTTGGCGCCTTCGTCGTTCCACACGCTGGTCGAACCGCGGCCGCTGAGGACGAGGATCATTTCCTCGAACAGCTGACGCTGTGGGGCAAGCTTGCCGCCCGGATCGATTTCGCACACGTAGCAGTCGTTGGAGGTGCGCGAGGCGTCGTGGTTCATATAGACGCCCTTGCCGCCGCGGCGCGCCCACGGCTTCAGCGCAACGGTGTGGAGGCTTTCCACGTAAATGGACGGGATGATGTCGAGGCCTTCCTTGGCCACCCAACGGGTGTAAGGGGTCTCTTTTTCCGTCGCAAATTTGCTCGCCAACTCTGCCGATACAATGGCGTCTTTTGCCATACCGCTCTCCTACGCTTGTGTTTTCTGATGATGGCTCCGGTTAACATGCACCGGAGCCGGGTTCCATAGTCCTTATATCACGCCGGCTGAGCCAGCGTCTCTGCCTTCTCTTCAGTCGTGGCTGTGGTGGTGATGCCCAGAACCAGGACCATGATCATGACCGTGATGATCATGGCTGTGGTCATGGCCGTGTTCGTGATCGTGGCCCTCTTCGTGATGGTGGATGCGCTCGCGTGGCCGTGGCCCACGAGGATCTTCGTTGAACACCAGCGATTTGATCGTCACCGGCACCGTGTTGGACGGCATCCGGATACGGCCGAGGTCGATATAGTCGAAGTCCCACAACACCACGCCGTCGATGACCAGGAGTTCGCTCTCGACGCTCTTTTCTTCCCGAAGGATGGCGCCCATCGTCTGGGCCACGTCGCCATCGAGCATCACATAAATCGATTGCTTCCTGGCGATGCGCTCCGCCATGCCGCGTTTGAGGCCTTCGGCGAAAGCGGAGATGCGTTCATAAGACGGCGCACCCAGCCACCGGAAAGCCAGCGCCACCTCGACATCACCGTCATGCGCGATATCGAAATTGGTGAAATGCGTGCGGATTGCCTGCGACAATGCGTCGGGATCGATGACGTTCTCGCACACGAAGGGCGGCTGAACCACTTGCAGG